>NZ_SJEW01000080.1 GCF_005930475.1 Modestobacter altitudinis
GGGCGGGGTCGCGCTGCCCGACACCGTAGGGGTCGCGCTGGTCGAACGACCGCCGGCCGACGAGTCCGCGAGGCCCATGACGAACCCGACGAGGGTGGCCGCCAGGAGGAGGAGCGCGGCCAGGACCGCCGCGATCCCGAGCTTCCATCCGTTGGGCGCCCGGCGGCGCACCGCACTCCCCTCTTCGGCCCGCGCCTCGCCCGTGTGGTCGGCGGACAGCTCGTGCACGAAGGGGATGCCGGCGATGATGTCCTGGTACTCCTGCGCAGCGTCCTGGATAGACATCCGGCCGAACTCGAGCCTGGTGCGCAGCCCGTCCAACATCACGCCGGCCGCCTCGGCGGCGCCTATCCGGGATCTCAGGTCGTGCTCCTTGGTCAACTGCGCCGACACCGCCGCGGTCACCGAGACCACGACCGCCCCGAAGCAGAGGACCCGCCACACCGCCGACGGCTTAGCAAGGGAGAACCCCGCCTGCACGGTCTCGGCGAAGTTCTCGCCGCCGAATGCCGGCCCTGCCGTCAGGGCTGCTGCCATCGCACTGCTGACGATGCTGATCGTCAGCAGGCGGGTGCTGACGGGCTCCTTTTCACGGACATAGGCCTGGATGGCGCCCCGCCTGTTTTGGATGGTTTCGAGCAGGCCCGCCCGTGTGTCGCCGGCCACATCACGGTCCCACTCGGTGGTGCTTCTGCTCACGCACCCCGAAAGCGTGCCTTAAGTGCGCGTCCGGAGAACCCGCTGTCGGCGGCCCCACGGACATGACGACTCCCATGTTCCCGTCCACCCTCCGCGCTCGTCCAAGGCCTGACGCTAGGGGCCGTTCCGTCACCATCTCGTCACGGCCAGGGAAGGTCACTGCTCGGTCGCCTCGTCGGTGGGCGAGCCGAGCAGGCATCGGGCAGGCGTTGCGCAGGAAGCAGGCCCCCCGCTCGGGCACCCGTTGGTGTCGTGGGCCCGAAAGTTCCCGGCACCGTCGGCGTGGACCGCCGGGGCTCGATCGTCGCCGTCGATCGACATGGGTGCGTCCCCGAGGAACTCGTCCAGCCATGCCCGAACCGCATCCATCACGTCCCGCGGCGACGCGGCCAGGCCTACGGTGGCCAGTTCCTCACCTGCGCTCATAGGCCAGGTGTCCATGCTGGTCATCCGCCCGCGGAAGGACCGAGCGCCGTCGTCTCGCCAAATCCGGAGGAGCAGGGCGGCACTGCGGTCGCCGTCCACGGCCACCGCCCATCCGGATCGCCTCCGCCCGCCGCCGGGCGGGCGGCTCTTCGTCCACGAGCGGTCATCCTTCTGCGGCCACATCCTCGCTCCTGACAGTGCATGAGGTGCTCAGCCGACGGGGCGGCATCCGGCGAGGGGAAGGGACTCTGCCGTCCCGTGCAGCCGTTCGCCGCGCTCGGGCGTGTGCGGGGACCCGCCGTCGTCCGACCGCCGAGGTCCCGACTACAGCAGATTCGCAGTCGCCCGTCACGGGATCGTCACCCTCGTGCCCCGTCGGCCGACCTGCGCCACGAGGCGCCCGAGCACCTGCTCAGTCTCGCTCGTGGACTGCTCGTCAACGGTGAGATCCAGCCACTCGAGGAACTCGGCCAACGCGGTCTGCTCGGCAGCGGCGTCCTCGAGGTCGCTGACGACCGACAGCCCGGCGCAGCGCGTCCACTGCGGATCAGGTCTGCGCGCCCGCCACCTTGATCCCGACACGGTCAAATCGCATCGCTCTGCTCTCCGCCCTTGGCTGCCCCGGCAGGTCCGGGCTCAGCCCCGTCCCCGGTCGCCGCCCGGTTCCTCACCTGTGCCTCGTACTCTCCCTGCGTCGCCCAACGGTCGACCTCGGCCATTCCCCGCCGCTCGAGCTCGGCGAGCTGAGCCGCGGACGCCGCCACGACCAGGGAGTCGACGTGGCGCTCCCAGACGTCCACGGCGAGCGACATGCCGAGGAGCGCTGCGACGTCCCGTCCCGCCGGGGGCGTGAGCCGGGCGATCCACCTCTCGTCACCCTCGGTCATGCCCACTCCTTGGATCTCCCCCGCACGCTCGTCCGGATCCTGGCGTAGGAACCGGCGGCGCGAGCAGGGCGGCGGCGACGATCAGCCCTGCGGCGGAGCCAACACGCGCCGGATGAACTCGAGTGCGGCAGGTCGGTTCTCCTCCCAACACGGCTCGATCTGGTCCGCCGGCAGGATGAACCCACCTTCCAGGGCGGAGGCCGGGCGCAGTTCGATCGTGAGCGACGGGACGTCGTACTCGCCGTAGGTCCAGTCGGTGGTGTCCCCTGCCGTCGGGTACAGCTGGGACGCCTGTTGCGCGACGTAGGTCGTCCCGTGCACTCCCTTGACCAGGTCCTGGATGTCCTCGGCCAGACCCCGCATGCTGCTGAGGTCGGCCTCGTCCTCGATCGCGTCGTCCGTGTAGCCCCAGGGGTAGAGGACCAGCTGCGAGTAGCTGTGGTAGCTGAGCACACCGCCTATGAGCTGCCGCGCGACGAGGTCGCGCACCGCCCGCACCTCCGGCTCGGAGAAGGCTCGGGGGCCGACGTACGTCTGGTCCGACGGGACGTGGCTGGAGGTGCTGACGTCCAACGTGCCCCACATGTAGCCGTAGTTGCGGTTGGGGTCGACACCGATGCTGCCGCGTTCGTTCCGGCGTCGGTTTTTGCGCCAGAGCCGATCCGTGGTGCGCGTGTGCTCGTGCCCGTCGGGGTTGACCATGGGAGCCACCCAGACCTCGCCCTGCTGCAACCACCCCTGGACCGGCTCCGACGACGAGTTGTCGAGCAGGTGCTCGGCCAGCCGGTACGGGACCTCGACGGAGATCCACTCCCGGGCATGGTGGCAGCCGAAGAAGGCGACCTTCCGTGCACTCCCCCGGCGTTCCCCGATGCGCAGCGCCCACAGCGGCCGCCCCTCGACACTGCGCCCTATCTCGACCAGCTCCGCGATCTCCGGGTGCCCGTCGGCGAGGCGCCGCAGGTCCTGCTCCAAGGTCGCGACGGTGTGGTACCCGGCCGCGGCGGCCTCGGTCGCGAAGGCCGACACGTACGGCTCGGTCATCTGGAGCTGCTCGACGAGATAGCCCATCGCCTCCAGCCGGTCGGCCTGGACCTCCTCGGCCTGCAGCACCACGTGGTCGGGCCCGACCTCCCACACGTCCAGGCCGAGGGGCGCGGTCAGCAGTCGGGTGAGTGGAGACCGAGCGCTGCTGGAGGTGACCCTCGCGATCAAGCTCGCCATGGAGTCCTCCGTCCGTCGTCGCCAGACTCGGCCCGCGCCGTCACCGGATCGTCACGACCAGGCTGACACACTGCACCGGCTCATGCAGACGCCTCCTCGCAGCGGTCGGCGCCGCCCGACCGGGTCCTCTCCGGACCCGCGCCGGCTCAGCGGGGCTTGTTCGGGACGTAGTAGGTGAGGCCGGCTGCACCGCCGAACGCAACGAGAGCGGCGATCACCGCCGTGAGCCATTGACCGGCAGTGATGGAATCGAAGCCCGTGTCGGCGCCACCCAGCGCCGTGAGGAGCGAGGAGAGGAACGCCAGGACTGCGCTGAACAAAGCCGCCGCCCAAGCCTTCGCCGCTGTGGTCGGAGTCGATGCAGCGTGCTCGTTGGCGGTCCTTGGCACATGAATGGGCGCTGACATGGCCGTTCCTCTCGTGACTGCTCACGCCTGACCGAGAACCCAGGTTCGTCGAGCGACGTCACTGCGCCGTCACCGAAGCATCGAAGCTGCGGCGCACCGCCGGCCGGCCGGTGTCCGTCGTTCCCTCGACGAGCCTCTCCCCCGGACGTGGCGATGACCACGCCGCGCTCTGTCGGAGGGCGATTCGTCCCGGTGAAAGCCGCCGGCCGATAGCGGTGTCGGGGTCGGAGTCGTCACCCTCCGGAGGAACGGTGCGAGCTCGAGCGTCGTCCGCGCGCCCACCGGTCCGACCCCTGCCCCGTTCCTCACCAATGGGCCGTCTCGCCGGCCAGGCACGAGGTCACCGGCCGGTGTCGCGACCGGCGGCACCGGCCCGAGCGGGCGCGACTCAGCCGACGTGCACGAACCTGGCCTCCGACGGGACGCCGTTCCGCAGGAGGAAGAGCATGTACCACCCCGGCGGGGCCACAAAGCCGTCCGGCGGCGCGGCCACGGTCAGGTCGGATCCGCTGTGCCCGACGATGGCCAGCCCGACGTGGCGCTGATCGCTGTTGAACGAGTGCGTGCACGCACCGTTGCGCATCAGCGCGACCGACGTGATCGACGCCGGGTCCGGCGTCTGCAGGGTCCAGCTGGTGCCGTATCCCATGTCCCGCGGCGCGTGCTCGATGACCGGTCGGTCGCGGCCGGTGCAGAGGTACGGCGGGCGGAAGACCTCCAGGCGCAGCTCCGCCTCGTGGACGGTCTCGGGGTTCCACAACGCGTCCGTCCCCGAGGTCATGACGGTCGCATCGGGCAGCAGCAGCGCGGTCGAGTGGTAGAGCCGCGGTACCGAGGTCGGCGCCATCGGCGTCCAGGTCTCGGTTCGCGGGTCGAACAGCTCGGCCTCGTAGACCGCGTTCGCCCCGTTGTCGGCGAAGCCGCGGCTGCTGCCGCTCATGACCAGCACGGTCTCGTCGGGCAGCAGCACGGCGTCGGGCATCACCCGCGGGTGGGCGAGCGGGGCGGTCGCACGCCAGGCCGGCGAGTGCTCCCCGAGGTCGAGCAGCTCGCAGGTCGCCGTGGCCGGCGTCCGGACGCCGACCGGGTCGGCGCCCCCGCCGCCGATCACCAGCACCCGTGCCCGGTGGGGCGGGTTCGAGTCCGGTCGCAGCGGGAGCAGGACGCTGGTGCCCTCGAGCCCGTAGGTCCGGCTGTTGCGCCCCGGACGCGGGACCGTCTCCAGCACCGCCGGGTCGAAGCCTGCGGTCTGCAGGTGGAGGAAGCGGGTGCGCCACCCGCCGTGCACCAGGAGCCTCCGGTCGGGCAGCACGAACACGAAGGGATAGGTGACCGCGCCGCCGAAGACCTCGAGTGCGGGGGCGGGCATCGCGGGCCCGACGGTGCCCGTCGCCGGGTCGAACACCTCGAAGGTGGTGTTGGCGAACCCCTCGGGTGCCATCTTGGCGCCGGCGATCATGAGCACGCGACCGTCCGGGAGGGTGACCGCTGTCGGGTACCAGCGGCCGGCGGCCATGGAGCCCACGTGCCGCCAGGTGCCGCCGCCGGGACCGCCTGGGGTGAACGTGTGCAGCATCCGCATGCGTTCCGCGTTCCCGCGGTCGCTGCCGACCATGAGCAGGCGGCCGTCCCCGAGGAACGCGTGCCCGCCGCAGAAGAGGTTCGGCAGGTGGCCGTGCGGGCCGTGGTAAGCGGGCGTGGACGCCGTCCTCCGGTCCAGGTCGAGCACCCGGCTCTCGCCGTCCGCGGCCGGCTGCGGGTCGTGGTGACCGTGGCCCTCCTCGTCGTGGTAGGCCAGGTACCAGATCGAGCCGCGCGTCCCGGTGGGCAGCAGAGCCGCGTGCAGGCCGCTGATGCCGGCGTCGTACTCCGCGACGGTCCACTCACCCGCCCGCGCCGGGTCCGGCGGCGGGAAGTCCGGCCGGTCATGCACCTCCCACGCATGGTCATGCCGTGGGTTCTGGAAGGGCTTGCCGAGCACCTCGTAGGGCCCGCGCACGGTGTCGGCGTAGACGATGCCGTTCTGGAACACGCCGAACTGGCTGTGCCGGTGCTCGGTCTCCTCCTGGTCGGTGATCGGGTAGCCCAGCGGGCTGCGCTCGTGGCCCAGTTGCGCCCACAGCCAGCCGATGGGCCCGCGCACCTCGTGCGCGCCGCTCTTCGGTGTCCAGAACACCGACCCCCGCTGGAAGTGGTTGAACCGCCCGACGCCGTCGGCCGTCGCCGTCTCGTCCGTGGTGGGGTAGCCCAGCGCGCTCTTCTCCCCGTCCAGCCGAGACCACGTGCCATGGATCGCGCCGTGCACCTCGTGCGCTCCGGTCGTGGGGGACCAGTAGATCGACCCGTGCTGGTAGTGGCGGAACCGTCCGCCGTCGGGCGTGTGCTGTTCCTGGCCGACCGGTGCGCCCAACAGCCCGGACGCGCCACCGAGCGCCGCGTGATGCTCGTCGATCCGGTGCACCCCGGTCGTGTCCGCCGGCGGGAACAGCGGCTCGTCGAGCACCTCGTGGGCCCCTCCGCCCAGCGTCCATGCGATTGAGCCGCGCTCGAAGTGGTTGTAGCGCCCGGTTCCGTCGGGGAGGTCGGTCTCGTCCGTGATCGGGTACCCCAGCTCGCCGCGCTCCCAGTTGAGCTCGGTCCACCGGGTGCGGATGGCGCCGTGCACCTCGTGCGCGCCGGTGAGCGGTGTCCAGTAGACCGAGCCGCGCTCGAAGTGGCTGAACCGCCCGACCGCGTCGGGTGTCGCCAGCTCGTCGGTGAGCGGGTAGCCGAGGGTGCCGCCCTCCCGGCCGAGCTCGGACCACTTCCCGACGATCGCGCCGTGCACCTCGTGCGCGCCGGCGGTGGAGGTCCAGTAGATCGACCCGTGCTCGAAGTCCCGGGACAGACCGATGCCGTCCGCTGTGGGTGCCTCGTCGGCCAACGGCCGGCCGAGCACCCCCGCCGCGCCGCCGAGCATCTCGTAGTGGTCCTGGATGTCCTGCACGCCGTCCTCGGGCATGGTCTCTCCCCCACCGGGTGGCTCGCCATGAGGCGCGACAGTTCCGAGAGCGTCCGGACACGCCGTGTCTGTCAGGCTCGCAGCTGGCCCGTCACCGTGTTGTCACCGCGGGGCGCAGGGAGCCCCGTCGCCGAGCACAGCGCGGGGCTCGAACGGGGTCGAGCGCACGCGAACTGCCCCGTGGGCACAGCGCCACGACCGTGCCGGTGTCCAGGTCGACGACCCGCGACTGCCGACGTCGCGCAGCGGGCGACCGCCCCTGCCCGTAAGGAGCACCCGGTCAGTGGGGTGCGGTGCGTCCCGGCCCACGGACACCGAGGCCCGCCTCGGCCATCAGTGCTTGCATGGCCTCGGTCGGGGCAACTCCCAGTTCCTGAGCGAGCAGGTCCCGGAAGCAGCAGTACGCCCGCACGGCCTCAGCGGCATGCCCCTCGGCCAGGTGCACTCGGATCAGGACGCGGTGGGCACTCTCCCGCAGCGGCTCGGCGTGCACCGCGGCGCACGCCGCCTGTACCGCTTCGCCGTGGCGCCCGGCGCGAGCCAGCTTGACCGCCAGCACCTCGAGGGCGTGGAGCCGCAACTGGCGGAGCCGCTCGCGTTCCAGCAGCACCCAGTCGTCGTACCAACCGGGCAGCAGTTCACCCGCGAGCGCCGACTCCGGCGCCATCGCGCCATCGACATCCGCGGTCGGGTCCAGGGTGCGCTGCGCCCACTCCTTGAACTCCCAGACGTCGACCCGTACGCCGTCGGCGAGCGCGAGAGCGCCACCGGAGGCCTCCACCAGTCCCGGAGCGACCTTCTGCACGCGCCACAACGCCGACCTGAGGCTGCCGTGTGCGTGGTCCTCGGGCACGTCTGGCCACAGCTCCCCTGCGACCGCCGCGCGGGTGGGGCGTCCGCACAGACCGAGATGGGCGATCAGGCGCTGCGCGCACCGAGGGAGACCCTCGACGACCGTGTGGACGCCGCCACGACAGCGCTCGAGCGCGAACCCGTCGAGCAGTCCGACGCGGACTCCAGCGGAACCGTCCACGAGATGTCCCCCCTGAGGGGCGCCCGACCGGTCGGCGACGAGACGCCGTAGGGGTGGGTCGCCAGTTACGATACTGGCGAGTCTCGGTGCTGGCTGTCAATCACCCGACACACCGCTCGGACACTCAGGCTCCGCACTCCGCCTGCACACGTGCGACACCAGGCCGCACGAGGACCAGCCAGGATCGCGGCCAGCCGGGAGGCGCCGCCGGCTCACGGGCTCAGTCCGTCGAGGTCCCTCGCCGGAGGTACTCATCGAGCCAGGAACCGACCGCCTCGAGCACCTCGTCCGGCGACGAGGCCAGCGCAACCGTCCGGTCGCTCCCCTCGCCCGCGCCGACCGCCATCAAGCGAGCACGGAAGTGGTCGGACCCCTCCTCGATCCACACGCGGAGGAGCAGTGCTGCACTTCGGTCGTCGGCCACGGCCACCCTTCACTCCAGTCATCACGCAGCGTAGGGGCTGCGCATGGGTCGACGTCCATGAACTGGCCGTCGATTCGTGGAGATCATGGTCCTCGTGACAGTGCGTGAGCGCACTCCCTCGTTCGGATGACAGTCGTCGTTGTTGCCGGGGCGCTGAACCGACTCGCGCGTCGTCAGGGCACGCGCACTGCAGACATCGTCGACCGGCGCGGGACGGCGACCGTGGGCGCGCCCTCCAGAGTCGAGGAGCAGCGGCGCGGTGGGATGCCCTGGACGAGCCGGGTCATCTGCGGAGTGGGGAGCACGCCCAGCTCGCTCTCCACCATGCTCCGGAACAGCTCGTAGGCCCGGGCTGCCTCGGCCAGGTTCCCCTCGGCCAGGTGGACCCGCACGATGGTGCGGTGAGCGCTCTCCCGGAGCGGCTCGGCGCGAACCGCTGCATAGGCGGCCTGGAGTGCCTCCCAGTGGCGGCCGTGGACGGCGAGCCTGGCTGCGGTCGCCTCCAACGCGTGCAGCCGGAGCTGGTGCAGCCGTTCACGTTCGAACAACACCCAGTCGTCGTACCAGCCGGGGAGCAGGTCGCCCCCGAGCGCGGCGGACGGCACCGCGATCTCAGGGTCATCTCCTGGTGAGGCGATCGCCCGCTGCGCCCAGTCGCTCAGTTCCCGTACGTCGACTCGCACGCTCTGCGCCAGACGGAGGACCTCGCCGGAGACCTCGATGACGCCCGGCGCAGCCTTGTGCAGTCGCCAGAGGGCCGACCGGAGGCTCCCGTGCGCATGGCCCTCGGAGACGTCCGGCCACAGTCGGCCGGCCGTCGCCGTCCGGCTCGCTCTCCCGGACAGGCACAGGTGTGCGACCAGCCGCTGCACGCCAGGTGGCAGGCCGCCTCGGGATAAACACTGGTCGACGCCGTGGACGTCGAGCCGGAAGCCGTCCAACAGCGTGACCCGGGTGGGTGATGCAGTGTCCACGGAACTCGTCCTTCCCCTCTGGAAGGAGCAGTGGCGATGGGACGGCGTCCAGGCGTACATCCCAGCCCGTTGCCGTCGGGAGTCCCGGGACGACCGGCCGCACTCGGTCGTCGGAGAACCGACGTCCCGCGGAGGCCCGGCGGTGGCTTGTACACCTGAGCCGCCGGTGCTGCGTCAACGTCTGTGTACGCGGAAGCCCGACATGATCCCCCCAGACGTCGCGTGAGCTGCGAGAACGCCAACCGTAGGCAGACCCGGGCCGCGGAGGAAGTACGCAGACGTGCGTACTCGCAGCACGTCTTTCCCGGGGCTCGACAACGCCCATGCGGGGCCCAGCTGTGCTGGGGTTGGGACTCCTGGTGCCCTCAGCGGCGAACGCCTTCACCACGGCGCAGCGGCTGGTTAGCGTGAGGTGTGTGGCGCGCGCTGTCAGCTGTTCCGCAGCCTGGTTGGAGCTCGTCGGGGACATCCTGACGAGGCCTGCCCGCGCGCAGCCCTTCCCCCACGAGCGGGTGGCCGACCTCCTGCGTGAGTCCGTTCACGCCGCCTGCTGCTCGCGGCACGTCGTCGACCGGACGTGGGTCGACCACATCGCCGACTGCTGGCCCGTCGACTACCTGCCGGCAGCACCGCCGTCCGGGCGCCTCGTCGACGCGACGACGCAGCCACTCCTGCGCTGGTACTCGGTCACCCGCAGCACGGCACCGCAGGTCCTCGGCCGGGTGCCCAGCGCCATCGCCCAGCCGGAGATGGTCGAGGAGTGGACGGCCTTCGCCCGTCCGTTCGGCATCACGCACCAACTGGCCCTGCCGTTGGTGATGCGTGCTGGTGTCGAGGCCTACGTCGTCAGCCGCCCCGACGACGACTACGACGATGATGACCTGGACCTGGCCCGCCTGGTCCTCCCGGCGCTCGGTGCGCTCTTCCGCCAGCGGGTCGTGCTCGAGGACGTGTCGGCGGTGCGGTACGACCCCGTGCGCAGCCTGGGCCTGACCGAGCGCGAGCTGGCCGTGCTCACCCTGCTCGGGGACGGTCTCACCGCCGACGCGATCGCCCGCCGGCTGCGGACCTCCCCCCGGACGGTGCACAAGCACCTCGAGCACCTGTACCGCAAGCTCGGCGTGCGCGATCGGCTGATGGCGGTCCAGCGAGCTCGTGACGCGGGCATCCTCGCGGAAGTCAGTGAGCATGACGACCCATCCACGGCGAGGCGGTCGGGACGACGACGTTCCCCGTCACGCGCGGAGGGACGCCCACCCGTTGCGCCGGCCGGCGAGGGGTAGGCCGGCAGGAGCCAGTGAAGGCCGGCGGGTGGACGATGCCGCGATGGAGGTGCTGAGCAGCCGCATCCTGCTGCGCCCGACGGACCCGGAGCGGTCGCACGCCTTCTACGGCGACGTCCTCGGCCTGGCCGTCCACCAGGAGTTCGGCCCACCGGAGCACCGCGGCGTCGTCTACTTCCTGGGCAACGGCCTGCTCGAGGTCTCCGGTCGGGCCGAGCAGCCACCCGTGGGGCTCGCGCTCTGACTCCAGGTGCGGGACGTCGCCCGTGAACAGGAGCGGCTGGCCCGCGCGGGTGTCACCGTGACCCAACCGCCTCGGCGGGAGCCCTGAGGGCTGGTCGAGATGTGGATCGACGACCCCGACGGCATGCGGATCGCCGTGGTGGAGGTCCCCGAGGACCACCCCCTTCGCCGCGACCAGCGCTGAACGCCGCACCAGGAGCCGCTCGGCCCGCCCGTCCCCCCGACCGACGGCCGGGCGCAACTCCAACCGCTCATCGGGCCTCCCGAACCGGCCGTCCGCCGATCCGTGCGACATGCTGGACCTCAGCTGAGAGGGGAAGCAGATGGCGACCAACGGGCCCGATCCGGCCGAGTTCCTCGAGCGGGCGCAGCGGATGCTGCGGGAGCTGTTCGGCGATCTGCGGAGCAGTGACGACCCGTGGGGGGAGGTGACGCGTCGACTGGGCGACCGCTCGCAGGCCCCGCAGGGCCACCGGGAGCCCAGCGCGGTCGAGCAGCGGGAGAACCTCACCTTCGCGCTGGCGACGCGGGCCGTCGAGGCGCTCGAGGACCTGGCGCTCGACGTCGCGGCGATCCGTCAGCGCCGGGAGCGCGTGGACGCGCCGGCCGCGGAACGGCGGCCCACGAGTGAGGAACGGAGCCCGAACGACGCTGACACGGGGCAGTGACTCCGTCCTGAGTCCAACCTGATCATCAGGCGGATCCTCGCCGCTGGCTTCAGGCGTGGTGTCGGTGAGCGGACACCACGCCGGCTGGGCCGTCGCGCTCGAGAGGGGCACATCACCGGCCGGGCCCGCCTCTGCGGGACCGTGGACGCGCGACCGCAGCGATACCGCCACCGGGCCATCACAAGGGTCGGCATCATCGACGTCGAGCGGCCTACCCGTGCCAGGGAGCCAGCTGCCGAGTGCCCATCGCTGGTGTCGGTGCTCCTCGCGACCCACGCAGCTGCACGAGACGCCGCCAGGGCCCGCCCCTACAGCCACGACGAGGACCGGACGATCGGTCACCTCAGCCCTTCGCGCACGTGACACGACCATGTGCGACGTCATCGCCCACGTGGCGGGCGACCCGGCCCAGGCCCAACACGGGGAAGGCGACTGCGACGAGCAGAACCGGTGGCGGGGACGCGAGTGGGCCGACGTTCGCGTCGTAGATCAGGTGGCCGAGCCGCCGAGCTCGAGCCGCGCGAGCCGCTCCGGATCGATGAGTGAGTCGATCCGGGTGATCCTGCCGTCCGAGACGGTGAAGGCCATCACCGACATCACCCGGCCGTGCGACGCCACCACCGCCCCGGCGGCGCCGTTCACGAGCGCCGACCGGATGTGGGGATGCAGTCTGGAGTACGTGACCGTGTGCGCGGCCACGTCCCCCGCACCGCGCCGGACGAGCGAGGCACCAGCTCGCAGGGTGCCGCCGTCGATCCGCAACCGGACGTCCGGGTGGAGCACTTCCAGGAGCCTCTCGAAGTCGCCGTCCCGGGAGGCCGCGAAGAACGCATCGACGAGCTGTCGTTGTCGGGCGAGGTCAGCATCCGGCTCGGGTGAGTCGCGGATGCGTCGACGCGCCCGACTGGCCAGCTGCTGGGCCGCCGCCTCGGAGCGGTCGAGCGCGGCAGCGATGTCGGTGAACGGCAGACCGAACACGTCGTGCAACACGAACGCCAGGCGCTCGGCGGGAGTCAGCGCCTCGAGCACCACGAGCAGAGCCGAGCCCACGGAGTCGGCCACGAGCCCTCGGTGTTCGGGATCGTCGTCCACCCAGCTGACCACCGGATCCGGCACGTGCCACGAGAGGTCCTCGCGGCGCGTTCGCCGCGATCGCAAGATGTTCAGGCACACCCGGCCGACCACCGTCGTCAGCCAGGCCTGCATGTTGTCGACACCGTCGGCGTCCTGGTCGCGGACCCGCAGCCATGCCTCCTGCAACGCATCCTCGGTCTCGCTCACGGACCCCAGCATCTGCAGCGCGACCGCCCGGAGATGTGGTCGGTGCTGCTCGAACCTGTCGGTCAACCGCTGGCCATCGTCCATCGAGAACTCCTCGTCCGCGTGGTCAGATGCCTGCCCAGCCATCGTGGTGGGCGACGTTGGTGGACAGTGCGGCCGCCGCCAGGAGCAGGAAGAACACGGCGCCGCCGATCCGGCGGTCACCGACTCGGAGATGAGCGGTGACCGCACAGACGAAGTACAGGACCAGCCCGATCCCGGCAGCCGCGCCGAGCACGGGCACCGCGAAGCCCGCGAGGAGCCCAACGGCGCCGCAGGCCAGCAACGTGCCCAGCGGCACCATCCACGACCGGGGGATGCGGATCCGGTCAGCGGTGGCCTTCACCGACTCGGCGCCGCTGAAGTTCAGGAACGCGGCGTAGGCGTTCACCAACGCCGCCGTACACGTGGTGGCGATGTAGAGGGAGTACATGTCTTCAAGACACGCGCCGCCTGACGAACCTGACAGCCGACGGCGCACGTGGTGTCGTGAGCGGGCAGCACCGTACGGACGTCGTGCCCCTCTCCTGGCAGCGCGCCGCAAGCGCGGGCCGTCGAGGCTGACCCGAGCGGTCTCCCCTCGACCGGGCCCGAGCGGTGTCCTCAGCGAGCGAGATGCCGGCGTCGCCTGCAGCGACGATCAGCAACCCGTGTCGTTCGACGTCCGCTCTCCAGAAGTGGCCGCAGACCGTCACCGCCGCAGCTCGGCCACGGCGTCCAGCCTGCCGAGCTTGTGCGGATTGCGCATGGCGTACATGCGGGTGATGAGGCCGCCCTCGACGACGAAGGTGATCGCGGTGTCGAAGTCGCCGCCCGCATCGATCCGCGCGGCGACCGCGCCGTTGACCAGCGGGGTGGTGATCGGCACGCCCGGCGCGTGCTGCGCGAACCGGGAGAGCGCGTTGGCGACCCGCCACCGGCCGGAGACGGGGCGCAGGGAGGCGGGCGCCAGGCCTCCGCTGTCCGCGATCACCACGACGTCCGGCGCGAGCACGTCCATCAGCCCCTGCACGTCGCCCCCGGTGACCGCGGCGAGGAACCCGTCCACCACCCGCTGCTGCTCCGTGCGGCTCACCGCCGTCCGCGGACGGCGGGCGGCCACGTGCTCGCGCGCCCGGTGCGCGATCTGCCGGACGGCCGCCGAGGACTTGCCCACGGCCTCGGCGATCTCGTCGTACGGCACGTCGAACACCTCGCGCAGCACCAGGACGGCTCGTTCCGTGGGCCCGAGCGTCTCCAGCACGGTGAGCATCGCGATCGAGATGCTCTCGGTCAGCTCGACGTCCTCGGCGATGTCGGGGCTGGTCAGGAGCGGCTCGGGCAGCCACTCCCCGACGTAGTCCTCCGGTCGGCGGGACAGGGTCCGCATCCGGTTGAGCGCCTGGCGGGTCACGACCCGGACCAGGTAGGACCGGGGATCGCGGACGGCCGCCTGATCGACCTGCGCCCACCGCAGCCATGTCTCCTGCACCACGTCGTCGGCGTCGGCCGCCGAGCCGAGCATCTCGTAGGCGACGGTGAAGAGCAGGCCGCGGTGGGTGAGGAACGGGTCGGCGGTCATGCCGAGGCGATGCCGTCCGTCGAGGGAGTCGCCAGCGGCGGCAGGCCGCAGGACGCCGCGAACCCCTGGGACCGGATGCCCAGCGCGACATTGCCGCGGGCGGTCATGTTCATGGCGGCGATCCGGAAGGTCAGCTCCAGCAGTGCCGCGGACCCGAGGTCCGCGAGCAGTGCCGCGGACAGCTCGTCGGTCACCGCCGGCGGGGTCTGGCTCATCGCCTCTGCGTACTCCAGGACCCTCCGCTCCACAGGGGTGAACGCGGTGGACTGCCGCCACCGCGGCACCTCCCGGGCCTTCGTCTCGTCGAGCCCGCGGTTGTGCAGCATGAAGTACTGGAAGTCCAGGCAGAAGCTGCACCCGACCGTCCCGGCCGCGGCCATCGCCGCGAACGACGCCAGGTCGGGTTCCAGCCGGTCCCAGGAGTCGACCTTCCGGCCGAACCCCATCGCGTCCTTGAGCAGCCGGGGGTGGTGCCACATCACCCCGGCCGCCTCGGGCACCTGCCCGATCATCCTGCGGCTCATCGTCTTCAGCAGGCTCCCGTAGATGCCGGTGATCTCGATGGCGGGGATCCGAGTACTGCTGGCCATGTCTCCTCCAGGTCTCGCGGTGACGTCGACATGGAGACACCGCCCGGGCCCCCGGCGTGACACCGACAGGGTGAGGCAGGGCGGACCCGTCACTCCCACTGGTTCGGCCCGTCACCCCCCCGCGCGCGTGACCCAGCGCCCGCTCGAACGGCCGACCACCGCGCACGCCCTGCCCCCCGTCGCCGTGCCGGGCAGCAGGGGTGCTTCGCAGGTCGTGCAGCCGGATCACCGGCAGCACCTCCTCCCCCACGACCTCCCGGGCCGGGACCTCCTGCTCGATGACGAGGCAGGAGGATCGCCCGCGGCCTGCCTGCCTCGTGTTGCCTCGCTGTGAAATGTGGACCGTCGGTGGTTGGGCACACCAACGAGGGGTAGATGGCGGCCCTCACAACGGCGAACGTGCGGGAGAACCGGTGACCCAGACTGATGGCACGCCCGAGTCACTGAACGCGGAGCAGGCCGGCTACAAGAACAACCTGAGTCGCCGGCACGTGCAGATGATCGCCATCGGTGGGGCGATCGGCACGGGTCTGTTCCTGGGGTCGGCGTCCCGCTTGCACAACACCGGCCCTGCGCTGCTGATCAGCTACGCGTTCGTCGGGGTCATCGCCTACCTGCTGATGCGGGCCCTCGGCGAGTTGGTGCTGCACCGCGCGACGTCCGGCGCCTTCGTGTCCTACATGCGGGAGTTCTACGGCGAGCGCGCCGCCTACGTCACCGGCTGGATGTACTGGCTCAACTGGGCGCTCACCGGGATCGCCGAGCTCTCCGCGGTGGGCCTCTACGTGCAGTACTGGTTCGCCGACATGCCCACCTGGGCCACGGTGCTGATCGCGCTCGCGGTCGTGCTCACGATCAACCTGCTGTCGGCCCGAGCGTTCGGTGAGTTCGAGTTCTGGGCGTCGATCGCCAAGGTCGGCGCCATCGTCGTCTTCCTGCTGGTCGGGATCGTCGTGGTGGCCTTCCACGTGCACATCGGCGACCACCAGGCCGGGTTGTCGAACCTGTGGAGCAACCCGGGTGGGTTCTGGCCGTCCTCGGGTGACTTCGCCTGGTACGGCCCGATCCTGGTGATGTCCGGGGTCGTCTTCGCCTACGCCGCGATCGAGATGGTGGGCGTGGCAGCCGGTGAGATGGAGGACGCCAAGCGCGAGGTGCCCAAGGCGGTCAACGCGGTCATCTTCCGGATCGGCGTCTTCTACTGCGGCTCCATCCTGCTGCTCGTCGCCATGCTCCCGACCAGCGAGTACGAGGCCGGCACCAGCCCCTTCGTCACGGTGTTCGAGCGGATGGGCCTCGGCTGGATGGGGAACCTGATCCAGGTGGTGCTGATCATCGCCGCGTTGTCCAGCCTCAACTCCGGCCTCTACTCCACCGGCCGGGTGCTGCGCAGCCTGGGCATGTCCAAGCAGGCACCCGCCTTCACCCTGAAGATGAGCGGTTCCGGGGTCCCCTGGGCCGGGATCGTCGCGACCTCGGTGGTCTTCGTCTTCGGGGCCGGACTGAACGCGCTCGTCCCCAACGCGTTCGAGATCGCACTGGAGGCGGCTGCCCTGGGCGTCGTGTTCACCTGGGGCACGATCTTCCTGTGCCAGCTCCGGCTGCGCATGCTGTCCAACCGCGGGGTGATCCCGCCGAGCCCCTTCCAGATGCCCGGGCACCCTTACACCAGCATCATCGGCCTCGTCTTCCTGTTCTCCATCATCGTCGGGCTGGCGATCACCGGCTGGCAGTCGTCCCCGCACTTCTGGGAGAAGACGACCTTCCTGGTGGTGGTCTTCGGCATCCCGGTGATCGCGGTCGTCCTCGCCGTGGGCTGGATGGTGGTGCGGCCGAAGGTCGAGGAGAACACCGGCGGCCGGACCAAGGCGGTGTGGTCCAAGAACGGCCCGACGTACCCCCCGCCGGAGCGGAGCGACGACGAGCTCTACGGCGTTCAGAACGCGGTCTTCGGTGTGACGGTCCCCTCGCGGCGGCGCGGCAACGGGTCCACCGCGTCCAGCCTGCGCAGGAAGGAAGACACCGAACGCTGACGGCGGCACCACACCGCTGCCACGGTCCGGCCACCCTCGGAACGCCATCAGCCGCCCGACCCACCCGCAGGGAGGGGCGAGCGCCACCGGCGTCCCGGATGGTCGCCGGACCCGTCGTCCTGGGGGCAGGCCCGCAAGGCTCTCGCGATGGTGCCTGCAGGACGCCGCATGCGGAGAAGGGTCAGGCACGGCCGTGTTCGTCGGGGCGTCAGTCCGCTGCGCCGTCGAGCAGCCAGTGGTACCGCAGCCGAAGCGCTCGCTCCACGCTGGCCACCACCGCACCCAGGCCCAGGGTGATCGTGAGCCACAGCGGCAGCTGGACCGGGGACTCGAAGCCCCCCGTACCGGGGCGACCACCGGAGGGACCTGACCGATCACGTCCACGAGCTCGAGGACGAGGACGCTCAGGCCGACGACGAGCAGCACCACGGACACCGAGCTGATCAACCGGCTCAGGGCCGGATGATCGTTCTCGAGGCGAGCGCGGCGCCCCGCGGCGGATCTCGAGTCCGGGACGAGTTGCCGCTGCACGCCGTCCGGCGTGACGTAGTGACAGCGCTTGAGCCCGAACATGCTCGCGGCCACCTCGATCACGCCACCGTCGACGGGCAAGGCCGCAGGGACCCTCGACTGGCGTGACAGAACACGTGCTGGTGGCCGGATCAGGAGCCGGACAGCAGCCCCACGGCCCCGAGGACGGCCGGCAGGATGACGAGGACGCTGCCCAGCACGACAGGCGCGCCGCAGACCCCGATCAGCATCACGCGCGCGCCCAGCCCAGCCCGCGGGTCACCGGGACCACGGTGTGGCCCCGGTGACCCACTCACCGGCCGTCGATCCGCCGGCCAGGCGTCAGGCCAGCTCCTCTTTGAAGCCCTGACGCCACGAGGGGTGGCGCAACAGCCAGCCCAGCTCACGCCGGGCCTTGGCGTTGGACGCGCCACGCAGTTCGGTCATGAGCACGACGCCGGCCTGTCCGGCGGCCAGCCGTCCGATGAAGCGCGGTACGCGCATCGGCTCCTTGGCGCCCAGCATCGCGGCCAGTTCCGGCAGCCACTCGGCGACCGGGGCGGGGTCGTCGTCGACGATGTTGTAGACGCCGCGGCCACCGTTCTCCACCGCTGCGACCGTGGCCTCGGCGGCGTCGGCGATGTGGACGAACGACCACACCCCGCCACCGTCCCCGACGACCGGGAACCTGCGCTTGCGGATCATCTCGAACTGCTCGGAGCCTGCCGCCATGGAGGTGCCGGGTCCGTAGAACGCGCCGTAGCGCAGCACGATCCCCTCGGTCCAGGTGGCGCTCAGCACGGCGTCCTCCAGGTGCTCGATGGCGGCGATCGTCGACGCCATCTGGCGGACCGGCGAGTGGTCCAGGGGGTCTTGTTCGTCCTTGAGCTGCCCGCCGGTCCGCGGGTAGGTGAACGCACCGTTGCTCTGGGCGACGAACCGTCGGACGCCCGTGGCGCGCGCCGCCGCGAGCAGGTTGTCGGTGCCCTCGGTCCGCAGCCGGTCGGTGGCGGCGAAACTGCGTTCGAAGTGGCGGGTGTCGATGTGCCCGATCGCGGTCAGCTGGTCGACGACCACCTCCGGAGCAGCCGAGCGCACGGCTGCCTCGACCTGGGCGGGATCCAGTGCATCCGCGATGACCGGTACCGCGCCCAGTCGTGACGCCCTGGCCTCGCCGGACTCGCTGCGGGCCAGAGCGAACACCTCGTGTCCTGCAGCGACCAGACGCGGCACCAGTTCCGTGCCGATCGCTCCGGTCGCTCCTGCCACCAGCACTCTCATCGTCGGCTCCCTCATGTCCGGTTCGGATGTGCCACCTGAACCGGATGGCCTGCCGATCCCTGACAGGAGCCGGGGTGAGCTGCGTCACATCGTGATCAGGGGCTCTCCGTGGTCGGCGGCCGCCCATTGCTCGGTCGCGCGTGCGAGCTTGTCGGGGTTCGCCTGGGTACGGCAGGCAGTGATGCCCTCGGCGGTGACCTCCAGGCACATGATGGCGACGACCCGGCCGTGCACGACGGCCACGACGGCGGGTTCGCCGTTGGCGGCCCAGGTGTAGATGGCAGGCGCGCCGCCGACGATGGCGCGCTTGGCCTCGGCGGGCCTGAACATGCCCCACACGAACGTCGCGACCGCGACGGCTCCCTCGAACGGCTTGGTGCGTGCCGGGACCTTCCCTCCGCCGTCGCCGATGGCGATGGCGTCCTTGGTGAGCAGGCGCACGAGCTCATCGGTCCGGCCACTGGTGGCGGCCGCGAGGAACTCCTGGACGATCCGCTGGGCCTCGGCCTGGTCGATCTGGCTGCGTGCTCTCCCGGACGCCACGTGCTCCTTGGCCCGGTGGAAGGTCTGCTGGCTGGCGGCCTCGGTGATGTCGAGGACCTCGGCGATCTCCCGGTGCGGGAAGTCGAACGCCTCCCGCAGCACGTACACGGCCCGTTCGTGGGGAGACAGGCGCTCGAGGAGGGTGAGGACTGCATAGGAGACCGATTCGCGCTGCTCGGCCGTCTCGGCCGGGCCGAGCATCGGGTCTCCTGCGAGCAGCGGCTCGGGGAGCCACCGGCCCACGTAGGTCTCGCGGCGTGCCCGCGCGGAGGTGAGCTGGTTGAGGCACAGGTTGGTGAGGACCTTCGTCAGCCAGGCCTCGGGGACCTCGACGCGGTCGACGTCGGCGGCCTGCCAGCGCAGGAACGTCTCCTGCACGAGGTCCTCTGCTTCCTCCGCGGAGCCGAGGAGACGGTAGGCGAGGGCCTCCAGACGAGGCCTCGACAGCTCGAACCGGTCGACGTCCGCTGCCGTCAGGGGCATGCCCCGATCGTATTTGCGTAAGGCCCCCAGCTGTCAGGAACGCGTCGTCAGGCCCTGCCGCAGCTCCGCCATGGCCCGCGCGAGGGTCACCTCCGGCGCCCAGCCCCATCCCCGCGCCCGGTCGGTGAGCAGCTGCCCGGTCCAGACCGGCTCGTCGGTCCACTCGGGCGTGACGCCCAGCGCGTCGGTCACCGTGCCGAGGTAGTCCCGCCACGTCGCCGGCTCACCCGCGACGATGACCGGGGTCGTGCCGCTGGCGACGGGGCCTCGCTGCGGGTCGTCGGCGGTCGCGACGGCGCCTGTGGCGACGTCCGCGATGAAGGTCGCCAGGTCGTCGATGTGCACCCAGGGCCAGGTCCTCGACGGGTTCGCGCGGCGGTCACCGTCCCGGATCGCACGCGGGCGCAGCGTGTTCCAGACCGAGGTCTCCCCCGCGCCCAGGATCGCCGGAGGGCGGACCAGGACGGTCGTGAGCCCGTCGACCGCCGCGAGCGCGGCGTCGGTGGCGTTCTTGGTGTCGGGGTAGTCGCCACTGCCCTCGGGCAGGAGGGCACCGTCGTCGGCCACGTCCCCCACGTCGGCCGTGAGGTCGTAGACCCCGGCCGTCGACACGTGCACCAGCCGGGCGACGCCGGCGTCGCGGGCGGCCCGGGCGATGACCGGCGTCCCCTCCACGCCCACCCGGTGCTGCGCCTCCCGTGACGAGCCCATCGGGTGCACCGTCGTGACGACCGTGTCGGCGCCGTGGGTCACCGCGCCGGCGAGGAACTCGTCGGCGAAGTCGCCGACGTGCTCGGTGACCCCCTGGAGGACAGGCGCGCTGCCGGCGCGGCGGACGACGGCGCGCACCTGCGCCGACCGCTCGACGAGCGCCCGGCAGACCGCGGCGCCCACCAGTCCGTTCGCACCGGTCACCACGACGACGGGAGAGGGAGGAGCCATGCCCTCCACCCTGCCAGCGACCACCGGACGGCACTCCCCCGCATCGCCTCGGGAGCGCACAGGTCCGCCGACCCCGGTGGACCGTGAGCTCCGCGCTCGCTCACCGGGGGCCTTCGCCGTTCCTGGGACCGCCGGGCCGTCGGTAGAGGGCAGCCGGCCTCCGGGCCGTCCTCCCCGGCCGCGAGAGGGTGGAGCGGTCCGGCCGACGAGTGCCTGGGGATCAGGCGGCCGTGGCGCGTGCCGCCTCCTCGATCAGCTGCGCGACGACGTCGGGCCGGGAGACGGCCACGGCGTGCGACGCATCCACCTCCACAGCGTGCGACGACGCCCTCTTGGCCATGAACCGCTGCGCCTGGGCCGGGACGGCCAGGTCCTGGAGGGTGATGAGGGTCCAGGACGGGATGGTCTTCCAGGCGGCCCCCGTCGCCTTGTCCGCCAGCGCGTCACCGGTGATCGGCCGCTGCGTGACGGCCATCAGCTCGACGACGTCCGCCGGCACGTCCGCGGCGAAGACCCGCTGGAACTCCTCCTCCTTGATGTACAGGTCGTCGACGGTCTGCCCGTCGGGACGGTGGACCGGGACGGGGCGCAGCGCCGGACCGAGCTCGTTGCCCGGGTACCTCCCGGCCAGTTCCGCGGTGCTCTCCCCCGCGTCGAGCAGGAAGCTGGCGACGTACACGAGCGCCTTCACCCGCGGGTGCCCGTCGGCGGCCTGGCTCATCACGCTGCCGCCGTACGAGTGGCCGGCGAGGACGATCGGCCCGTCCACGCCGTCGAGGAAGTCGCGCAGCAGATCGGCGTCCTCGCGCAGTGCACGGAGCGGGTTGGCCACCGCGATCACCGGACGGCCGTCCCGCCGGAGCCGGGCGATCACGCCGTTCCAACTCGACGAGTCGGCGAAGGCGCCGTGCACGAGCACCACCGTGGGCCAGGCGCCGGCGTGGGCCTCGAGCTCGCTGCTGGTCATCTGTTCTCCCTCATGGTCAGCGGACGTCGAGTGTCGCCGGAGCTCGGTCGTCACGGGGCGATCACGAGCGCCGCGATCAGGTCGCCGTCCATGGCGAAGCGGTACCGGGGATCGACGACGCCGCCGGGGAAGCGGTCCTCCCGCTCAGGTCCCCACGGACCGGCGAGCAGGGCTGACCGCGTTCACACCAGCGCGCCCTGCCGGCTCGGGGGGATGTTCTGGTTCAGGTGGAAGACGTTGTCCGGGTCCCACGCGTCCTTGAGCGCGGTGAGCCGGGCCAGCTTGGCGGGCGTGTAGGCCAGGCGGACCCCCGCCGCACCCTCGTCGCCGAGCACGTTGACGTAGGCGCCGGTGGCGAACGGCGCCAGCCGGGCCGCGCTCTCCCGGGCGGTCGCCATCCAGGTCTCGTCCTCGGTCGGCACGGTCCAGCGGGCGGCTGCGACGTACTCGAACGCGGTTCCTCGGTGGTCGAAGGCGGTTGCCTCGTCCGGCACGTCGGCGATGGCCCCGCCGTACGCCTGCACGCTGGCGGCCACCGCGGGGTGATGAGCGAGGAGTGCCTCGATCGCGCCCCCGGAGAGCTCCCGGAGGTAGTGGCCCCTCCAGTACCGGCGCTCGCTGTGGCCCTGCGGGGTGTCCTCGCGGCGCTGCAGGTCGAGGTAGGACAGCTCCTGCACCCGCCGGGCGAGCGGGCGGGCGAGCGTGTCCAGCGCCCGGGCGTGCTGCCGGCCCGCGTCCGCATCGCCGACCCACACGAAGCCCAACGTCGCCACACCGCCCAGCACCGTCGCGGCGTAGGTCGCGGCTCTCGGCGCGTCCGCGGCCAGGTCGGCCCAGCGGGCCACCGCCGACGCCGCGCCCGCGACCGGGAAGTCCAGCTCGACGCTCAGCGCCCGGGTGCCGATGTCGTGGAGCCCGAACTCGAAGCCCGTCACCACGCCGAAGTTCCCGCCACCTCCGCGCAGGCCCCAGTACAGCTCCACGTCCTCCGCCGCCGAGGCACGGACGACTGCCCCCTCCGCGGTGACCAGCTCGAAGGCCGCCACGTTGTCACAGGACAGACCGTGCCGGCGGGCGAGCCAGCCCATCCCTCCGCCCAGGGTGAGACCGCCCACCCCGGTGTGCGAGACGTTCCCGGCGGTCGTGGCCAGCCCGTAGGGCTGGGTCGCCTCGTCCAGCGCTCCGAGCAGGGCACCCCCCTGGACCC
>NZ_SJEW01000081.1 GCF_005930475.1 Modestobacter altitudinis
CCCTTCGACTGCTCGCTGCGGCGGTCTCCCTGCAGGCCGCGCTGCTCGGCGTCACCGGTTGCACGGAGAACGCCGACGACCCGGCCGCCGGGTCGTCGGCGCCCTCCTCCACCCCCGCACCTGCACCGCCCACGCCGGCCGGTGGCGCCGAGGCGCAGGCGCTGGCCGCGCTGCCCACCGGGCCGGCCACCGGGACGGCGGTGGTGGCGGTGACCGGCGCCGGCGAGCTGCGCGCCCCCTTCACCGGTCAGTGCTCCCAGACCGCGGACGGCACCCGGCTCGAGGGTTCCGCCGACACCGCGACGGTCCGGCTCGACGTCACCCCCGGCGGCGCCCACCTCGCCCTGGACGACGTGGGGCTCTCGGCCACCTCCGACGTGGCGACCGGCCGGTACGACGTCTCGGGGCGGCACCTCTCCCTCGCCGCCCCGCTGGTCTTCGACGGCCGGTCGACCGGTTCGGTCGAACTCGAGGTGGACTGCGGCGGATGACCCTCCCGCCCTGCGGACGCAGGGGCCCAGCGCGCTGACTAGAGTCCCGGGCGTCCGCTCGGAGGGGAGTTCGTCGGTGCAGAAGGTCCTGATCGCCAACCGCGGTGAGATCGCGGTGCGTGTCGCACGTGCCTGCCGGGACGCGGGGCTGACCAGCGTCGCCGTCTACGCCGAGACCGACCGGGACGCCCTGCACGTGCGCGCCGCCGATGAGGCCTTCGCCCTGGGCGGCACCACCCCGGGTGACTCCTACCTGGTCATCGACAAGATCATCGACGCCGCCCGGGCCTCGGGTGCGGACGCGGTGCACCCCGGCTACGGCTTCCTGAGTGAGAACGCCGGGTTCGCCTCCGCCGTGATCGACGCCGGGCTGACCTGGATCGGCCCCTCCCCCGAGGCGATCATCGCCCTCGGGGACAAGGTCGCCGCCCGGCACATCGCCACCCGCGCCGGCGCGCCGCTGGTGCCCGGCACCACCGACCCCGTCGCCGACGCCGACGAGGTCATCGCCTTCGCCCGCGAGCACGGGCTGCCGGTGGCGATCAAGGCCGCGTTCGGCGGCGGCGGCCGCGGGCTGAAGGTGGCCCGCACTCTCGAGGAGATCCCCGAGCTGTTCGACTCCGCCGTCCGCGAGGCGGTGTCGGCGTTCGGGCGCGGCGAGTGCTTCGTCGAACGCTTCCTGGACAAGCCCCGCCACGTCGAGGCCCAGGTCCTGGCCGACACCCACGGCACCGTCATCGTCGTGGGCACCCGCGACTGCTCCCTGCAGCGCCGCAACCAGAAGCTCGTCGAGGAGGCCCCGGCACCCTTCCTCACCGACTCCCAGCGCGAGCGCATCCACTCCTCGGCCAAGGCCATCTGCGCCGCGGCCGGCTACGTGGGTGCGGGCACCGTGGAGTACCTGGTCGGCACCGACGGGTCGATCTCCTTCCTGGAGGTCAACACCCGCCTGCAGGTCGAGCACCCCGTGTCGGAGGAGACGTCGGGCATCGACCTGGTGCGCCAGCAGTTCCGGATCGCCCAGGGCCTGCCGCTGGAGATCACCGCCGACCCCACCCCGCGCGGGCACAGCATCGAGTTCCGGATCAACGCCGAGGACGCCGGCCGCAACTTCATGCCCGCCCCCGGCCCGGTCACGAAGCTGGAGATCCCCCAGGGCCCCGGCGTCCGCTGGGACTCCGGGGTCGAGACCGGCGGTGAGGTCGCCGGCGCGTTCGACTCGATGCTGGCCAAGCTCATCATCACCGGCGCCACCCGCACCGAGGCGCTGCAGCGCGCCCGCCGCGCGCTGGCCGAGCTCGTGGTCGAGGGCATGCCCACCGTGATCCCCTTCCACCGCGCCGTCGTCGCCGACGAGGCCTTCACCAGCGAGCCGTTCAGCGTGCACACCCGGTGGATCGAGACCGAGTGGGACAACCAGGTCACCCCCCACGGCCCCGCCGCGGAGACCGACGACGCCGAGCCGCGGCAGAACGTCGTCGTCGAGGTCGGCGGCCGCCGGCTGGAGGTGTCGTTGCCCGCCGGGCTGGCCGCGGGCGGCCCCGGCCCGACCAACGGGGGCGCCAAGCCGCGCAAGCGCGGCGGCGGGCACGGCGGCTCGGCCGCGTCCGGGGACTCCCTCACCGCGCCCATGCAGGGCACCATCGTCAAGGTCGCCGTCGCCGACGGTGCCGTCGTCGCCGCCGGTGACCTGGTCGTCGTGCTCGAGGCGATGAAGATGGAACAACCCATCACCGCCCACAAGGCCGGCACCGTCAGCGGACTCACCGCCGAGGTCGGCGCCAGCGTGACCAGCGGCGCGGTGCTCTGCACCATCAGCGACGCCGAGTAGCCGGCCGCCGACGGCCCCTTCCAGGGACCCGCCCCGAGCCTGCGGGGGGTGGAGAGGAAGAGGGTCCTCAGCTGTGCTCGTCCTCGATGCCCATCAGCCGACGGCCGGCCTCGGTGATCGAGCCGGACAGCGAGGGGTAGATGGCGAAGGTCTGCGCGAGGTCACCCGCCGTGAGCCCCTTGGTGACGGCCAGCGCGATCGGCAGGATCAGCTCCGACGCCCCGGGGGCCACCACGACACCGCCGATGACGACGTCGGTCGAGCGCCGGGCGTACAGCTTCACGAAGCCGTCGTGCAGGTCGCCCATCTTGGCGCGCGCGTTGGTGGCCAACGGCAGCCGGACCACCTCGACGTCCGCGCCCTCGGTGAGCGACTTCTCCTGCACGCCGACCGTGGCGATCTCCGGGTGGGTGAAGACGTTGGCCGCGACCGTCTTCAGCCGGATCGGCGCGACCGCCTCACCGAGGGCGTGCCACATCGCGATGCGGCCCTGCATCGCCGCGACCGAGGCGAGCTGGAAGACGCCGGTCACGTCGCCGGCGGCGTAGATGCCCGGGGTGGTGGTGCGGGAGACCCGGTCGACCACGATGTGCCCGGCCTCGGTCACCTCGACGCCGCACGCCTCCAGGTTCAGGCCGTCGGTGTTCGGCACGGTGCCCACGGTCATCAGCGCGTGCGAGCCCTCGACGACGCGGCCGTCGGTCAGCTCGACCCGGACGCCCTTCTCGGTGCGCAGCACCTTCTCGGCCCGGCCGCGCTCGGCGATCCGGCCGCCACGGGACTGGAAGACCTCCTCGACGACCGCGGCGGCGTCGGCGTCCTCACCGGGCAGCACCTGGTCGCGGGAGGAGACCAGGGTGACCGGGACGCCTGCCTCGAGGTAGCCGGAGGCGAACTCGGCGCCGGTCACGCCCGACCCGACGACGACCAGGTGGTCGGGCAGCTCGTCGAGGTCGTAGACGTCCCGCCAGGACAGGATCCGCTCGCCGTCCGGCTCGGCGCCGGACAGCACCCGGGGGTCGGCGCCGGTGGCGATGAGCACGACGTCACCCTCGAGCTCCTCGACCACCGTGCCGGCTCGGTCGAGCACCTCGACCCGGTGCGCGGCGAGGCCGCGCTCCTCGTCGGAGAGCCGGCCCTGGCCGCTGACCAGCCGGACGCCCTCGGACTCCAGCCGGGCGTGGATGTCGGCCGACTGGGCCACCGCCAGCCCCTTGATCCGCTGGTTGACCGCGGCCAGGTCCAGGCCCACGGTGCCCAGGTCGGTGCCGCGCAGCCCTAGGACGGTCGAGTCGCGGACCGCGGTCATCGCGCCCGCCGCGGCGATGAAGGTCTTGGACGGGACGCAGTCGGTGAGCACGCTGGCGCCCCCGACGCCGTCCCGTTCGATCACGGTGACGTCCGCACCGAGCTGGGCGGCGACGAGCGCGGCCTCGTAGCCGGCCGGGCCACCGCCGATGATGACGATGCGGGTCATGAGTGCTGGTCTCCAGTCTGGGTCGACGATCCGGCCCCATTGTCCCCGCTGGTCGCCACCCACGTGGGGAGGCCCCGGCACCGGGCGCTCGCTATCGTCACCGGGATGGCCCTCTACGCCGCGTACGGGTCGAACATGGACCCGGCGCAGATGCTGCAGCGCTGCCCGTCGTCCCCGTTCTCCGGCACCGGCTGGATCCCGGGGTGGCGACTCACCTTCGGCGGGGAGGAGTTCGGCTGGGAGGGCGCGCTGCCCACCCTGGTCCCGGCCGAGGGCGTCTCTCCCGGCGTCTTCGTCGCCCTCTACGACCTGACCGAGGCCGACGAGTCGACGCTGGACGCCTGGGAGGGCGTCGACCACGGGCTGTACCGCAAGGTGCGGCTCCGGGTGCACACCCTGGCCGGGGACGTGGTGGCCTTCGCGTACGCCCTGGACGCCTTCGAGGGCGGGCTGCCCGCGGCCCGCCACCTGGGCGCGATCGCCGACGCGGCCGAGGCGGCCGGTGCACCCGACGACTACCTGCTGGACCTCCGCCGGCGCGACTGCCGCTCCACCACCAACTGACCCACCGTGGCGGGAGCACCGCACCTCGATGACGCAGGATGGGCACATGAAGACCGAGCCCCGGCCCGCTGACGACCTGTGGGGTCAGGTCCTCCGCTTCGCCGTCGTCGGCGCGCTCAGCGCCGTCGTCGACCTCGGCGTCTACACCCTGGCGCTGCACCTGGGCCTGTGGGTGCACGCCGCCCGCGCCCTCAGCTTCATCTGCGGCACCACCACCGCCTACGCGCTGAACCGCCGCTGGGCGTTCGGGGTGGAGGGCGGCAGGCGTCGGGCACTGGGGTTCGTGCTGCTGTACGGGACGACGTTCTTCGTCATCCTCGGCGTGAACGCGCTGGCCCTCGCCGTCCTGCCGGACCACTGGTGGACGGTGACGCTGGCCTGGGCCATCTCCCAGGGCTTCGGGACGGTCTGCAACTTCGTGATGCTGCGGACCGTCGTCTTCAAGGACTGATCGGTCAGCCCGCCGACGGGCCCAGGAAGGCGTCGAGCAGCCGGCGGGCGGCCAGCGCGGGGGTGAGCCGGCCCGCCGTCACCGCTCCCTCCAGCTCCGGGGTGAGCGCGCGGACCCCGGGGTCGCTGCGCAGCCGGTGCTCCAGGCCGTCGCGCACCAGCTGCCAGACCCAGCGCACCTGCTGGGCCCGGCGCCGCTCGGCGAGCTCCCCGGAGGCGCGCATCCGGTCCTGGTGGTCGACGACCTTCCCCCAGACCTCGTCCAGCCCCTGCCCGGTCAGCCCCGCGCAGGTGAGCACCGGCACGTCCCAGCCGTCACCGCGCCCGCGCAGCATCCGGATCGCCGCGGCCAGCTCCCGGGCGGCGCGGCGGGCGTCGACCTCACCGGGACCGTCGGCCTTGTTCACCGCGATGACGTCGGCGATCTCCAGGATGCCGCGCTTGATGCCCTGCAGCTGGTCGCCGGTGCGGGCCAGGGCGAGGAACAGGAAGGAGTCGACCATCTCCGCGACGGTGACCTCCGACTGGCCGACCCCGACGGTCTCCACCAGCACGACGTCGTAGCCGGCCGCCTCGACCACCACCATCGACTCCCGGGTCGCCTGGGCGACCCCGCCGAGCGTGCCGGCGGTCGGCGCGGGTCGGATGAACGCGTGCTCGTCGACCGCCAGCCGGGACATCCGGGTCTTGTCGCCCAGGATCGACCCGCCCGTCCTCGCCGACGACGGGTCGACGGCGAGGACGGCGACCTTCGAGCCGGCCGCGGTCAGCGAGATCCCGAGGGTGTCGATGAACGTCGACTTCCCGACCCCGGGCACGCCGCTGATCCCGACCCGGCGCGCTCCACCGGCGTGCGGCAGCAGCTCGACGAGCAGCTCCTGGGCCGCCTCCCGGTGGTCGCCGCGCCGGGACTCCACCAGCGTGATGGCCCGCGCCATCGACCGCCGGTCGCCGGTCAGCACGCCGTCCGCGAGCCCGACGACGTCCACCGGCCCGTTCACCGGTGGGCCATGTTGGCCAACATGGCCCCTCTCATGCGTGGCCGAGGCGGTCGGACAGGGTGCGGAGCAGGTCCTGGGCGGCGTCGGCGATGACGGTGCCGGGCGGGAAGACGGCGGCGGCGCCCATCTCCTTGAGGGTCGGGACGTCGTCGGGTGGGATGACGCCGCCGACGACGACCAGGACGTCGTCGGCGCCGAGTGCGGCGAGGGCGTCGCGCAGCGCGGGGACGAGGGTGAGGTGCCCGGCGGCGAGGGAGGAGACCCCGACGACGTGCACGTCGGCCTCCACGGCCTGCCGGGCGACCTCGTCGGGGGTCTGGAACAGCGGGCCGACGTCGACGTCGAAGCCGAGGTCGGCGAAGGCGGTGGCGATGACCTTCTGGCCGCGGTCGTGGCCGTCCTGGCCCATCTTGGCCACCAGGATCCGCGGCCGGCGCCCCTCGGCGTCGGCGAACGCGGCGGCCATCTCCCGGGTGTCCTCCACCGGTCCGGATCCCCCGGCTTCGTCGCGGTAGACCCCGGAGATGGTGCGCACCTGACCGGAGTGCCGCCCGTAGACCGCCTCCAGCGCGTCGGAGATCTCCCCGACCGTGGCCTTGGCCCGGGCCGCGTCGACCGCCAGCTTCAGCAAGTTCGCGTCCATGTCGTTCGCGCTGTCGCTACCGCGCCGCCCGTCGGCGGCGGCGCGAGCGGCGTCGGTGAGCCGGCCGAGGGTCTCGGTCACCGCGCGGTCGTCGCGGGAGGCGCGCAGCTCGGCGAGGCGGGCCTTCTGTTGGGCCAGCACGTCGGCGTTGTCCACGCGGAGCACGTCGACGGCCTCGTCGGCGGTGACCCGGTACTTGTTGACCCCGATCACCGGCTGCCGACCGGAGTCGATCCGGGCCTGGGTGCGGGCCGCGGCCTCCTCGATCCGCAGCTTGGGGATGCCGTCGTCGATGGCCTGGGCCATCCCACCGTGGGCGGCGACCTCCTGGATGTGCGCCCAGGCACGCCGGGCCAGGTCGTAGGTGAGCTTCTCGACGTAGGCGGACCCGCCCCACGGGTCGATCACCCGCGTCGTCCCGGACTCCTGCTGCAGCAGCAGTTGGGTGTTGCGGGCGATCCGGGCGGAGAAGTCCGTGGGCAGCGCGAGGGCCTCGTCCAGGGCGTTGGTGTGCAGCGACTGGGTGTGCCCCTGGGTGGCGGCCATCGCCTCCAGGCAGGTGCGCACGACGTTGTTGTAGACGTCCTGGGCGGTCAGCGACCACCCCGAGGTCTGGGAGTGGGTGCGCAGCGACATCGACTTCTCCTTGAGCGCGCCGGCCTCCTTCACGAGCTTGGCCCACAGCAGCCGCCCGGCCCGCAGCTTCGCGACCTCCATGAAGAAGTTCATCCCGATGCCCCAGAAGAAGGACAGCCGGGGGGCGAAGACGTCGACGTCCAGCCCCGCTGCCTTGCCCGCCTGCAGGTACTCGACGCCGTCGGCGAGGGTGTAGGCCAGCTCCAGGTCGGCGGTCGCCCCGGCCTCCTGGATGTGGTAGCCGGAGATGGAGATCGAGTTGTACCGCGGCATCTGCGTGGAGGTGAACGCGAAGATGTCGCTGATGATCTGCATCGAGGGCTTGGGCGGGTAGATGTAGGTGTTGCGGACCATGAACTCCTTGAGGATGTCGTTCTGGATCGTGCCGGTGAGCTGGTCCGGTGCCACCCCCTGCTCCTCGGCGGCGACGACGTAGAGCGCCAGCACCGGCAGGACGGCGCCGTTCATCGTCATCGACACGCTCATCTTCTCCAGCGGGATGCCGTCGAACAGCTGCCGCATGTCCAGGATCGAGTCGATCGCCACCCCGGCCATCCCGACATCACCCACCACCCGCGGGTGGTCGGAGTCGTAACCCCGGTGGGTGGGCAGGTCGAAGGCGACGGAGAGCCCCTTCTGCCCGGCCGCCAGGTTGCGCCGGTAGAACGCGTTGGACTCCGCCGCGGTGGAGAAACCGGCGTACTGCCGCACCGTCCACGGCTGGGTCGTGTACATCGTCGGATACGGCCCGCGCAGGTACGGGGCGATCCCGGGATAGGTGTGCAGGAAGTCGACGTCCGCGAGGTCCGCCGCGGTGGCCAGCGGCGGGACGGCGATCCCCTCCGGAGTCTCCCAGGTCGCCTCCGCCACGCTCCGACCGGTCGCGTCGGCGTAGGCCGCCGCCCAGTCCTCGCCGGTCGCGTGCGTGGTCGGCCGGCCCAGCTCCAGGCCGCCGAAGTCAGGGATCCCGCTCATGCCCGCACCTCTCCCGGGGCAGGAGTGGCCACTTCTGCCCCCAGTTGCTCCAGGACGGTCGTCAGGACGGCGACCGCGTCGCACCCGGCGTACACGTACCCGTCCACGCCGTCGACATCCAGGGACGGCGACCCGGCCAGCCACACCTGCGTCGCCCCGGCCGCCCTCAGCTCGGCGGCCAGGTCGGCGGCGTCCGACGCGTAGTCCTTGTCGGTGCCGCAGATGCAGACCACCGAGGTGCCGGCCTCGTCGAGTCCGGCGACGCCGTCCCCGGCCGGCGTCTGCAGCCCGCCGGCGCCGAACAAGTTGGCTGCGAAGCCGGCCCGCGCGGTGTGCCGGGCGATGGGACCGAGGGTCGCGAGGTACACCCGCGGGCGCGGGTCGACGGCCTCCACCGCGCCGCGCAGGTCCTCGAACGCCGCGGCGGCGCGCACCCGGGGCAGTCCGCCGGACGGCGGGGCCGCGGCCGGACGGCGGGTGGGCAGCACCTCGGCCGGGTTGGGGAACTCGCTCACGCCGGTGATCGCGTCGGCCCGGGTGGCCAGTCGCTGCTCGCGGTCGGCCCAGGCGGCGGCGATCCGCCCGCCCACCAGACCGCTGGACAACGCGGCGGCCAGCCCGCCGGCCCGCTCGATCTCGGTGAACCACGCCCACGCCGCCTGCGCCAGCTCCTCGGTGAGCGACTCGACGTACCAGGAGCCACCCGCCGGGTCGAGCACCCGAGCGAGGCTCCCCTCCTCGACCAGCAGGCTCTGGGTGTTTCGCGCGATCCGCCGGGCGAAGGCGTCGGGCAGGCCCAGAGCGGCGTCGAAGGGCTGCACGGTGACCACGTCCGCGCCGCCGACCCCGGCGGCGAAGCAGGCCACCGTGGTGCGCAGCATGTTCACCCACGGGTCGTGCCGGGTGACCATCACCGACGAGGTCACCGCGTGCTGCCGCATCGCGCGGGCCTGCGCGGGCACCCCGCTGGCCTCCCCCACCCGGTCCCACAGCCGGCGCGCGGCCCGCAGCCCGGCGATCGTGGTGAACTGGTCCGCGCTGGCCGCGAACCGGAACTCCAGCTGGCCGAACACCTCCTCCACGCCCAGCCCCTGGTCGGTGAGCGCCCGCAGGTAGGCCACCCCCGCCGCGACCGCGCACCCCAGCTCCTCCACCGCCGACGCCCCGGCGTCGGCGAACACCGTGCCGTCGACGACCACGGTCCGCCACCCCGCCGGCGCACGGCGCGCCAGGTCGGCCAGCCCGGCCAGCTCCTGCGGCTCACCGGTCGCCGCCTGCAGCCCCAGCGGGTCCAGCCCCAGGCATCCGCCGGGCGCCAGGTCGCGACGGCCCTCGACGAGGGCGAGGAACGCCTCCGCCGCCGGCAGACCACCGGAGAGGCTCACCGGCGCCAGGTCCAGGTAGACGTCGGCGAGCACCTCACCCAGCGCGTCGACCGGCACCGCCCCCTCGCCGCACACCAGCCACAGCGAGGAGACGCCGTTCTCCAGGTCCGCGGCGATCGCCTCGCGGGTCCCCGCCACGTCGGGGTCGGCGTGCCGCTGCCGCACGTCCCAGCCGCCGGGGACCTCGGTGTCGGCGCCCCCGGCCGCGGTCACCCCCGCGGCACCGGCCCGGGCACCGCGGACGAACGGCGGGAGCCCGGGCACCCCGGCCAGCGTGGGCAGGTCGCCGGCGTCCTCGGCGGTGTAGAGCGGGGCGACGCTGACACCGGTGGCGACCGGCACCCGCAGCGCGTCCTCGACCGGGTCGGGCAGCTCGTCCCTGCCGGCCTTGCGCAGCACCCCGGCCACCAGGTCCCGCCACTGCGCGCGGCCGGCCGCCGGGAACTCCCCGGCGAGCTCGAGCACCTCGGGGGCCGCCGGTTCGGCCGGCGGCGCCCCCTCGGGTCGCGCGGTCTGCTGGTCGGTGGAACGCATCATCGGGTCCCTGCCTCTCAGGTGCCTGTGCAGCGCCTACCGCGGCACGTTACCGAGCACCGCCGCGGCATCGGCCGCCAGCGCCTGCAGTGCGGTGCGGGCCATCAGCCGCACGCCCACCCCGATCGCCCGCTCGTCGACGTCGAAGGTCCCGCGGTGCAGGTCCAACGGCTCGCCCCCGCCGTGCGTGCCCAGCCGGGCCAGCGCGATCGGCAGCACCTCGGCGAACCAGCCGAAGTCCTCCCCGCCCATGCTCTGCGGCGACTGGACCAGCCCCTCGCTGCCCACCGTCTCCAGCGCCGCCGAGCGCAGCATCGCGACGCTGCGCGGGTCGTTGACCACCGGCGGCACCCCGCGGACGTACTCGATGGAGACCCCGGCGCCGGACAGCTGGGCCACCTCGGTGACCAGCCGGCGCACCAGGTCCTCCGCCTGGCTCCACACCGCCCGGTCGAGCACCCGCAGCGTGCCGCGCAGGGTGCCGGTCTGCGGGATCGCGTTCGGCGCCACCCCGGAGCTGACCGCGCCCCAGACCAGGGAGACGCTGGAGCGGGGGTCGACCAGCCGGGACAGCAGCCCCGGCACCTCGGTGACCACCCGGCCCAGCGCGTGCACCAGGTCGACGGTCAGCTGCGGGCGGGCGGTGTGCCCGCCGGGACCGGTGAGCGTCACCTCGACCCGGTCGCAGGCCGCGGTGATCGAGCCGGTGCGCAGCCCGACCATGCCGACCGGCACCGACGGGTCGCAGTGCAGCGCGAAGGCGCGACTGGCACCGGAGAGCAGGCCCTCGTCGACGACCTGCAGGCCGCCGCCGGGCACCTGCTCCTCGGCCGGCTGGAAGACGCAGCGCACCGTCCCGGGGAGCCGGTCCAGCGAGGCCAGCGCGAGCGCGACGCCCAGCAGCACGGTGGTGTGCACGTCGTGCCCGCAGGCGTGGCAGAGCCCGTCGCGGGTCGAGGCGTAGGGCACGTCCTTGAGGTCGTGCAGCGGCAGCGCGTCGATGTCGGCCCGCAGCACCACGACCGGTCCGCCGCCGCCCACGTCGCAGACCAGCCCGGTGCCGCCCTTCAGGCGTCGCGGCTGCAACCCGGCAGCGGTCAGCCGGGACTCGAGGAAGGCGGTGGTCTCCAGCTCGGCGAAGCCCAGCTCGGGGTGCGCGTGCAGGTGCCGGCGGACCGCGACCAGCTCGTCGTGGTGCGCCCGGGACCAGGCGTCCACCGCGGCGCCGGCGTCGTCCCCGCCGGGCCGGCCCGGCACGTCGTCCTCTCCCGGGACCGTCACGGGCGCGCCGTCGCCTCGGGCAGCCCGTCGCGCAGCTCGGCGAGCAGGCTGTCGACGACATGACGCAGGTCACCGCCATGTGCGGCGGCCACCGCCCGCTGGCGCTGGTAGGAGGCACCGACGGCGAGCACCCGCTCGACGTCGGCCAGTTCCTGCTCGCAGCCCAGCCGTCGCGCGGTCGGCGACAGCTCCTCGGCCAGGTCGGCGATCGCCTGCCGGACCGGACGGACGGTGCCCTTCTCGTCGACGATGATGTCGGCGTCCAGCCCGTAGCGGGCCGCCCGCCACTTGTTCTCCCGCAGCACCCAGCCGGCTGGCACCGGCAGGGTGTAGCCGCGGTCGATCTCCCGGTCGAACTGCTCGACGAGGCACTGGGACAGCGCTGCCACCACGCCGATCTCGTCGAGCGTGGGCAGCCCGTCGCAGATGCGCAGCTCCACGGTGCCGAAGTCCGGGTGCGGCCGGATGTCCCACCAGACCTCGCGCACGCTGTCGATCGCGTGGGTGGAGATCAGCGTCTCCATGTACTCCTCGAAGCGGTCCCAGCCCGACAGCTGGTACGGCAACCCGGCCGTGGGCATCCCCTCGAAGACCTTGCTCCGGGCGCTGGCCAGCCCGGTGTCGGCGCCGACCCAGTACGGCGAGGAGGCCGACAGCGCGAGGAAGTGCGGCACGTACTGGGTGAGGGCGTTGACGATGGGGATGGCCTTCTCCGGCGACCGGACGCCGACGTGCACGTGGACCCCGAAGATCTGCAGTCGGCGGGCCAACCACTGCATCTTCTCCACCAGCTCGAGATATCGGTCCTTCGGCGAGATCTGCTGGGTCTGCCAGTCGGTGATCGGGTGCGTGCCGGCACACATCAGCGCCAGCCCGCGCTTGTCGGCCGCGGCGACCACCTCGGCCAGCGTGCCGGCCAGGTCGGCCTTCGCCTCGGCGACGGTGCTGCAGATGCCGGTGATGATCTCGATCGTCGACTGGAGCAGCTCGTGCTTGGCCTTGGGGTGCTCCTCGAGGCCGGCCGGGGTGATGTCGGCGAGGATCTCGGTGGCTCCCGCGGTGAGCTCGCGGCTCTGCGGGTCGATGAGCTGGAGCTCCCACTCGACGCCCAGGCTGGAGCGCTCGGAGGAGTGGAAGGGTATCTGCACGCGGCGAGTCTAGGCAGGGACGCGGGCACCCGCCGGGCGATGACCTGGGCCGCCGCACCGGCCCTCCGCCGTCCCCGGTCCCACGCCCGGCTGCCGTCCCCGGTGGCACGCCCGCTGTCGGCGGACCCGACGGGCGCCCGCTAGTTTCCCGGTGTGGCCGCGCAGATCCCCTCCCCGCACGACCTGCGGGGGACCCCCACCCGCCTCTCCGACCCGGTCGCCCTCGCGGCCCGGGCGGCCGACGACCTCACCGCCGCGCTGGGCGGCGGCCGGCACGACGTCGCGGTGGTGATGGGCTCGGGCTGGGCGCCGGCCGCCGAGGCCTTCGGGCCGGCGTCGGCCAGCGTCGCCATCGGCGAGCTGCCGGGCTTCGCCGCCCCCACGGTGACCGGGCACGGCGGGGAGATCCGCTCGGTGCAGGTCGGTGGGCAGCGGGTGCTGCTCTTCCTCGGCCGCACCCACCTGTACGAGGGCCAGGGCGTGGAGCCGGTGGTGCACGGCATCCGCACCGCCGCCGCGGCGGGCGTGCGCACCGTCGTCCTCACCAACGCCGCCGGCGGGCTGCGGCCCGACCACCGGGTCGGCCAGCCGGTGCTGATCAGCGACCACCTCAACCTGACCGCGCGCTCACCGCTGGTCGGCGCCGAGTTCGTCGACCTGACCGACCTCTACTCCGCCCGGCTGCGGGCGCTGGCCAAGGAGATCGACCCGTCGCTGGCCGAAGGCGTGTACGCGGCCCTGCCCGGCCCGCACTTCGAGACCCCGGCCGAGATCCGGATGCTGACCACCCTGGGGGCCGACCTGGTCGGCATGTCCACTGCGCTCGAGGCGATCGCCGCCCGCGCCGCGGGGGTGGAGGTGCTCGGCCTGTCCATGGTCACCAACGCCGCCGCCGGGATCACCGGCGAGGCGCTGGACCACCTCGAGGTGCTCGCCGCGGGCAAGGCCGCGGCCGGCCGGCTCGGTGAGTTCCTGGTGGAGTTGATCGGCCGGATGCCGTGAGCGGTCCCGGGGTCGCCGCCGGCCCGGTGCTGGTGACCGGGGCGGCCGGGCTGATCGGCGGCTGGCTCCGCGGTGCGCTGCCCGAGCGCGGCTGGGCGCTGCGCAGCGTGGACGTCGTCCCGGTGCCCGACCCGCGCCCCGGTGAGGAGCACCTCGTCGCCGACGTCACCGACCTGCCGGCGATGGTCGACGCCGCGACCGGCGCGGCAGCTGTCGTCCACCTGGCCGGCATCGCCGGCGAGTCGACCTGGCCGGCGATCAGCGCGACCAACATCGAGGGCACGTACTGCGCGCTGGAGGCCGCCCGTCGGGCCGGCGTGCAGCGCGTGGTGCTGGCCAGCAGCAACCACGCCACCGGGTTCACCCCCCGCCCCGGGCACGGGCTGCTCAGCGAGGCCGATGCCCCGCCCCGGCCGGACACCTTCTACGGCGTCTCCAAGGTCGCCATGGAGGCGCTCGGGTCGCTGTACGCCGACCGGCACGGCATGGACGTCGTCTGCCTGCGGATCGGCAGCGCCTTCCCGCAGCCGACGACCGTCCGCCACCTCGCCACCTGGCTCTCCCCCACCGACACGGTCGCGCTGGTCGACGCCGCGCTGACCGCGCCCTCGCCCGGGTTCGCCGTCGTCTGGGGCGTCTCGGACAACACCCGCCGCTGGTGGGACCTGACCGCCGCGGAGGCGCTGGGCTACCGCTCGGTCGACGACGCGGAAGCCCACGCCGAGGCCGTCCTCGCGGCGCACGGCGAGCCCGACCCGGCCGACCCGGTGCTCAGCCGGGTCGGCGGCGAGTACACGACCGACACCCTCGTCGACGACGCCGTCGTCGAGACCGAGCGCCGCGCCCGGGAGCTGCCGTCATGACCGACCTGCTGGCCACGGCCCGGGCGTGGGCGGCCGACGACCCGCACCCCGGCGACCGGGCGGAGATCGAGGCGCTGGTCGAGGCCGGCGACACCGCCGAGCTGGCCCGCCGGCTCACCGGTCCGCTCACCTTCGGGACGGCGGGGCTGCGCGGACCGCTGCGCGCCGGTCCGGCCGGGATGAACGCCGCCGTGGTGAGCCGCGCCGCCGCCGGGCTCGGTTCCTGGCTGGCCGCGAACGGGCACGCCGGCGGCGGGGTGGTCATCGGCTACGACGCCCGGCGCCGCTCCGACGAGTTCGCGCACGCCTCCGCCGCGGTGCTCGCCGCCGCCGGGTTCGCCGTCCAGGTGCTGCCCCGGCCGCTGCCCACGCCGGTGCTGTCCTTCGCCGTCCGGCACCTGGGCTGCGTCGCCGGTGTGATGGTGACCGCCAGCCACAACCCGCCCGACGACAACGGCTACAAGGTGTACCTGGGCGACGGGGCCCAGCTCGTGCCCCCGGCCGACCGGGAGATCGAGGCGGCGATCGCCGCCGTCGGCCCGGCCCGGGAGCTGCCGCTCTCCGACGAGTGGCTGACCCTCGGCGACGACGTGGAGGCCGACTACGTGGCGGCGGTCGTCGACGCGCTGCAGCCCGGCCGGGTGCCGCTGGCGGACCGGCAGCGGCTGCGGGTCGCCTACACCGCGATGCACGGCGTGGGCTCGGCGACGACCCGCCGGGTGTTCGACGCCGCCGGGTTCGCCCCGCTGCACGCCGTCGCCCAGCAGGACCGGCCCGACCCGGCGTTCCCGACCGTGGCGTTCCCCAACCCGGAGGAGCCCGGCGCGGTCGACCTGCTGGTCGACCTGGCCGTGCAGGTGGACGCCGACGTGGCGATCGCCGAGGACCCCGACGCCGACCGCTGCTCGGTGGTCTGCGACGACCGGCAGCTGACCGGGGACGAGGTCGGCGCGCTGCTGGCCGACTGGCTGCTGCGCCGCGGCGTGCGCGGCACCTACGCGCGGTCGCTCGTCAGCGGCTCGCTGCTGGGTGAGCTGGCCCGGGCGCACGGGGTGCCCGCCGAGGAGACCCCGACCGGCTTCAAGTGGATCATCCGGGCCGGCACGGCCGGGGCACCGCTCGTCTTCGGGTACGAGGAGGCGCTCGGCTACGCGGTCACCCCGGACGTGGCGCACGACAAGGACGGCATCTCCGCCGCGCTGGCCGTCGCGCTGCTCACCGCCGAGCTGGCCGCCGAGGGCCGTACCCTCCCCGACCGGCTGGACGAGCTGGCTCTCGAGCACGGTCTGTTCGCCACCGGCCAGCTGTCGGTGCGGGTGGAGGACCTGTCGCTGATCTCCGAGGCGATGGTCCGGCTGCGCGCCCGGCCGCCGGTGCAGCTGCTCGGCCGGGACGTGGGCGCCACCGACCTCGCCGACGCCCAGCCGCCGGTGGACGCGGTGCGGCTGACCGGGGACGGCGTCCGGGTGATCGTCCGGCCCAGCGGCACCGAGCCCAAGCTCAAGGCCTACCTCGAGGTCGTCGTCCCGGTGCCGGACGCCGCCGGCGTGCCGGCCGCCCGCGAGCGGGGTAGCGACGAGCTGGACCGGCTGCGCGCGGAGATGTCCGCCGCCCTCGGCCTGTAGCCGGTCACCCCACGCCGCAGGACCGCAGCACGGCGAGCACGAGCGCGCGGGTGACCGTGCAGACCTCGTCCAGGTCGACCGCCTCGTGCGGGCCGTGCGCCAGGCGGACGTCGCCGGGGCCGTAGTGCAGCGTCGGGATCCCGGCGCCGGCGTACAACCGCAGGTCGCTGCCGTACGGGGCACCCCGCTCGCGCAGCCGGTCGCCGCCGGTGACGTCGGCGTGCCCGTCGGCCACCAGGTCCCGGAGCCCGGCCCCGGCCGGCAGGTGGCCCCCGGCGAACTGGCCGCCGGACCAGGTGAGCACCGGCGGGTGGTCGCGCAGGAAGGGGTCGCGCGCGGTCACCTCGGCGACGCACTGCTCCAGCTCGCGGCGGGCGGCGTCCGGGTCCTCCTCGATGCGCAGCCCCAGCCGCCCCTCGGCGACCAGCAGGTCCGGCACGCTGCTCGACCAGTTCCCGGCCTGCACCCGGCCGACGACGATCGGGTACGGCACCGGGTACTCCCGCATGAGCGGCTCGACCGTGCGGTTCCGTCGTCCCGCCAGCTCCGCGAGGGCCCGGTGGAAGGGCAGGTAGGAGTCCAGCGCGCTGTGCCCGGCGTAGGGCGTGCTGGCATGGGTGGCCAGCCCGGACAGCTGCAGGGTGAACGTCAGCGCGCCGGCGGCACCGGTGATGAGCGTGCCGCTGGTCGGCTCGGTGATGATGCACGCATCACCGGTGTGCCCGCGCTCCAGTGTGCCGAAGGCGCCCAGCCCGCCGTCCTCCTCGCCGATGACGAACTGCAGCGCCACCCCGCGGCGCAGCCGGACGCCGGACCGGGCGATGGCCGCGTACGCCGCCACGTTGGCCGCCACGCCGGCCTTCATGTCGCAGGCCCCGCGGCCGTGCACCCGCCGTCCCCGCCACGTCGGCTCGAAGGGGTCGCTGCGCCAGGGCGCGGGATCGCCGGGCGGGACGACGTCGACGTGCCCCTGGAGCACCAGCGCCGGCCGGCCGCCGTCCCCGTGCGCGGTGCCGACGAGCCCCCATGCCTCGCTGCGCGCGGCCTCGACCCCGGGGAAGCCGGGCGCGGCGGTGAGCGCGGGGAGGTCCAGCGGCCACAGGTCGACGTCCAGGCCGAGGGCGGTCAGCTGCTTGGCGAGCACGTGCTGCACGTCGGACTCGGCGTCGGAACCGGTGACGCTGGGGACGGCGAGCAGCTCGGTCAGCGAGGTGGCCAGGCCGTCCCGGTCGACGGCGGCCACCGCCCGTGCCTCGAGGGCGGTCAGTCGCGACATGGGTCCTCCTGCGCTCGACGATCAGCTGGTGGCCGAGCGTAGGAAACAGGTCGTTTCGTCCATGTTGCGGCACGCGCGCGTCCATGTGCGACTTCCTCGCGTCTTCCAGCTCTTCGCGCAAGGAAATACGATCGACGAATGGACGACATCGACCGTCAGCTGGTGTCCCGCCTCGTCCGGGACGGGCGGGAGGCCTACGCCGACCTGGCGCGCGCGGTCGGGCTCTCGCTGTCGGCCACCAAGCGCCGGGTCGACCGGCTGGTCACCGACGGGGCGATCCGCGGGTTCACCGCGGTGGTCGACCCGGTGGTCATGGGCTGGGCGCTGTCGGCGTCCGTCGAGCTGTTCACCACCGGCACGGTGCCGTTCGAGCGGATGCGCCGGGACCTGGACGCCATGCCCGAGGTGGTCTCCGCCTCCACGGTCTCCGGCGGGGCCGACGCCATGCTGCGGGTGGTCGCCTCCGACGCCGGGCACCTGGAGCGGGTGATCAGCCGGCTGCGCGACCTGCCCTACGTGCAGCAGACCAACACGGTGCTGCTGCTGAGCAGCCTGCTGTCCCGGCCGACCCCGCTGACGACCGACGGCGCGCACTGAGCCCGGTGGGTCAGCCCCAGTAGGGCGGCGCGGACGGCGGCGGGACCGGCGGCCCGGACGGCGGAGCTGCCGGCGGCGGGAACAGCGGCTGCCGGGCGGGCGGGCCGTACGCGGCACCGGCCGCGGGGCCGTAGCGGTTCGGGCCGGCGTCCCCGCGCAGGCAGCCGTTGAGCACCAGCAGGGCGAGGCCACCGACGTAGGGCACCAGCCCGAGCAGCAGCCACCAGGCCGGTAGACCCCGGTCGTGCAGCCGGGCAGCGCTGGACGAGATCGACGCCGGCGCGGTGAACAGCGCGACGGCGAGCACGATCGGCCCGTACGGCGACCCGCCGGCCGCGATCTGGTCGAGGTCGCTGCTGCCCATGGCCAGGTCGGCGAGCAGGCCCAGCACGGCCAGGCCGGCCAGCGGCACCGTGTACTGCAGCCACCAGGTGCGCCGGTCGATGCGCCCGCGGCGCACGTACCACTGCCAGAAGCTCACGACGCCAGTCTCTCCTGTTCGTGCCAGGCGCGCGGGAGGACGTCCCGCGCCAGTGGGCGGTGGCGTCAGTCGCCGACGGGCTCCCGGCAGCCGGTGCTCAGGGAGCGCTGCGCGGCGGCCAGCACCGCGACGACGTCCCGGCCGAAGCGCACGTCGCACGGGTGGGTGCCGCCGGTGACCGCGGCGGCCTGCAGCTCGGTGACCGCGACCTGGTGGGCCTCCACCGCGACCCGCCCCTCGGGGAGCAGGACCAGCCGGCCGGCGTCGCCGTGCACCCACGTCTCGATCCCCGACGCCAGCGGGGCGGAGGTCGAGGACACCGTCACCGTGCTCGCCCGGCCGCCGGGGTGGCTGAGCACCAGGTGGACCGTGTCGCCCTGACCGGCGCCGGCCTGCACCGCGGTGACCGGCCCCAGCGCGGGCACCAGCAACGACAGCGCGTGCGGGCCGACGTCCCAGAGGGCACCGTGCTCCCGGCGCCACGGGGTGTCGAACGGCGAGTCGGCCAGCGACCCGAGCCAGGTCACCGCCCCGCCGGCCAGCGTGGTGCGGGCGGCCTGCTCCAGCCAGGTGGAGGTCGCCGTCCGGAACCGGTTGGTGAAGAAGACCACCGAGGCGACGCCGGCGGCGTCGACGGCGGCGACCACCCGGTCGGCGGCGGCGGTCGAGAGCGCGACCGGCTTCTCCAGCAGCAGGTGCTTGCCGGCGGCCGCCGCGCGCTCGGCGAGCGGGGCCTGCACGTCCGGCGGCAGCGCGAAGCTGACCGCGTCGACGTCGGCGAGCAGCGCGTCGACGTCGTCGGTGCCCGGGACGTCGAACTGCGCGCCGACCGCCTTCGCCTTGGCCAGGTCACGACCCCAGACGCCGACCAGCTCCGCGTCGGGGTGCCCGGCCAGCGACGTGGCGTGCACGTCACTGGCCCAGAACCCGGTGCCGAGCACGCCGAACCGCATGTCAGACGGCGCCGAACTGGCGGTCGCCGGCGTCGCCCAGCCCCGGGACGATGTAGGCGTGCTCGTTGAGCCGCTCGTCGACGCTCGCGGTGAACACCCGGAGCGGGAGCCCGCTCTGCTCCAGCCGCTCCAGCCCCTCGGGGGCGGCGAGCGCGCACAGCACGGTGATGTCGGTCGCGCCGCGGTCGGTGAGCAGGGTGCAGCAGTTCACCAGCGAGCCGCCGGTGGCCAGCATCGGGTCCAGGACGAACACCGCGCGGCCGACGAGCGACTCCGGCAGCGAGGCCATGTAGGGCTCCGGCTCGAAGGTGACCTCGTTGCGGGCCAGCCCGACGAACCCCATCTGGGACTCCGGCAGCATCCCGTGCGCGGTGTCGGCCATGCCCAGCCCGGCGCGCAGCACCGGCACGATCAGCGGCGGGGCGGCCAGCCGGAAGCCGATCGTGTCGGTGACCGGGGTGGTGATCGGCTCCTCGGCGATCTCGAGGTCGCGGGTGGCCTCGTAGACCAGCATCTGGGTGAGCTCGCGCAGCGCGGCACGGAACGCCGCGTTGTCCGTGCGCTCGTCGCGCATCCGGGACAGGCGGGCACGGGCGATCGGGTGGTCCACGACGGTCAGCTGCACGCCGCACACCGTATCCGCCCTGGTGATCACCGCCCCGGCCGCGCCGGGCCCGGCTCCGCCGCGCCACCTGAGGGGGAGCCGTGCCACGGCGCGGCTCCCCCTCAGGTCGACCGGCTCACGTCGGCGATCGTCACGGGTTGACGGCGAGGAAGACGAAGCTGGCCAGCAGCGCCAGGTGCACCGCGCCCTGGAGCCGGGTCGCCCGCCCGGGCACGACGGTGAGGACGCCGGTCACCACGGTCACCGCCAGCAGCACCATCTGCGTCGGCTCGAGCCCCAGGACCAACGGTCCGTCGAGCCAGATCATGGCCACCGCGATCGCCGGGATGGTCAGGCCGATGCTCGCCATCGCCGAGCCGAACGCCAGGTTGAGGCTGTTCTGCAGCCGGTTGCGCCGGGCGGCCTTGGCGGCGGCCAGCGTCTCCGGCAGCAGGACCAGCAGCGCGATGACCACGCCGACGAACGACTGCGGCGCACCGGCGGCGGCCACGGCGTCCTCGATCGCCGGTGACTCGACCTTGGCCAGGCCGACCACTGCCACCAGGGCGACCAGCAACAGCCCCAGCGAGCTGAGCGCGGCCCGGGAGCTCGGCGGATCGGCGTGGCTGTCCTCCTCCAACGCCGCACCGTCCTCGGCGACAGGCAGGAAGAAGTCCCGGTGCCGGACGGTCTGGGTGAGCACGAACGCGCCGTAGAGCACGAGCGAGGCGACGGCGGCGAAGGCCAGCTGCGACGGGGAGAACTGCGGGCCCGACTCGGCCTCGGTGAAGGTCGGCAGCACGAGGCTGAGCACGGCCAGGGTGGTCACGGTGGCCAGCGCAGCACCGGTGCCCTCGGCGTTGAAGGAGACGATGCCGTGCCGCATCGCCCCCAGCAGCAGGGAGAGCCCGACGATGCCGTTGGCGGTGATCATGACGGCGGCGAAGACGGTGTCCCGGGCCAGCGCGGCAGTGTCGTCACCACCGGACACCATCAGCGTCACGATGAGCGCCACCTCGATGATCGTCACCGCGACAGCGAGCACGAGGGACCCATAGGGCTCCCCCACCCGATGCGCCACCACCTCGGCGTGGTGCACGGCGGCCAGCACCGCGCCGATCAGCACCACCGCGACGAGCACCACCACGGCGGTGGGGAGGTCGCGACCCCAGGAGGCGGCGAGCACCACCAGGGCGAGCACGGGTACGGCGGTGGTCCAGGTCAGAGCAGCGGGCAGCGGACGACGTCGGGCCCCAGGCGTCATGCGGCCCACGGTTCCACAACGGCCGCGGCCACCCCGGCGAGCAGGACGCAGTCGGGCACCGGGCGCAGTGGAGAATGCCGGCATGACCCACGTGCTGGACCCGAGCGCGCTCACCGGTGCCGGGAGCCTGACCGGCCCCCTCCCGGACCCGTTCGCCGACGTGACCCGTTCGGACGACGCCTTCCGCGCCTTCCTGCACGGCCTGCCCGGGGTCGACCAGGTCGGCGCCGAGGCCCGGGTGAAGGTGCTGGGCACCCGCTCGATCAAGTCCACCGCCAAGGCGTGGGCGATCGACACCGCGATCTCGATGGTCGACCTCACCACCCTCGAGGGCTCGGACACCCCGGGCAAGGTGCGCTCGCTGGCCGCGAAGGCGCGCCGCCCCGACCCCGAGGACCCCGGCTGCCCGCCCGTCGCGGCGGTCTGCGTCTACGGCGACCTGGCCGGCGTGGCCAAGGAGGCGCTGGCCGGCACCGGCATCAAGGTGGCCGCCGTGGCCACCGCCTTCCCCAGCGGCCGGGCCAGCCGGGCGGTGAAGCTCGCCGACGTGCAGGACGCCGTCGGTCAGGGCGCCGACGAGATCGACATGGTCATCGACCGCGGGGCCTTCCTGGCCGGCCGCTACCTCGACGTGTTCGAGGAGATCGTCGCCGTCAAGGAGGCGTGCGGCTCCGCGCACCTGAAGGTCATCCTGGAGACCGGCGAGCTGGTCACCCTGGACGCCGTCCGCCGCGCCTCCTGGCTGGCGATGCTCGCCGGCGGCGACTTCATCAAGACCTCCACCGGCAAGATCTCCCCCGCCGCCACGCTGCCGGTCTGCCTGGTGATGCTGGAGGCGGTGCGCGACTTCCGCGCCGCCACCGGCCGTCAGGTGGGCCTCAAGCCGGCCGGCGGCATCCGGACGACGAAGGACGCCGTCAAGCACCTCGTGCTGGTCAACGAGACCGCCGGGGCCGACTGGCTCTCCCCCGACTGGTTCCGCTTCGGCGCCTCCAGCCTGCTCAACGACCTGCTCCTGCAGCGCCAGAAGCTCCGCACCGGCCACTACTCCGGCCCCGACCACGTGAGCGTGGACTGATGAACTCCCCCACCCGGCC
>NZ_SJEW01000082.1 GCF_005930475.1 Modestobacter altitudinis
TATGCGATCGTCGGCAGCGTCAGATGTGTATAAGAGACAGGGTCCAGGGCGTGCAGCGGGCCAACGAGGTACTCGCCCGGGCCGGTCGCGCGGTGGTGGAGGAACTCGAGTTCGTCGACCGGTACGGCAGCCAGGTCGAGCGGATCAGGTGGACACTAGACCGGCTGGCGACCCGATCGACCCTGGCCGGCGCTGCCCAGGCCGTCGTGCTCGACGGCGACGTGGCCGAGAGGAAGGGACGCCGCGCGGGCACACAACCCCCCGAGTACGACAGCGGTCGCTGGGAGCACCTGTCGGTCGACACCTCGGACGTCACGTCGGGTGACGACGACGCGCGGCGGCTCACCTACCGGTTCGCCAGGAACCGGGCCGCGACCGGGCAGACGCCCCGTCGTATCGACCGCTCCGTCGTCCAGGGCGTGCTGCGCGAGGCCGCGGCCCACCCGGCCCGGAGCGTCGAGCTCGGGCGCGTCCTGTTCGAGGAGCTGCTCCCCTTCGAGCTGAAGGAGGAGCTCTCGCGCACGGACAACCTCGTCCTGCAGCTGGACGAGCAGACCGCTGACCTGCCGTGGGAACTCCTGGGGGACCGACTAGCGGGGGGCGAGCCGCTGGCGTGCCGGGTGGGACTGCTGCGCCAGCTGCGGGAACAGACCGTCCTGGTCCGTCCGAATAGCAGCGTCCCCGACACCGCACTCGTCATCGGCGACCCACCCACGCACCTCCCCCGGCTGCCGAGCGCCCGCTCGGAGGCGCGGGACGTCGCCGCGCTCCTGCGTGGACAGGGCATCGACGTGGCGACCGTGGAGTTCCCGGCCGAGGCGGTGGGCAGCTCCTCGACCGCCAACGCCGTCCGCAGGGAGTTCTGGGCCCGGGACCACCGGGTGGTCCACATCGCAGCGCACGGCCTCTACCGTGTGCCCGAGTCCGGGGACGTCGCGGGTGCCTCGGGGGACGTCGCGGGTGGTGTCCTCATCGGTCCTCGGACCTATCTGACCGCGGACGACTTCCGGAATCTGCGGGCAACACCGGACCTGGTGTTCCTCAACTGCTGCCACCTCGGCCGCGTGCGTGCCGGGGAGGCGCCGACGGACACCGGCCTGCTCGATGACGTCGACCAGCACGTGGTCGCCGCGAGCCTGGCCTCCGCGCTGATGCGTATCGGGGTCAAGGCGGTCGTGGTCGCCGGGTGGCAGGTCGACGACCAGGTCGCCTCGCGCTTCGCTGACGAGCTCTACCGGCGGCTGACCGAGGGCGTGCCGTACGGGGAGTCGGTCAAGCAGGCGCGCATGGCCTGCTACGAGTCGGGTGAAGGCTCCGACAACACGTGGGCTGCTTATCAATGCTACGGCGACCCCGCCTTCCGGCTGCGGCGCAAACGGGACAGCGCCCGCACGGGGGTCCTCGGCGAGGTGCCGATGCGCTCGGTCGCGCTCCGGCTCCTCGAAGACCTCCGTCTGCGCAGCACCGAGGCCTCCGACCAGCAGGGATTCGCCGGGGCTCTCCGGGCGCTCGAGGAGCAGGTGTGCCGCCGGTGGCCGGAGGACGGCGAGCTCCTCACCGCGGTGGCAGAGGCCTGGGCCATCCTCGGGGACTACGAGCGGGCGATCGAGCGCTACGCCCAGGCGGTCCGGGCCGAGGAGGGCTCCGCGCCGCTGAGCGCCGTCGAGCGGCTCAGCAACCTCAGCTCACGGCGCGCGCTGGACCTGCACCGTGCTGACCCGGAGGGACGGCGCTCCGAGGTCACGGAGCTGACTGCCGAAGCCGACCGCTGGATGGACGTACTCCGCAGCCTCGGCCGGGACACCGCAGAACGCCGCGCCCTCGACAGCGGGAGCTACAAGCGGCTGGCGATCCTCCACCCGGAGAAGCGCGGGGCGTACCTGCAGCAGGCGATCGGGTGCTACGTCGCGGCGGCCCTGGGCAAGCCGGACGAGCTCTACGGTTTCCGCAACGCGCTCCAGCTGGCGGCCCTGCGGGAGGACAGCGTCCCCGCCGCACTCGAGCCGTTGCTCCTCGACGACGCGTGGGTCGCCGACTGGGCGGCCGACGTCCTGGGGCCGCGGTCGGCTGACGGCTTCTGGGGTCGTGTGGGGAGCTCGGACAGCCGGCTCACCGCTGCCCTCCTGACATCCGGGTCGGCTCTGGCTGAGCGGCTGGTCGGGCTCCTAGGAGACGGGGAGGCGGCGCAGGAGACGAGGCGCTTGATCGACGCCGACCTCGCGGAGGAGGTCGAGGCGCTGGCGGCCTCCTACGAGCGGGTTCGCGTCGGCGGGTTCGAGATGCTGCACTGGCGCTCGACGGCCGAGCACGTGGCCGACCTCGCCGACCTGGCGGACGCGGCCAGGCTCAAGATCGCGGAACCCCTGCGCCGGCTGGCCGGTCGCCTGCAACGCGTCGGCCCGTGAGCCCCGGTGCGGGCGGAGCCGGGCAGCGGGAGGCCCGGTGCCCCTGCGCTGCTTAGGCCTGGTGCAGCAGCCCCTCGATGCGGTCGACCAGCTGCTGACGGAGCTCGTCCGCGTCCAGCGTCCCGTCCTCGTAGCGCGGAACGTGGAGGATCCGCTCGGAGGCGAAGTCGAAGGGCGCGGGCGGGGATCCCGCCTCGCGGACGGGGATCCAGCCACAGGGCTCTCCCTCGTTACCGTCGATCTCCGACGTCCGGGCGTGGAGCATCCCCGCCTCGAAGACGACGTTGGGGTTGTCGACGAACGCGTGCTGCCCGCCGCCCGTCTCGGCCGGCTCGGAGAGGTAGCAGATGCCGAACCTCGACCTCGCGACCTCGCGTGCGATGTGGGTGTTGATGTTCCCCGGCTCGTGGACCTTGGCCCAGTCGGTGAACTCGACCTGCTTGCCGTACTGGTGCAGCACCTGCTGGATGACGACCCGCACCTTGCTGTCCGCGCGGTGCGAGTAGGCGACGAAGAAGTGCGGCTTGGTGAGCTTCGGGAACCGTGCGGACTCCAGGCTGTCCCTGAGCTCGTCGAGGGCGGACGAGGTCATCCGTGACTGGGTCCGGTTCGTCTCGTAGAGCTCCATCAGGATCGAGAGCCACCGAGCAGCCGCAGCTCCTCCTTGGCCACGTCCGTGATCGCGATGGTGGAGGCGGACTCGAAGTAGAAGACGCCCAACGGCTGCTTGCGGCGCAGCGGCACCACGACCAGCGTGCGCGTGTCCTCGTTCTGCGCCATCGGGCTGTAGGACGTCGGCAGATCGCCGAGCCGAGACCACTCGTCGTTGATCGCTCGCCCCTGGCCGAGCGGTGAGTCGTCTCCGCTAACGGCCCACAACGGTCGTCGTTGGCCGTAGGCCGCCGTGACCATGTTCGTGTAGACGCCGGGTTCGGTCTCCACCGGCCAGGCGTTGGCGCTGTCCAGACTGCTCCAGGACATGCTCAGGCCGCGCCTGCCACCGACCGTCTGTTCCCGCATGAGCTCGAAGTACTGCGCCCCCAGGTCCTTCTCAACATAGCGGACGATCAGCTTGCGCACGCCGTCGAAGGTGGCGTCGTCGACGATGTCGACCGCTCGGGCGAAGCTGCGGAGCTGGCCGGCGAAGGTGGTGGGCATCTCGGCCTCCGGGTGCAGTGGCCCGCTCGAGGACCGGGCGGTGAGACCGACGGCGACGCGACGCTACCCGGGCGGTGTCACCCCGGCGTCACCGTGCGCGCCGCTGCGGCCGATGGGCGCGATGAGCCGGAACCGCGGGTCGGGTGGCCGCACTCCGAGCTGCCGGATCATGTCGGCCGTCCCACCGGGGCCGTCGCCGCACTGGCCGTCCCACACGGCGATCACGTGCGGACGGGGATCGATCGACCGGGCCGCCTCGATCATCCGGTCGTTCGCCCGCGCGAACGCGTCCCCGGCCCCGTGGCCGTCTTCGTCGCCGACCACGTGCACCTCGGCGAGCCGGGCCAGGCGCGCGAAGCGGGCCGCCCAGTCCGTCCCGGGGACGTCGACCGACCGCCGGACGAACTCCTCCAGGGGAAACGCCAGGCACAACACGATCCGCGCGCCGCGGGCGTGCCCCTCCTCGGCGATGATCAGATCGGCCCCGCGGGCCCCGCCGGAGACCACAGTGCTGGCTGGACCGACCTCCCAGTCCGCCAGGACAGCCCGCACCTCCGCGGCCACCCGGGGAATCTCCGCAGAGGGGAACCGCGGTAGGGGGCGGTCGGGCAGGTCCACCATGTGGCCGAGGGCGAGCACGGCAGCGGGGGCGGTCATGACATCAGCCTGGGCCCCCGGTCACCGCTGTGGAAGGAGACGGCGTGCGCCACGGCTCCGGCGTCGGAGGGGAAGTCCGCCGCTCATGGCCACCACGGCGTGCCCGGCCCCGGTGCCAGCGACGGCCGGCACCGCGGCGCTGATGGCGGCGGCCATGATGCTGCCCTCGGTGCTCCCCACGGCCCGGGCGGTGGCGCTGACCAGCCGATGGCACCGACGGCACCACGCGCAGCTGGCGTTCGTCGGCTCCTACCTGGCCGTCTGGACCGCCGTCGGCGTCGCCGCGCACGTCCTTGTCGTGCTGTTGGGGGCCGGTGGGTCGGTAGCTGAGCCCGCCGCGCTGGTCGGTGCTGCGGCCTGGGAGCTGTCGCACCGGAAGCTGCGGTCCCTGCGGGCCTGCCATCGGCTGTCCGTCACCGGCAACGACGGGTGGCGGGCGGACCTGGCCTGCGCCCGCGCCGGGCTGGGCCATGCGCGTGCCTGTGCCGGGGCCTGCTGGGCGCTCATGGCAACGCCGCTCGTGGTCCCGGCCGGCACCCTCTTGGTGATGGTGGTGGCCACGGCGGTGGTCTGGGGGGAGGTGCTCAGCGCTGGCCCGCGGCTCGCAACACCGGTCGCCGCGACCCTGTTCGCCGCGGCCGTCGTCCTCGCCATCGCCTGACCCGGGAGGTCCACGGGTGACGCCGAGGTGACAGCCCGCTCGCAGGCTCCTGCCCGTGGCGGGTTTCGGTGGTGTCGCAGCGGTCGGCAAGAGCTTCGAGGCCGTACTCAACGCTGGTTACGCGGCGACTCAGCCGATCGCCGGCAGCTCGACGCGTGCGCGACTGGTGAGCACCGACGACCTGGACCCCCCGGCGCCGGCGATCACCCGGCCGGGACTGTCGGTGCTCCTCTACCGGGTCGACTTCAACAAGACGCTGCGGGCCGCCTGGGCGGCCGCCGGGGCGGTCGACGGCGCGGCACGCCTGCCCCTTGACCTTCACTACCTGCTGACCGCCTGGGGTGACAACCCCGAGCACGAGCACCGGATCATCGGCCGGACGCTGCAGGTACTCGAGTCGCTGGGCGGGTTCAGCGGCCCCCTGCTGCAGCCCGGCGGCGAGTGGTCGGTGACGGACTCGGTGCAGCTCTATCTCGAGGACATGCCCACCGAGGACCTCATGCGGACCTTCGACAGCCTGCAGTGCGAGTTCCGGCTGAGCATCCCCTACATCGCCCGGGTGGTGGTGATCTCCACGGCCGGCACCTCCGGCGGCCCGGTGCTGACCTCGGTGCGGGGCGCCCGGACGGGGGTGGACGGGTGAACACGTTCCTCGCCTCCGGCTGGGACGAGCGCCTGGTCCGCCTCCGGCTGGGGATCCAGCCGGTCGACGCCGTCACCCCGGTGCCCGGGCCGCTGGGTGCGCCGGCCGGCATCACCGTCCACCTGGAGACCGTGCCGCGGCCGCACCCGGTGCCCCCGCCGTCGGCAGACCCGCGCCGACCGGGTGAGGCCGTGGGCCTGCCGACGCTGCGCCGCAGCCCGACCGGACGGTTCGCGGTGCTGGTCGGCTCCCGGGTGACCGACGGCCCTGCCCGGCTCGACGTGCGGATCGTCGACGGCTCCCGGCGCCACGTCCCACGCCGGCTCTCCGTGCCGGCGCCGGACGTGGCGGCCATCGTGGCCGCCGACCAGGGCCCGTCACCGGAGCGGACCTGCCTGCCGGCGCTGTTCCCCGGAGCGGCCTACGGCGTGCACCCCGGCGCCACGGCCGTCCGCGGTCGGGTGGTGTGGTCGTCCGACCGCGCCCCGGTGCAGTGGGCCCGCGTGGAGGCCCGCATCGCCGGCGCCCCGGCGGTGTCCTGGCGAGCACACGGGGACGACCGCGGGGAGTTCCTGCTGCTGGTGGGTGCGCTGGACCGCCAGCAGGCCATCGCGCTCACCGGCACGCTCGACCTGGACGTGACCGTGCGGGCCAGGCCCCGGCCGACCGACCAGGAGCCCGTCGACTCGCCGACCGGCTCGCGGGCCGACCCGCTCTGGCACCTGCCCGTCGAGCAGGTCGGCCGGCTCGCGCCCGACGACCCGACGACCGCCGGGACGGCCGTACCTCCTGGCTACACGGTCACCCTCACCCGCCCCGTCACGTGCCGACGCGGGGCCGTCGTCCGGCCCGACCCGTTCGCGCTGCCCTGACCCGTCGACAGACCTGAGAGGCGACCATGCCCGAGTACCTCGCACCCGGCGTCTTCGTGGAAGAGGTCAGCTACCGCTCGAAGTCCATCGCCGGGGTGGCCACGTCGACGACCGGCTTCTGCGGCCGGACGCACTACGGCCCGGTGCAGCACCAGGACGGGCCCAGCACGACCGGCCCGCGGCTGGTGACCAGCTACGCGGAGTACGAGCGCGTGTACGGTCCGCTGCAGCCCTACGACGACGGCGGCCTGCCCTACGTCGCGCACGCTGCCCGCGCCTACTTCCTCAACGGCGGTCGCCGGCTGTACGTCTCCCGGGTCTACGAGCCGCTCACCCTGGGCAGCGGAGTGGCCCAGGCCACGGTCGCGGTGCCCTCGCCGACCCCGTCGGTCGGCCGGTTCCGCGCCCGGTGGCCCGGAGCAGCCGGCAACGTCGCGGTGACGGTGACGGCGACCCGGGCAGGGGACGTCGGGATCCACCTACCCGGCCAGACGGCGCAGGCCAAGGGCGTCGGCCCCGGCACGGTCCTGGAGGTGGTGCCCCCCGGTTCGATGCCGACCTCCGCGGCGCCCATCGACCCGGCGCGGCTGCGCATCGTGCAGCCACTGCCCGGCGGGCCGCGCGGCGCCCAGACGTTCGTGGACTCCGCCGGCAACGTGGCCCCGCCCGGCATCGACGAGCTGCTGCTGCCCATCGAGGTCACCGTGACCGTCGCGGTCGACGACGACCGGGTCGACGTCTACCCGCGGCTGGGCCTGGCTCCCGAGGCGAGGCGGGCCCTTGACCGGGTGCTCGACCGCGACGACCCGCAGGACGAGGACTGCCTCGTCTGGTTCGACTACGACTGGTCGGCCCCGTCGGCCAGCCCCATCTGGCTGCTGCGCGGACTGGTCGGTGACGCCGAGCCGAGCCGGACGTTCCGGCTCACCGGCGGCGACGACGGGGCTCCGCTCTCCCCCGACGGCCTGCTCGGGGAGGAGGCGGCACCGGACGACGCCACCCGGCGGGCCACCGGCCTGGCCGCCCTCGCCGAGGTCGACGACATCGCGATCGTCGCCGCCCCCGACGCCGGGGCGATCCAGGACCCGGACGCACGGTTCGTGGCCACCCAGAACCTGATCCGGCACGCCGAGGCCACCCGCTACCGGATCGCGGTCGTCGACGGCCCCGCGAACGCGTCGATCAACGAGATCCGCGCGTTCCGCGGCAACTTCGACTCCAAGTACGCCGCGCTCTACCACCCGTGGATCGAGGTGCTCGACCCCAACGGCCCGGTCGCCGCCGGCGTGCCCACCCGGAAGCTGCTGCTGCCCCCCTCGGGCTTCGTCACCGGCATCTACGCCCGCAACGACATCAGCCGGGGCGTGTACAAGGCACCGGCCAACGAGGTGGTGTTCGGCCTCACCCGGTTCGAGTCGACGATCAACCAGGGCCGCAACGAGGTCCTGAACCCGGAGAACATCAACGCCCTGAGGTTCTTCCCCGGCCGCGGCAACCGGGTCTGGGGCGCCCGCACCCTGAGCTCGGACCCCGAGTGGCTGTACGTGAACGTGCGGCGGCTGTTCATCTTCCTGGAGCACTCGATCGACCTGGCCACCCAGTGGGCGGTCTTCGAGCCCAACGGCGAGGCGCTCTGGCGCAACATCACCCGGACCGTCGAGGACTTCCTCGACGTCCAGTGGCGCACCGGCGCACTGCTGGGGTCGACCCCGGAGCAGGCCTACTTCGTGCGCTGCGACCGCTCGACGATGAGCCAGAACGACCTGGACAACGGCCGGCTCATCTGCCTCATCGGCGTCGCGCCGGTGAAGCCGGCTGAGTTCGTCATCTTCCGCATCGGCCAGTTCACCGCCGACGCCCGCGGCTGATCGACACCGGAGAGGACCAGCTCATGCCCGCGATCCTGCGCGACAACCCGTACGGCGCGTTCAAGTTCAACGTCGAGTTCGGGCCGGTCACCGGCGGTGGCCCGATCCGGGGCGGCTTCTCCGACGTCTCCGGGCTCGGCAGCGAGATCAACTACTCCGAGTACCGCGAGGGCACCGACCTGACCAACACCGTCCGCAAGGTGCCCAACACCTTCAAGCTGGACGAGGTCACCCTCAAGCGGGGCCTGATCGGGTCCACCGAGATCTTCGCCTGGATCAAGGCCGTGCGGGAGGGGCAGTACCAGCCGCGCTCGGTCACGATCGTCCTGCTCGACGAGGCGGGCGATCCGGTGCTCGAGATCGTGCTGACCCGGGCGCAGCCGAAGAAGTGGATAGGCCCCACCCTCGCCGCGAAGGGCGGCGGCGAGGTGGCCATGGAGGAGCTGCACCTCGTGCACGAGGGGCTCGAGTACCAGTGATGCCCGACGGCATCGCGCTGGGTGCGCCGGGTGTGTACATCGCACCCCCGGTCCCGCAGCCGCGCACGGCCACGGAGCCGATGGACGTCGCGGCGTTCGTCGGCGTGGCACCCCGTGGACCGGCCTACGAGCCGGCCGACGACCCCTCCCTGCTGCGTGAGGGGGCGCGCTTCGTGCCGTCCGTCGCCGTCCCGGTCGACAGCTGGGACGCCTACCTGGAGGCCTTCGGCGGCTTCTCCGGGCCGGGGCTGCTCCCGCACGCCGTGGCCGCCTACTTCGGCCAGGGCGGCCGGCGGGCCTACGTGCTGCGCATCGTGCACCGGCCGGGCGGCCCGCCGGTCGCCGAGCCGCCCGGGTGTGCTCGGTACCGGCTGCCCAACGGCCTGCTGCTGCGCGCCCGCAACGAGGGCAGCTGGGGTGACCGGCTGACCGTCCAGCTGCGCTTCGTCACCCGGGTGCTCGCCGCGAGCGTGCGCCCCCTCGGGCGGGGACCGGACACCGCCGGCCCCGGCCTCCTCCTGCAGCCGGGGGCGGTCGTGCCGGTCGGGAGCCTGCTGCGGATCCGGCCCGCCGGTCGCGCACCGGGGGACGACGCCACACCCGACGCCGTGCTCTGCACCGTGACGGAACTGGTGCGGGTCGGTCGGCCAGACGCGGTCGGCAGCGACCTGGTGGCCCGGCTCGACCGCGTGCCACCGGCGCCGGGCCCGCTGGGGGAGCAGCCGGTCGTCGAGCTGGTCGAGGGGGAGCTGACCGTCGTCGACCACGATCCGGAGCGGCCGCGGGCCGAGGGATTCCCCGGGCTCGGGCTGCGGACCGCCCACCCCCGCTCGCTGCACGCGGTGCTGCTGCGGGAGTCCCGGCTCCTGGCGCCGGTGGACGACGACGGCGCTGCCGGTGCCGGTGACGTGTCGGTCCCGGTCGACCTGCCCGCACTCGCGGCCGGGTCGCCGGAGTGCTGCGGGGAGGACCGGTGGCACCTGGTCACCGAGCAGGACCTCTTCGGCGCAGCCTCGGGGGAGGAGACCGCGGCGACCGAGGGCATCGAGGTGCTGGCCGGCGTGCCGGAGGTCGCCACGCTCGTCGTCCCGGACCTCTACGCCCTGCCGGTGCACGTGACCGCGACGTCGATCGAGGTGGGTGCCGGCTCCCCGGCCTTCCGCTCGTGCCGTCCGGCGCCCACTGGCACCCGGCTGGCCGCCGGCGCCGCCCGGCCGCTGGAGCTCCTGGTCCTCGACGTCACCGACCCCGACCAGCTGCAGCAGGTGGTCACCCGGCAGCGCCGCCTGGTCGAGGTGGCCGAGCGGACGCAGGTGGTGGCGCTGCTCGACGTCCCTCCCGGCCTGCGGACCGCCCAGGTGCTGCGCTGGCGGTCCTGGTTCGACTCGTCCTGCGCCGCGGCGTACCACCCCTGGCTGCGGGCCCCCGGCCCCGTGCCCGGGGGCCCGCTCGTCGACGTCCCGCCCTCCGCGGTCGCCGCGGGGGTCATCGCCCGCTGCGAGCTGCGGGACGGGATCAGCCGGGGACCGGGGAACGAACGCGCCGTCGGCGTGGTCGACCTCGCCGACCTGGTCGACGACGCCGCGCACGCCGAGCTGCACCGGCTGGGTGTCGACGTCTTCCGCCTCCGGCCGGACGGCGTGTGGCTGACCGGCGCCCGGACCCTCTCCGGCGACCCGGCCCTGCGCCAGCTCACCGTCCGCCGGCTGCTGCTGATGCTCGTCCGGGTGCTGCGCCGCCAGCTGGCCTGGACGGTCTTCGAGCCCGGCGGCGGCGCGCTCCGGGCGGGGCTGCGCCGCCACCTGGAGCAGGTGCTCCGCGACCTGGCCGACGACGGCGCCTTCGCGGGTGCGACGCCGGAGGAGTCCTGGTTCCTGCTCGTCGGCCGGCCGGACGAGGAGGGTCCGGGCCGGCTCGTGGTGCAGGTGGGCGTGGCACCTGCGGAGCCCATGGAGTTCGTCGTCGTGCGCGTCGTCCTGGACGCCGAGGGGGCCATCGAGGCCGGTCTCGACGTCGGCGCGGCCCGGGTCACGGCCGTGGGGGGTGCGCGGTGAGTGAGCTGTTCGCGCGCACCTTCCGGTTCCGCGTCACCCTGTCGCCGTCCCCGCCGGTCCCGCCCGCGCCCGGCAGCCGCCCGGCTCCGGCCGCGGGCCCGCCGCTGGGCAACGGCGCCTTCCAGGAGTGCTCAGGACTGGACCTGGAGATGGACATCGGCGAGTACGTCGAGGGGGGTCGCAACAACGGCGTCATCCAGCGCGCCGGCCGGGCGAAGGTGGCGCGCATCGTCCTGCGCCGGGGCATGTTCCACCCGGCCGGGGGCACCGTGGACACCGCGCTGTGGCGGTGGTTCCAGGACGTCGTCGACGGGGTGCGCCCGCTGCGGCGCTACGACGGCACCGTCGAGGTGCTGGACGAGGACCGCGAGGCCGTCGCCACCTGGACCTTCGCCCGCGGCCTCCCGGTCAAGGTGATCGGCCCACAGCTCAACGCGCGGACCGGGGAGGTCGCCGTCGAGGAACTGCAGATCGCCCACGAGGGCCTCCGCCTGGAGGTGTCCTGATGGAGTTCGTGAAGGCGCGCATCGAGGAGGTGACGACCGCGGCCGGCGCACCGCCCACCCCGGTGGGGGAGCCGGTCGAGGTGCAGGTGAACCCGGCGACCCTGCGGCTGCAGATGGCCAGCACGGTGGACTTCGGCAAGGACACCGGCCGGCAGAAGGTCCAGTACCAGGGCTCGACGTCGACGCTGTCGTTCGACCTGGTCTTCGACACCGCCGACGAAGGCACGTCCGACGCGCCGGTGGACGTGCGCACCCGCACCCGCCAGCTGGAGCGCTTCGTGCTGCCGGCGATGAAGCACGCCAAGGCCGTCCCGCCTCGGCTCCAGTTCACCTACGGGTCCTTCTCGGTGGTCGGCGTGATGACCGCCCTGAACCAGGACTTCGACTTCTTCGCCGCCAACGGGGTCCCGCTGCGGGCCAAGTGCGCGGTCACGATCAAGGAGCAGAAGCCGGAGTTCGACGCCACGCGCGTCGGGCCGGGGGCGAACACCGGGGCCGGCGCGACCCCGCCGGTGCCGCCGGGACCGCCCGGCGCGGGCGGCGGGCCGGGCAGCGGGGCACGGCCGCCCGGCCCGCCGCCGGACCGCACCGGCACGGCCCTGGCGGGGGAGAGCGCGCCGGACTTCGCCGGCCGGATGGGCCTGGACCCCCGGGCGTGGAAGGGCCTGCAGGGCATCACCGACCCGCTGCGGCTGGCCGCCGGACTGCAGGTCGACTTCGCCGCGTCGCTGTCGGCGGCCGCCGGGCTGGGCGCGCAGGCGGGCGGGGCCGGGCTCGTGCCCGGCGCGCCGCCCGGGGCGCCCGGCCGGCCGGCCGGTGCACCGACGGCTGCGGTGCCGTCGACGGTCACCGTCGACGGGCCGGCGCTGGCTGCGGCCGGCGGGCTCACCGCCGTCCTGGACCGGACGGCCGCGGCCAACGCGGGCGCGGCGGCGGGCGCCACCCGGGCGGGGTTCTCCGCCGGCCCGGACCCGGCCGCGCCGGCCGCGCCCACCGCCCTGTCCGCTCCGGGAGCAGCGGTGACGGCCCGGCCGAGCGCCGACCCACGGTCGCTGGCGTACGGCTTCGGCGTCCCGCTCCGGCCCCGGGTCGCCGCCGGGCAGGCCGCGCAGCCCGGTCTGGTCACCGCCGGGACCGGACGACGCCCCTCCGGCGACCCCGGGCCGGAGCGGGACCACCCGGTCGCCGGTGCCGGCGGCCGCCCGCCGGAGACCGACGACCCGACCGTGCCGGGCTGGCGTGCCCTGCCGCTGTCGGCCCGCGCCGCGCTCCGGGCCACGACCGCCTCCTGGGGGTGCTCACCGTGACCGTGCACGTGGGCGAGGTGAGCAGCGAGGTGGACGTGCAGGGCATGGGCAGCCCGGGCACCGCCGCCGCGCAGGCTCCCCGGCCCAAGCCGTGGGACGAGCAGCAGCGGCACCGCGAGCTCGCCGAGGAGCACCTGCACGACCGCGCGCGCACCGCCGGGGGTGGCTTCGATGGCTGACCCGGTGTTCGCCTCGGCAGCGCCGGTGCTGACCGTCGCCGGCCGGCGGCAGCCCGAGCTCGCCCGGGACCTGGTGCGGCTCGACGTGGAGGAGGACGTGGAGGGGCTGCGCACGCTCACCGCGCACCTGCTCGCCGCGGCTCCGCGTCAGCGCCCGACCACCGACGTCGTCGAACACCTCGACGGCGACGTCCTGGACTTCGGTCGGCGGCTCCAGGTCTCCCTGGGTCCGCCCGGCAACGAGCGCATCGTCTTCACCGGCACGGTCTCGGCGCTGGAGGTGCACTTCACCGAGGGCGACGTGCCCGTCGTCCGGGTGTTCGCCGAGGACGACCTGATGAGGCTGCGGTTCAGCCAGCGCAGCTTCACCTACCGGCGCTCCTCCGACGCCGACGTCGCCGCCGCCGTGGCACGCCGGCACGGGCTCAGCCCCCAGGTCGACGCCGCCGGACCGACGTACGCGCTGGTCCAGCAGGTCAACCAGAACGACCTGACGTTCCTGCGCGAGCGCGCCCGCCGGATCCAGGCGGAGGTGTGGGCGGGCGACGGGGTGCTGCACCTGGCCACCCGCGACCGCCGCCCGGGGACCGCGGTGACGCTCACCCGGGGCAGCGACCTGATCGACGTCGCCGCGCGCGCCGACCTCTCCGAGCAGTGCACCGCCGTGCACGTCTCCGGCTACGACGCCACCACCCGCTCGGCGATCGAGACGGTGGCACCGGGCTCGACCGTGGAGGCCGAGAGCACCGGCGGACGCACCGGGCCGCAGACCCTGCGCGCGGCGTTCGGGGTGCTCCCCGGTCGACGCGTCCGGGACGTCCCGATGGTCGAGGCCGAGGCCCGGGCGGTCGCCCGGGCGGAGATGCTGCGCCGGTCGCGGCGGTTCGTGCAGTTGCGGGGGACCACCACCGGCACGCCGCAGCTCGTCGTCGGCAGCCGGGTGACCCTGGCCCGCTGCGGGCGGCCCTTCGACGGCGGCGGCTACTACGTCACCCGCCTGCACCACAGCTACGACCTGACCCGCGGCCTGCGTACCCGGTTCGCAGCCGAGCGACCGACCGTCAACACCCGCTGACCGGAGGACGACATGATCGACGGCACAGGACACCCTCCACACTGGACGGGTTCGAGCTTCTTCGGGCTCTACCCGGCGCTGGTCACCGACATCGTCGACCCCGACCGCCTGGCCCGGGTCGAGGTCCGGTTCCCGTGGCTGGGCGACGGCGGGTCCGACGTCCGGGCCTGGGCCACCCTGCTGACCCCGTACGCCGACGACGACCAGGGGTTCGTCGCGCTGCCGGCCGTCGGCACCCAGGTCGTCGTCGGGTTCGAGGCCGGGGACCTCGGCCGGCCCTACGTCGTCGGCTCCTGCTGGAACGGGCGGGAGATGATGCCGGTGACGCCCACCCGGCCCAACGACAAGCGGGTGCTGAAGTCCCGCTCCGGAGCGGTGCTGGAGTTCGACGACAGCGCGGTCGCGCCGAAGGTCACCCTCTCAAGCCGGGACGGGCACCGGGTCGTGCTGGACGACGGTGCCCGGACCCTGCAGGTCACCCATGCCGACGGCTCGACGGTGACCCTTAGCGCGAGCGGCCAGATCTCGCTGCGGGCCAACGCCACGGTCGAGGTGACCGCGTGCGCGCTCAACGTGCACGCGGCCACGGCGGTGTTCGACGGGATGGTCTCCTGCACCAACCTGGTGGCCTCGGTGGGCGTCGTCTCGCCCAGCTACACACCAGGCGCGGGGAACGTCTGGTGACCGCGGTGGAGACCCGGGTCGGGCACGAATGGCGGATCGTGGCGCCCTGGTGGCACTGGCCGCTGCTCGACGGCGAGCCGGCTCCCGGACCGGCGGAGGTCCGGCGCGCGGTGCGGGTCAGCGCGCCGGTGCTGCAGAAGTACGACGGCCCGGACCTGGTCAACGTCTTCCTCGACGACCCCCAGCGCCGGCTGGACCTCCGCGACGACACCGACCGGGTCGCCACGGTGACGGCGAGCGGGCCGGGGGCGCTGCCCACCCGAGTGGTCACCGGCGGCACGCGCAAGCTCTACCTCGCCTCGCACCATCGGCACTACCTCGTCGTGTGCTCCCTGCACTGCGACACGGCCGGCTTCCCGCGCGCCCGGCGCGACGACGTCTGCCAGGCCGGCTTCGTCGTCCGCCGGCGGAAGGGGGACATCCCGGGGGGTCCCGGCGGGCCGGCGGCCCGGGCCCTGCGGGAGTGGGCCGCCGTTCAGCGCAAGCGCCAGGGGGTCGAGCAGCGGCTGCGGACGGCGGGCCCGCTGCGGCGGGTCGCGCTCGAGCGCCGGTTGGCGGCGCTGAGCGGCACCGAGGCTGCGGCGCTCCAGGCGGTCCGGGCGCACGCCACCGCAGCGCGCGCGTCGGGCCCGATCCGCGAGTTGCACGGCTGGGTGCCCGTCGGGGTGGACGGCGGCGGGGCGCCGGTCCCGATGTCCGAGGGCTCCGGTGCGCGGACCCCGTTGACCGGCGTCGGGTGCTGGCAGCCAGTGGAGGAGATGCCGGCCGAGGTGACCGAGGCGGCCTTCCCGCTGACCGCGCTGGTGCCCGACCGCACCCGGCCGGACCACCCCGCCGCGGGCGAGACGCTCTACTTCGGCGTGGTGCCCACCGGGTCCGCCGACGTCGACACCACTGGGGCGGCCCGGTTCGACGACCAGCAGGAGTACGAGATCCGCTGCTTCTGCCGCCGGCACCGAGCCGAGTGCCCGCAGGATGGGGCCCACTGCAGCTGCCCGGTCACCTGGTCCGAGCCCACCGAGCACTACCGGCTGGCGGGCCACTTCGACCTCGAGGGCACCGCCAACCGGCCGGTCACGGTGCAGCTGCCGGACCTGCGCCAGCTGCAGGCCGACGCACTGCGGCTGGGGCCGGGCGGCGCCGGTGGCGTGCGGTTCAGCTCTCCGCCGCGTTCCGAGCTGGCCTTCACCACCGACGACCTGACGGCCAGCAGGTCGCCCTCGGCGATGGGCAACAGCGGCGCCCAGATCTGCTCGTTCGCGATCCCGCTGATCACCATCGTGGCGTTCTTCGTGCTGCAGCTGTTCCTGCCGATCGTCATCTTCGTCTTCCAGCTGTGGTTTCTGCTGATGCTGCGCTTCTGCCTCCCGCCGGACGCGGAGATCGGTGGCGGTCTGCTCGCCGACTTCGAGGCGCTCGGCGGCGGGCTGGACATCGACGCCGGCGTGGCCGCCTCGGTGGTCGCCCGCCCGACCTTCAAGGCGGCGCTCGCGGCGCTGCTCGCCGGCTCCCGGCCCGGCGGCAAGCGGCTGGACGTCGAGCTGGCGAACGCCGTCTCGCTGCCCGCGCCGGACACCCTGGACGAGCGGTCCCTGGCCGCGATCGCCCGGGGTGCCCTCGCCCAGACGCCGCCACCGGACACTCCCCGGCCCTTCGCCCGGCAGGTCACCCGCGCGGAGGTGGTGCAGCCGTGACCACAGCTGCCGACCGGCTCGGGCGAGGATGGGCGTTCCCGCCCGCTCCCGACCTCACGGGCGGGCTGGCCTTCGCGTCCGGGCCGGCGCTGGTCCGCCAGTCCGTCCTGCTCATCCTGCTCACCGAGCCGGGCGAGCGGGTGATGCGACCGGAGTTCGGCTGCCCGCTGCGGCGTCACCTCATGGAGCCGAACAACCCGACGACGCGCGCGGCCATCGCCCGGGACGTCGACGCCGCGCTGCGCACCTGGGAGCCGCGGATCGACCTCGGTGCGGTCGACGTGGTGCCGTCCGAGGACCCGGCCACCGTGCTGGTCACCATCAGCTACACCCACCTCCGCACCCAGACCCCCGACGGTCTGCAGGTGCCGCTGACCCTCGCGGGAGGGTGATGTGACCGTGCCCTTCCCGGTCCTCGACGACCGCGACTACGACCAGCTGCTGGCCGAGCTGCGCGCGCGCATCCCGGTCTACACCCCGGAGTGGAGCGACCTGGGGCCCAGCGACCCCGGCATCACGCTGCTGGAGCTGGTCGCCCACCTCGGGGAGACCCTGCTGTTCCGGTTCAACCAGATCCCGGACCAGACCCGGCTGTGGTTGCTCCGGCTGCTGCAGGTGCCGCCGTACCCGCCCCGGCGGGCCACCGGTCTGGTCACGTTCACCGCGGACCGGGGCGGGGAGGAGCCGGCCGAGGTGCCGCAGGGCTCGGTGGTCACGGCCGGGTCGGTGCCCTTCCGGGTCGGCAACGACGTGACCGTGCTGCCGGTGACGGTGACCGCCGTGGTCAAGGGGATCGCGGCGTTCCCCACCGATCCCGTCCTCACCGACGAGTTCCACCGGGTGCTGGACGCCGCCGGCCTGGACGAGGACACCGCCCGCCCCTACGAGGAGCTGGTGCTCCGCCCCGCCCCCACGGCCGCCGGGCGGGAGCTGTTGGACGTCAGCTCGGCGGTGGACCGCTGCCTGTGGCTCGCCGTGCACGCGCCGGAGGGCGCACCCGGCACCGTCGAGGACCAGCTCCGTGCCTTGCTCGGCCCGGACCGGCCGCTGGCGCGCAGGCCACTGGTGCTCGGCTTCGGCACCGCAGACGAGCGGCCCACGATCGACGACGTCGACCCGTGTCCCGGCGTGGATCCGGACCCCGGCGTCGCCGGGCTGGCGCCGCGCGCCGAGCGTCCCGGCGGTACGGCGGACAGGGTCGACTCGAGCCTCGTCTGGCAGGTGTCGTCGGTCACCGGCGCCCACCTGCCGGTCGGCGTCGTCCGGGACACCACCGACGGTCTGCGGCGCAGTGGCGTCGTCGGCCTGCAACTGCCCCCCACTCGGCTCGCCGAGGTCGGGGTGACCGAGCTGGACGACCCGGACATGGCAGGGGTGGGCGACGCCCCGCCGGTCCTCGCCGGCCGGCCGCCGGTGCTGTTCTGGCTCCGGGCCTTCCCCCGCCAGGGCGTCCCGGAGGTCGGCGGCCTGCGGTGGGTCGGGGTCAACGCGGCGGAGATCGAGCAGGTCGCCGAGGCACCGGCGGAGCTGGTGGGTACCGGCCAGGGGATCAGCCATCAGGAGCTGGTCCTGGCCAGCACCCCGGTCGTCCCCGGCTCGCTGCGCGTCGAGGTCTGCGAGGACGGCGACCAGTGGATCCCCTGGGACGTGGTCGAGTCGCTCACGGCGAGCTCGCCGGGCGACCGGGCGCTGCTGCTGGACCCGGGCGCCGGGCGGCTGGAGTGCGGGGACAGCGTCCGCGGCCGGGTGCTGCCGGCCGGCGCGCCGGTGCGCGCGGTGGGCTACCGGCACGGCGGTGGCCGGCAGGGCAACGTCACCGCCGCGGCCGTCGACCGGCTCGTCGATGTCCCCGGCGTCACGGTCACCAACCCGCTGCCCACTGCCGGTGGGGAGGAGGCCGAGACCCTCACCCGGGCGCTGGAGCGGATCCCCGGGGAGCTGAGCCGGCACGACCGTGCGGTGGTGCCGGCGGACTTCCGTGAGCTGGCGACCGTGCCGGGCGTCGGCCGCGCCGAGTGCCTGCCGCGCTTCCACCCGCCCACCCGGAGCACCGACGCGGCCGGCGTCGTCACCGTCGTCGTCTGGCCCAGCGAGGACCCGCAGCACCCGGACGCGCCCTCCGCCGACGCGACCCTGCTGCGCGCGGTGTGCTCCCGGCTCGACGAGCGGCGCCTGGTCACCACCGAGCTGTACGTGGTGCCGCCCACCTACCACCCGGTGGCGGTGTCGGTGGGGCTGGCGGTGCACCGCGGCTACAGCGAGATCGGGGTGCGCCGCTGGGTCGAGCTGGTGGTGCGCCAGTACCTCTCGCCACTGCCGCCGTTCGGACCGGAGGGCCGCGGCTGGCCGCTGGGGCGCCGCGTGCACGGCCCCGAGCTGGAGGCGGCGGTGCTCCAGGTGGAGGGTGTGGAGTTCATCGAGGAGCTGCTCGTCGCCGACCTGTCCGGGGCCGTCCCGGTCCCGGGCACGGTGGTGCTGGCCGGCTGGGAGGTCCCCGAGCTGCGGGAGTTGACCGTGGTCCTGGGCACCCCACCGCCGGCCGGTGGCGGCGGACCGGGTCCGCTGCCGCCTGCGTCCCCGACCGCGCCGGCCCGGGTGCCGGTGCCTGTCCCGGTGCCGAGGGACGAGTGCTGATGACCGCGATCCCGTCCAGCCCGTCATCGGACCGGGCCGCCGTGCGGCGCACCGCACCCGTGGTGGGCCGTGACTGGGACCGGTGCGCGCACCGGGGCACCGTCGTCGACGTCCGGACGGCGGAGGTGCTGCTCGAGCCCCGGCCGGCCGCGCCACCGCCACCCTGGCCTCTGCCCGGCGGACGGGAGACGCGGCCGGACCACGCGTGCGCGCCCGGCTCCGCCGTCGAGCTCGAGCCTGCCCCGCCGGTCGAGCCGGCCGGGCTCGGGTTCGACCAGCGCGGGTGCCTGTTCCACGGCGTGCCCGAGCGTGGCCAGGTCCAGCGGTTGCCGTGGCCGGCCCGGGGGGAACCGGTCGACCTGCTGGCCGGTCCGCCGCCGGTCTCGGTGCCGGCGCCCGGGGGAGTGGGCTTCGTCCCGGTGGGCGGCGACCCCCGGCGTCCGCTGCGGGCGTGGGCGCTGGCCGCGGACCGCGACGAGCACCTCTTCGTCCTGGACGGCGCCGGCGGCACCGTCCAGGTGCTCGACCTGGCCGACGGGCACCTGGTGCGCACCGTCGGCTTCGCGTCGACGCCTCTGGACCTCGCGGTCGACGCGACCGGCCGGCGCGACGCCTCGGTGCTGGTGCTGACCGCCTCGCGCGCCCGACCGCTGGTGCGGCTGACGGTGCTGTCGGCCGTCGTGGAGCAGGCCCTGCCGGCGGGCGCGCTCGCCGGGGTGCCGGCCGGGGCGCGGCCGGCCCGGCTGGCCGTCGCCCCTGACGGCACCCCGTGGCTGCTGCTGCGCGACGGCCCGGACGCGTGGGTCGTCGCCGTCGGGTCGTCCCGGTCACCGTCGCCGCTGCACGTGCCGGGCGGCACCGACCTGGAGTTCGACGGGGACGGGCGGCTGGTCGTCGCAGGCCCGCCGGGCTCCGGGCTGCTCACCTGGAACGTGGGCGGTGACGCGCCCGTCCCGGCGGTGCCGCTGCTCGCCCGCGGGTACGACGGCCGGGGCCTGGCGCGCACGCCCGACGGACGGGTCGGGTACTGGACCGGCACCGCGTTCCGGGCTGCCGTCGCGGAGCGGGTCCGCTACTCCTCCTCGGGCACCGTCGACACCCGGCCGCTGGACAGCCGCGGTCACGGTCAGCAGTGGGGGCGCGTGTTCGTCGAGGCCTGCGTGCCGCCGGACACGCGGCTGCTGCTCGGCGCCGCCACCGACGACGAGCTCGTCGACCCGCCGCCGGCCGGGCTGGCGCAGCTGCTCCCGCTGCACCGCCGGGAGACCGGCCGCGAGCTGGCGTGGTCCCCGCTCCCACCCGGGGACCGGTATGCCGTCTACGAGGCCCCGGTGGCCGCTCCACCCGGGCGCTACCTGTGGCTGCGGCTGCAGCTCACCGGGCCGGGGTGCACCACGCCGCGGGTGCGGGCCGTCCGCGCGGAGTTCCCCGGCCACGGACTCGTGGAGAAGCTGCCGGGCGCCTACCGCCGGGACCCGGTCGCCACGGGGTTCCTGCGCCGGTACCTCGCGCTCCTGGACGGTCAGCTGACCGACATGGAGAGCCGCTCGGTGCGCCGGGACCTGCTGCTGGACCCGTGGAGCGCCCCACCCGAGCTGCTGGACTGGCTCGCGTCCCTGGTCGGCCTCACCCTCGACGCCCGCTGGACCGAGCGGGCGCGCCGGACGGTCCTGGCCGAGGCGGGCTGGCTGTTCCACCGCCGCGGCACGCCCGGCGGTCTCCGCCGGCTGCTGGAGATCTACCTGGGCGCCCCCGTGGTCGTGCTGGAGGGCTTCCGGCTCCGCGCCGCCGGGGGGCGGGTCGGCGGCGGCGAGGGGGCGTCGGAGCCGACCGCGGTGGTCGGTGGCGGGTCGCGGGTCGGTGGCGCCGCGACGGCGGTGGATGGGCCGGCCGAGGACCGCCCGGCGGACCCCTTCCGTGCCGCAGCCCACCGGTTCAGCGTGCTGATCACCCGCGAGGTCGCCGACGAGGAGCTCGTCGTCGTCCGGGACCTGCTCGACCTGGAGCGTCCCGCGCACACAATCGTCGACATCTGCACCGTCGGTTCCGGGATGCGGGTGGGCATCGGGCTGCACCTGGAGCTGTCGACCATCGTCGGCCCGGGATCGGGCGTGCGGCCGCTGCGTGTCGGCCGGGACGGCGCCCTCGGCGGGGACGGCGTGGTCGGACGCGGCCGGGCCGGGATCCGGGCTGGCGGCACCCGGCTGGGCGACGCGACGGTGGTGGACACGTGAACGCCGACACCGTCGGGCGGCTGGCGGTCACCTGGCACCCGGACGCCGATGCCGAACCCACCGAACGGGCCCGCCTGGACCGCCTGGCCGGCGCACTGGCCGACGGCGGACTGCCCGACGGCCTCGGTCCGCCGACCGACCGGGACGTGCAGGTCTGCGTCCGCCGGGTGCGCCTGCCCCGGCACCGCATGCCGTGGGACGCCGCAGACGACCAGCTGGTGGCCGGCTGGGCCCGGGTCGTCGAGCGTGCGGTCGCCGACGCCGTGTCCGGCGGTGGGCCCGAGGTGGTGCGCTACCGCAGCCGCACCCAGGCCCGGCACGACCTGGTCACCTCGGTCCTGCGGCACGACCGCGCCCGTGCGTGGGCCTGGCAGCTCCTCGACCTCTGGCCGCGCGACGTCAACCCGGCCGATCCGGCCGCCGTCCTGGGCGCCGCGCTGGTGGAGCTCGGCCGGGAGGAGCCGGCCGCCGTGGTGGGGCTGCTGGTGGCCGTGACGTCGGCCGGGGAGCTGGCCCACCTCTGCGCCACGGCCGGGGACGAGCTGCTGGTCGCGCTCGTCCACACGGCGTGGCAGGCCGCCGGTGGGCGGGCCGAGGACCTCCCGGACGTCGTCCGGCCGGCCGCGGCCTCGGCCGCGACCCCCGCCGAGGGCAGCGGCACGGCACGTGGCCCGGACGGCGTCGGCGGGGAGCTGCCGTCGACGGTGCTCCGCCGCTCGGTCATCGCCCGTGCCCTGTGCGCGGCCGCACTGCCGCTGTCGGCGCGCGCCCGGGGGGCACTGTGGGCGGCCGCGGTGCTGGAGGCGGAGCCGGCCCTGGCCGCGGCTCCGGTGGGCGCCGCGCTGGTCGCCGACCTGATCGCCCCGCCCCCGTCCCGCCG
>NZ_SJEW01000083.1 GCF_005930475.1 Modestobacter altitudinis
GCCCCCGCCCGAGCACGTCCACCACCCCCGCGGCGGCCGGCACCGAGACGACGGAGGCCTGACCATGCCGCTCACCCGCAACGAGCTCGCCGCTCGCGCCGCGCAGGAGCTGGAGGACGGCCAGTACGTCAACCTCGGCATCGGGATGCCGACGCTGGTGCCGAACTACGTGCCCGAGGGCGTGCACGTGGTGCTGCACAGCGAGAACGGCATCCTCGGCGTCGGCCCCTACCCGGTCGAGGGCGAGGAGGACGCCGACCTGATCAACGCCGGCAAGGAGACCGTCACGATCCTGCCGGGCGCGAGCTTCTTCGACTCCTCGACGTCCTTCGGCATGATCCGCGGCGGCGCACTGGACCTCGCCATCCTCGGCGCCATGCAGGTCAACCCCCGTGGCGACCTGGCCAACTGGCTCATCCCCGGCAAGATGGTCAACGGGATGGGCGGCGCGATGGACCTCGTCCAGGGCGCCAAGCGGGTCATCCTGATGATGGAGCACGTCGCCCGGGACGGGTCACCGAAGATCGTCGAGGAGTGCACCCTCCCGCTGACCGGCAAGGCCTGCGTCGACCGGGTCATCACCGACCTGGCCGTCATCGACGTCACCGACACCGGCCTGGTGCTGCGGGAGGTCGCCCCGGGCAGCACCGTGGAGGAGGTGGTCGCCGCCACCGGCGCGCACCTGCAGGTCGACGGCGAGGTGCCCACCATGGTGCTGCCGGCGGCTCGGTGACCGAGCTCGCGAGGTCACCCATCGGCACAGCACGGGAAGGCACGGGACCGGCGAGCGCCAGCGAGCCGCTCCCGTGACGTTCTCGGTCATCGCCCGGGACGCCGCCACCGGCGACCTGGGCATCGCCGTCTCCTCCTGCATCCTGGCGGTCGGCCGGGCGGTGCCGACCGTACGTCCTGGGGTTGGCGTCATCGCCGTCCAGGCACGCAGCCGGCGCGGGCTGGGGAACTCGTTGCTGGCCGGGCTGGCCGAGGGCCGCTCGCCGCAGGAGCTGGTGCGGCACGCCTCGCACGCCGCGGAGGACGTCGACCGGCAGATCGCCGTGCTCGACGCCACCGGGCAGGTCGCCGCCGACACCGGCCGCGGGTCGCTGCCGGCCAGCGGGCACCTGCTCGGTGAGGGCTTCAGCGTGCAGGGCAACATGCTCGCCTCCCCCGACGTGCTGCCGGCCATGTCGGCCGCCTACGCCGCGGCGGGCGCCTCGCTCGCCGACCGGCTGCTCGCGGCGCTGACCGCCGGGCAGGACGCCGGGGGTGACCTGCGCGGCCGGCAGTCCGCCGCGCTGCAGGTGGTCACCGGCCGACCGGCCACCGCCGACGACGACGGCGTCCGGGTGGACCTGCGGGTCGACGACTCCGGCGACCCGGTGGCGCAGCTGCGGATGCTGCGCAACCTGCAGCGCGCCTACGACGAGCGCGACTACGAGACGCTGGCCGTCTTTGCCCCCGAGGGCGCCCGCGACCTGTACGCGGCGCTGGCCGCGTCCCGCCGGGGCGACCGGGCGGCGGCGCGCAGCGCCCTGGAGGCGGTGCGCACCCGGCCGGGCTGGTCGACGTGGCTGGCCTCGATGGCCGGGGACTCGCGGCTGTCGGCGGTCTCCCAGCTGCTCGACTGAGCCCGGTCAGTACCCGAGCCGGTGCAGGGCCCTCGCGAGGTCGTCGGACAGCTGCGCGTAGCCCGCGTCGTTCGGGTGGATGCCGTCGGCGAACAGCCCGTCGGGCGGGGACAGCCAGCTGCCCGCCACCGGGTCGATGAACGGCAGCCCCGCCGTGCTCGCCGCCGCCGCCAACGCGTTCCGCAGGGCGAGGACTGCCCCGGCGGGGACGTCCGGCGGGGACAGCGGCCCGAGGACGACCACCCGGGCGGTCGGCAGCCCGACGTGCAGGGCCGCGTACAGCGACGCCGCCGCGGCCTGGACGAGCTCGGGTCGCTCGCCGACGTCGTTGGTGCTGCCCTGCACCACCACGACGTCCGGGTCGGCCGCCACCACACCGGCGAGCCGGTCGCCGAAGACCGTCTGCCCCGGCACGGTGCTGGGGTCGGCGTACCCGGTGCCGGACTCCCCCTGCGCGTACGCCACCCAGCCGAGTTCCGCCGCCGTCTGCGCGACGTAGCCGGTGCCGCCGACCCCCACCGTGTAAGAGTCGCCGAGGAAGACCACGGTCGGTTCCGCCGTGGGCGCCGGCGTCGTCGCGCCCGACGTCGCGGGAACCGACCCGATGGCGGTGCCGGACGAAGGGCTGCTGCACCCGGCTGAGGTGAGGAGCGTCCCCAGGAGGAGGACGAGGAGAAGCCGGCGCACCGCACGAGTATCCGTGGGGGCCCTCCGTCACCTCGGCAACGGACGGGGTGCGGCGCCCCACACCCCGGACTCACAGCGACCGTCTGCGCAGGGGCTCGCACAGGAAGTGGGCCGGTTGGGGTGCCGGTGACTGCCGGGACTGCCGAGATCGGGTGGCCGGCCCGCCGGTCGTGTCCTGCACCGGCCCGGCGCCGAAGACCCGCAGGATGCTGGGGTGGCACCCCCAGCACCAGTCTCCGAGGCGTCAGCGTTCTCCCACTCCCGTCGAGGGCTCGTGGCCGTCGCCGTGGCCACAGCAGCCGTCGGGCTCTCCGCGTGCGGCGACGGAGGCGTGGAGCAGACTCCGGCCGCCGCGTCCGGGACGGCTGCCCCGGCGACGACGACCGCCCCTGTGACGGGTGCGCCGGGCACCTCGAGCGCCGAGGTCGTCTCGACCGGGGCCCCGGTGGCCACCAAACCCCCCACCTCCGTGGCGACCGACCCGCCGCTGACGCCGGACCCCGGGTCCGACGTCGCCGTGCAGATCACCTACAGCGGGTGGGACGCCGCCACCCAAGCGGTCGAGGTCGACGGCTACGTCGCCGACGTGGCCGAGTCCGGTGGCACTTGCACGCTCACCCTGACCCAGGGCGGCACGTCCGTCACCGCCAGCGTGCCGGCCAACCGGGAGCCGAGCGCGACCTCGTGCAGCAGCGCGCGGATCGGCCGGGCGCAGCTGTCCCCCGGGACGTGGGCCGCCGTGCTCGGCTACGACTCCGCCACCTCGCACGGGCAGTCGGAACGGGCCCAGGTCGTCGTCCCGTGATCCGTGCCCTGATCCGGCTGGCGACGGTCATGACCGTGCTGACGGCGGCGCTGCTCGTCCCCGCTGCTGTCGACAGCCCGGTCTCCCGCGCGCAGGCAGCCGACGCGACCCTCTTCGACGCGGGCAACATCATCTCCGACAGCGTCTTCTTCGACGGCCTGTCCATGGACGCGGCCGCGGTGCAGGCCTTCCTGACCGCCAAGGGCGCGTCCTGCACCAACGGCCAGATGCCGTGCCTGAAGAACTACCGCCAGGACACCGCCGACCAGCCTGCGGACGCCTACTGCGCCGGCTACCGGCGGGGGACGGCGGAGACCGCCGCCACGATCATCGCCAAGGTCGGCGCCTCCTGCGGCATCAACCCCCGGGTCCTGCTGGTGCTGCTACAGAAGGAGCAGGGGCTCATCACCACGAAGAACCCGACCCCGTACGCCTACACGCACGCGACCGGGTTCGGCTGCCCGGACACGGCCGCCTGCGACCCCGCCTTCTCCGGCATCGTCAGCCAACTCTACTTCGCCGCCCGCCAGTTCCAGCGCTACGCGGCCGGTGCGGCCGGCTCGTACCGGGCCGGACGGGAGAACACCATCTCCTACGCCCCGGCGACGAAGACGTACGACAACGTCGGCAACGCCCGGTGCGGGACCTCCCAGGTGTACATCGCCAACAAGGCGACCGCTGGGCTGTACAGCTACACGCCCTACCGGCCGAACGCGGCGGCGCTGGCCGCCGGGTACGGCACCGGGAACAGCTGCTCCACCTACGGCAACCGGAACTTCTACCTCTACTTCACCGACTGGTTCGGCTCCACCCAGTCGCCGGGCGGCGAGGCCATCCTGACCCGGGCCTCGGCGCCCGGCGTGAGCACCGTGCTGGGCGCCGCGACGTCCGGGGTGAAGTGCGGCCTGGCCGCGGGCGGATGCTTTCAGAGCTACCAGAAGGCCAGCATCTCTTGGTCCCCGGCGACCGGCGCGCAGATCGTCCGCGGCGCCATCTTCGGCCGCTGGGGCGCCTCGGGCGGGGAGGGCGGCGCGCTCGGCTACCCCACCGGCGAGGAGTGGTGCGGCCTGACCGGCGGCGGCTGTTTCCAGTCCTTCCAGGGCGCCTCGATCTACTGGTCCCCCAGCGCCGGCACGCACGCGGTCGGTGGCGCCATCGGCGCCAAGTGGGCAGCACAGGACTACGAGAAGGGGCCGCTGGGCTACCCGAGCTCGGACGAGACCTGTGGCCTGACCGGCGGCGGCTGCTTCCAGGTCTTCCAGGGGGCCCGCGTCTACTGGTCGCCGGCGACCGCCGCGCGAATCGTGGACGACCCCGTCTACGGCACGTGGGCCGCCGCCAAGTGGGAGACCGGGCGCCTGGGTTACCCGACCAGTGACACCACGTGCGGGCTCGCCGACAGCGGTTGCTCGCAGACCTTCCAGAAGGGCTCGGTCTACTGGTCTGCCAGCACCGGGGGCCACGTCGTCAGCGGCGCCGTCCTGACCAAGTGGACGGCGACCAAGGCGCAACAGGGGCCGCTGGGGTACCCGACCAACAACACCACCTGCGACCTGGTCAACAGCGGCTGCTCCCAGTCATTCCAGCACGGGTCGATCTACTCGACGACGGCCACGGGTGCGCACACCGTGACCGGAGCCGTGTTGGACCGCTGGGCCGCCAGCAGGTGGGAGACCGGCCCGCTGGGCTACCCGACCACCGACACCGCCTGCCGGGCGGACGGTGGTTGCTCGCAGGACTTCCAACACGGCGCGATCACCTGGACTCCTGCTCTCGGGGCGCACCCGGTGACCGGTTCTTTCCGCGATCGGTGGGTTGCCGCGGGCCGGCAGACCGGTGCGCTCGGCTACCCGACGAACGACCGGGCTTGCACGCTGGTCCGGGGCGGTTGCTACCAGACCTTCCAGAGCGGCGGCGTCTACTCCTCGGCGTCCAGCGCCGCTGCCTTCGTCGCCGGAAACGTGTGGGACAAGTGGTCGGCGCTGCGGTGGGAGAACGGACCGCTGGGCTACCCGACCCGCAGCACCACCTGCGGGCTGGTCGACGACGGCTGCTTCCAGACGTTCGAGGGCGGCTCTGTCTACTCCTCCGACACCAGCAAGGGCCCGCACACCGTCTGGGGGTCGATCCTCACCACCTGGGCGGCGATGTCCTGGGAGCGCGGGGCGTTGGGCTACCCGACCGGTGACGAGGTCTGCGGGCTGACCGACGGTGGCTGCTCGCAGCAGTTCGAGAACGGCGCCATCTACTGGTCCCCGTCCTCGGGAGCCCGGGTCGTCACCGGCGCCATCGGCGGGGTGTGGACCAGCGCGGGAGCGGTCCAGGGGGCGCTGGGGTACCCCGTCGCCAACCAAGTGTGCGGTCTCGTCGAGGGCGGCTGCTACCAGCAGTTCCAGCGCGGCTCGATGTACTGGACGCGAACGACCGGCGCCCATGCCGTCTCCGGCAAGATCCTCTCCACCTGGGGCGCTGGTGGCTGGGAGCGCGGGACGTTGGGCTACCCGATGGCGGACCCGGTGACCACCGCGAAGGAGACCACCCAGCAGTTCCAGCGCGGCACGCTGGTGCAGAACCGGTCCACGGGCGCAGTCACCCGCCGCTGACCGGTGGCGCGCACGGCAGCGGGGCCCGGTCCGGTCGGACCGGGCCCCGCTGTCGTCCCTGCCCGAGTTCGCCGGCGGGGGCGACATCGTGACGGGGATCAGCGACGTCGGTGGCCGCTACCGCATCATCGTCGACCGAGCGGTCCTCGAGCGCGTCGACCGACACGTTTACCAGCGGCGGCCCGCCATCGGGCACCGTACGACCGGCTGCCGTCGGCAGCGATCACGGTCCCGTCGACGCCCATGCAGATCCGCGAGGTGCTGCCGTCCTCGGCCCGCTCGATGAACTCCGCGACGGCGTGCGCTTCGATCTCGAGATGGTCGAGGCGCGGGCCCTCGCGCCGACCTACTTCAGCAGGCTCCGTGCGATCACCATGCGCTGCACCTGGTTGGTGCCCTCGTAGATCTGGGTGATCTTGGCGTCGCGCATCATCCGCTCGACCGGGAAGTCCTGGGTGTAGCCGGCCCCGCCGAACAGCTGGACGGCGTCGGTGGTGACCTGCATGGCGACGTCGGAGGCGAACGCCTTGGCCGAGGCCGACACCATGGTCAGGTCGGGGCCGCCGGTCTCCCCGCGCGCGGCGGCGACGTAGACCAGGTGGCGGGCCGCCTCGATCTTCATCGCCATGTCGGCGAGCATGAACTGCACGCCCTGGAAGTCCGAGACCGCCGAGCCGAACTGGCGACGGTCCTTGGTGTAGGCGATGGCGGCGTCCAGCGCTCCCTGCGCCACGCCGACGGCCTGGGCACCGATGGTCGGCCGGGTGAAGTCCAGCGTGCGCAGTGCGGTCTTGAAGCCGGTGCCGGGCTCACCGACGACCCGGTCGGCCGGGATGGTGCAGTCGGTGAAGTAGAGCTCGCAGGTGGGCGAGCCCTTGATGCCCATCTTCTTCTCCTTGGGGCCGACGGCGAAGCCCGGGTCGTCGCGGTGGACGACGAAGGCGGAGATGCCGTTGGCGCCCTTCTCCGGGTCGGTCACCGCCATGACGGTGAACCACTCGGAGACGCTGGCGTTGGTGATCCACGCCTTGGTGCCGTTGAGCACCCAGCTGTCACCCTCGCGCCGGGCCCGGGTGCGCATCGACGCAGCGTCCGAGCCCGCCTCCCGCTCGGAGAGCCCGTAGCTGATCATCGCGTCGCCGGCGGCGATCGAGGGCAGCACCCGCTGCTTGAGGTCCTCCGACGCCGAGAGGATGACCGGCACCGAGCCGAGCTTGTTGACCGCGGGGATCAGCGAGGCGCTGACGTCGACCCGGGCCACCTCCTCGATGACGATGCAGGTGGCGATCGCGTCGGCGCCCTCGCCGCCGTAGGACTCGGGGATGTGCGTGGCGTGGAAACCCGCGGCCGTGAGCGCCTTCTGCGCCTCGACCGGATAGCGCGAGTCGGCGTCCACCTCCGCGGCGTAGGGGGCGATCTCCCGCTCGGCGATCTCGCGGACCGCCTCCCGGACAGCGTCGTGCTCCTCGGTCAGCGCATACAGCCCGGCGTTGTTACCCACGGGTAGATGCTAATCCGACGAGGCGATGGCGGGGAAGCCGCCTCACCCTCCCGGCGGGGGATCGACGCGGGCCTGCAGCGCGGCGTCGCGGGCGAGCACCGAGTCGGCCAGGTCGGCTTGGAAGCGGGTGACCGCGGCGCGCAGCCGGTCGTCGCCGGCGGCCAGGATGCGCACCGCCAGCAGCCCGGCGTTGCGCCCTCCGCCGATGGAGACGGTGGCCACCGGTACCCCGGCCGGCATCTGCACGATGGACAGCAGGCTGTCCAGGCCGTCGAGCCGGTCCAGCGGCCGGGGGACGCCGATCACCGGCAGCGGGGTGGCCGCCGCGACCATGCCGGGCAGGTGTGCTGCTCCCCCGGCGCCGGCGACGATCACCCGCAGGCCCCGGTCGGCGGCGGTCTCGGCGTAGTCGAGCATCCGCCGCGGCGTCCGGTGCGCGGAGACGACGTGCGCCTCGAACGGGACGTCGAACTCCCGCAGTGCCTGCGCAGCGGGCTCCATCATCGGCCAGTCCGAGTCGCTGCCCATGACGATGCCGATGATCGGGTCGCTCACGGAACTCCTCAGTGCTCGTCGTCGAAGGCGAACGCGGGGTCCACGACGCCGTCGGCGAGGTACCGGGCTGCGGCGACCGCGCGGGCTCGCACCTCGGTCAGGTCCGAGCCCAGTGCGGTGACGTGGCCGAGCTTGCGGCCCCGCCGCTGGCCCTTGCCGTACCAGTGCAGCTTCACGTCGGGCCAGTGCGCCATCAGGTGGTGCACCCGCTCGTCGAGCGACGGGCCCGTCCAGCCGGTGTCGGCCGTGGCCCCGCCGAGCACGTTGGCCATGACGACGACCGGGGCGGTCATCGCCGTGGAGCCCAGCGGGTAGTCCAGGACGGCGCGGAGGTGCTGCTCGAACTGGCTGGTCCGGGCCCCCTCGATGGTCCAGTGCCCGGAGTTGTGCGGCCGCATGGCCAACTCGTTGACGACGATGCCCTCGGCCGTCTGGAACAGCTCGACCGCCAGCATGCCGACCACACCGAGCCGGTCGGCGATCCGGACGGCCAGCTCCTGGGCGGCGGTCGCGAGCTCGTCGGCCAGGCCGGGGGCCGGCGCGAGGACCTCGTTGCACACCCCGTCGCGCTGGATGGTCTCCACCACCGGCCAGACGGCGACCTGCCCGAACGGCGACCGGGCCACCTGCGCGGCGAGCTCGCGCACCATGGCGACCCGCTCCTCGGCCAGCAGCGGACCGTGCTGCTCGAGGAGGTCGGCCGCCTCGTCGGGGCCGTCGATGACGAACACGCCCTTGCCGTCGTAGCCGCCCCGCGGGGTCTTGAGCACCACCGGCCACCCGACCTCGTCGGCGAAGGCGGCGACCTGGTGGACGGTGCGCACCTCCGCCCAGGCCGGCTGGGGCTCTCCCGCCTCAGCCAGCGCCCGGCGCAGCACCAGCTTGTCCTGCGCGTGGACCAGGGCGGCCGGGCCGGGGGCGACCCGGTGACCGGCGGCCTCGAGCGCGCGCAGGTGCTCGGTGGGCACGTGCTCGTGGTCGAAGGTGACCACCGTGGCGCCCTCGGCGAGGCGGCGCAGGTCGGCGAGCTCGCGGTGGTCGCCGAGCTGGACGTCGGCGGCGACCAGGGCCGCGGACTCCGCGGGGTCACCGGCCAGCACCCGCAGCGACTGCCCCAGCGCGATCGCCGCCTGGTGGGTCATCCGGGAGAGCTGTCCGCCGCCGACCATCGCGACGACGGGCAGTCCGGTCGTCGGCTGGAGCGGCGCGTTCATGGTGGGCAGCCTAGTGAGGGCTTCCCGGCCCCCGCTCCCGTCCCGCGCGTGGTCCGTGGCCGTGGCTGCGGCCGGCGCTGTCGGCCGCGGTGGCGCGGCCGAACCGCCGTGGGCTCCTTACCATCAGCGGGTGCCCTCAGTCCTGGACCCCGTCCGCCGGGTGCACTCCCGGTTCCGCGTCGTGCTGAAGGAGCTGAGCGCCTTCGGAGTCGTCGGTGCCGCCTGCTTCGTGCTGGACATCGGGCTGTTCCAGCTGCTCTACGCGCACCTGTCCGTGGGCGCCGTGACAGCCAAGCTGGTGACGACCCTGGTCTCGATGACGGCGGCCTTCTTCGCCCACCGGCACTGGTCCTTCTCGCACCGCGCCCGGACCGGGGTACGGCGCGAGTACTCCCTGTTCGCGCTGATCAACGGGACGACGCTGCTGCTGGGGCTGGCCGTGGTCGCGGTGGTCCGCTACCCGCTCGGGCAGGACAGCGCGCTGGTGCTGCAGATCGCGAACGTGGTGTCGATCGTGCTGTGCTCGGCGCTGCGGTACTTCTCCTACAAGCAGTGGGTGTTCCCCGCGCGGACGGTGACGACCGAGGGCGCCGTCCCGGTCCAGGACAGCGACGCCCGGATCGTCGCCTGACCGACCCGGCGCCGGACCGGCCCCGCACCAGGAACTGCTCAGCCGGGGCGGGGCATCAGCCCGCCAGCCGTGACCCGTGCCGGCCGCTGAGCACCTCGAGGCGGCTGGTGATCCTGGTCCGGAGCTCCTCGACGTGGCTGATCACCCCGACGGTCCGGCCGCCGCGGCGCAGTTCGTCCAGGACGGTCATCACCGCGTCCAGCGACTGCGGGTCCAGCGTGCCGAAGCCCTCGTCGACGAACAGGGTGTCGATCTGCACGCCGCCGCTCTCCGCGGTGACCACGTCGGCCAGCCCCAGCGCCAGCGCGAGGGAGGCCATGAAGCTCTCCCCGCCGGAGAGGGTCTTGGTCGGCCGACGGGCGCCGGTGTACTCATCGAGGACGTCCAGGCCCAGACCACCGCGGGCGCCGTGCCGCCCCTGGGCGTCGCTGTGCAGGAAGGTGTAGCGCCCGCCGGACATGTCACGCAGCCGCCGGCTGGCCACCTCGGCGACCTGTTCCAGCCGGGCGGCGAGGACGAAGGACTGCAGCCGCATCCGCAGCGTGTTGGCGCCGCGGCCGTTCACCAGGTCGGCCAGTGCGGAGACCTGCTCGGCGACGGTGCGCCGCTCGTCGAGCTCGACCTCCACGGCGGTGAGGTCGGCGGACAGCCCGTCCAGCGCCGCGGTGCAGCGCCGGACCTCGGCGAGCGCCGACACCGCGTCCTCGCGCACCGCGGTCGCCGACCGGAGGGACTCGGTCATCGTCGGGAGGTCCGGCCGGGGCGCGAGGTCGGCGAGCTCCGGTTCGGCGAGGGCGGCCGTGACGACCGACCACTGCTGGTCGTGCTCGGTCACCCGGTCCCGCATCCTCGCTGCACGCGCCGGGTCGAGCAGGGCGTCGGCGGCGGCCAGCAGGTCGGGGAAGCCGGCCTCGGTCACCCGCTCCTCGGCGTGCCCGCGCGCGGCGTCCGCGGCCGTGCGGGCCCGGAGCTCGGTCGCCTCCGCCTCGACGAGTGCCTCGCAGCGGTCGGCCTCGACGGTCAGCCGGCGGATCCGGGCCGCCAGGTCGGGGTCCTCCCCCTGGGCGGCCGCCACCCGCTCGCGGGCCTCGGCCAGCGCCTCCTGCGCGGCGCGCAGTTCGGCGCGCCGCTGGGCCAGCTGCTCGCGGTTGGCCGCCCGCGCGACGGTGGCCTCGTCTCGTGCGGCGAGCAGCGCCGCGAGTTCCCGCCGCGCCGGCTGCAGCGTGCCGGCCAGCTCCCGCACCGACGTCTCGGCGGCGACCGCCTCGGCACGAGCCCGCTCCAGCTCGGCCAGCGGCTCGGGGCCGGCCTGCGCGCGCAGCGCGGCCAGCTCCCGCTCGGTGGCCTCCTCAGCGCGCTGGGCCGCGAGGAACCGTTCCTCCCGGTCCTCCACGACCGCCCGCGCCTGCTCCTCGTCGGCCTGGGTGACGACCGGGCCGTCGGCGTGGGCCAGCCGCGGGTGCTCCACCGCACCGCAGACCGGGCAGTCGTCGCCGTCGGCCAGCCCGGCGGCGAGCTCGGCGGCCATTCCCGCCAGCCGGTGGCCGCGCAGGTCGGTCCAGGTCTCGCGGGCGTCGAGCCACACCTCCCGGGCCGCCCTGCTGGCGGCTCGCCGGCGCTCGGCCTCGACGGCGAGCTGTTCGGCGGCGAGGGCGGCGGTCAGCGCTGACCGGGTGCGCTCCAGCGTCGCGCTCACCCCGGCGAGGCGGGCGTCGGCCCCGGCTGCCGCCTCGACCACCGCCTCCTGCTGGGCCAGCCGGGCCGGCCAGCCGGCAGCCGCGGCGTCATCGCCTGCGCACTGCGCGGTCAGCACGTCCACCTGCTGGGAGGTGCGGGCGACCGACGTGGCGAGCGCCGCCGCGCGGTCGACGTCGGGCAGCACGGTGCGCAGGGCGGCGACCTCGTCGCGCAGGCCGCGGGACAGCAGCGTGTCCGCCGTCCGGCCGCCGGCCACCGCGATCCAGTTCCGGCGGACCGCGGCCAGCCCCTCCTCGGCGGCCTCGGCGGCGAGCGCGGCGTGCCCGGCCGCCTCCAGCACGTCGCGCACCGGGTCCGCCCGGCCGGCGGCGTCGAGGGCCGCGCGCAGCGGCACGAGCTCGTCGGCCTCTGCCTGTAGCCGGGCCAGGTCGGCGCGTGCCCGGTCGCGTCGGGCGTGCCGCTGTTCCGCGGCCCGGGCTGCGGCCAGGGCCGCGTCGACCCGGGTGACCTCGGCGGCGGCGGCCGCGGCGGCGGCCTCCCGCTCGGTCAGCCGGTCGGACACCTCGGCCCGCACCCTACGCACCCACGCGCCGGCGTGCGCGGCTGAGGCCGCGCCGACGAGCTCGGGGGCGAGCTCCTCGGGCACCTCGACGTCGGCGACCTGGGCGACCCGGGCCAGCAGCGTGCTCGCCGACAGCCGGGCCTCGTCGAGCTCGCTGCGGGCGGTCCGGCGTCGGTCGTCCAGCCAGCTCTCCACCTGCGCGAACCGACCGACGTCGAACAGGGTGCGCAGCAGCCGGCCGCGGTCCTCGGGCTCGGCCCGCAGGAAGCGCGCGAAGTCGCCCTGCGGCAGCAGCACGACCTGGCAGAACTGCTCGGCGGACAGCCCCAGCCGGCTGCGCAGGTGCTCGGAGCCCTCGTCGATGCGCGTGCTCACCGGCTCCCAGCCCTCGGGGGTCCAGCGCTGCACGGTCAGCTTGGCCTGCTCGGTCGTCCAGCCGGTGCCGCGCCGTTTGGGGCGCTGCTGTTCGGGGCGGCGGACGACCAGCAGCCGTTCACCGCCCAGCGTCACCTCGCACTCGACCTCGGTGCGCACGTCGTCGGCGGCGTGGTCGCTGCGCAGCCGCTTCTCCTCGCCGCGCGCACCGGGGACCGTGCCGTACAGCGCGTAGACGATGCCGTCGAGCAGCGTCGTCTTGCCGGCGCCGGTCGGCCCCCACAGCAGGAAGAGCCCGTCCCGCCCGAGGTCGTCGAGGTCGACCGCCACCTTGTCGGCGAAGGGGCCGAAGGCGGTCAGGGCCAGCCGGTGGACCCTCACAACCGCACGTCCTCTCGTGCCGCCGCGGCCAGGGCCCGCCCGAGCAGGTCGGACTCCCCCGGCGTGGCGGCGAGCCCGCGGACGTGCAGCACGAACTCGCCGGCGACCTCGAGGTCGCTGCGACCGGTGAGCCGCTCGGTGTAGCTGCGCCCGTCGGCCGGCGCACCGGACCCGGTCCACTCCAGGTGCACGCAGTGCGGGAACCGGACCTGCAGCTGGCGCATCGGGTCGACCGGCCGCACCGGGTCGGTCAGCCGGGCGGAGATGAAGTCGTCCTCGACCGCGGCGAGCGCGGGGTCGGCGAGCAGGTCGGCCAGCTCGCCGCGGAGCACGGTCAGCTGCCGCGGGGTGGGCAGGGGCACGGGGCGGACCCCGGCCAGACCGGCGCCGTCCAGGTCGACCAGCCAGGCCTGCTTGACCTGCCCGGCCTCGCCGAAGGAGTAGGCGAGCGGCGAGCCGCTGTACCGGACCCGGTCGCTGAGGGTCTGCGGCCGGTGCAGGTGGCCCAGCGCGACGTAGTCGACGCCGTCGAACACCGCGGCCGGCACGAGGTCCACCCCGCCGACGCAGATGTCCCGCTCGCTGTCACTGGGCACCCCGCCGCCGACGAAGGCGTGCGCGAGCACCACCGACCGGACACCGGGCCGCAGGAAGAGGTCGGCGCGGACCCGGTCCATCGCGGCGGCCAGCACGGCCTCGTGGCTGCGCCCGTCAGCCAGCCCGAGCTCGTGCCGGGCTATCTCCGGCTCCAGGTAGGGCAGCCCGTAGACGGCGACGTCGCCGTGCTCGTCGGAGAGCAGGACCGGCTCGTCGAGCGCCGGGGTGACCGCCCGGACGTGCACGCCGGACCGGGCCATCAGGCCGGCCCCGAAGGCGAGCCGCCGGGCCGAGTCGTGGTTGCCGGGGGTGAGGACGACGACCGCCCCGGCGCTGCGCAACCGCATCAGGACCCGGTCGAGCACCGCCGTGGCATCGGCCGAGGGCACCGCCCGGTCGTAGACGTCGCCGGCGACGACCACGACGTCGACGGACTCCGCGACCACCACCTCCGCCAGCCGACCGAGCACCTCCTCCTGCTCGGCGAGCAGGTCGGAGCCGTGCAGGGACCGGCCGATGTGCCAGTCGGAGGTGTGCAGCAACCGCATGCGCAGAACGCTATGCCGAGGTGCTGACGCTTTCCGACTCGTGTCGTCCCGGACGTGCTCGGTCCGCCGTCGCCGGAGGCACCGGCACCGGGTGGGTCACGCGCGGACGGGGCACCGCCACCCGCTCGCCCGTGGACACCGCACTGAGCCACTGGGTGCGGGGCTCCCGGACCCGGGCGGCCGCGGCGGCCCCGGACCGGGGCCCGCCGGCCGTCACCGGCGCGGCAGGCAGCCGGTCGACCGACACCGGGAGCCGGTGCACTGCCAGCGCGGGGACGTCGTCGACCGCCGGTGGCTCGGGAGCCGCGGACACGACCGGCACCGACCGCGGCGCCGAGCGGCGCTTCGGCACCAGCGCCATGATCCGAGCCCGGGCCGGCTCCTCCACCAGGTGGTGCAGCAGCGGGGCGAGCAGGAACGGGGCCAGGGTCATCGCCGGGACGGCGAGCATGAAGCCCGGCGTCGGCACCCAGGCGTCCGCCGGGTCCTGCCAGACGATGGTCGTGACGACGTCGAGGACGACGAAGTGCGTGAGGTAGATGCAGTAGGAGATGCGCCCGCCGTAGACCAGCGTCCGCCGGCCGAGCAGCGAGGCCAGCCCGCGGTCGGTGAAGGACAGGGAGACGATGAGCAGGGGGATCAGGCAGACGACGACGCCGCTGTAGTCCTGGCCGAGGTCGCCACCGCGGCGCCAGCTGTTCCACAGGAAGACGCAGACCATGAGCACGACAGTCAGGACCGAGCCGGCCAGGGCCAGGGACTCGGTGCGCTCGGTTCGGCGGATCCGCTTCGCCGCGATGGCGGCGAGCAGACCGGCAACGAACCCGCAGGCGATCCGGGTCATCCAGTTCTGCGCGAGGTCGGGCACCCCCTCCTCGAAGGCGGTGATCACCAGCGGGGTGCTCGCCGCGCAGGACAGCACGAGGACCAGCGGTGCCGGGAGGTGGAGCAGGGGGCGCAGGCAGACCGCCAGCAGGGGGAAGCAGATGTAGGCGAGCCACTCGGCGCTGATCGACCACCCGGGGAGCACGTAGCTCACACCGAAGAAGCCGTCCTGGCCCCACATGTGGGTCATCGAGAGCTGCCGGAGCATCTGGGCCACGTCCGCGTCGGGGTGCGGGACCAGCACGTCGGCGTTCCAGCCGCCCTTGCGCACGACCCACACCCACGCGCCCATGAGCACCGTGACGACGGCCCAGGCCGGCCAGACACGGGCGAAGCGCGCGAGCACGAACCGGCCGATCGTGGCCGGACGGGGTGAGCGCCCGACCTGCTCGAGGTAGGCCAGTCCGATGACGAACCCGCTGAGGGCGAAGAAGAGGTCGACGCCCAGCCAGCCGGCACTGATCACCGAACGCAGCAGCGGCGCCTGGTCGAGGTAGGGGCTCAGCAGACGCTGGAAGTGGAGCAGCACGACCCACGCGGCCGCGATGGCGCGCAGCCCGGTCAGCGCCCGGATCTCCCCGCGCGGGATCCCGACGGCCGAGTCTGCCCGGCCTGAGCGCAGGTGACTGGTCAACGGATCCCCCGGGGTGCTGGCGTGAAGGACCGGTCCAATGGCCTCCGTCGTCGACGCTAACGGCAGGACTCGGCCAGTCTCGAGTCGCGACGCTCCAACATCTTGGCTCGACCGTCGTCAGGTCCTGACAAGGTGTTCACAGCTGTCGCAGGCGCCCCAGCAGCACGGCCGGACGGCGCCGGACCGCCTGCTCAGAACTGCTCGGTGGAGCGCTGACCGTCCCGGGGGTGGTACTCCCCGAGGTACGCCGCGCTCTCCTGGGCCCGCCGGTCGGCGTCCTCCTCGACCAGCTGGTTCAGCAGCTGCTGCACCCGGTCGCTGTCCGGGATGGCGGAGAAGACGGTGGGGCCGCCCTCGCCCGCGGTCTCGATCGTCACCGTGCCGGAGTTGACGATCCGGTCCCACAGGCTCTGCCGGTAGGAGACGTCGGTGATCCGGGAGAGCCCGATGTCTCGGCCGTGCCGGGCGAGGACGCCGGTGCGGAACAGGAGCCGATGGGTGGTGATGACGTAGTGCGTCGTCCGCCAACGCAGCAGCGGGGCGGCGACGACGAACAGCGCGAGGACGACGGCGGCGCCGACGACCACGAGCCTCCAGAGCCCTTGCTGGCCACTGTCGGGCACCAGCGCGGCACCGAAGGACGCCGCGCCGACCAGGACGAGGAACAGCACGGTCGGCCAGAGGACGGCCAGCCAGTGCGGGTGCAGGTGCCGGACGACCTCTTCGTCTTCCCCGAGCACCTTGTCCGGATAGGCCACCCGGACAGGATGACCCACCGGCCCCGCGGAATCACGACCGGGCACGACGAGTCGTGGCACTGAGATCAGATCCGTACATGGTCACAGCTCGCGACCGGACGGAGGAGCTGCCTCGACACCACTGGGATGACGTCCTCCCGGAGCGCGCGGCATCAAGGCAGCGCGCTCATCCCCGCCGGACGTGCCGGACGTCGCCCGAGGCCAGCTCCACGACCCCCGCGCTGGTGCGGACGACGAGCCGCCCGTCCCAGTCGACGGCCTCCGCGACGCCCTCGAGGGTCGAGCCGTCGGGCATCGTCACGGTGACGGTGACCCCGACGGTGCTGCACCAGGCGAGGTAGTCCTGCGCCAGCCCCGAGGAGACCGGGTCGCCGAGGACCTGCACCCACCGGGAGTACCGGCGCTCGAACGAACCGAGGAAGACCAGCAGCACGCTCGTCCGGTCGACCGGCCCGCCGGCCACCAGCGCCAGCGACGTCCCGGTGTCCGGGAGCTCGTTCCGACGGGTCGAGACGTTCAGCCCCACCCCCACCACGACGGCGGTGCCGGCGGTCTCCGCCAGGATCCCGGCCAGCTTCGCGCCGTCCGGGGCCAGCAAGTCGTTGGGCCACTTGAGCGAGGTCCGGACGCCGGTCACCTCCGACACCGCCTCGGCCAGCGCCACCCCGGTCAGCAGCGAGAGCCAGGCGCGGCGGGCGGCGGGCACGTCGGGGCGCAGCAGCAGCGAGACGGTCAGCCCGGCTCGCGGCGGGGAGGTCCAGGTGCGGTCCAGCCGGCCCCGCCCGGCCTGCTGGTGTTCCGCGACGAGCACCAGCCCCTCCGGCTCGTCGGCCGCCGCGCGGGCGACCAGTTCCGCGTTCGTGGAATCGATGGCCTCGACCACCTCCACGGCCCGCCACAGGGCGCTGCCGGTGGTGACCGACGCAGGGAGGACGGCGGCGTCCAGGGAAGGCCGATCCGGTGCGGGGAGGTGGGGGTCGGACACGTCACCTACGCTAACGGCCCGTGAGCGAGCATCGCAGCGAGCGCCAGCGAGCGAGGAGCGGAACGAACCCCCGAGCGGAGCGAGGCATGACGCTGTGAGTGCCGCCGAACTGGAGAGCGCGGGCGAACACGTCCCCGCCGATCTCGACCTGCACACCACCGCCGGGAAGCTGGCCGACTTCGAGCGGCGGGTGCAGGAGGCCACGCACGCCGGCTCGGAGCGTGCGGTCGAGAAGCAGCACGCGGCCGGGAAGATGACCGCCCGGGAGCGGATCGAGGCGCTGCTGGACCCGGGCTCGTTCACCGAGCTCGACGAGTTCGCCCGGCACCGCTCCACCAACTTCGGCATGGAGGACCGGCGCCCCTTCGGCGACGGCGTGGTCACCGGCCACGGCACGGTCGATGGCCGCCCGGTCTGCGTGTTCTCCCAGGACGTGACGGTCTTCGGCGGCAGCCTCGGTGAGGTGTACGGCGAGAAGATCGTCAAGGTGCTCGACCTGGCGATGCGCACCGGCTGCCCGATCATCGGCATCAACGAGGGCGGTGGCGCCCGGATCCAGGAGGGCGTGGTCTCCCTCGGCCTGTACGCGGAGATCTTCCGGCGCAACGTGCACGCCTCCGGGGTCATCCCGCAGATCTCCCTGGTCATGGGGGCCGCGGCCGGCGGGCACGTCTACTCCCCCGCCCTCACCGACTTCATCGTCATGGTCGACAAGACCAGCCAGATGTTCATCACCGGCCCCGACGTGGTCAAGACCGTCACCGGTGAGGACGTCACCCTCGAAGAGCTCGGCGGGGCGCGCACCCACAACACCAGGTCCGGGGTCGCGCACCACCTGGCCACCGACGAGGCCGACGCCCTGGACTACGTCAAGGCGCTGCTGTCCTACCTGCCCAGCAACAACCTGGACCCGCTGCCCACGATCGAGGTCGCACCCGTCGACATCGCGCTGCCCGAGGCGGTGACCGAGGACGACCGCGAGCTCGACACCTTCATCCCGGACTCGGCCAACACCCCCTACGACATGCACACCGTGATCACCCACGTCCTCGACGACGGTGAGTTCCTCGAGGTGCAGGCGCTGTTCGGGCCCAACATCCTCATCGGCTTCGGCCGGGTCGAAGGCAGGCCGGTCGGCGTCGTGGCCAACCAGCCCACCCAGTTCGCGGGCACCCTGGACATCGACGCCAGTGAGAAGGCCGCCCGCTTCGTGCGCACCTGCGACGCCTTCAACATCCCGGTGCTCACCTTCGTCGACGTCCCCGGCTTCCTGCCCGGGACGTCGCAGGAGTGGGACGGCATCATCCGCCGCGGCGCGAAGCTGATCTACGCCTACGCCGAGGCCACCGTCCCGCTGATCACCGTCATCACCCGCAAGGCCTACGGCGGCGCCTACGACGTGATGGGCTCCAAGCACCTGGGCGCCGACGTGAACCTGGCCTGGCCCACCGCGCAGATCGCCGTCATCGGCGCCCAGGGTGCGGTCGGCATCCTCTACCGCAAGGAACTGGCCGCCGCCGAGGACCCCGAGGCGCTGCGGGCGGAGCTCATCGGCGAGTACGAGGACACCCTCGCCAACCCCTACGTCGCCGCCGACCGTGGCTACGTCGACGCGGTCATCCCGCCCTCCCACACCCGGGTGCAGATCGTCCGGGCACTGCGGCTGCTGGCCAACAAGCGACAGACGCTGCCCCCCAAGAAGCACGGGAACATCCCCTTATGACATTGCGATCCTCCGGACCGCACCGCGGCCAGGAGCCACCCTCGGCCACCGCTGAGCCGCTTGGTCGCTCGGTCGCGGGACCATCCGGGCCCCACTCCTCACGACAGGACGACGAGCTGGTCCTCCCTCTCCTGCGCGTGGTCAGGGGCGAACCCACCGCCGAGGAGCTCGCCGCCCTGACCGTCGTCGTCGCCGCGATGTCCCGGCGCCGCCCCCGCCGTCGGCCGACCCCGGTCGGCGCCTGGGCCTCGCGGGGGGACGTCGTCCGCACCCCGCTGCAGCCCGGTCCCGGTGGCTGGCGCGCCGCAGGGCGGTTTGCATGAGCGACGTCCGCCGGCTGGTGCTGGCCTCGCAGTCCCCGGCCCGGCTGCAGCTGATGCGCCGGGCCGGGCTGGACCCGGACGTCGTCGTCAGCGGGTTCGACGAGGGCTCCGTGCAGGCACCCCGGGTCGCCGAACTGGTCGCCCTGCTCGCCGCCGCCAAGGCGACCGCGGTCGCCGCCCGGGAGACCGACGCCCTCGTCGTGGCGGCGGACTCGCTGCTGGAGTTCCGCGGCCAGGCGATGGGCAAGCCTGCCGATGTCGCCGAGGCCCGGCTGCGCTGGGAGCGGATGCGCGGCCGCAGCGGTGTGCTGCACACCGGCCAGGCGGTCTTCGACGTCCGGGACGGCGCGGTGACCCAGCGGGACGTCGGCGTCGCCTCCACCGTCGTCCACTTCGACTCCCCCACCACGGCGGAGCTCGAGGCCTACCTGGGCAGCGGCGAGCCGCTGGCCGTGGCCGGCGCGTTCACCCTCGACGGCCTCGGGGCACCGTTCGTCCGCCGCATCGAGGGCGACCCGTCGGCGGTCATCGGCCTGTCCCTGCCCCTGCTGCGCACCCAGCTGGCGAGGCTCGGTACGTCACTGGTCGACCTCTGGCCCCACTGACCACACCCTGGCTTGACCCGCCCTGACCCCCGTGTGAGCGTCGGCCCCGACCACGGGGGGTTGTTCTTGTGAGGCGTCGCGTACGGGCACTGGTGTGCCTGCTCACCGGCCTGGTGCTGGTCCTCGGGCCGGCGTCGGTCGCCCGGGCAGACGCGTGGCAGGACCGGGTCTCCGCCGGCAACGGCTACGCCGCCGGTGCGGGGACCACCGTCGCGATCGCGATGTTCGACCGGGGCACCGGCAAGTACCGCGACAACGGCGCCGCCGCCCACACCCGCATCGAGTCCGCCTCGGTGATGAAGCTCTTCATCGCCGAGAACCTGCTCCACCGGCGCGACCTCGGGCAGATCCGGCTCTCCGCGGCCCAGCTGGCCGACATGTCGCGGATGCTCCGCGAGTCCTACGACGCCGCGGCCAACCGGTTCTGGAGCAGTTACGGCGCCAACGCGATCGTCAGCGACGTCATCGGCCGGTACGGCTTGCGCGAGACCGGCCTGACCAGCAACGCCCGCTACTGGGGCAACACGCTGATCACCGCGCGCGACATGGTGGTCTTCTACCAGCGGCTGATGGACGGCTCGGGCGGTCTGTCCGCCGGCTCGCGCAACTGGATGGTCGACCAGCTCCGGCAGTCGACCGAGCAGGGCGACGGTGGCCGGCAGTTCTTCGGGCTGCACGACGGGTTGCCGCTCGAGCACGTGATCGCCCAGAAGCAGGGCTGGATGTGCTGCGTCAACGGCAACGCCTACCGGCACTCCACCGGCCTGGTCGGCCCGGACAGCCGCTACGTCGTCGTCGTGCTCACCCGCGAGCCCTCCACCCGCGGGACGGCGCACCTCGAGGCGTCGATCAGCGGGGCGGTGCGGTCCATGTTCCCCGAGGGGCTCATCCCACGCGTGCAGGGGGACATCGGCGAGCTCTGGTTCCGGATGGGCGGCACCCGGAGTCTGCTGGGCTACCCGACCAGCGACGAGCTCGGCCTGCCCGGCGGCGCGGTGAGCCGATTCCAGGGCGGCTTCATCTACTGGACGCCGTCCACCGGCCCGCACTGGGTCGCCGGGGACATCCTCCGGACGTACGGCGCCCACGGCTACGAGCGCGGCGTGCTGCGCTACCCGGTCAGCGACGAGATCCCGCTGGCCGGTGGTGCGCTCAGCCGGTTCCAGGGCGGCTCCGTCTACTGGTCACCGGGCACAGGCGCCCGCGCGGTCGGCGGAGAGATCCTGGCCCGGTACGGCAGCTACAACTGGGAGTGGGGCGTGCTGGGCTACCCGACCAGCGACCAGCTCGCGCTGGTCGGCGGGGCGCTCAACCGGTTCCAGGGCGGCTTCGTCTACTGGTCGCCGTCCACCGGCGCCCACGCGGTCGGCGGCGCCATCCTCGGTGCCTACGGCGCCACGGGGTACGAGCGGGGCTGGCTGGGCTACCCGACCAGCGAGGAGACCCGACTGCCCGGCGGGGCGGTGAGCCGCTTCCGGGGCGGCGCCGTGTACTGGTCGCCCCGAGGCGGCGCACACCCCGTCCGCGGCCCGGTCCTCGCCGCCTACGAGGCCACCGGCCACGAGCAAGGCCCCCTGGGCTACCCGACCAGCGACGAGCTGGCCCTGGTCGGCGGCGGCGCCGCCACCCGGTTCCAGAACGGCATCCTCTACTGGACACGCGGCAGCGGTGCCCACTGGCTCGGCGGGGCCCTGCTCACCGCCTACGGCGCCCAGGGGTCCGAGCGGGGCACGCTCGGCTACCCGACCAGTGACCCGCACCCGGTGGCCAGCGGCACCCGCGTCGACTTCCAGCGCGGCAGCCTGACCCTCACCGCTTCGGGCCGCGTGCTGCGGGACGAGGACACGGCGACGTCGCCGGCCCCCAGGGCGACCACCCCGGCCCCGACGCGCGCTCCGGCACCCGCCTCGGC
>NZ_SJEW01000084.1 GCF_005930475.1 Modestobacter altitudinis
ACCCCACACTGCCCTTTCCCCGCTGGTCGGGGGCGGGGTGTGTGGTGGGGGTGGGTGACATCTTCACAGTGTTACGGCGGTCATGGCGAAAGGGAAACGCCCGGTCTCATTCCGAACCCGGAAGCTAAGCCTTTCAGCGCCGATGGTACTGCCCGGGGGACCGGGTGGGAGAGTAGGACGCCGCCGGACATAACTCCCAGGAACGGGGTCACAGCATCTGCTGTGACCCCGTTTCCTGCATTCCCGGGCCAGTTTCACCACCCACCCGCCGGCTTCCGCGTGAGAGCCCCCGCACATTCGTGCGCGAGAGCATCCGTACTTCGGCGCGCGAGAGCATCCGTACTTTGGGGCGCGCGAAAGCGCCGGTACGTGGTCGGGCGAAGGCGCTCGCGGGGCGTCATGGGGTGCGCGCCGGGTGCGTACGCCGGGATACGTCAGGACGGAACTGGCTCAGCGGCGGCGGTCGGGTGGGGCGGTCGTCGCGCCGACGTTGTCGGCCAGCCACTGGTTCAGGCCCGCGCAGCAACGCCAGGCGCTCCGCACCCGCTCGAGCGCCGCTGGCGTCTGCAGCCAGTCAGCCGGCTCCCACTCCTGCGAAGCGTGCAACGACTTGTGCCGGAGCAGGTCCAGCCGTGGGTGGTCGGCGGGGTGGCCACGGGGCGTCCGCACGAGCTTGTCGCCGTCGATCGAGAAGTCCCCACCGCGCAGGGACGCGACCTCGGCCTCCAGCCGGGGTCCCTGGGCGTCGTCGGACACCGCGCGCCGGTAGCGCTCGACCTGGTCGGGCTGCAGCCGCCAGCACCCGCCGGACACGCGCAGTCCCTCGGCGGAGACCTGCACGTAGACCGACCCCACGCCACGGCCCTCCACGTGGAGCACCGCTCCCTGATGGGTCTTGTACGGCGTCTTGTCGTGGCTGAAGCGGACGTCGCGGTACGGCCGGAACAGCTTGGGCGTGCCGAACTCCGGCGCGAGCTCATCGGCGAGCTCCTGCATCGGCCGCCGGACGTGCTCGTCGTAGACGTGCTTGTGCTGTGTCCAGTAGGTCTTGCTGTTGTCCGCCTCCAGGCCCTCGTAGAAGACCAGCCCCTCGTCGGGGAAACCGGAGAACGTCACTGCACTCCTCGTTCGTCGATCCCGTCGGGCTGCTCGCCCTCCAGGAGGGTGTGCCAGCGGAGCTGACGCAGTGTCGAGCTCCCGGTGTCCAGCGTGCGCACCCACCCGTCGGTCGCCCAGCCGGCACCGGTCAGGAAGCGGGCCGTGACGTCGTCCTCCTCCGGCAGCCACAGCTGCAGCCGCCGGACCCCCGCCGCGGCGGACAGATCGGTGACTGCGGCCAGCAGCCGGCTGCCGTGACCGCGCCGGCCCCAACGGGGCTCCACCAGCAGCGCGGTGACCTCGTTGGTCGGACCCTCGGGCAGGGGCTGCTCCTCGGGAGCCAGCTCGGCCGGGCCGAAGGCGGCGAAGCCGGTCAGCTCCGAGCCGTCCAGCGCGACGAGCACGCCGTGCCCCGGGGTGGGCGGCGTGGCGACTGCGGCCCACCACGCGGCGACGGCGGCGGTCTCGTCCCAGTCGTCGAGGACCGCGGGCGGCAGCAGCGCGCGGTACGCCGCCCGCCAGGTCACCACCTGGACCCGCGCGATGGCCTCGGCGTCCTCGGGGCGGGCGAGCCGCACCGACACCTCGGCCCGGCCGGGCAGACCGGGGCGGGGGAGGGACGTCACCGGGGCAGCGTAGGTGTCCGGTGGCGGGACGGTCGTACCCCCACGGCAGGATCGCGGCCGTGACGTCGTCCGGAGAGCGCCTGTCCGCGGGGCTGGCGCGCCGCATCGCACTGGGCGCGCAGGGCTTCGCCGACCCGCGCCCCGGCGGCGACGTCGGTACGCGGCAGCTCCGCCGGACGGTCGAGCGGCTCGGCGTGGTGCAGATCGACTCGGTCAACGTGCTGTCGCGGTCGCACTACCTGCCGTTCTTCAGCCGGCTCGGCCCGTACCCGCGCCCGGCGTTGGACGCGCTGTCCAACCGGCGGCACGATCTCTTCGAGTACTGGGCGCACGAGGCGTCGTTCCTGCCGGTCCGGTTGCAACCGCAGCTCCGGTGGCGGATGGCTGCAGCCGAGCAGCACGCGTGGGGCAACATGGTGCGGCTCCAGCGGGAGCGGCCCGGTTACGTGCGCGAGGTCCTCGACCGGGTCCGGGAGGGCGGGCCGCTGCGGGCCAGCCAGCTGATCGAGCCGCGCCCCGACCGGCCGGGGTCGATGTGGAACTGGCACGCCGGCAAGGTCGCGTTGGAGTGGCTCTTCTTCACCGGGGCCCTCACCGCGCGGGCCCGCACCGCCGGCTTCGAGCGGGTCTACGACCTCACCGAGCGCGTCCTCCCGCCCGAGGTGGTGCAGGCGCCGACCCCCGACCGTGCCGACGCCGTCCGCGCGCTGGTGGCCACCGCCGCCCGCGCGCTGGGGGTGGCGACGGAGACCGACCTGCGCGACTACTTCCGGTTGCCCGTGATCGATGCGCGGACGGCGATCGCCGAGCTGGTCGAGGGCGGCGAGCTCCAGTCGGTGCACGTGGAGGGCTGGGACCGACCGGCCTGGCTGGACCCCGACGCCCGCCGGCCCCGGTGGGTCCGCGCCCGGGCGCTGCTCACCCCGTTCGACTCGCTGGTCTGGGAGCGCCCCCGGGTCGAGCGCATCTTCGGCTTCCGGTACCGGTTGGAGATCTACACCCCGGCCGCGAAGCGGGTGCACGGCTACTACGTGCTGCCCTTCCTGCTCGGTGACCGCCTGGTCGCCCGGGTCGACCTGAAGGCCGACCGGCAGGCCGGTGTGTTGCGGGTGCAGTCCGCCCATGCCGAGACCGGGGTCGACGCACCGGAGGTGGCGTGGGCACTCGCGACCGAACTCCGGCTGATGGCCGACTGGATGGAGCTCGAGCAGGTGACCGTCACCGGCGTCGGGGACCTCGCGCCGGCACTCGCCCGTGCCGCGGCCGGCGCACCCCTGACCGGGGCCGGTCAGCCTGCGGACGGGGGCGCAGCCGGCTGACCCGCAGCGCGGCGCAACCGCAGGTCCCCGGAGACCGACTGCAGGCTGAGGGAGAGCTGCGCGGCGCCGCCGGCGTCCGGGGTGTCCTCGGCCAGCTCCGACCGCAGCCGCCCGGACACGGTCTGGACGTCGAGCCAGATGCGCAGTCCCGGCGCGACGCCGACGGTGGCGTCACCGGAGACCGTGGTCAGCCGGACCGTGCCGCTGGCCACGGAGTCGATCCGCACGTCCCCGGAGGCGGTCCTCGCGGTGACGTCCGTGGCAGCCGTGCCCACGAGCAGGTCGCCGGAGGCGGAACGGACCTGCAACGGCCCGCCGGCGTCGGTGATCCGCACGTCGCCCGAGGCGTTGCCGACGTCCGAGGTCCCGTCCACCCGCCCGGCGCGGACGTCGCCACTGGCCGACCGGGCCTGCAGCGCGGTGCAGTGCTCGACGTCGAGGTCACCGCTCGAGCTCGTCAGCGTCACCCTGCCCAGCCGGCCGCGCAGCGTGCTGGTGGCCGAGGCGCCGGCGACCGTCACGGCGGTGTCCGGCGGCACGGTGACCGAGAGCGCGAACGCGGGCGCCCGGAGCAGTCGGCGGTCGGGCACGGAGAGCCGCAGGTGACCGCGGGTGACGACGAGGTCCAGCCGGTCGACCAGCTCCTCGGCGATGCCGTTGAGCGGCTGGACCTCGATGACGACCTCGTCGGCCGCCGGGTCGGCGTCGACGGTCGTCGAGCCGGCCGGGTTGCGCACCTCGAGCGAGCGGAGGGCGTCGGAGAGGGGGATGCGGTGGGTGCGGACGGTCACGAGGAGCTCCTCGGTCAGCTCCGGGCGAAGCCGGAGTAGCGGCGGGGGCCGCGCCCGGAGCGCGGTGGGTCGGTGGGCCGGAGGCCGGCGACGACGGCGCGCACCAGCCAGGCGTTGAGCGAGACACCGGCGGCGGCCGCGGCCGCCTCAGCGCGGGACTTGACGGACTCGGGCAGGCGGAGGCTGATCCGGGCCATCGACCCGTCGTCGTCGGCCTCACCCTCGGCGGCCCGGTCGTCGGCCTGGTCCGCGGGTTCGGGGTCGGGCGCCGGCACGATGACGACCTCGGGGTCGCGTCCGCGGAGCCGGATGTCGACCAGACCGCCGTCCCAGGCGGCGGTGATCTCGGCGGCCATCGCCGACAGCGCGTCGGTCACCGCCAGCCGGACGGCGGGCTCGATGGTGTCGCCCAGCAGCCGCGCCGTCTCCTGCGTCTGCTCGGTGCCGGCGGCCGCTGCGGTGGTCAGGGAACGGCGCAGCGCGTCGACGTACTCGCTCAGGTCCATGGACGCCATCGTGACGTCACTCCCGGGATCCACGGCGGTGGGGTCGCCCGGCGCGTGGGGCCCGGTGGCGTGTGCGGCCGGGGAGCGGGCGGCTGGGTCACAGCGACCGCCTCCCCAGCCACCGGGGACGGCGCCGCGGCGCGCGGACCGGGCGGAGCGGCGGACGGGGCTCGGTGGGGAACCGCGGGGCCATCGCCCGGTGCAGGTCGGTGTCGTTGTTCGAGTTCTCCATGACGTCAACATGGCATCACCTTGACGCCATGTCGAGCATCATGGTGATGTCAATCGGTCGCGACACGGCGGCGGGGTCGCCGTCGGGGGCGTCGAGGGCCCGGTCCCGGCGACGTAGGCTCGTCGCGTGCCCGCCATCGCCCCGCTGAAGGTGCAGGTCGTCGCGCAGACCCTCTTCACCCCGCCGGCCGACGTCCCGTGGGAGACCGACGCGGACGGCGGGCAGGCCCTGGCCGAGTTCGCCGGGCGTGCCTGCTACCAGTCCTGGGACAAGCCGAACCCGGCGACCGCGAGCAACGAGGGCTACCTGCGGCACGTTCTCGAGGTCGGGCACCTCTCGGTGCTCGAGCACGGCACGGTGAGCATGTACCTGTCCGGCATCTCCCGGTCGCTGACGCACGAGCTGATCAGGCACCGGCACTTCTCCTACAGCCAGCTGTCCCAGCGGTACGTGCCCGAACGGGACGCCGCCGTGGTCGAGCCGGCGGTCATCGCTGAGGACCCCGAGCTGCACGAGCGGTTCCTCGCCGCGACCGACGCCGCGATGGCCGCCTACGAGGAGCTGCTCGAGGGCCTGGAGAAGCGGTTCGCCGACGTCCCCAACGCCACGCTCCGGCGCAAGCAGGCCCGGCAGGCGGCCCGCTCGGTGCTGCCGAACGCGACCGAGACCCGCATCGTCGTCACCGGCAACTACCGGGCCTGGCGGCACTTCGTCGCCATGCGGGCCAGCGAGCACGCCGACGTGGAGATCCGCGAGCTCGCCGTCGCCTGCCTGCGCGACCTGCAGCGGGTCGCCCCGCACGTGTTCGACGACTTCCGGATCAGCGACCTGGCCGACGGGACCGCGGTCGCCGCGAGCCCGCTCGTCGCCGAGGGCTGACCGGCACCGACCCGCTCCACCCACCGCCGCGACGAGGAGTCGACATGGCCGAGCTCGCCGTCCACCCGGGGACACCGGTGTCCAGCACCGCCGTGGACACGCAGTACGAGGACCTGCTGCGCCGGGTGCTGGAGACCGGCAGCCCGAAGTCCGACCGCACCGGCACCGGCACGCTGAGCCTGTTCGGGGAGCGGCTGCGCTACGACCTGTCCCAGGCGTTCCCGATGGTGACCACCAAGAAGGTGCACTGGAGGTCGGTGGCCTACGAGCTGCTGTGGTTCCTCCGCGGCGAGGGCGACGTCAGCTGGCTCCAGGAGCACGGCGTCTCGATCTGGGACGAGTGGGCAGCCGAGGACGGCAGCCTGGGGCCGGTCTACGGCGTCCAGTGGCGGTCGTGGCCCACCCCGGACGGCGGGTCGATCGACCAGCTCGCCGGCGTCCTCGACACGCTGCGCCGCGACCCCGACTCGCGCCGGATGGTCGTGTCCGCCTGGAACGTGGCTGCCCTGCCGGAGATGGCGCTGGCGCCCTGCCACGCGTTGTTCCAGTTCTACGTGGCCGACGGCAGGCTGTCCTGCCAGCTGTACCAGCGCAGCGCCGACCTCTTCCTCGGCGTCCCGTTCAACATCGCCAGCTACGCGCTGCTGACCCGGATGGTCGCCCAGCAGGTCGGCCTCGAGCCGGGTGACCTGGTCTGGGTGGGCGGGGACTGCCACATCTACACCAACCACCTGCCGCAGGTGCGCGAGCAGCTCTCCCGCGAGGTGCTGCCCTTCCCGCAGCTGACCATCGACCCGGCCCCCTCGCTGTTCGACCACGACTACGCCGACCTCCACCTGCTCGACTACCGGCACCACCCCGCGATCCGGGGTGCGGTGGCCGTCTGATGCTCCGGATGGTCTGGGCGCAGGCCGCCGGCGGCGTCATCGGCGCGGACGGCGTCCTGCCCTGGCACCTGCCCGAGGACCTGCGGCTGTTCCGGGCGCTCACCCTCGGCTCGACCGTGGTGATGGGCCGGCGCACCTGGGAGTCGCTGCCGCCGCGGGTCCGGCCGCTGCCCGGGCGGCGCAACGTCGTCCTCAGCTCGACGCTGGACGCCGCCGACGCCGGCGTCGAGGTCGCCCGGTCGGTCGACGACGTCCTGGCGGTGGACGGCGATGTGTGGGTCATCGGCGGCGGGGGGGTCTACGCCTCGTTCCTCCCGCACGCCGACGAGGTCGTCGTCACCGAGGTCGACGCAGCGCTGCCGGGGGACACCTGGGCGCCCCCGCTCGGCCCGGAGTGGCTCCCCGGCGCCCGGGTGCCGGCGGTCGGCTGGGCCGGCTCCGCGGCCGGGCTCCGGTTCCGGGTGACGCACCAGCACCGCGGGACGCCGTCCGCTCCGGTGGCCGGCGTCCTCGCCGACCACCTCGCGACGTGGACCGGCGCCGGGCGCTCCGGTGGTGTCGGTGCGGGCCGGTAAGTTCCTGGCATGACCACCGACCCCGCCCGGCCCTTCGGGCGCGTCCTGACGGCGATGGTCACCCCGCTCGCCGAGGACGGCACGATCGACCTGGCCGGCGCGCAGGAGCTCGCCGCGCACCTGGTCGACCGCCGGGCGCACGACGGCCTGGTCGTCTTCGGGACGACGGGGGAGTCGCCGACCATCAGCGACAGCGAGCAGCACGCGGTGCTGGAGGCGGTGCTCGACGCCGTCGGTGACCGGGCCACCGTGGTCGCCGGCGTGGGCACCAACGACACCGCGCACTCGATCGAGAAGGCCCAGTCGGCCGCCCGCCTCGGCGTGCACGGCCTGATGGTCGTCACGCCCTACTACAACAAGCCGCCGCAGGCCGGCCTGCTCCGGCACTTCACCGCCGTCGCGGACTCGACCGACCTGCCCGTCATGCTCTACGACATCCCGCCGCGCTCCGTCGTCCCGATCGAGGTCGAGACGCTGGTCCGCGCGGCGGAGCACCCGAACATCGTCGCGGTCAAGGACGCCAAGGGCGACCTCGGCGCCGTGGCCTGGACCAAGGCGCGCACCGACCTCGCCTACTACTCCGGTGAGGACATGCTGAACCTGCCGCTGCTCGCGCTGGGCGCGGTCGGCGTGGTCAGCGTCGTCGGGCACCTCGTCGGGCCGCGGCTGGCCGAACTGGTCGCCGCGGTGGAGTCCGGCGACCTGGTCAAGGCGCGCGCCGTGAACGAGGCACTCCTCCCCGTCTACACAGGGATCTTCCGCACCCAGGGCGTCATCCTGGTCAAGGCGGCGCTGCGCGCGCTGGGGCTGCCTGCCGGCCCGGTCCGCCCGCCCCTCGTCGACGCCACCCCCGAACAGCTGGAGCAACTGCGCATGGACCTCGCCGCGGGAGGCGTCAGCCTGTGACCACCTCCGCCCTCACGACACAGCCGCACCTGGACCTCAAGGCACCGCCGCCGCTGCCGAAGGGCGCGCTGCGGGTCATGGCCCTCGGCGGGCTCGGGGAGATCGGCCGCAACATGGCCGTCCTGGAGTTCGACGGCCAGCTGATGGTCATCGACTGCGGGGTGCTCTTCCCCGAGGCCGAGCAGCCCGGCGTCGACCTGATCCTGCCCGACTTCGGGGTCATCGAGCACCGGCTCGACGACATCACCGCCGTCGTCCTCACCCACGGGCACGAGGACCACATCGGTGCGGTGCCCTACCTGCTGCGGCTGCGCGCCGACATCCCGCTGGTCGGGTCGCGGTTCACCCTGGCCCTGGTCAAGGCCAAGCTGCGCGAGCACCGGATCGACCCGGTGCTGGTCGAGGTGGCCGCCGGTGACGACCACCTGGCCGGGCCGTTCCACTGCGAGTTCATCAGCGTCAACCACTCCATCCCCGACGCCCTGGCCGTGGCCGTGCACACCCCGGCGGGAACGCTGGTGCACACCGGCGACTTCAAGATGGACCAGCTCCCGCTGGACGGCGTGCTCACCGACCTCGGTGCGTTCGCGCGGCTGGGCGTCGAGGGCATCGACCTGCTGCTGGCCGACTCGACCAACGCCGAGGTGCCCGGCTTCGTCACCTCCGAGCGCAACATCGGCCCGGTGCTCGACTCGGTCTTCGAGCGGGCCAGCCAGCGGCTGATCGTCTCCAGCTTCGCCAGCCACGTGCACCGGATCCAGCAGGTGCTCGACTGCGCCGTCCGGCACAAGCGCAAGGTGGCCCTGGTCGGCCGGTCGATGGTCCGCAACATGGGCGTCGCCCAGGACCTCGGCCTGCTCCGGGTCGCGCCCGGGCTGATGGTCAAGCTGGACGAGGCGACCGCGATGCCGCCGGAGCAGGTGGTGCTGATCAGCACCGGCTCGCAGGGCGAGCCGCTGTCGGCGCTGGGCCGGATGGCCCGTGGCGACCACCACCAGGTGACCATCGAGGCCGGGGACACGATCATCCTGGCCTCCTCGCTGGTGCCCGGGAACGAGACCGCGGTCTACAAGGTGATCAACGGGCTGGCCCGGCTGGGCGCCACGGTGATCCACAAGGAGACGGCGATGGTGCACGTCTCCGGGCACGCCCCCGCCGGGGAGCTGCGGACCCTGATCAACGTGGCCAAGCCGCGGTACCTGATGCCGGTGCACGGGGAGTGGCGGCACCTGCGGGCGCACGCCGCGCTGGCCGAGCAGACCGGGATGACCGCCGACCGGATCCTGCTCGCCGAGGACGGCGTCGTCGTCGACCTGGTCGACGGCAAGGCCTCCATCGTCGGCAGCGTCCCGATCGGCAACGTCTACGTCGACGGGCTCAACGTCGGCGACGTCGGCGAGGAGTCGCTGCAGGCCCGGCGGATCCTCGGCGACGAGGGCTTCGTCGCGCTGACCGTCGTCATCGAGCCCTCGACGCGCACCATCGTGCGGCCGGTGCACCTGTCCACCCGGGGCTTCTCCGACGACCCGAGCGCCTTCAGCGAGGTGCTCGCGCTGGTGGAGAAGGAGCTCAAGCGGGCGATGGAGGACGAGCAGGTGGACGCCCACCGGCTGTCCCAGGTGATCCGCCGGACGGTCGGCAAGTGGGTGTCGGACAAGTACCGCCGCCGCCCGATGATCATCCCCACCGTCCTCGAGGTCTGAAGGACCCCGCTGCCCCTCAGGCCCCGGCCCGAGGCTCGCCCCGAGCGTGCGAGGGGTGAGGGGGCCGGGGTCCTCCTGCTGCAGCGGGGCCGACGGACGGCCGGGCCCCGTGGTCCCGGCCGTCCTCCTCCGCTGGGCCGTCGCCGGTGCCTCGACCGCGGCTCAGAGGACCGAGCGGAGCACCACCGCACCGGCGGCGTCGGCGACCTCGAAGCCGGCGGCGTCCTGCCGCAGCACGGAGGAGTTCATGCTGCAGTGCAGCGGCTGGTCGCCCACCCCCAGGAACTCCCCGGCCGCCACCTCGCGGCCCTCGTCGTCGCGGACGGTCAGCCGGTAGACCTCACCGGCGGCGAAGCCGGAACCCGACAGCCTCACCTCCACGCCCCAGGTGTGCGGGACGACGTCGGCCGTCGCGGTCACGCCCGCCCGGTCCACCTCCACGGCGACCGCCTCCAACGGCGGCGGGGGCGGGACCGGGCGGGCCAGCCACCCACCGCCGAAGGCAGCGGCCGCGATGCCGACCGCGGCGACCGCGACCCGCCACCGGGCACGGCGGGCCCGGCGGGCAGCCAGGTCGGCGGGACGCGGGCCCTCGGCCGCGATCCGGGCGAGCACTGCCTCGCCCAGCCCCGGCGGCGGCCCGGGCACGTCGTCGAGCCGGTCGGGGTCGACATCGGCGAGCCGCCCGACCAGCGGCGCCAGCTCGCCCAGTTCCGCCCGGCAGGTCGCACAGCCGTCGAGGTGGGCGCGGACGGCGGCGCGCTCGGCGGGGGTGCCGTGGCCCAGCACGTACACGCCCAGCTGCTCCCGCAGCGCGCGGTGGGCGTCCGGCGGCAGGTCGGTCACGGTTCCACTCCCATCTCCTCCATCGCCAGGCGCAGTGCCTTCAACCCGTAGAACACCCGGCTGCGCAGCGTCCCCACGGGGATCCCGAGCTCGGCGGCGACCTCGGCGTGCGGTCGCCCGCGCAGGTGCGTCTGCACGATCGCGGTCCGGTGCTCCGTGCCGATCCGCCGGAGGGCCTCCTCCACCACCCAGGCGTCGACGAGCCGTTCGTCGGTGCCCGCCCCCGGTTCAGCCGGGAGGTCGGTGCCGTCGGTCAGCTCCCGCTGCCACGGCCGCACGGCGAACCGCCGGGCCTCGTCCACCACCACGTTGCGGGCGATGGCGAACAACCAGGTGCGCAGGCTCGCCAGCTGCGGGTCGAAGGAGTCCGCGGCCCGCCAGGCCCGGAGGAACACCTCCTGGACCACGTCCTGCGCCGCCCCGCCGTCGCCGAGCTGGCGCAGCGCGAAGCGGTACAGCTCCGGGCCGTGGGCGGCGTACGCCGCGCGTACGTCGAGCTGGTCGGCCGGGGCCGGACCTCGCTGACGCGCCATCGCCGCTCCTTCCCGGGCGGGCGCCTCCGGGACGGGCGCCGTCGGAGGGCATACGTCGCCGGCGGCCGATCCGTTCACCGCGGCAGCCGGCGACCTCTCGCGGGGCTACCGGACGACGGTGATCGGCTCGATGCCCTCCTCGGCGGGGAGCTCGAAGCCGAGCACCTGGGCGTAGAAGGACAGCTCGCCGTCCAGGGCGGCCCGGATGTTCTCCGCCTTCCGGAAGCCGTGCTGCTCGCCGGCGAAGAGCACGTAGGCGTGCGGGACGCCCTTCGCCCGCAGTGCGGCGACCATCATCTCGGCCTGCTCGGGCGGCACCACCCGGTCCTCGTCGCCCTGGAAGACCGCCAGCGGGGTGTCGAGGGCGTCGGTGTGGTGGATGGGCGAGCGGGCGGCGTAGACGTCGGCGCCGGACGGCCACGGCGCGATCAGACCGTCGAGGTAGCGGGACTCGAACGAGTGCGTGTCCGCGGCCAGCGCCGCCAGGTCCGCGACGCCGTAGTGGCTGGCGCCGGCGGCGAAGACGCCCGGGCGGAAGGTCAGCGCCGCCAGTGTCGTGTAGCCCCCGGCCGAGCCGCCCCGGATCGCCAGCCGGGCGGGGTCGACGCGGCCCTGCTCCGCCAGCCACTGCGCGCAGGCGACCACGTCGTCGAGGTCGGTGATGCCCCAGCGGCCCTGCAGCGCGTCCCGGAAGCGCCGGCCGTAGCCGGTGGAGCCCCGGTAGTCGACGTCGGCGACGGTGAAGCCGCGGGAGGTCCAGTACTGGACACCGAGGTCCAGCACGGACCGGGCGGCGGAGGTCGGGCCACCGTGCACCAGCACCAGCAGCGGGGGCCGCTCGTCGTCCGGTCCGGTCACCTGCGGGTTGGTGGGCGGGTAGACCAGCGCGTGCGCCTCGCCGACCCCGGAGTCCCGCGGGTCGGTGGGGAAGGTGACGTGCTCGGGGCGGGAGAACCAGGCCGGGTCCACCCCCAGCTCCCGGGCCGGGCGGAGCACCTCGGCCGCGCCGTCCAGCGCGACCCGCAGCACCACCGGCTCTGACGCCGGGCCGCCGGCCACGCAGACCACCGCGTCCCCGGCCGCACGCACCTGCCCGAAGACGGCGTGCTCGGAGGGCAGCTCGCGCACCTCCCCGTCGGGGGTCAGGACGGCGAGCCGGTCGGCGCCGTCCCGGCCGTAGGCGACCACCACCCGGCCGTCGGGCAGCAGGGCGAAGCGGCTCTGCCCGAACACCCACTGCGGGCCGGCGATGTCGCGGCCGACGTCGAGGACGAGCTCCACCTCGCCGTGCGGCCGGCGGCGGTGGAGCGACCAGACGTCCGTGCGGTCGTCGAACCACCACAGGCTCAGGTCCGCGCCCCACACCGGCTGGACCACCGACCGGCCGGGGCCGCCGGCCAGCACGTGCTCGGTGCCGTCCGCGGCCCGGACCACGAGCTGGGCGGTGTCCCACGGCATGTTCGGGTGGTCCCACTGCAGCCAGGACAGCGTGACGCCGTCGGGCGCCCGCCGCGGGTCGGAGACGAAGTCCGGCCCGCTCACCAGCACCTCCACGTCGCCGTCGGCGGCGATCCACACCACCTCGTGGACGACCTCGGCCGAGGACCCCGAGGCGGTGTGGGTCTCCCGGACGGCCAGCACGCCGTCCCCGTCGGCGGACAGGTCGGCGAACCGGACGCCGGAGGGGACGGCCGGCGCCGGGGTCACCGCGACCGCCTCGCTGCTGCCCGGGTCGACCCGGTACAGCCGCTGGTCGGCGTAGTCGGTGAACCAGACGGTGCCCCCGGCCACGGTCCATGCTGCGCCGCCGTACTCGTGCACCCGGGTGCGGGCGTTCCACGGCGGGGGGAGGAGGTCGGTGGTGGTGCCGTCCGGGCGGCGCCGCACCAGCGCCGTGCGACCACCCTCGCTCGGCCGGCCCTCGGCCCACCAGACGTCGTCGCCGTCGACGACCACCTCGCCGAGCCGGGCCGCGGCGCGCACGACCAGCTCGGAGGTGATCGGCGTCGGCCAGCTGCCGTAGGGGAGGGTCTGCGTCGTCGTCACGGCTGCGACCGTAGCCGGGGAGGCGCGGGCCCGGTCCGGGTCAGCGGCGGACCTCGACCAGCAGGACCCAGGCGGTGGCGAGCCCGCCGAGGAACGCGACGAGGACGACGGGCACGACCCAGTACAGCCCGCCGCCCGCGCCGGCGAGCAGGCTCACCCCGGCGGCCAGCAGACCGGCGGCGATCGTCGTGCTGGGCAGCAGCCGGATGAGCACCCAGCTCAGCAGCGGCTCCAGGCTGCCGCGGTTGCCGGGCCGGTTCATCCGCAGCAGCCAGCCGCCCGCGGCCGCCCCGGTGAGCACGAGCTCGGTCCCCACCGCCGCCCGGGGCTGGTCCGGCACCAGGAGCAGCGTGCCCACGACCAGCGGCACGAGGAAGAGCAGCAGCGCGTTGACGCTGCGGCCGGTCAGCGCGTCGCCGGCGAGGATCTGCTCGACGTTGATCGACACCGCGACGAACAGCAGGCCGGTGAGGGCTGCCGAGGCGCCCACCACCGCCACCGAGAAGTCCGACCACGCTGCGGTCTGGTAGCCGCTCATGCGGGCGCATCCTGCCCCAACCCGGGTGCCGGTGGCGGCGCACCGGACGGCCGGTCCCTGGACCCGCGCGCCTGTGCCCCGGCTGGGTCCGCGGCGGACACGCTGCGCGAGATGGGCCGCTGGAGGCGCCGACCGGATTACGGTCTGACGCATGCCTGCTCGCGCGTCGACGTCGAACCGGGCGCCGGCGCGTGGGAGCGGCACCACCCGCCCGCGCTCCGGCAGCACCGCAGCCAAGAAGCGCCCCCCGGCCAAGCGCGGCTCCACCGCCGCCCGACGGCCGGCACCGAAGCGGAACCAGAGCACCCTCGCCGGCAGCCTGTGGCGCGGTGCCACCGGCACGTGGGGCCTGCTGGCCCGCGGTGCCGGCGCCGTCGCCCGGTCGGTGGCCCGACCGGAGGAGGCCGAGCCGCTCGCCGCCGAGCACCGGCGGGACGGGGTCGGTCTCGCCGTCCTCGGCCTGGCCATCGTGCTCGGTGCCGCGACCTGGACCGACGGGATCGGCCCGGTCGGCGCCGGCCTCGCCGACGCCGTCCGCTGGGCGATCGGCGGGCTCACCGCGGCGCTGCCCGTGGTCCTGTTCCTCGTCGCCCTGCGGCTGCTCCGGCACCCGCCGCACCCCGAGGCCCGCGGCCGGCTGGTCATCGGCTGGACCAGCGTGGTGGCCGCGGTCGTCGGCATCGCCCACGTCACCGGACCCGACGTGGACCCGGACGACCGGTCCGGCGCCGGCGGCCTGCTCGGCTGGGCGTTCGGCAGCCCGCTGAGCGCGGGCCTGGGCAGCGTCGTCACGGTGCTGCTGCTGGTCCTGCTGGCCTTCTTCGGTCTGCTCGTCGTCACCGCCACCCCTGTGCACCAGGTGCCCGAACGGCTGCGGGAGTGGGCCGACCGGCAGCTCGGCCGGGACGACGAGGACGGCGACGACCTCGAGTTCTACGACGACGAGGACGAGGACGAGGAGCCCGCGCCGAGAGCCCGGCGCGGTCGGAAGTCGGCGGTCTCCGAGGTGCAGGACACCCTGGACACCGGCGTCATCGACCACGCGGCCTACGCCGAGGCGCCGCAGGCGGTCGCGCAGGAGCCGGCCGCCGAGGCCGTCCCGGTGGCCTCCGCCCCGGCCCGCCGGGCGCCGATGCCGGTCGACCGGACCGCCCCGCCGGAGGACCTGCCGCCGATCGAGGAGCCCGAGCAGCTCCGCATCGAGCCGGTCGAGGGCACCTACACGCTGCCCTCGGTGAGCGTGCTGCGCCCGGGCACCCCGCCGCGCGCCAAGTCCAAGGCCAACGACGTCGCCATCGAGGCGATCACCGGCGTCCTCGAGCAGTTCAACATCGACGCCGCCGTCACCAGCTACACCCGTGGCCCGACGGTCACCCGCTACGAGATCGAGCTGGGCAACGCGGTCAAGGTCGAGAAGATCACCGCGCTGACCAAGAACCTCGCCTACGCGGTGGCCAACGACAACATCCGCATCCTGGCCCCCATCCCGGGCAAGTCGGCGGTGGGCGTCGAGGTGCCCAACACCGACCGGGAGACGGTCAGCCTGGGCGACGTCATGCGCTCGCAGGTGGCCAAGCAGGACCCGCACCCGATGCTGGTCGGGCTCGGCAAGGACATCGAGGGCGGCTTCGTCTGCGCCAACCTGGCGAAGATGCCGCACCTGCTGGTCGCCGGTGCCACCGGTGCCGGCAAGTCCAGCTGCATCAACTCGCTGCTCACGTCGCTGCTGCTGCGGGCCACCCCGGACCAGCTGCGGATGATCCTGGTCGACCCGAAGATGGTCGAGCTGACGCCCTACGACGGCATCCCGCACCTGATCACGCCGATCATCACCGACCCGAAGAAGGCCGCCACCGCGCTGGCCTGGCTGGTCGAGGAGATGGAGCAGCGCTACCAGGACATGCGGGCCACCGGCGTGCGGCACATCGACGACTTCAACCGCAAGGTGGAGCGCGGCGAGATCACCGCCCCGCCCGGGAGCGAGCGGATCTACCAGCCCTACCCCTACATCCTGACGATCGTCGACGAGCTCGCCGACCTGATGATGGTCGCCCCGCGCGACGTCGAGGAGTCGATCGTCCGGATCACCCAGAAGGCGCGTGCCGCCGGGATCCACCTGGTGCTGGCCACCCAGCGCCCGTCGGTCGACGTCGTCACCGGTCTGATCAAGGCCAACGTGCCCTCGCGGCTGGCGTTCTCCACCTCCAGCCTCACCGACAGCCGGGTCATCCTCGACCAGCCGGGCGCGGAGAAGCTGATCGGCATGGGTGACGCCCTGTTCCTGCCGATCGGGGCGGGCAAGCCGATCCGGGTCCAGGGGGCCTACGTCTCCGACGCCGAGATCGAGGCGGTCGTCGAGTTCACCAAGCGGCAGGCCGAGCCCGAGTACCGCGAGGAGGTCTTCACCGCTGCCGCCGGTGAGAAGAAGGAGATCGACGAGGACATCGGCAGCGACCTGGAGCTGCTCGTCCAGGCCGTCGAGCTCGTCGTCACCAGCCAGTTCGGGTCCACCTCGATGCTGCAGCGCAAGCTGCGGGTCGGCTTCGCCAAGGCCGGCCGGCTGATGGACCTGATGGAGAGCCGCGGCATCGTCGGGCCGTCGGAGGGCTCCAAGGCCCGCGACGTGCTGATCAAGCCCGACGAGCTGGAGTCGGTCATGTTCACGCTGCGCGGGGGGCAGCTGTGAGGAAGGGACCCCGCTGGTGTGCCACCGGGCCGGGAGCCGGACGACGCCTAGGATGAGGCAGTGCCAGCTCTGCCCAGCCCCCTGACGTCCCTCGAAGGGCAGCCCTCCGTTGCCGCGCCCCGCCGCGTGGCGGTGGTGACCCTCGGCTGTGCCCGCAACGAGGTCGACTCGGAGGAGCTCGCCGGCCGGCTGGCCGGCGACGGCTACGAGCTGGTCGAGGACGCCGACGACGCCGACGCGGTCCTGGTCAACACCTGCGGCTTCATCGAGACCGCGAAGAAGGACTCCGTCGACGCGATCCTCGCCGCGACCGACTCCGGTGCCGAGGTCATCGCCGTGGGCTGCATGGCGGAGCGCTACGGCGCCGAGCTCGCCGGCGCGCTGCCCGAGGCGACGGTGCTCGGCTTCGACGACTACACCGCCATCGGTGACCGGCTCGACGACGTCCTCACCGGCCGCCCGCTCGTCCCGCACACCCCGCGCGACCGGCGCACCCTGCTGCCGATCAGCCCGGTGGAGCGCACCGCGGCGGCCGCGACCCCGGACGCACCGGCGATCCCCGGTCACGACTGGCTGAAGCGCCGGCGGCTGGCCGGCGGCCCGTCCGCGGCGCTGAAGATCGCCTCGGGCTGCGACCGCCGGTGCTCCTTCTGCGCCATCCCCGCCTTCCGCGGCGCGTTCGTCTCCCGGCCCGCGGGCGAGGTGCTCGGCGAGGCCCACTGGCTGGCCTCCCAGGGCGTCACCGAGATCGTGCTGGTGAGCGAGAACTCCACCTCCTACGGCAAGGACGCCGGCGACCTGCGCTCGCTGGAGAAGCTGCTGCCCCAGCTCGCCGCGGTGCCGGGCATCACCCGGGTCCGGGTGGCCTATCTGCAGCCGGCGGAGCTCCGGCCCGGGCTGCTGGAGGTCATCGCCGCGACGCCCGGCATCGCGCCCTACTTCGACCTGTCCTTCCAGCACTCGTCAGCGGGCCTGCTGCGCCGGATGCGCCGCTTCGGCGGCACGGAGGACTTCCTGGGGATCATCGAGCGGGCCCGCGCGCTCGCCCCCGAGGCGGGCTTCCGCACCAACGTCATCCTCGGGTTCCCGGGGGAGACCGAGGACGACGTCGCCGAGCTCGAGCGCTTCCTGGTCGCGGGCCGGCTGGACGCCGTCGGGGTCTTCGGCTACTCCGACGAGGAGGGCACCGAGGCCCTCGGGCTGCCGGGCAAGCTCGACCAGCACGAGATCGACGCCCGGGTCCGGCGGATCACCGACCTGGTCGAGGAGCTCACCGCCCAGCGCGCGGAGGCCCGCATCGGCACCACCGTCGAGGTGCTGCTCACCGAGGACCTCGCCGAGTCCGAGGGCGCCGGCACCTGGGCCGGCCACGCCGCCCACCAGGACCCGGACGCCGACGGGACGACGACGGTCGCCGGGGTGCCCGACGGGGCGGTCGCCGGTCAGCTGGTGACGGCGACGGTGGTGGACACCGAGGGCGTCGACCTGCTGGCCCGGGCCGTCGTGCCGGCGCTGGCAGCGGCTGGGGTCTGAGGGACGTGGGCGAGCCGGCGAGCCGACCGGAGAGGAACCGCATGAGCGCCGTGGTGCCCGACGGCGCGGCGGACCCGGCGGCCACGCCCCCGCAGTCCGTGCGGCTGCTCAACCTGCCCAACGCGCTGACCCTCCTCCGGCTCGCGGTCGTGCCGCTGTTCGCCCTGCTGCTGCTCTCCGACGGCGGCATGGACGACGGACGACGTGTCTGGGCCACGCTGTTCTTCACCGGCGCCATCATCACCGACCGCTACGACGGCATGATCGCCCGCCGGACCAACCAGGTGACCGAGTTCGGCAAGCTCGCCGACCCGATCGCGGACAAGGCGCTCACCGGCACGGCGCTGCTGGGGCTCTCGGTCCTCGGGCTGGTGCCCTGGTGGGTGACCGTGGTGATCCTGGTCCGCGAGGTCGGGGTCACCCTGCTGCGGTTCTGGGTCATCCGGCACGGGGTGATCGCCGCCAGCCGCGGTGGCAAGGCCAAGACCGTGCTGCAGGCGCTGGCCATCGGGCTCTACATCCTGCCGCTCACCGGCGTGCTGGCCTCGGCCCGCTGGTGGGTGATGGCGGCCGCCCTGGTGCTCACCGTCATCACCGGCATCGACTACGTCTACCGGGCTCTCACCCTGCGGCGCACCAGCGCGCGCGCCATGCGGGCCGCCGAGGCCCGCCGAGCGGCCGCCGGTGGTGACGGCACACCCGGGAGCACCCGCCGGGACGACGCCGCGTGAGCCGGCCGCCGGCCGACGCGTCGCCCGCGGCGCGGCTGCACGCCGGACTGCTGGCGCGGGGTGAGACCGTCGCGGCGGCCGAGTCGCTGACCGCCGGGCTGTTCTGCGCGACCCTCGCGTCCGTGCCCGGCGCCAGCGCCAGCCTGCGCGGTGGCGCGGTCGTCTACGCCACCGACCTGAAGACGGCGCTGGCCGGGGTCCCGGCCGACGTGCTGGCCGAGCACGGGCCGGTCAGCGAGCGCACGGCCGCGGCGCTCGCGGAGGGCATCCGGGTCCGTTGCTCGGCCACCTGGGGCGTCGGGTTGACCGGTGTCGCCGGCCCGGACGCCGTCGACGGGCACGCCCCCGGACGGGTCTACCTCGGGCTCAGCGACGGGCTGCTCACCGTCGTCCACGAGCTCGACCTCCCCGGGGACCGCGCGCAGGTGCGCGCCGGCGCGGTGGACACGGCGTTGCTCCGGCTGCTGGACCGGCTGGACGAGCACCCGGTGCCGGCCGGGAACCAGTCCGGGTCCGCCGGTGTTACGCCATGAGCGGACGTGCCCCCCACCGGGACGGTGACCAGGGTCATGGCCGCGTACGGTGACCACACGGGGTCCTCCGGTCCGTCCGGTGGGCGCCCGTGCACACGACACCACGAGTCGGAACTGCTCGTCGGAGTGGACAGGAGACGGCCATGACGCTGCTGCGCACACAGCTGGGGAACACCCTGCGGGGTCACCGGCTGCGGCAGCGGCGGACGCTGCGGGACGTCTCGGGTGCGGCTCGGGTCAGCTTGGGCTACCTGTCGGAGGTGGAGCGGGGTCAGAAGGAGGCGTCCTCCGAGCTGCTCGCCTCCATCTGCGACGCCCTCGACGTCGAACTGGCCGACCTGCTGGCCGAGGTCAGCCTGGAGATGCGGCTGGCCGAGCCGGCCCGCCGCACCGTGCGCCCGGTCGCGCTCGCCGGGGTCGGCGCCGGTCGTCCCGGCACCCCCGACGACGACCCGGCCGCGGCCGCCTCGGCCGAGACCGCCGAGCAGGGTGCCACCGAGACGCCCGTCCCCGAGCCCGCCCTGGCGCTGGTGGGCGGCGCCCAGCCGGCCCGCTCCGGCGCCCGCGCGACCGGGGCCGTCTGCCTCGCGGCCGCCTGAACGAGGACCCCCTCGCCCCCCACCGCTCGCACGCTCACGGCGGGCCCCTGCGAGGGGGCCGGTCCAGCACGTCACCTCGGCCGGTTGGGACGGGTGCTGCGTGCGAGGCGACACGAACATCGCTCAGTGTCCACCTGCTTGACCCAGTGCGACCCTCAGGGCACAAAGTGTCCATGTCTTCCCCCGGATCCCGCAGCCAGCTGACGCCGCAGTCCTCCGCGCCGGCGGTTCCCGCCGGCCGTCCCGGGGCCACCGTCCTGGACGCCGACGCGGCGGAGGAGGCAGCGGCCGAGGCGGCCGCCACCGCCGGGCACCACCTCACGACGCCGGTGCCGGTCGGGGCCTTCCTGCAGCCGCCGGCCCCGGGTCTGCAGCTCACCGCCCCGGTGCCGTCGCTGTCGGTCGCCGTCCCGGCCCC
>NZ_SJEW01000085.1 GCF_005930475.1 Modestobacter altitudinis
CCCCGCCCCCGTCCCGCCGGGTGCCCGGCCCCCGCGCCGCGGAGGGGCAGGCCCGTCCCGGCACCGCGGCCCGGACTTCGGCCGGCGGGCCGGGGCCGGCCAGCGCCCTGGCCGCCGCGGCGACCGGCCCCGCCGCCGGAGGGCCTCCGGCCGCCGTCCGGCAGCCGGACCCCGGTACGACCGCGCAGCCACCGGCCGCGAACCGGGCGGCTCCGGCGGGGGCCGCACCGGCGACCGAGCCGACCGCCGGACGGTCCGAGGACCCGGACGGCGTCTCGCCGGACGCCACCGGCCACCGGACGTCCCCGGCGGCACGCCCGACGACGACGGGCTGGGGCGGCCTGCTCTTCCTGCTCCCGCTGGTGGCCGAGCTGGGGCTGCCCGGCCGGGTGGTTGCCGCGCCGGACCGGTTCGGCGCCGCGCTGCGTCCGGTGCTGCACGGGATGGGCCGGCTGGTCGTGGCCCGTGCCGTCCCCGACGTCGGCCCCGCCGACGCCGACGACCCGGCCGTGCTGGCGTTCGCCGGGCTGGTGCCGGGCAGCGACCCGCCCGGGCCGGTCCCGCCCGAGGTCCTGGCGCCGGAGGTGGACGCACTGGTCGCCGCACTGGCGGACCGGATGGCCCGCGGTCCGGCCGGCGCTCGTGGGTCGGAACGCGCGCTGCTGGTCGCGGTGTGCCGGCGGCGGGCGGTGATCGAGGCCGACCCCGGGTGGATCGACGTGCTGCTCGACCCGGACGAGGTCAGCGTCGACGTGCGCCGGGCCGGACTGGACCTCGACCCAGGGCACCTGCCCTGGCTCGGCTGTGTCCTGAGGTTCCGCTATGGCTGAGCCCAGGCTGCTTGAGCTGCCGGTGCGGTCCGGCGACCGGCTCGACGACGCGCTGGCCCGGATGGCGGGCCGGCTGGCCGTCGCGCTGGACGCCGTGGGCGACGGCGCCGGCGCCCGCTTCCTGCGGGGCCTGCCGGGCGCCGGTGCGCCCGGGCCGGCCGACGGCGGCTGCCTGGACCTGCCCGCCGGGGCGGCCCAGCCGATCGACCGGCTGGTGTCCGGCCTCCGGCTGGGCACTGCCGAACGGGAGCTGCTCGCCCTCGCCCTGCTCGCGCACCACCACGAGGGGGTCGCGGCCGTCCTGCGCACCCTCCATCCGCACGGCCGGCCGTGGCCGACCGTCGGGCTGGCCGGGGCGCTCGCCGAGCTCGGCGCCCTGGCCGGCACCGCGTCCCGCGCGCAGCTGCGTGCCCCGCTCGCCGCGTTGCTGGCCACCGGGTCGGTGGTCGTCGAGGACGACGACGCGCCGCAACCGGAGCGGACGATGCGCCCGGCCGCCCAGCTGTTCGAGGCGCTCACCGGGCTCCCGGGCTGGCCGGACGGGGCCGTGCCCCACCCGCGGCCGGCCCCGTCGGCGGGCGTCCGGAACTGGCTCGGGCAGGAAGCCGTGGCCGGCGCCCGGCGCGCCCTGGACGCCGTCCTGCCGGTGTCGGTGCTGCTGCCCGGAGCCCGGCCGGCCGCGCTGGCCCCCCGGCTGACGGCCCTGGCCGCGACGGCGGGACGGGAGACGGCCGTGCTGCGCGCGGACCGGTGCGACGGTGCGACGGTCAGCGCGGTGCTGCTGCTGGCACTGGCCCGCGACGTCGTCCCGGTGCTGTGGACCGACAACGAGCCGCCGCCGCTGCACCTGACCGTCCCGGACCTGCCGGTGCCGCTGCTGCTGGCCGCTCCGGGCGTCGGGCTGTCGACCTGGCCGCGCCCGGTCCTGGTGCTCCCGTCGGGGCCGCACGCCTCCGCCGACCGGCGCGCCGGGCTGGCCGCGGCGCTGCCCGAGCTCGGCCGGCCGCCGGCTCACCTGGGCCCCGCGACCCTGGAGCCCAGCGACGTCGAGATCGCCGCCACCGACGTCCGGCTGCGCGCGGAGCTGGTGCCGGGCCCCACCGGCTGGGACCACGTGTTGGAGCGGGTCGACGCCCGAGCCGGGGACGCGGTGCCGGTCGGAGCAGCGCTGGTGCATCCGCAGGCGGGCTGGGACGACCTCGTGCTGCCCGCCGACCGGCTCACGCAGCTACAGGAGGCCGCCGCCAGGATGCGGGTGCAGTCGGTCGTGCTGGACGACTGGGGCATGCTGCGCGGCCGCCGCGGACTGCGCGGGCTGCGCCTGCTGTTCGCCGGCCCCCCGGGCACTGGCAAGACGCTGGCCGCCGAGGTGCTCGCCGGCGAGCTCGGTCGGGACCTGCTGGTGGTGGACCTGTCCCAGCTGGTGTCCAAGTGGATCGGGGAGACCGAGAAGAACCTCGCTGCCGTGTTCGACGCCGCCGAGGACGGCGGGGCGGCACTGCTCTTCGACGAGGCCGACGCACTGTTCGGCAAGCGCACGGAGGTGGCCGACGCCCGGGACCGCTACGCGAACCTCGAGACGGCCTACCTGCTGGCGCGGCTGGAGCGCTTCGACGGGGTCGCGGTGCTGGCCACGAACCTGCGGCAGAACCTGGACGCAGCCTTCGCCCGCCGGATTGAGTTCGTGGTGCCGTTCGACCCGCCCGACGAGGAGGCCCGGCTGGCTTTGTGGCGGCTGCACCTCTCCGGCGTGGCACCGATCGCACCGGACGTCGACCTGCCGGCACTCGCCGCGGTCTACGAGCTGCCCGGCGCCCTCATCCGCAACGCCGCGCTGGCCGCCGCGTTCCTCGCCGCCGCCGAGCCCGCGCCCGAGGCCCGGCGGATCGGGCTGGAGCACCTGGCACATGCCGTCCGTCGCGAGCACCTCAAGGCCGGGCTGTCCTACCCCGGCCCGCCGCCGGGCACTCCGGCCGATCCGCCGACCAGAAGGGGAACACCGTGACCACGGCAACCGAGACCGCAGCCGCCAGCACCACCGTCAAGGACGTGTACGCCGCCGAGGTCACCCGGCTGGACGACGACCTGGCCGCGCGGGAGGCAGGCCTCGCCCGCCTCGCGCCCGAGGCCGTCGCCCAGCGCGAGCGGCTGCAGAAGGCCACGGGCGAGCTGACCGCCCTGAAGCAGCAGGGGTCGACGTGGCAGCAGCAGCTCAACGCGGCGACCAGTCAACCCGAACGGCACCGGTTTGAGCAGCTCCTGGAGGCCGCCCTCATCGCCCAGGGCCCGCTCAACGACGCGCGGCTCACCGCCGCCGAGCGGCTGGCCAGCATCGAGCTCGCCGTGGTGCGGGAGACCGCGCAGGCCGCTCGCACCCGTGCCGACCTCACCCGGGCCACCACCGAGCTCACCCGGGTCCGGCGCGAGAGCGCGGCCGCCACCGCGCGGGTCAACGCCCTCACCGAGACGGTGGCGACGCTGAAGCAGGACGCCGACCGCCTCTCCGACCCGCGCCCCGCGGCGCCGACGCCGACGCCCCCGCGTGGTGGCCGGACGCCGGAAGCCCCAGCGGCTCCCGCCGCCGCACCGCCCAAGCCCACGGCCGCGGCCCTCGAACGGCTGGGGCGGATGCTCGGTGACCCGGCCATGCTGGGCCGCCTGCGGGACCGGGTCACCGAGGCGCGCAAGGGGGACCAGGACCGCGCGACGGCGGTCGCCGCCAGGGAGGCGGACGTCGGGAGGGCGGCGACCGCCCGGTCACCCGTCGACGGTCCCGTCGCCGGCACCGCCGCCGAGCTCGCCGCCGCCCGCGCGGCCGTCGCCGACGTCGTGGAGGGGGGACCGGTGCGGCTGGCGGCGGCCGAGAAGTCCCTGACGGCGATCACCGCGTTCGCCTCCTTCCCCGAGGAGGCGGCGATTGCGGCGATGGCAGCCGAGGTGCAGAAGGGGACCGACGGAGCGCTGGACCGCTGGGAGGTGATGGTGCCGGTCGAGGTCACGGCGCTGGCGATCCAGTTCATCGACGCCGAGGCCGAGCTCGACGCCGTCCGGGCGATGGACGTGGCGGCCCTGACCGACCGGCACGACCGCGCGGACGCCGGGCACGCGGCGGCGCTCGCCACCCAGTTCGCCCGGCAGCTCGACCTCGACACGGCCGCCGAGAGGCTCGCGGCCGCCCGCGACGAGGTCACTGCCCGGGAGGCGACCGCGGCCGACCGGCGGCTGTCCCTGGTGCGCGGGGACCGCTGAGATGACCGCCCCTCGCTCAGCCCCGCTGGCGGCCTCGCTGGAGGTCGATCCCTTCACCTCGCTGGCCGTGCACTTCGGCATGCTGCTGGGGGTGTCGGACCTGCAGGTCCTGTCCGCGAACCCCCGGGGGAAGCTGGCGCTGCACCAGGCCTGGCAGCACGGCAAGGGCGTGGTGTGGGGGTTCCCGCTGTCCATCGGCGCGCACTCCGCCGAGCTGACCGTCGGCCCGGGGCTGTGCACCGATGGGCTGGGCCGTGAGGTGAGCTCGGGGGTCGACCTGTGCCTGGACGTGCGGGCGTGGCTGGAGCAGCAGCGGCAGGCCGGCACCGTGACCACCGGCGAGGACGGCCGGTTCAACGCCCGACTGGTCGTCCGGCACGAGGCGTGCCTGTCCCGGCCGGTCCCGACCGTCGCCTCCTCGTGCGGGCAGGGGGAGGAGTCGGTCGGCTACTCCCGCGTCCTGGAGCTCGCGCACCTGGAACTGCGGCCCTGGGCGACCCGGCCGGTCGACGACCGGGACACCGCGTTCACAGCCCTGCGGGACCTGCTCCGCGACGGCGCCCTCCCGCCGGGGCTGACCACCGGGAGCGGGCGTCTCGCCGACTTCCGGGCGGTCGCGGCGGAGCTCGTCGCCGCGCTCGGCCCGCCGGGCCTGCTGCCGCCGCGACCGGCCGACTGCACCCGGCTGTTCCCCGAGGACGACCCGGGCGAGGTCGTGCTGGCCGACCTGCCGGGCATGGCCGTCGTCCGCGAGGGGTCGGGCAGCTGGCGACTGGACGCACCCGTGATCGACCTCTCCGTCCGGCGCAGCCACGTCCCCACCTGGGTGCTGTCCGAACTGCTCGCCGAGCTGCTCGACGGCACGGTCGGCGAGCAGTGCCCGTCCGATGCCGGCGGCCCGAGGGTCGAACGGGTCCGCGTCGACGGGATCACCGTCACCATCGAGTTCCGGGGCGGGATCGTCCCGGCCACCGTCGCCGCGGCGCTGGAGGTGCGGCCGTTCCGCGAGGCCACGGGCTGGGAGGAGCCAGTGCCGCTCGCGCCGACGCCCGCGACCGACCGGGTCACCTTCGACCTGCCGGCAGAACCCACCGACGAGGTCACCTACCGCATGGTGCTGCGCGGCACCGGCCCTACGCCTGTCGTCGGGCTCGTCGACGGGCGTCCTGTGCCCCTGGCCGGGTTCGTCGGCGACCCGCCGGGCACGCGGGGTCAGGGTCGTGACGTCGTCCGCCGGATCCCGGACCGAGGAGCTCCGTCATGACGCTGACCGACCCCGCCTCCCCCGTCGGCTCGACCGGCCCTGTCGTGCTGACCGGCACCTCAGGCGGGCTGACGTTCGTGCCCGATACCACGCCGCTGGTGGGACTCAACTACTACGACGGGCGGTACCTGCGGGCCGACGACCTGAACCTGGAACGGCGGTCCCAGCGCCGGTACGTCGAGTTCGCCAACCAGGCGGCCGCCGGTCCGGGACCGGTGTGGGGCTTCGAGCTCGCCGGCCTCGGGACGCCGTGCCTGACGGTCGCGGCCGGCCTGGCCGTCGCCCCGGCCGGGCCGGTGCTGCACCTCCCGGTGGGCGTCGAGGCAGACGTCGCGACGCTGACCGCGCGGTCATCGGCCACCCCGCCGTCGCCCGGTCCAACCACGTCCGGGTTCACCGAGTGCCTGCCCGATGCCGCCGAGCCGGCCGCCGCGGTGGTGCCCGGCACCGGGCTGTACCTGGTCTGCCTCGCTGCGGGCAGCGGGCTGTGCGGGCACGCGGAGGTCTTCGGCCGGCCCTGCGACGACGGCTGCGTGACGGCGACGGACCGGCCCTACGTCGTCGACGGCGTGACGCTGCTGCTCCGGCCGCTCAGCCTCGACCTGCGGCCGTTCTCCCAGCCCGGGGTCACCCGGCCCGAGCTCCACCTGCGCTCGCAGGTCGCCTCCGCCTGGTTCGCCGAGGAGCGCCGCGCCGCGGGGAGCCGGCTGTCGGCGACGGGTCTCGGGGCGGGGCTGTGGGGTGCCGGGGCCGGCTCCCTGGCCGGTGAGGACGTCGTCCCCCTCGGCGTGCTGGGGTGGGACGGCTCCCGCATCACCCTGCTGGACATGTGGACGGCCCGCCGTGAGCGGATGGAGCCGTCGCCGCGCAGCCACTGGGCCGGCCGGGTCGAACAGCGGCCGTGGCCGGTGTTCCTGGCCCAGGTGCTCCAGTTCCAGAGCCAGCTCGCCGCTGCGCCGCCCGCAGCCGCGACCATCCCGGCGCGGGTCCTCGTCGAGCGCGGCTTCGTGGCGGCGCCCGCCGCCTTCTACCTGGGCATCGACCCGGCCGGGGACGTGCGCGCCCAGGCTCAGGACCTGCTCGGCCCCGGAGTGGAGCTGCGGCTGTGCGCCGTGCGCCGGGACCAGGTGCCACACGAGCTGGAGCGCGCCCAGCACATGGACCGCATCTCCCTGCTCCGCGGCATCGCCGACCCGGCCGCCCGGGAGCAGGTCGACGTCCTGGTGCCCGACGGTGTCCTGCAGTCCACCGCGGGGCAGCGGACCGGCATCGGCTTCGCCGTGGACCTGGACATCGGCGTGCCGCGCCCGGGGCCGCAGCCGCGGCGGCGCGCGGGTGCCGACCCGTTCCAGCTGCACCTCTCCGGAACCGGCCGGGTCGCCTTCGGGCGGGCGATCGACGTGCGTGCAGCCGTGGCCGCCGCAGCGGCGAATGAGCTCGGCACGTTCGTCCGCCTGCTGGGCGGACTCTTCGCCGAGGGGACGTCGGTGACCGCGGCCGGGGACGAGCTGGGCGAGATGTCCTTCGGCCTCAGCCGGTCACCGCGGGAGCAGATCGCTGACACCGCCCGGGCGGTGTTCGGTGCCACGTCCCGGGCCCGGGCCGCGGGGAACCGCGCAGTCGTGTCGGTCGGGGGGAGGTCGGGCGCACGCGTCGTGGCACTGCTCACCTCCCTCACCGTCGACGACGACCCGTTCTCCCTCCAGCCCCAGCAGGAGACGGCGGTCGAGTTCTGCGTGGAGGCGGCCCTGCCCAGGAGCGACACGGCCCACTTCGCCGTCCGCCTCCCGGGCCGGGTGCGGCGGCTGGCACCCACCACGGCCCCCACCCAGGACGGCGAGGTCGCGCTGGAGCTCACTGGCGTGCCGTTCCTCGACGGGGTGCCCGCAGATCGGTCGGTGGTCGTCCGGCTGCTGGCGCGACGGTCCGAGGAGGACGACGGCCGGCAGGTGCTGCGGGTGAGAACCGCCGACCGGTCGCTCGCGGTGGAGGTCGGCTGGCAGGGCGCACCCGTCGGGGCTCACGGCGAGGTCACCGTCCTGGCCGGGGCGCCGCCCGAGGAGGCGGCCCCCGGGGAGGGCGCGGAGGACGAGCCGGCGGGCACCCCGGCAGAGCCGGCCCGCCGGTCGGTCGCGACGCTGGAGGCGCTCGAGGACCCCCGGATCGGCTACCGGGGCGACCCGTACCACGACATGGCGGTGGACGCGCTCACCATCCTGTCCAGCGCGCATCCGGAGCCCGACTTCGTCGAGACGCAAGCCCGGTTGCTGTTCCCGGACGACGACGCCACCGTCGCCACGACGACGGTGCGCGCCGCGACGGACTGGGTGCTGGTGCGTCGCCGCCGCCGGGAGTGCTGCGAGGGCGCTGCTGTGCCGCCCGTGGAGGTCGCGGCGGTGACGGCCTGGGTGCTGCGGACCGGCTCGGGGGAGGACGCGCGGACCGTCGCATCGGACGTCGTCGGCGGCGACTGGCCGGCCGAGGGCTGGGAGCGGGCCGAGCTCGCCTTCGCGCCGGGCAGCGCGACCCTGCTGACCCTGGCCGACACCTGGCGCACCCGGTACGGCCAGCTGAACGGGGGGAGCCGGGTGGCGCTGGCGGGCTACACCGGCATGCCCGGGTCGCAAGCGGCGACGACCGGCATCGGCCGGCTGACCGCCGTGCTCGACGCACTGACCCCGGCGGCGGAACTCGACTCCGACGGGGTCCGCGACTTCGTCAGCGACCCGCCGCAGGCCCTCCTGGTGCCCGGCACCGACGGCAGCATCTTCCTGGTCACCTACGACCCGGATCCCGAGCCGGAGCCGGACGACCTCCGGGTCATCGCTGCCTACTCCCAGCTCGACGGGGGAGCGCTCAGCTCGGCGATCATCGAGGGGGACGTCGCCCCGGTGCAGACGGCCGAGGCCCAGCCGCCTGAGACCAGCGCGCTCGACGAGCTCGGCCAGGGTAGCGACCCCGCCACCGACCTGTCGGCCGTCCCGTTCGAGGCACGGAGGTCGCTGGTGGACCACCGGGTCGCGGCGCACCGCGAACTGCACTCGGTGCTGTGGACGCACGAGGACCTGACCGCCGACGTCCGGGCGGCGCTCGGGACGCTGGCCGGTCGGGTCCGCGACAGCCTGCGGGCCGAGCCGGAGCTGGTGGACCTGGTCGACCTGCCTGCACAGGAGGTCGACTTCGACCGCGGCCCCGACGGCGCGGCAGCCCGCCTGTACGTGATCGTGACCAACGAGCCGGACGTCGGGTGAGGCGATGGGCACCGACGTGGCGTCCGCCGACGCCGAACGCAAGCCGGACACCCGGCGGAAGGCGGTCGAGGAGCCGAAGGGCACCTCGGCAGCCCCGGCCGCGCCCGGGGGCGGCCTGGGGGAACGTCAGATCCAGGCGAAGGCCGCCTCCGGGACGACGGCCGTCGGGCCCACCGACGACCCCGCCGAGCGGGCCGCCGACGACGCAGCGGACCGGGTGATGCGGATGGTCGAGACGCCGGCCGCGCCACCGCAGACCCCTCCGCCGGCCGCTGCGCCCGCCACCACAGGTGCCGGCCCACCGGTCCAGCGCACCACCGACCCGACGGCCGACCAGCGCCTGCCCACGGCGCCGGTGGCGGCACCGGCCCGACCGGGCAGCGCCGCCACGGGGGCCGCGTTGGCCGACACCACCACGCCGGCGGGGGTCCCGGGTCCGGTGTCCGAACCGGCGTCCGCGGGCGGCGGGATGCCCGAGGCGCCGACCCCGGCGGGCGCTGCCCCGGTCGTACCCCCGCCGGCTGCGGCGGGCCCAGGACCGGCCGAGACCGGCACCCCGGCTCCGGACCCGGAACCCCCTGCGCCCGAGGGGGAGGCGCCGGCCCGGGAGACGCCCCGGGTCCCGCCCAGCGTGGAGGAGTACCTGAACGCCAGCAGGGGCAAGGGCGCGCCCTTGCCCGAGGGCATCCGCACGACCTTCGAGGGCTCTTTCCGCCGGCCGCTCGACGACGTGCGCGTGCACGACGACGGCGCCGCCGACGACGCCGCCCGGTCGCTGGGGGCCCTCGCCTTCACCCGGGGCAACGACATCTACTTCCGCGCCGGGGCCTACGACCCGACCAGCCCCGAGGGCAAGCGACTGCTCGCACACGAACTGGCGCACGTCGTCCAGCAGCGGCCCGGGGTGAACCGCAAGAGCCCCGGCCTCGGTGGCGCGGTGGTCCGGCGCAAGCCGACCTCCGGGAGCGCTGCTGCGTCGGCGACGGGCAGCGGCGGCGGGAAGGGCGGCGCTGAGGTCCCGGGGAAGATCGTCGAGAACCCGAAGCGGATCGAGATCGACCAGCTCGTCGTCCCCACGTACAAGGCCCGGCACATGAAGGCCCCTGAGTACAGCCTGCGCAAGGGGACGCGGGAGGAGAACCCCACCAAGCAGGGGCAGGTGTGGCGCCGCCGGTCCAAGCCGCTGCTCCAGGACGCCTTCGCCAAGCGGACCACGGCCCTGTCCCAAGCGCCCGGTGTGCAACAGACGGGGACGCCGGCGTGGTACCTCCAGCTCGGCACGCACCAGCACTTCCTCATCGGCACACCCGAGTCGATGGCCAACGACACCCGCATCCCACCCTGGGACAAGAAGGGGAAGCTGCGGTCCTTCGACATCGACCACATCATCGAGGCCCAGCTCGGCGGGGACGACGAGAAGCCGACCCCCAACCTGTGGCTGCTCGACAGCTCACTCAACCGGTCGGCCGGCTCGACGATCCGGGGGAACATCGACGCTGCGCTCCGCGGCTTCCTGGCGAACACGGCACCGAAGCAGATCGAGCCTGGCAAGGTCCCACGAGAAGCCGAGGCCCGCAAGGACTGGGAGATCGTATTCAAGAGTGTGAAGGGCACTGGTCCCGACGTCCACGACGAGGACTTCTGGAGCGAGGACGACCTCACATCGGGCAAGGATGAGATCGTCGCCCCGCTGAGACTCGCTCCGCCCAAGAAGGTCGAGGAGCTGCGGGGCACCCAGGACGAGCTCTCGATCTACGACAGGGCGCTCGGCGGCGGGATGGTCCGGCATCCGCGCACCGGAGACGACAGCCCGATCAAGGGATGGAAGAGCCCGCTGTTCAGCTTCGAGAGCGTGAAGTTCACGGAAGCCAACAGCAACGGTCAGGGACAGGGCACCTTGACGGGCACCGCCTTCAAGGACAACAGCCTGGCCGAGCAGGCGCCGTTCTCCGTGCCCATCAAGCCGATGAAGGGCGTGCAGTGGGGCGGGGCCGTGACGCCGGGGCGGATCGACCACTGGCGGGTGAAGGCGTTCAGCCCCATGACCTTCCCCGAGCTGGACTTCGACGTCAGCAAGGGCTTCATCGGACGCGGGGTCATCCCCAAGCCGAGTCTCAGACTGCTGGAGAACGTGGAGATCGCCGCCGTCCTCGACCGCGAACTCCGACTCGAGGCCGTCATCCATGGCGGCGACCTCCAGCTGCCCGGTCCCTTCACGGTCGGCGGCGGGACGTTGGTCCTCAGCGCGGGCGCGTCCGGCCTCGCGGTCGAGGGCTCGATCGACTTTGAGATCGAGAAGCTAGCGACGGGAACCATCACCGCCCGGAAGGGGACGAGCAGTGACTTCGCGCTGGACGTGGAGCTGACCTTCGACAAGCGGATCTTCACCGATGCCCAGGTCAGCGGCTCCTACTCGAAGGGGGCCTGGGCGCTCTCGGGACGCATCGGCGTCGGGCAGGACAAGGTCAAGGGCATCAAGCGGGCGTCGGTCGACGTCCGGGTCGACGACGACAGCGTCACGGCGGTCGGCGAGTTCGAGACCACCCTCAAGGGCGTCGAGAAGGGCTCGCTCGGCTTCGTCTACGACGAGGCCACGGGCATGGCCATCAGCGGGGAGATCCTGCTCGGCAAGGGCATCCCCGGGATAAGGGGCGGCAAGCTCGCCGCCGTCGTCAAGGAGGGCACCGAGGGCTGGTCGGTCGCCGGTGCGGTCACTGCTGAGCCCGACGTCCCCGGCCTCACCGGAGCGATCACCGGCACCTACGCCGACGGGGCCTTCGACGTCCAGGCCGACCTCGCGTACGAGCGCGGCCTGGCGAAGGGGACCGTCCAGGCCGGGCTGACCAACCGAACCCTGGACGCCGCCGGCCTGCCGACCGGCCCCATCGCGAAGGACGGCTCGCTGACCGCCTACGGCGGCGGGACGGTGACGCTGACCATCACGCCCTGGTTGCAGGGCACGGTCGGCCTCCGGCTGACGCCCAAGGGCGAGATCGAGGTGACCGGCAAGGTCGCCCTGCCCTCGCACTTCGACGTCTTCGACGAGAGGAAGGTCGAGCGCAAGGTCTTCTCGATCGGGATCGACATCCCCATCGTCGGTGTCGCCGTCGCCGGTCAGCGGATCGGCATCTTCGCCACCATCAGGGGCGGGATGTTCGTCGGGGTCGGCTTCGGGCCGGGGCTGCTGCGCGACGTGTCGCTGGCCGTCACCTACAACCCGGACAGGCCCGACGACACGACAGTCTCCGGCGCCGGCACCTTCGTCGTCCCGGCGCACGCCGGCCTGCGGCTGCAGGTCGACGGCGGGGTGGGCGCGGGCATCCCGGTCGTGAGCGCCACGGCGGGGGTGTCCATCTACGGCGAGGTCGGTCTCGTCGGGGCCGCCTCGGCCGACGCCGCGATCAACTGGTCACCCCGGACCGGCATCGTGCTCGACGCCCGCGGGGAGATCTTCGTCGAGCCGAAGTTCCGCTTCGGCATCGACGCGTTCGTCGACGTGAGCGCGGACCTCCTCGTCACCGATGTCGAGCTCTACCGCCGGAAGTGGAAGCTCGCGGCGTTCGAGTACGGGTCGAACCTCCGCTTCGGGCTGGCCTTCCCACTGCACTACGAGTCGGGCAAGCCGTTCCAGCTGGACTTCGACCAGATCCAGTGGACCTACCCGCAGATCAACCCGGGCGACCTGCTCGGCGGCCTCGTCAAGCAGCTCGTCGGATAGGAGACCGTGCCATGTTCGCGACCCCCGAGTCCCCGGCACGACCGCTGGTCAACCAGGGTGCGCTCGCGCTCGCCCGCGGGGCCGTCGACGAGGCCGAGCGGCTGTTCCGGCAGGCCGTCGTCGTCGACCCCGCCAATGCGACGGCTCACGCGGACCTCGGCTACCTGCTGGCGGCCACCGGGCGTCATGCCGAGTCCATCGCGGCCTCGGAGCGGGCGATCGGGCTGGAGCCCCGCCGCAGCGCGCCGTGGGCACACCGGGGGATGGCGCAGATCGCCAGCGGGGACGTCGACGGTGGGTTGTCCGCCCTGGGGACGGCGGTGCGCCTGGACCCCGGCAACCACTTCGCCTGGGACGCCATGGCACGCACCCTGCTGGCCCTCGACCGCCCCGCCGAGGCCGAGACCGCCTGGGCCGCTGCCGTCGCCGCCCGGCCCGAGGACGTCGACCTGCAGATCGCGCTGGCCACGGCGCTCGCCGCCCAGGACAAGACGGCGGACGCGGCCCGCGTGCTGCACCGGGCCACCGAGCTCGACCCGGGCTCGGCACGCGCCTGGGTCCAGTTGGGGGTGGTCTCGCTCGTCCGGCAGGACCACGGCACCGCGGGCGAGGCCCTCCTCACCGCGCTGGACCTCGCCCCCGGTGACCCCGACGCCCGCTTCCACCTCGCCCTGCTGCACGTGCTGGTCGGCGCCGTGGAGGAGGCGGGCACGGCCCTGCGCGAGCTCGTCGCCGCCGGGGTGCATGCGGAGGAAGCACGCCACCTCCTCGAGCGACTGCCGGGTAACGGCCGGGTGACAGTGCCCCTCGACGATTCTCCCAGTCACTCAGGGAGGACCTCATGACCAGCACCCCCCGAACGGCCGACACCGACGGACAGGCCCGCCCAAGGCGCGCAGGCCCGGATGTGCTCGACGACCTGCGGTGCAAGGCGGAGGGGATCCAGGAGCAGGCCGAGTACAACGCCGAGCAGGCGCCGGCGCTGGAGCAGGCCCGGACGTCGTACGAGCAGGCGCGCTCGGCCTACACCGCGGCACGCGCTGCGGCGGAGCCGAAGGTGCAGCAGGCCCGCGAGCGGCTCAACGACTGTGTCGACCGGGTGAAGTGCCAGCTCGACGAGGACGACCTGCACCACCTGCCGCGGGCCTACGAGCGGGTGTCGGACCGCCTCAGGAAGTGTGGCGGCGACAGCGACGGCTGTTGCTGGCACGGGGACTGCGACTACGACGACGACGTCCGGCGGTGCGACCCCGACGACGTCCCGGGACTCCTGGCGGACATCACGCGGGAGACGCAGGAGGCCACCGCCTGCTTCGCGGACCTCATCAAGGAGCCGGACGCCGCGCTGCCCGGCCGCGTCGACAAGTTGGTCGCGGAGGTACAGGGCATCGTCGACCTGATCGGCGCCGGCGAGACCGCGCCCACCGACACCTACGCGCGCGTGCTGGTGGCCCGCCGGCACCTCAAGGCCGTCTGGCGCGGCTTCACGACCACCAACGACTACATGGACTGCTTGGGCGACGCCCTCACCTGCATGGTCAAGGGGCACGCCGCGATCGGTGAGCTCAAGCGCAAGGCGGCCGTCGCCGCGTGCTTCCAGCGGTCGTGGGTGGCGGCCTGTCAGCGGCTGGCCGACGACACCGTCGCCGAGGTGCTCGCCGAGTACACCCGCATCTGTGCCGAGGACGGCGACGGGGGAGGAGGCGGCTCGGGTCAGTCACCACCCGACGGAAGCGGCCACCCGCAGCAGCCGGAGTACCCCCAGCAGCCGGACACCCCCGAACAGCCGGAGTACCCCGAACAGCCGGGGTACCCCGAGCAGCCGGACACCCCCGAACAGCCGGAGTACCCCCAGCAGCCGGAGTACCCCCAGCAGCCGGACACGCCCGAACAGCCGGAGTACCCCGAGCGACCGGACCACCCGGAGCAGCCGGGCACCCCCGGACGGCCGGGCTACCCCCCGCGACCGGGCTACCCACAGCGTCCGGAGCAGCCGGGTGCCGGCTACGGCCGCGGCGGGGCCGAGCCGCCCGGCTACGGGGACCGTCGACCCGAATCCGGCTACGGGCCCAGCCCGGACACCGGGTACGCAGATCGCCCTGAGGCCGAGTACGAGCAGCGACCCGAGACCGGCTACGGCGAGGGCCAACTCACCTCCGGCCGCCGTCCACCGCGCAAGCGGACCCCCGGCGAGGGTGGCTCCCGGCGTCCGTACCGCGACGAGCGCGGTCGCTACCGGGCGCCCTGATGCCGTCGGTGCCTTGAAGCGGCCGACCCGATGGCGCGGAGCGATGGCGAGAAGGGCAGCGGCGGTCCGGTGCGGGCGATACCCACACCGCCGCCCGCCGCCCCGCTGACGGGCGTGTGCCTCGTGCGCGCCCAGTGGGACGGCGACCGGGTCCGGTGCCGGGTCGTGCTCACCCCGGACGTCAGCGTCCAGGACGCGGAGGTCGTGCTGGAGTGTCGGGACCTCGAGGACGCGCTGCTGGCGGTGCGGGGCTTCCTCGTGGGGTTCGGTGCTCCCGGCGTCGCCTGAGGTCGTTCTCCGGCTGTGACGGTCCGGTGACGACCTGACTCCTACGGTGTTCCTGCTGCGACGGTCGAAGGAGCGGACATGACAACCACGCAGTCGTCGGATCTGCGGATGACCACACTGCCCGTGACTGCGAGGACGATGCTTAATCTCTTCGGTGGTCCGTACGTCTGCGTCGACGGCTGTCGTCGGGAGGTCCCGGAGGGCAGCAAGCGCCTGCTGGCCTTCGTCGCACTGCGGCGTCGGCGCGTGGAGCGCCGCCACGTCGCCGGAGTCCTGTGGCCGGGCGGCAGTGATGAGCGCGCTGCAGGCAACCTGCGGTCCGCGCTCTGGCGACTCCGCGGCGCCGACATCGACCTGCTGGAGGTCGACAACTGCTCGCTGCGGCTGCGGGAGGACGTCGTCCTCGACATCGAGGTGGTGAGCGACTGGGCGGCCCGGCTCATCAAAGGCACGACCCCTCCCGACGAACTCCGCCTCCTCCCGTCCTGGATCGAGGCGCTGGACCTCCTGCCCGGCTGGTACGACGACTGGGTGCTGCTGGAACGGGAGCGGCTCCGCCAGCGCATGCTGCACGCGCTGGAGGCGCTGAGCCGGCAACTGGTGGTGGCCGGCCGCGTCGCCGAGGCGATCGAGGCGGCGCTGACTGCGGTGGCGGTCGAGCCGCTGCGGGAGAGCGCCCAGCGAGCTCTCGTCGTCGCTCACCTGGCCGAGGGCAACCGGGTGGAGGGACGCCGGTGCCTGGACTCCTACCGGGACCTGCTGCTGCGGGACCTCGGCGTCGAACCGGCCGACGACCTGGTGGCGCTGGTGCACCCCCGGCCCGTCCGACCCAGGACGACGGCCTGGTCGGCAGGACCCCGGGGGCCCGTTCCCCGCTGACCGGCGAGCCCGTCGACGACGGAGAGAGAAGGCCCCGCACATGGCGCAGTCCTACGACGCGGTCGTGATCGGCTCGGGCATCAACGGCATGGTCGCCGCCGCGGAGCTCGCCACGGCCGGCTGGACGGTGGCCCTCGTCGAGCGCAATCCGCGGATCGGCGGGTTCATCGCGACGGAGGAGCGGACGGAGCCGGGCTACCTGCACGACACGTACTCCTCGTGGTTGCCCCAGTTCGTGTCCAGTGGTGCCTACGCCGCCCTCGGTGCCGCGCTGCGCGAGTGCGGCCTCGAGTTCGCCAACACCGAGGACGAGCTCTGCGCCACGGTCACCGACGACGGGGAGGTCAGCCTGGCCTACCGCAGCGTCCGCCGGACGGCGGCCGGCCTCGGCTGCCGGGAGGACGGCCGTGCCTATCGGCGGCACCTGCAGTGGGTCGAGGAGAACGGTGCGGCGATCGGCGCGCTGATGGCCGGGGAGCTGCGGTCGATGTCAGCGGTGCGAACGGCGCTCAGCCTGCTCTGGTCCAACGGCGTGGACGGCTCCGAACAGCGGTTGCGGGACCTGGTCACGAGTGGTCGGTCCTGGTGCCGGCGGGAGTTCCTCGGGACCGACGTCGACAGGTTGTGGGTGCCGTGGTTGCTCCACGCGGGGCTCAGCCCGGACCACGCGTCCGGGGGACTGTTGCTGCCGGTGTTCGCGGGACACCTCCACGCCGTGGGGATGCCGGTCGTCGTCGGCGGCTCCGGACGGCTGGTGGACGCATTCGAGGAGCTGCTGCAGTCACTCGGCGTCGACGTGATGCTCGGCACGACCGTCGACGGCGTCGTCCTCGCCGACGGCCGCGCGACGGGGGTCGACTGTGGCGGCGACGCGATCGCGGCCGAGACCGCGGTGCTGGCCTCGGTCACGCCCACCGCCCTGTACGGCAGCCTGCTCCCGCCGGGGAGCGTCGACCGTCAGATCGCGGTCGAGGCGCAGCGCTTCCGCTACGGACGAGCCGCCGTGCAGGTGCACGTCGCCCTCGACGCGCCGTTGCGCTGGCACGACGAGCGGCTGAGCCGGACTCCCGTGGTCCACCTGTCGGACGGCAGCGCGAGCACCGGTATCGCCTGCGCCGAGGCCGAGGCCGGGCTCCTGCCGACGTCCCCCACCGTCGTCGTCGGCCAACAGCACGTCCTGGATGCCTCGCGGGTGCCCGAGGGCGCGGGCGCGCTGTGGGTGCAGCTGCTCGAGATGCCGTGGGAGCCCCGGGGTGATGCCCGCGGTGAGCTCGACGTCTCCGCGGGATGGAACCGGACGCTGGCGTACGGGGTGGCCACCCGCGCTCTCGACCGGCTGGCCCCCCACGTCGACCGGCTGCGGGAGTCGGTTCGCGCCGTCGACGTGCTGAGTCCGGTGGACCTGGCGCGCTACAACGTCAACGCGGTCGCGGGCGACCCGTACGGCGGCGACGCCCAGCTGGACCAGGCCTTCCTCTGGCGGCCGCTTCCCGCCAGCAGCGGGCACGAGACCGCGGTGCCGAACCTGTGGCACATCGGGTCGAGCACCCACCCCGGTGCGGGCCTCGGCGGGGCGTCCGGGCATCTCGCGGCCCAGCGGCTCCTGGCGTCCCCGGGTACCGCCGGGCGCGCACGCCTGGCTGCCTCCCGACGTGCACTGCACGTGGTCCGTCCGTCGTTGCGGACGGCCCGGGCCGGCACGGGCCATCCGCAGCGGTGACCGCGAAGGGACGTCCCGGTGATGGAGCACTGCACACAGCGGCACTTCAGCGACGGTTGGCCCGTGTGAGGGGAGGTGCTCACGGCGACTGAGCGGACCCTCACGTCGCGGCGTCGCCATCCGGCTGACGACCTGGACCGGGCCGGTTCAGCTGTCGTGGCCGCGGACGCCGCTCACGACTAGCTGTAGTGCGAGGAGGCACCAGGTCGCCGATGGCGTCCCTCGGGTAACCCCCACACCTGCCGATGTCGCGACCAGCAGGACCCCAAGCGGCAGACCGCTGTTCGGGGTTCGACTCGGTGTCCGAGGGGGACTTGAACTTACGTGAGCTGTGGTGCATCGAGCATCCCCACAAGTCGCTGAGCTGGACGTTTGGCATCGCTGTCACAATCGTCAGATAGCGAAAAGGCATCCAAGTACCCCCTGATGCAGGGTGCGCGGTATCAAGATCGGTATCTCGAAACTGAGCGGGGACATGCCGGATACGAGGCCTCCTGCCGGCAGCGGGCCTGGGAGCAGTCACGCGCCGCTGCCTCAGGGCTGGCAGCGGTCCAGGTCATCGAGCGACGCATCGAGGTGCCTGTGCCGGCAGCGCCCAAGCCCGCGGACTGGCCCGCGCTGCCGCACGCTCGCGCGTCAGATTGACGACGGACGTATCTACGACCGCGACCTCGACGAGCTGGCCGCAGCCATCAACGCCGTCGTCGACGCGTGCGTGCGACGGCCAGCCTTCCGTCAGCAAGGTCGAGCATCGGGCTGGGGTGTCAGGTGACGGCGCGAGGGGTGACCGTGTACAGCGCGGACATGACGAGCCGTCGCGGATGTGTCACCTCGTCGATCCGACTTTGTCACCCCCGCCGCTTGTCAGTGCCCGGCCCTGTTGTGGCGCCTCTTCCGGTGAACGCCGGCGCCAGGAGCCGGCGTTCACCGGCCGGGCTCTCCGGCGGGTGTACGAGCGGAAGAGGTGACTCACCTCGACCGTCCGAGCGTCGTTGGACACCGAACGGACCCGTTTGCGTCGCGACGGAACAACGGACCCTTGGGCCGAGATCAGCGCGGCGGACCTCCGGTTCCTCACCAGCAACGACCCAGAGCGGGTCAGCGCCGCCTACGAGGTCGCCCTGAGCCCCGTCCTGAGTGAGGCCACCATCCGATCCATAAAGGGTCGAGGAGATCAAGGCCGCCGCCGAGAAGGACGACGGCGTGGAGCTCGTCGGCATCGCGGGCGCCTCCGACGGAGGCGATCTGCTCTTCCATGAGGCCTGCCACGACCTGGGTGTGAGGATGCACGTACTGCTGCCCGTACCCGAGCTGGTCTATCGCGCCACAGCCCTGTCCCGGCAGGCGTCGCGCTGGGCCGAGCGATACCACACGGCCCTGCGGAGGGCTGCCGAGGTTCGCACCCTAGCCCGCAGCCACAGGATGCCGGGCTGGCTCGCGACGAGGCCCGACTACGACACCTGGCAGCGGAGCAACCGCAGGATCCTGCACTACGCGTGGGCCGCGACGACGACGGGGCGGGTCACCGTTCTGGCGCTCTGGAACGGGCAAATGGGCGACGGCAAGGGCGGGGTTGGCGGACATGGTGGCCACCGGCCTGCACCGGGGCGTGGACGTCCTCACAGTCGACACCACCGCGCTTTTCGAGCTGTCTGATGTCCCGGGGGCGGATCAGGTAGTGGCTTCCTCGCGGTCCGGGCTCAGACGGTGGAGGGAGTCGACACGGAGCGCGACTGCAAGGCCTCACCGTTCTTGGCGACGAGGAGGGTGCGATGGCCCAGTGTCTGGTTTGCACTCCGCCTAGGGACAGGCTGGCGGAGGGGCGCGTCATGCACTGAGACGTGCCGCGACGGCTGAGTGGCGGAACTCGAGCACGTTAGGCCCGTCAGGGGTCAGGTGCTCGAGTCCTTGCCCGGGCCACCCCCGAGGACCACGTCAGACGGGTAGTCCCTGTGGCGCGAGGAGATAGACGGAGCCGGCGGTGTCGCTGGCCAGGATGCGGTCTCCGGACGGGTCGACCGCGAACGCGGTGAGTGGCGTGCGACCGACGAAGACCGCCCGTACGCGGTCATCGACCCACACCCGCAGGCTGCCGTCCTTGCCGAGTGAGACGGGGGTGTCGTCGTCGAGGAATGCACAGTCGACGACGGCGCCGTCGTGGCCGGTGAGGTGCCGCACCTCGTTCGCCGTCACCACGCGCAGCGACCCGTCCTCGCAAGCGACGGCCAGCCGGGCACCGTCCGGCGACTCGCAGAAGGCGTGCACGGGACCGCTGCCGCTGGACAGCAGGACATCGCCGCGACCGGTTCTGAGGTCGACGACATGCACGTCCTCGCCGGAGACGAAGAAGACCCGGTCCCCGAGCGCGGAGAATGTGACCTGCGGGAGGTGGAACAGGAGCGGATGGCAGTCGAAGCGGTACTCGATCTGGCCGCACACGAGGCGGCCCCGCTGCAGCACGGCACAGGCGCCGTCCGGGGACCGAGTCCAGCGAACGTTCTCTGTAGACCAAAGTCCGGGCG
>NZ_SJEW01000086.1 GCF_005930475.1 Modestobacter altitudinis
GGTGGGGGGTGACGGTGGCGGGGGCGGTAGCTGAGCACCACCACCGAGGTGTCCCCAGGGCGAACGTTGGTGGCCGCCGGAACCAGTCTCGGGTCAGGCAACCTCCGACCGCGTGATGGTGGATGCCCGCGTGATCACTCTGCCGAGCTTCGGGTCGATGAGGTGACCGTTCCGCCAGGCGATGTGGCGACGGACGATGCGTGTCTGCGCGCGGTGGGTGGTGTGGTCGGTGGGGACTGCCCCGACTTCGGTTGGCTCGTCGAGCGCGGATCGGCATCCGCCGTACCGGTCGCTCAGCTGGGTCCGAGGACCGCTTCCTCGGTCGGCTGGGGTGCCGGGTCTTTCAGCTCGACGAAGATCGTGTGGGTCGACGTCTCGCCGATGTTCTCGCCGTAGTGCTCTTGAGCCGACAGCCATCGGGCGACCCCGCCGGGGATGTCCACCTCGACCTCGCGACCGTCTGTACCCAGCCGCCGGCGGAACGAACTGAGCGTCACCATGACACTGTCGGGGTGCTCGTGCGGGGTGGTCCGGTGCCCCGGACGGTCGCTGTACTCGAGCACCCGGACACGAGCGTTCTCGAACAGCACCCGATACGCATCGGGGTTGGTGCTGACCGGATCCAGGTCCATCGCTGAACGCTACTGCCGTCGTCCCCGCCCGGGCAGGAGATGATGCGCGGGACGTACAGGGCGCCCGTTCCTCTCCGGGCCGGCCGGGCACGGAGCCGCGGAGGTCGACGAGAGCTGGCGCCGACGCGCCCGCGAACCAGCAGGTACAACCAGCTGGAGCCCGCTCACGAGATCCCGACTCGACAACCGGTAGGGCACCGCGCCCCGATCGTCGGATCCGCCGAGGGCCTGGCGGCGGCGAGCCCGACCATCGGGGGCGCCCTCCACGACGCCGACAACCGACGAACTCGCCCTGGCGTCCCGCAACAGTGAAGCAACCTCCACGTTGTCCCGTTGCGCAGCCCGACAGCCACATTCGGGGGATCGTCCGGCCAGGGGGAGAAGTCCTGGATGCATCCAGCGTGAGCCACTGGCGTCCGGGACTGTCCGACTGCAGTGGAGTCGTTGATCTGCCCTGGGCTCAGCTCACGCTGTGGCTGGCTGACGAGCGTGGCCTTCTCCTGCCCGGCGTCGTGAACAGCTGCCCCGCTCCGAGCGGTCATCGTCGTTCAGCGGCGATCTCGTCGTCGCGCCCAGACGTTTGGAACTCCGTTTGACAGAGGGCAGGGAGTGGCGGCAGGAGGCGGGCCAGGGGGTCATGGAACTGGCTCCCGCGAGTACGGTTTGCGGCAGCCGACGGTTGGGTGGTGGTAGCCGTGGAGAGCGCTACCGATGCAGAGCCCGCCGCGACGGGGAACGGAGCTGGGCGGGGCCGAATCGGGCTCGACGGCCTCGCGGAGATGATCGACAGCCTGCCCCTCGGCGTCGCCCTGCTCACCGCGGATCTGCGCGTCATGCACGTCAATCCCGCGGGGTGCACGATCGTTGGCGCCACGCGCGAGGTGCTCGAGGGTCGGGCGGCGGCGCCGCTCATCTCGGGGATCGCCGTGCCGCACGGGGAGACGCACGGAAGAACGGCCGATGGGCGACGCGAGGTCGAGCACTCCGACTTCCCGCTGGAGGTCCAAGGTCAGCACCTCGTTGTGCGCACGTTCCGGGACGTCACTGAGGAGCGTCGCGCGATCCGCTGGCGGGCCACCCTGAACCATGTGGCGGCGCGCGTTGCGCTCGCAGAGTCGCTGGAGGCCACTCTCGAGACCGTCGCCGAGTGTCTCCTGGAATCCACGGAGATGAGCGGCTGCGCCGCCATCGTCTTCGACGGTGAGCCCGCCCGGCTGCGGGTCGCCGGGACTGCCGGCCTGCCGGCCGACTACGACGAGCGCTTTCGGCGGGCGATGCGGTCCGGCAACGAGGTCCTACCGGCGCTCTCTGCCTTCCGCAGCCAACAGACCGTCGTCCTGGACCGGGCGCGCGACGAGCCGGTGCTCCATGAGCTCGAGGACCTCGACGGTGACCTGGCATGGCAGAGCATCGCGTCCTTCCCCATGATCGCCCGCAACCACCCGGTCGGTGCGGTCAAGACCTTCTGGCCGGGCCGCCCGCCGGACGGCGAGGAGCTCCGGTTCCTCGCCGCCGTCGCCGACCAGGCCGCGACAGCCGTCGACAACGCCCGGCTGTTCGCCGATGCCGCCGCGTCCTCCCGCCGCGACGAGGGGCTGATCGCAGCCGGCCTGGCGCTGGCCTCCGAACTGTCCCTACCGGCCGTGCTGACCAAGATCGTGGCACTCGCTTGTGACGTGGCCGACGCCCGGTACGGGGCCGTGGGCGTGCTGGGCCAGGACGGCCATCTGGAGGACTTCATCACGCACGGCCTCACCGAGGAGCAGCGAGCGGCCATCGGCCCGTTGCCCATCGGCCGCGGAATCCTCGGGGCCCTGATCTCCGACGCCCATCAGATGCGGCTGGCCAGCATCCAGGACGACTCTCGTTCGGTTGGCTTTCCGCCGCACCATCCGCCGATGACCTCCTTCCTGGGCGTACCGATCAACGTGCGCGGCCGGACCTACGGGAACCTCTACCTCACGGAGAAGCGCAGCCGATCAGAGTTCACCGACGACGACGAGCGCGCTGTGGTCACCCTCGCCGCGCAGGCCGGTGTCGCGATCGAGAACGCCCGCCTCTTCGCCGAGGCACAGCAGCGGCTGGCGCTGGAGGCCCGCCATCGCCTGGCCCGCGAGCTGCACGATTCGGTGTCCCAGGCACTGTTCTCGATGACGCTGGAGACCCGCGGCGCGCAGCTGCTCCTCGAGCGAGAGGGCCTGGCCGCCGACGGACCGATGGGCGATCGGCTGCGCAACCTGCGCCAACTCACACAGGGCGCCCTCGCGGAGATGCGGGCACTCATCTTCGAGCTGCGGCCGGAGGCACTGCGCGAGGAGGGCCTGCTGGCCGCGATCCGCAAGCAGGCCGAGGGAGTCAGCGCCCGCACGGAGATCGCCGTCGAGGTCCGCGTGCCGAAGCGGCCGATCCCACTGCCGGGGGATGTCGAGGAGCAGGTCTACCGGCTGGTGCAGGAGGCCCTGGCCAACATCGCGAAGCACTCCGGGGCCCGCCACGCAGTCGTGCAGCTCCGTCGCCGGCGTAGTGGGCAAGAGCTGCTCGTGGAGGTGACAGACGACGGCGTGGGATTCGACGCATCCGCGACCCACCCCGGCCACCTGGGGCTCCAGACCATGGCGCAGCGGATGGAGCAGCTCGGCGGCTCGCTCCTGGTGGACGCCCGTCCCGGGCAAGGTACCTGCGTCTCGGCCACCATCCCCCTCTCCCCGGGCGGGGCCCGGTTGGCCGTGGCAGCCGAGATACGACCGGCTGGCGATGAGGGATGACCGCCCCCAGGTCAGAGGGTGGTCACATCCGCGTCTACCTCGTCGACGACCACGCGATGGTGCGACGCGGGCTGCGTAGCTACCTCGAGTTCGTCGAGGACATGGAGGTCGTCGGCGAGGCCGCCGACGGTCAGACTGCCGTCGACGTGGTGTCCGCGTTGGTCGCCGACGGGCGAGCCCCGCACGTCGTCCTCATGGACCTGCTCATGCCCGGCACTGACGGCGTCACTGCTACGCGGCTGCTGACGCAGCGGTGCGCTGGTGTCGCGGTCGTGGCCATGACGAGTTACAGCGAGGTCGACCGGATCCGCGGCGCACTGGAAGCCGGCGCCGCCGGCTACCTGCTCAAGGACGCCGAGGCCGAGGACGTCGTCGACGGCATCCGCAAGGCCCACCGTGGCGAGATGCCGCTGGGACCGGCGATCTCCCGCCAGCTCGCCCACGCCTTCAGCGCACCCGGTCGCACGGCACTGGACACCCTCACCGCCCGGGAACACGAGGTGCTCGTGCTACTCGCCTCCGGGCTGTCGAATCGGGAGATCGCCCACCGGTTGGCGATCAGCGAGCGCACCGCCCGCACCCACGTCAGCAGCATCCTGGACAAGCTGGGGCTGCGATCGCGCACCCAGGCGGCGCTGTACGCGATCCAGCAGGGCCTGGAACCCGCGTCGCCGCCCCCGTAGATCCGCCTCGGACATTCCTCCCTACCCCGGCAGGACATTGCGCCGATGATCTCCCCGCCCATCCGTGGTGAGCTGGAGAGCAGGCTCTCCGGCTTGGGGGGTGGATCATGAGGGTTCTGGTTGCCGCTCGCGACATCCGCGTCCGCCGGGCCCTGTCCAGGCTGCTGGAGCTGGACGGAGACCAGATCGTCGGAGCGACCGACGCGCCCCGACTGCTGCCGGAACTGGATGCCCAGGTCAGCCCTGACCTGGTGGTGTTGGAACTGGACCGGCGTGAGCACTCGCAGGACCTGCTGGTCGTCGAAGAACTGGCCCGTCGTGGACGCGCCGTCATCGCCGTGTCCAGTGGGTCGTCCCTCCATGCCGCCGCTCTCGCGGCCGGCGCACGGGCCTGTCTGGACAAGGACGCGCAGTTCCCCGACCGACTCGCCGAGGCCGTTCGAGCGGTGGCCGGACCCCGGCTACCCGCTCCCCCGGCCTGACGGCGGCCGCGTCTGTCAACGGAACTACGTCAAAGATCCCCCTCCGGTCCGGTCATCGGGCCGATGACCGGACCGCGGGTGCGCGTCCAGACTGCATCCCTCGGCCGGTGCGGTCGGTGGCGACAGGGACCGTGTCGACGTGCTGGCGGCGATGTGACCCACAACTGCGGCGGGCTCCCTCAGGGGTGGATGGAAGAGCCAGCCTCTCGCCACCCGTCTCGTTGTCCCGATTCCCATCGGTCACGTCGTGCGAACCGCGCACCACGTACACAGCGTCCATTCAGCTGCACTGGAAGGCGACAACATGATCACGGTCGAGAACCTCAGCAAGCGCTACGGCGACAAGCTGGCCGTGGACGGGTTGAGTTTCGTGGTCCAGCCGGGGATCGTCACGGGCTTCCTGTGCCCCAATGGCGCGGGGAAGTCCACGACGACGCGGCTCATCGCGGGGCTGGACGAGCCGACGGCCGGCACTGTGACGGTCAACGGCGGCCGTTACCGGTCCTCCCGTGCGCCGATGTCCGAGCTGGGTGTGCTCCTGGGGGCCAGAACCGTGCACACCGGTCGGTCGGCGCGCAACCACCTGCTTGCCCTCGCGCAGACCAACGGCATCAGCCGCACGCGCGTCGATGAGGTGATCGACCTCGTGGGACTGCACGCGGTGGCCGCCACGCGGGCCGGCGGGTTCTCCCTCGGGATGGGGCAACGGCTCGGCGTGGCATCGGCGCTGCTCGGCAACTCGCAGACCGTGACCCTGGATGAACCGGCCAACGGCCTGGATCCACTGGATGGCCGCGGTCGGTCCTGACCAGCTGGTGTCAGAGCTGGACCGGCGTCAGGGCTCGCAGGACTGCGGGTGGTCGAAGAACTGGCCCGTCGCGGACGCGCGGTCATCGCCGTGTTGTGCGGGCCGACCTCTTTCGCGGCCGCTCTTCTCGCCGGGCGCACGAGCCGCCTGGACGAGGACGCCGACTGCCCCGAACGACTCGCCGTAGCCGTTGGGATGCTGGCAGGGCGGCGGTTGCCGCTCGCCCGCGTGAGCGGCCGCCCCTCGGTCAACAGGACTACGTCAAAGATCCCCCTCCGGTCCCGTCATCGCGCCGATGACCGGACCGCAGGTGCGGCTCCAGACTGCATTCCTCACCTCGCAGCGTGCGAGCCGCCAGCCTCCAGGAGGCCGGAATGACCGAGAACCGCAGCCCCTACCCCGTGCGCGTCGACGCGTCGCTGGACCCGTCGCTCTCCCGCTGGCTGTGGCTGGTCAAGTGGCTGCTGCTGATCCCCCATGTGTTCGTGCTGTTCTTCCTGTGGGTGGCGTTTGTCGTGGTCACGGTGATCGCGTTCTTCGCGATCCTGTTCACGGGCCGCTATCCCCGGTCGCTGTTCGACTTCAACGTCGGGGTCATGCGCTGGTCCTGGCGGGTGCACTACTACGGCTACTGGGCCCTGGGCACCGACCGTTATCCGCCGTTCACGCTGGCCGAGGTGCCGGACTACCCGGCACACCTCGACGTGGCCCATCCCGAACGGCTGTCCCGGGGCCTGATCTTCGTGAAGTGGCTTCTGGCGATTCCGCACTTCCTCGTCCTCGCCGTCTTCGTCGGTGGCGGGTTGTGGCTGGGCACCCGCGCCGGCGACACCGACAACAGCTGGGACAACGGCGCGAACGCCGGCTGGAGCCTGGTCGGCCTGCTCGTCCTGATCGCCGCGATCGTGCTGCTGTTCACCGGCCGCTACCCGAAGCCGCTCTACGACTTCGTCATGGGCATGGACCGGTGGGCGCTGCGGGTCGGGCCGTACGCGGCGCTGATGACCGACCGCTACCCACCCTTCCGCCTCGACCAGGGCGGCACCGACCCGGACTCGGTCCCCGCCGACCCTCTGCCGCCGACGCCCACCGGCGTGCCGTCCGGGGCGCCGCCGGCTCCGGCCGCTCCCGTTCGGTGACTCCCTCGCCGCCCCGGGATGACCGTGCCCCGGGGCGGCCGGGCTGACCCCAGGGCTCGTGGTGCGCCCGACGCGCACACGTCGGGGCTCCACGATCAACCGCGAAGGAAACCGTCATGACCATCACCAGCCAGACCGCAGAAACGGTCAGCGCGCCGATGGACACGAGGAAGGTCGCCACGCTCACGGGCTGGTTGATGGTGGTCACCTTCGTCACCTCCATCCCGGCGTACTTCATCCTCTACGCCCCGGTGCGGGACAACCCCGACTACATCACCGGCGCCGGCCCCGACCCCACCGCAAGCGTGGCTTCGGGCGCCGTCCTCGAACTCATCCTCGTCATCGCCAACGTCGGTACCGCCGTCGTGCCGTATGCGCTCTTCAAGCGCTACAGCCCCAGCCTGGCACTGGGCTACGTCGCAGCCCGGCTCGTAGAGGCAATGTTCATCGCGATCGGAATCCTCAGCCTCCTGACCTTCCTGCTCATGCGGCAGCAAGGCACAGCCGGCACAGACGCCGCCCTCGGCGAGGCTTTCGTCGCAATCCATGACCGGGCGTTCCTTCTCGGGCCGGGAGTCTTCGCCGGCGTCGCGAACGGGATGATCCTGGGTTACCTGATGTACCGGTCCCGCCTGGTGCCGCGAGGCTTGGCGATCCTCGGGCTCATCGGAGGTCCACTGCTCGCCGCCTCAGCAATCGCCATCATGTTCGACGTCATCGAGCGCGGGGGCACAGTGCAGGGCGTGGCCACCATCCCGGAGGCGATCTGGGAGCTGTCCTTCGGCATCTACCTCATCGTGAAGGGATTCAAGCCGGCTCCGATCCCCGCCGACAGCGCGACGGACACCGGCCAGCATCTCCCTGAGATGCAACCAGGCGTCCCGGCACCGCGCCGAGGCAATGGCCCCGTGGAGACCAGGCACCCGGTGGAGCGCCCATGACAACACCGAGCAGAGACACCGCAAGGCGTTTCTGCTCGACCGGATCGCCACCGGTCGGAAAGCGGGCGGACGACCAATGACCTTCCGGCCGCCCGATGCTCCCTGAAACGAGGCCCCGAGATGACTGCTACAAGCGTGATCAGCAGCCCGCGTCGGACGACAGGCGCACTCTTCATCGGCGGCGCACTGGCGTTTGCCGCGGCGGCGACCGTGCTGTCATCGACCTTCGACTGGCCCGACATCCTCCGCGAACCGGCCGGCGTCGTGTTGCCGGCCTTCGTTGCCGGCGGCACCAGCCTGGTGTGGACCTGGTTCGCCACCGCCTGGACGTACGCGGTCCTGGCCGTGCCGATCCTCCTGCTCCCAACCGTGCTGGGGCGGCGCGGGGATCCTGCCCTGCGGGTTGCCACCTATGTCGGCGCCACCTCGGTGGTGTTCGCGCTCATCGGGTTCCTCCGCTGGGTCTTCGTCGTCCCTCCGCTGGCCGACGCCTACGTCGCCGGCGACGCCACCACGCGAGCTGCCGTGGACGCCGCCTGGACCGCCCAGCACCAATTCGGCGGCGCGCTCCTCGGTGAGCACCTGGGCCAACTGCTGGCCATCGCCTGGTCTGTCACGCTCAGCGCGATCATCCTGCGCAGCGCAGTCCTGCCGCGATGGCTTGGTATCACGGGGCTCGTGGTCAGCGCGCTCTACCTGACCAACCAGGGCGACGTCCTGGCCACCGCCGTCCCGGGCTTCCCGGTCTGGGACCTCGGTGGCTTCATCGGCAGCACCGCGTGGGGACTGTGGGTTGCCGTGCTGGGCGTGGTGATCCTGCTTCGGCCGATCCGTCCTGGGATCGCTGAGTCCGAGGTCGGAGCCCCCGCGGGCTCCGCGTCCGTCCCTTCCCCCCGTCGGTCGGCTGCTGCCGACATCAGCAGCTCACGGCCATGACCCCCTCGCGAGCGTCCCGGCTGCGTACCTGACTGATCTGGACCGCCGGGTTCATCTCCTTCCCTCTCGCCGGCTGCGCCACGCTCCACATCCGGCACCACGGCGACCGCCGGCAGATCGACTCCTACCTCCACCGCCTCGACGGGACCGCCGACAGCCCCGTTCCCCGCCGCTGGACCTCCGCATCAACCTGGGCCGGGCGCCGACCCGACGCTCCCCGTGGCTCAGCACGGAAGGACGATTCGATGCAAGACACCGGTCTGTTCACCACCGATACCACGGGGTTGGCTGAGGTCTCCGGTCCGCAGCTGATCCGGCTCGCCGACGGCGATGGGTACAGGCTGTCCATCACCCCGGTCCGCAAGGAGCTGGGCGGCGACCTGCGGATGCTGGCCTACAACGGCTCGATCCCGGGCCCTGCGCTGCACGTTCCGCAGGGCGCGCAGATCACCGTGGACGTGCGCAACGACGGCGACGTCGAGACGACGGTGCACTGGCACGGCCTGCGGCTGGAGAACCGCTACGACGGAGTACCACACGAGACGCAGGAACCCATCCCGGTCGGCGGCGGCTACACCTGCCAGATCCAGTTCCCCGACGCGGGCTTCTACTGGTACCACCCACACATGCGCGAGGACTTCGCGCAGGAGATGGGCCTCTACGGCACCATCGTCGTGGAGCCCACCGACCCCGGGTACTGGCCTGCGGTCGACCGGGAGTTGACGCTCACCCTCGACGACCTGCTCGTCGAGGACGGGCACATCGCCGCGTTCAGCCGGTCCGGGCCGAACTTCACCGCGATGGGCCGGTTCGGCAACGTGCTGCTGGTCAACGGCGAGACCGCGTTCACCGGCGCAGCTGCCGTAGGCGAGGTCGTGCGCCTTTACCTGGTCAACACCGCGAACACCCGGCTGTTCAACTTCGCGCTGTCCGGACCGCCGATGAAACTGATCGGCGGGGACAGCGGCCGGTACGAGCGGGAGACGTTCGTGGAGGAGATCCTGCTGGCCCCGTCCGAACGGGCCGTCGTAGACGTGCTGTTCGAGGACCCCGGGGAGGTGCGGCTCGAGCACCGGACACCAGAACAGACCTACGACCTCGGCGCGTTCACCGTCGCGCCGGCGGCTGACGGGCGAGGTGCGGCCGCCGCGTCCTTCGCCACTCTGCGGACCGACCCCCAACTCGCGGAGGAGCGCCGGCTGATCGAGCACGACCTCGACCGGGAGCCGGACAAGGTGCTGGCGTTCGTGTCGACGATGCCCTGCTGTACGGCGAGGACGTCGCGCCGGCGTCGTCCTACGCCTGCCCCATGCACCCCGAGGTCACCGCGTCCGAGCCGTCGACCTGCCCGATCTGCGGCATGCGACTGGTTGCAGCAGCGGTGACCTACGTGTGCCCCATGCACGCCGACGTCACCGCAGGGGAGCCCTCTACCTGCCCGCAGTGCGGGATGAAGCTCGTGGCCGCCGGAGGCTCCGCGCCGGCCGCTGCGTCCTACGTCTGCCCGATGCACCCCGAGGTCATCGGCACGGCGCCCTCGACCTGCCCGATCTGCGGGATGAAGCTCGTGCCGACCGAGGGCGCACCGGCCGCCGCGCACGAGGCCGCGGAGCCCCATGACCACGGCGGTGGGGACGGTCTGGAGTGGGAGGACCTGATGCCCGACATCAACCGGGCGTCGGATCCGGGCAACATGATCTGGCAGCTCATCGACCGGGAGACCGGTGCGGTGAACCACGCCATCGACTGGGCGTTCACCGTCGGGGACCGGGTGAAGATCCGGCTGGTCAACGAGATGGACCAGGACCACCCGATGCACCACCCGTTCCACGTGCACGGTGCCGGCCGCTTCCTCGTCCTGACGAGGGGCGGGACACCCGAGCCGAACCTGGTGTGGAAGGACACCGTGCTGCTCCGTGCGGGCGAGACCGTTGACATCCTCCTCGACATCAGCAACCCCGGGCTGTGGATGGCCCACTGCCACATCGCCGAGCACACCGAGAGCGGCATGATGTTCAGCTTCAACGTGGCCCGTCGCCCGGAGCCGGTCCGATGACGACCGGCCCGGCATCGCCGCATCTGGACGTGCTCGTGATCGGTGGCGGACAGGCGGGCCTCGCGATGGGCTACCACCTGGCGCAGACGGGACTGCAATTCCAGATCGTGGACTCCAACTCGGAGATCGGTGGAGCGTGGCGCACCCGCTGGGACTCGCTGCGGCTCTTCACCTCCGGCCGCTACGACGACCTGCCGGGGCTGCCGTTCCCGGCGGACGCGGACGCCTACCCCGTCAAGGACGAGGTGGCCGACTACCTGCGGACGTACGCGGCGAAGTTCGCTCTCCCGGTCAGACTCGACACGACCGTCACGTCCCTGGTCCGCGCCGGTGACGGGACCTACCTGGTCAAGGCGGGGGCTGATGCGGTGGAGGCCGACCAGGTGGTCGTCGCCACCGGCCCCTTCCAGGTGCCCTTCACGCCGTCGGCCGCGGCGCAGCTCGCTGCGGACGTGCACCAGCTCCACAGCGCCGACTACCGGCGGCCCGACGCGCTGCCGCCGGGCCGAGTGCTCGTCGTAGGAGCGGCGAACTCCGGCTGCCAGATCGCGCTGGAACTGTCCGGCACCCACCCCGTCGACCTGGCGGTCGGCAAACGGATACCGACCGTGCCGCAGCGGCCGCTGGGGCGCGACGTCTGGCGCTGGGCCTCTGCCCTGCGGCTGGACCGCGTGACGGCCGAATCGCGGCTGGGACGCCGGCTCGCCGGCCGCGACCAGATCGTGGGAATCGGCCCCGGCGCACTCTCCAAGCGCCACGGCATCACGCTGCGCCCCCGGGTCGCCGCAGTGGACGGACCCAGCATCTGCTTCGCCGACGGCACCCGCGCCGCCTACGACGTCGTCGTCTGGGCCACCGGGTTCACCCGAGACGACTCCTGGATCGACGTCCCAGATGCCACCGACGGACAGGGACGACTGCGGCAGTCCCGCGGGATCACCCCCTCCCCCGGGCTCTACACCCTCGGGCGGACGTGGCAGCACACCCGGGGCTCGGCGCTGCTCGGCTGGGTCGGCAACGACGCGGCCTACCTCGCCAGGACGATCACCCCCCGCGCGCGCTGAGGGGCGGATCGACATGGGCGCTACCGAGCACGCACCTGGCGTCCGGCGACCGGTCACGGCCCCCCTCAGCGGCGGCGGACTGCGCACGCCCGTGATGTGGGGCGTCCTCTGGGGAGTCCTCCAGGCCGCGTCACCCTTCGCCCTCTTCTGGCTGGACACCGCCACCGTCTACGCCCTGGGGCTCCCGCTGATCGCTGCCGTCTACATCGGGTTCGCCGTCGCCGACGGACGGCCGCATGTCCTCGCCGTCGAGACGGTCGTCATGTCCGTCTTCGTCGTCGTCGCCGCTGCCGCCGTCACCGGAACGGTCTGGCTGATCGTCGCCGGACTGGCCGGCCACGGCCTCAAGGACGTGTGGCAGCACCGCACGCAGTTCGTGGCCGGCACCCGATGGTGGCCACCCTTCTGCGCCGCGGTCGACTTCGTGGCCGCCCTCCTCATCGCGATCCTCATCGCGACAGGCTTCATCTTCCCGTCATGAGCAGGCGTCGCCAGAGCGTCGCCGGCGACACCCGCACCGGGTTGAATTCCGACGTCATCAGCTGCAGGCCAGGACCCGACCGACGTTCCACCAACCGTACGGATGATGAGGTCAGCCCAGCGCTCACCGGCAGCGCCGGCCGCCGCCGCTGCGCCCAGTCTTCGGGGTTCGCCCAGACTGCGCGCCCGCCAGATCGCCTGGCGGATCGCACCGCTCTCCGGCGCAGCCGGAGCGGCGACGGCCTTCGCCGGGGCCGCGGTCAACCGACTGCTGCCCGACGACGTCGTGCTCGCCATCTTCGCGCTGCAGATGATCGCGGCCGGCGTCCCGATGCTGCAGGACAAGCCCGCCAACGGCGCCCTGCGCCACGGACCACGGCACCGTCAACTGGCGCCGCTGCCTGCCCCGCACCCTTGCCGGCGGACTCGTCGTCGGCTTCCTCACCGGACTGCTCGGCGTCGGCGGCGGATTCTTGATCATCCCCCGTGCTGGTCATCGTGCTCGGCCTCCCGATGACCACAGCCATCGGCACCTCCCTCGTCATCGTGGCCGTCAACTGCGCCGCCGGATTCGCCGCCCACGCCAGCCACGCCAGCCACGCCAGCCACGCCCCCATCGCGTCCCTCAGCGCATCGGCGGTCAGGGCGTCGGGTCGGAGACGCTCAGGCCGACTTCTCGCCAGGCCTCGTCGTTGGCGGCGAGTTCCTGCGCCGCCTGTTGCGCCAACGGCACTGCGTCGGTGCCGAGCAGGATCCGCGTGGGTGCACCGTCCCGGCCGGCGAGGTCGCGTACCACCTGGGCGACACGACGCGGGTCGGTGGCCTCGTGACCTGATGCGGCGCGCACCAGGTCGGCGAAGGCCCCGATCGTGGGCTGATACGGCCCGCTGGGCTGCGGGATCGTCATCGACGAGCCGGCCCAGTCGGTGCGCATGCCGCCCGGCTCGAGCACGGTGATCTGCACGCCGAACGGCGCGAGCTCCTGGGCGAGACCGAGGGAGAACCCGGCGACGGCCCACTTCGCGGCCTGATAGGCGGTCAGGCCCGGCGCGGACCAGCGAACGCTGAGCGACGACACCTGGAAGACGTGACCACTGCCCTGCTCACGCAGCACCGGCACGACCGCCTTCGTCACGTTGACGACACCGTAGAAGTCGGTGTCGACCTGCGCCCGGAAGGAGTCGATCGTCGTGTCCTCGAACGAGGCCAGGTCGCTGTAGCCGGCGCTGTTGACGGCGACGTCGATGCAACCGAACCTCGCCACGGCCTGGGCGACGGCACGCGCAGCCGCGTCGTGGTCGGTGACGTCCAGCCGCAGCGGCAGCACCGCGTCACCGAACCCGTCGACGAGGTCCTGCAACCGCTCGGGGTCACGCGCCGTCGCGGCCACGCGGTCACCCGCTTCGAGCGCGACCTCGACGAACGCGCGACCCAGACCGCGCGAGCTCCCGGTCACGAACCAGACCTTGGACATGGCCACGCCTTCCCGCTGGACGAATGGTCAACGCTGGGTCAGATGCTCGGCGCGGTGCGGACTCCCGGGAGAGGGCTGAGCCGGACCACCCGGAAGCGCAGGTGCGTGACGCCGGGCGCGTCGAGGACGCGGGACAACTCGAGCTCGATGCGGTCTCCGCCGAACAACCGCCGCCCCCCGCCGAGGACGACCGGGATCAGGTGGATCTCCAGCTCGTCGAGCAGGCCCTCCCGCAGCAGCGACTGCGCGAGCCCGGCGCCGTGCACCATCACGTCCGCATCTCCGGCAGCGGCCTTGGCCTCGCGCATCGCCGTCGCGACGTCGGTCAGGTAGTGAACCCAGCCGCTCTGCGTGTCCGGCAGGACGCCCCGCGTGGGTACGAAGATCGGCACACCGTGGTGGTCGCCGCCCCACTGACCGGCGTAGTCGAAGGTCTTGCGGCCGACGACGACCGCACCGGTCGCCATCGACTCGGCGAACACCTGCCCGCTCAACCCCGGCGGGTCGAAGTGCGGGTGGTCGGAGACGGGCTCCCCGAGCCAGTCGTGGAGCCGGCCGCCTCCGGCTCCGAGCCCGTTGCCAGGGCCGTCCTCCGGGCCGGTGATGAACCCGTCGAGCGACATCGACATGTACAGGACGGACTTCGCCATCTGGTCTCCTCCCACAGGGGCTACAGGGCCCGTTCCAGCCGGTCGAATGCGTGTGGCAGACCGCGGCCGTGCTCGTCGCGCAGCTCGCGGGACGGGAAGCCCCACTGGAGCATCGTCAGCAGGGTCGCCCCGCCTCGCGGCGCGAAGGTGACCTCGGTGCTGAAGGCGAGCCGCGACCCGTCGGGGCGGGTCTCCGTCGTGGCCAGCAGCAGGCGGGACGGGCGCTCGATCGCCTCGAACACGTGCAGGTGCCGGTACAGCTCCTCCGGCGACGGGCCGAAGGCGATCTCCCAGGTGCCGCCGACGCGCAGCTCGCACCGCGAGTCGACGACCCAGCCCGGCGCGTCGTTCCCGTAGAACTCGCGCTGACCTGCCGGGCTCGTGAACAGGTCGAACACGCGCTCGGGCGATGCCTGGACCAGGCGCTCGTAGCGGAGCTCGCCGCTCACTCCGCGCCCTCCACGAAACGCTCGAAGCGGTTCAACCGACCTTCCCAGGTGCGGCGATGGGCCTCGATCCACCCTCCCGCCTCGCTGAGCGTCGTGGCCGGGCCCAGCCGGCACTCGCGCACGCGGCCCACCTTCTCGGTCTCGACGAGGCCGGCGAACTCCAGGATCCCGACGTGCTTCTTGATCCCGTTGAGGGTCAGGCCCGACGGCTCCGCGAGCTGGCTGAGCGTCGCGGGGCCGCGGCCCAGGCGCTCGAGGATGCCCCGGCGCTGAGGGTCCGAGAGCGCGAAGAACGTCGCGTCGAGCGTTGGCGATACTGCACCCATCGGTGCACTGTATCTCCTGCTCGCCCGTCACTCGACAGTGGTCGGTCTGACGTCGTGGCGACCGTCTTCCGGGAGCCACCGAGCCGTGTCGTGGAGGGAGGGGCCACGGCCGGCCGGTCCAGCCGCCGCGCGCCATCGCACCCCGTGCCAGGGTGGCGGAGTGGCTCGCGTGCTGAAGGTGTCCGGACCGATCGACTTCGCCGCGGTCCGGGAGGAGGCCGGCGTCCCTGACGAGTTCCCGGCGGCGGTGTTGGCCGAGGCCGACCGGGTGGCCGCCGACCCGGCGCTGCCCGAGCACGACGCGACCGACCTGCCGCTGGTGACCATCGACCCGCCCGGCGCCCGCGACCTGGACCAGGCCGTGCACCTGACCCGCACCGCGGGCGGCTACCGGGTGTCCTACGCGATCGCCGACGTCGGCGCCTTCGTGCCGCTGGGCAGTGCGATCGACGCCGAGGCCCGCCGCCGCGGCCAGACCGTCTACTGCCCGGACGGGCGGACGCCGCTGCACCCGCCGCAGCTGTCCGAGGGCGCGGCCAGCCTGCTGCCCGGCCAGCTCCGGCCGGCCGCGCTGTGGACCATCGACCTGGACGCCGACGGCGAGGTCACCGCCGTCGACCTGCGGCGGGCCCGGGTCCGCAGCCGCGCCCAGCTGGACTACGAGTCGGTGGGCCAGCAGGTGCCCCCGGAGCTGGAGCTGCTGCCCGAGATCGGCCGGCTGCTGCAGGCACGCGCCCGCGACCGCGGTGCGATCGAGCTGGGCACGCCGTCCCAGGAGGTCGAGCCCGGCCCGGACGGCGGCTGGACGATCGCCTTCCGCGGCCAGTCCGACGTCGAGGGCTGGAACGCGCAGATCTCGCTGCTCACCGGTCGGTGCGCGGCCCGGCTGATGCTCGACGGCGGGGTCGGGGTGCTCCGCACGCTGCCGCCGGCCGACCGAGCCGCGGTCGACGCGCTCCGCCGGCTGGCCCCCGGGCTCGGCGTCGACTGGCCGGAGGGCGCCGGCCCCGGCGACGTCGTCGCCGGCCTGGATCCCGCGCAACCCCGGCACGCCACCTTCCTGGACGCCGCGGCCGCACTGCTGCGCGGCGCGGCCTACACCGCCTTCGACGGGCCGCCGCCCGCCCAGCCCGGACACGGGGGCGTCGGCGCCCCCTACGCGCACGTGACCGCGCCGCTGCGCCGGCTGGTCGACCGGTTCGGCACCGAGGTCTGCCTCGCGCTGGCCGCCGGGGAGCAGCCCTCCGCCGAGTTGCGCGCCGCGTTGCCGGAGCTGCCCGGGCTGATGGCCGTCTCCGACCGGCGCACGCACGAGGTGGAGCGCGCCGTCATCGACCTGGTGGAGGCCACCGTGCTGGCCGACCGGGTCGGCGAGGTCTTCGACGCCGTCGTGCTCGACGCGGAGGAGAAGCGGTCCACCGTGGTCCTCACCGACCTGGCCGTGCAGGCCCGCTGCGACGGCCGCCTGACCCCGGGCGAGCGGGTCCGGATCCGGCTGACCACGGCGGACCCGGCCACCCGCACGGTGCGGTTCGCGGCCACCGGGGACTGACCGGCCAGCAGACCCGCCGGGGTCGAGGGTGCGCCAGGCCCCGGGTGCCGACCAGGCACGACGCAGGACGAGGAGGGACGTGTGATGCCTGACCCGCCCGAGCCCGTCCCGCCGACCACCCCGCCGGCCGACGTCTCCGTCCCGATGGGCCGGCCGCACGGACAGCGCGTGGTGCCGTTCCGCGACGCGGTGCGGACCTGGTTCGGCATCTCGCTGCAGACCTTCGGTGGCCCGGCCGGTCAGATCGCGGTCATGCAACGCGCCCTGGTGGAGGAGAAGCGGTGGATCGGTCAGCGCCGGTTCCTGCACGCCCTCAACTACTGCACCCTGCTGCCCGGCCCGGAGGCCCAGCAGCTGGCCACCTACGTCGGCTGGCTGCTGCACGGCACCGCCGGCGGGCTCGTCGCCGGCGGCCTGTTCGTGCTGCCCGGCGTGGTCGCGCTGCTGGCGCTGTCGGCGGTCTACGTCGGCTTCGGCACCACGACCGTCGTCACCGCCGTCTTCACCGGGCTGGCCGCGGCCGTGCTGGCGATCGTCGTCCAGGCGGTCCTCCGGGTGGCCAGGAAGGCGCTGGACAGCAGGGCCCTCGTCGTCCTGGCGGTGGCCTCCTTCCTCGCCCTGGCCGTGTTCGGCGTCCCGTTCCCCGTCGTCGTCGCCCTCGCCGGGGTCGCCGGCGGGGCACTGGGCCGGTGGCGACCGTCCGCGCTGCCGCAGAGGTCGGCCGCCGAGCTCCCTGACGCCGGCCCGCCGCCGGTCATCTCCGACGACGTGCTGCACCACGAGGCCCCCACCGCTCGCCGCACCCTGCGGGTGCTGCTGGTCGGGCTGGTCGCCTGGGGCCTGCCGATCGCGGCGGTCGGCGTGCTGACCGGTGCCTCCAGCGTCCTCACCGAGCAGGGGCTCTTCTTCTCCGGCGCTGCGGTGGTGACCTTCGGCGGCGCCTACGCGGTGCTGGCCTACGTCGCCCAGCAGGCGGTCGCCGTCCACGGCTGGCTGTCCCCCGGCGAGATGGTCCGCGGCCTGGCCCTGGCCGAGACAACGCCCGGCCCGCTGGTCATGGTCGTCCAGTTCGTCGCCTTCCTCGGCGCCTACCGGGCACCCGGCGAGCTCGACCCGTGGGTCGCTGCCGTGCTTGCCTCACTGCTGGTCACCTGGGTGACGTTCGTACCGAGCTTCCTGTTCGTGCTGCTCGGCGCCCCGTACATAGAGCGGCTGCGCGGCAACCGGTCGCTGTCGGCGGCCCTCAGCGGCATCACCGCCGCCGTGGTCGGCGTCATCGCCAACCTGGGCGTGTACTTCGCCGTCCACACTCTCTTCGCCGAGACGGTGGACGTCGACGGTGGCCCGCTGTCGCTCGAGCTGCCCGACGTCAGCACCCTGCGGCTGGTGCCGCTGGCCATCGCCGCCGTCGCTGCCGTGCTGCTGTTCCGGGTGAGGTGGTCGGTGCTGCGCACCCTCGGCGTCTGCGCGCTGCTCGGCCTCGCTGCGGGTCTGGCCGGACTGCCGATCAGCTGACGCGGCGCCAGGGCCTCACGACACCGCGGCCCGCATCAGCCCGGCGACGCTCGCCTCCACCTCGGGCGTCCACCGCGTGAGGGCGAAGGACACCGGCCACAGGTCCCCGTCGTCGAGGTGGGCCGGGTCCTGGAACTCCACGGTCGTGTAGCGCTGGCCGAACTTGCCGGCGTTCTTCACCGCGACGACGACCTTGCCGTCGGCGTTCGTGTAGGCCGGCATGCCATACCAGGTCTTGGGCAGCAGGTCCGGGGCGGCGGCGCTGACCGTCACGTGGACGCGCTCGGCGAGGGCGCGGTCCTCCGGTGTCATCTTCGCGATCGCGTCGAGCAGCGCCTGCAGCCCGTCGGCCTTCTTGGCGCCACCCCGTCCCTCGGCCCGCAGCTCGTCGGCTCGGGCCCGCATCGCGGCCCGCTCCTCGGCGCTGAAGCCGCCCACCCCGGTCGTGATGGTCTCCGCGGTCATCCCGGCACTCCTCTCGCACTCCCGGGCCCCGCGTGGCACGAGGCCGGTCGAGGAGAGGCTAGGACCGCCGAACGGTCGCGAGCTTCTCGATTCCTGACCGATCGGCTACGGCCCGACACCTCGCTCTCCTCCGCGCGTTGACGGCTCCCAGGCCCGTGACCAGTCCGTTATCACACCGGCCCGGCGCGGCGAGTCCACAGGACCTGCCATGACGCCGCCCTCGCGTTGTCGGGGATGCACAGCGCGCCCTACGGTCTGGGCGTCCGGTCGGTCGTCACGTCCCCACCCGGGGACCCTGGCCGGATGCCGCCGAGTCCCGTCCGCCATCGCGGCGCGAGCCGGGGACCCATCGTTCGTGGGGTGAATCCCGCCCGCCGAGCCTGAGCTCGGAGGGGTGGGTAGGGCGTCTCCCCGCCCGAACCCGCCAGCTGACCCGGTAGGCGGCCACGGGAGAACGGAGAGCCCACCGCATGGTGCGCTCACGGGCCTGTCCAGTGCCCGCGAGCACCCGTCGCGCACGACACCGCGACGCCTCGCCGCGCACCTGAGCCGGCGCAGCCACCGCACCCGTCCTTCCCGGGGTCTCCCCGCGTAGAGCCGGACCGTCCGGACCCGACCAGGTCCGCGGGCTGTCCGGTGGGTGCCGCACGTGCGAGCTGCTGAACCGGCCGTCCACCCGGACACCTGACCGATGCACCCGCCGCACGAGGTCGTACCGATGACGGACGACCCGTCACCCTCTCCGAGGAGCTCCTCACCATGCACGTGGACAGCCAGCACACCGTCCTGCCGCACGACCGCGACCTGCGCCTCCGCCCCCGGGTGCTCCGGGGAGCAGCCGTCTGCGCGTTCTCCTTCGCGTTCGCCCTCGCAGGCCAGTCGGTCGCCCAGGCCGACGACCCCTGGGACCGCGGCCCGGCAAGAACTGCGCCGTCCGTGATC
>NZ_SJEW01000087.1 GCF_005930475.1 Modestobacter altitudinis
CCCTCCCCCAGGATCAGGTGACCTGGTCATCCGGGCTCCTGGCTCACCACTCCGCATGAGCCAGGAGCACCGGGGCTGAGTCAGGACGCCGACCTGTCCACAAATTCGCGGCGCCCGGCCCATGAGGGTGCCGTCGTGGCCAGGGTTGACCCCGTGCATCCGGTCCTTCGCGAAGCCGCTCGCCGCCAGTGGGGCGTCTTCACCGCCGCTGACGTCCGCCGCGCCGGCCTGGCACCGGCCGACGTCCAGTCAGCGATCCGTCGCCGGGAGTGGGATCGGTTGCGGCGAGGCGTGTACGTGGAGCGCGAGGTCCTCGAGGACGCCTCTCAGCGGGGCGACGCCATGCGCCACCGGTTGGACTGTGCCGCCGTCCTCCTGTGCCTCGGCGGGGAGCCGGCCGTCAGTCACGCCTCCGCGGCAAGGCTGCTGGGCTTCTTGGTTCCTGCACCGGGCTCGGCCGGCGTCTCGCTGACCGCGGAGGAGCAGTGGCGCAAGGGGCGTGGCTACTCGGTGATGCGGGCTGGACTGCCGCCGCAGCACGTCCGCATGGACGGGGGCTTCCGCATCACCGGTCCAGCCCGCACCCTCGTCGACTGTGCCCGCGAGTGGTCACTCGAGAACGCCGTCATGGCCATGGACGCTGCCCTGCACGGCGGCGCGCTGACCGCTGCTGAGCTGCGTTCGGCAGTGCTGGAGCAGACCCACTGGTTCGGCATCGGGGCAGCGGCGCGGGCGGCGGGCCTTGCCGACGGCCGAGCGGAGTCCCCACTCGAGACGCGCGGGAGGCTGCGCATCATCGGCAGCGGCCTGCCCCTGCCCGAACTGCAGGTCGACCTGCACGGGCCTCGGGGGTTCGTCGCCCGCGTGGACGCCTGGTACGAGGAGGCCGCGGTCGCCGTGGAGTTCGACGGTCGGGTCAAGTACGACGATCCGTTCCGGGACCGAACGGCGGCCGAGGTCCTCTGGGAGGAGAAGCGCCGGGAAGACGAGATACGCGATCTCGGTGGGCGGGTGCTGAGGGTGACCCACGCCGACGTCGGCAGCACCTGGCACGTCAAGGCCGACCGGCTGCACAGCATGTTGACCACCCCGTCCGCGGTTCCCAGGAGACTCAGGACCATGCCGACGTCCCGAGATCAGCGGCCCTCCTCCTGACACACGTCCTTCCTCACCGCGCATGCTCCTGGCTCAGCCCACACCCTGAGCTGGGAGCCACCATGATCAGGTGACCTGATCCCGGAGTGCGGGCTCGCCGCGCGCGATCACGTCGTGCCCCGCAGGATCGGCGGCGTGGACAGCGCACGCAGCACGGTCGTGGTCGGTGGCGGGATCTCCGGGGTGGCCTGCGCCCGGGCCCTGGCCGATCGGGACGTGCCGGTGCGGCTGGTCGACCGCGGGCGCCGGCTCGGCGGGCGGATGGGCGGCCGGACCCTGCACGGCCGGCCGGTCGACCTCGGCGCCTCCTACCTGACCGCGGGCGAGGGCTCGCCGTTCGCGCCGGTCGTCGAGGACTGGGTGCGGCGCGGGCTGGCCCGGCCGTGGACCGACACGTTCGCGGTCGCCGGCCCCGGCGGCATCGAACGGACGACGTCCGGCCCGGTCCGCTACGGCACCCCCAGCGGGCTGCGCAGCCTGGTCGTCGACCTCGCCACCGGGCTGGACGTCGAGCTCGGGCGCGCCGTCACCGCGGTGACCCCCGGCCCGCTGGTGGACGGCGTGGCGGTGGCCGCGGTCGTGCTGGCCATGCCCGATCCGCAGGCGGCCCGGCTGCTGACCTCCGACGACGTCCCGGACGCCGGCTGGCAGCCCTCGCTGGCCGTCGCGCTGGGCTGGCCGGACCGGCGCTGGCCTGCGGACCTGCACGGCGTGTTCGTGCACGACTCCCCGGTGCTCGAGTGGGTGGCCGACGACGGCGACCGCCGCGGCGACGCCGCCCCGGTGCTGGTCGCCCACACCACCCCGGCCTTCGCGGCCGAGCACCTCGCCGACCCCGACACCGCCGTCCCCGCGGTGACCGCCGCGGTCCGGGCGCTGCTGGGCATCGACGCCGACCCGGGCTGGGCGCACGCACACCGGTGGAGCTACGCCAAGCCCGCTGCGCCCCGCGAGGCCCCCTTCGCGCTGGACGCCGGCATCGGCCGCTGCGGCGACGGCTGGTGCGCGCCGTCGAAGGTGGAGAGCGCCTGGCGCTCCGGCGACGCGCTGGGCCGGTCGCTGGCCGGCGCAGCGTCGGCCTGACGCCCCGGCGACGAGGAGACACCCGCATGCCCGGCGGCTTCACGCCCCCACCCGGCCCGGCGGAGGCCGGCGTCGAGACGCAGCGGTCGGAGGGCTCCGCGGTCGCCGCGCTGGCCCGCGGGGTCGGAGTCCCGGCGCTGGTGGCCACGCTGATCGGCCTGGCGTTCGTGGTGGTCTTCCTGGACGCCTTCCACGCCCCGGTGCCGCACGGCCTGCCGGTCGGCGTGGTCGGCAGCGCCGCGCAGGTCGACCAGGTGCGCACCGCGCTGGACCGGGCCGCCCCGGGCGACCTCGCGGTCTCGCGGCTGACCGACGAGGCCGCCGCCCGCTCCGCCGTCCTGCAGCGGGACGTGTACGCCGCCTTCCTGCCCGGCGCGCCCGCCCGGCTGCTCACCGCCGGCGCCAACGGCCAGGGCGTGACCATGACGGTGACCCAGGCGTTCACCCCGCTCGCCCAGCAGGCCGGCGGGCAGCTGCAGGCCGAGGACCTGCGGCCGCTGGCGCCCGGGGACACCCGCGGCCTGGGGATCTTCTACGGCTCCTTCGGGGTGGTGCTCGGCGGCTTCCTGTTCGGCATCCAGTCCTACTCCGCGGCGCCGAAGCTGCCGTTGCGCTGGCGGCTGGTCAGCATCGGGCTGTTCGCGGTCGTCTCCGCGCTGCTGGTCACCTGGGCCGCCACCGTCGTCTACGCCGCCCTCCCGGCCGGCTTCGGCACGGTCGCCGTCCTGGTCGGGCTGCTGGCGCTGTCGGTGGCCGCGACGGCCGCGCTGGTGCTGCGGGCGATCGGGTCGGCCGGCACCTTCGTCACCTCGCTGGGCCTGGTGATCCTCGGCAACGCCACCAGCACCGGCAACCTGCCCGCCGAGTACCTGCCGCCGTGGCTGCACCCGCTGGCGGAGGTCCTCCCGCCGGGGGTCGCCGTGCGGGCGCTGCGCGGCGCCACCTACTTCGCCGACGACGGCGTGACCCGGGCGCTCTGGGTGCTCGGGCTCTGGTCGGTGGTGCCGCTGGCGCTCATCGCCCTGCTCGACGCGGTCCGCCGCGGGCAGGCCCGACCATCGCGCCGGTGACCGCAGCGCGCCCCTTCCGGGGGAGCCCGGGACGACGGGGAGTCCAGCCGGTCGTCGCCGGGGCCGATGACGTCGGCATGCAGCGGACGACGCAGGACGCGGTCCCGCCTGTCCAGTGGTCCGTCTTCGCCCGGCTGGCCCTCGGCATGGCGGTGCTGGGCCTCGTGGTCGGCGCGGTCTTCCCGGTCTTCGCCGTGCTGCTCGGGGTCCCGTCGCCGTACGCGACCACGACCACCTTCCGCGCCGCCTGCCTCGCCGCCGGTCTGGTGCTCGGTGGGGCGAACTGGCTGCTCGCCCGGTACGTCATCGGCACCCGGCTCCGGCTGCTGGCCGGCCGGATCGCCGAGGTCGCCCAGGTCATCGGCGACCCCGTCGCCGCCGCGCACGTCCCCGGCCGTCCGGCCGCCGACCTGGCGCTGCCGGTCGAGTCCGCCGACGACCTGGGCAGTGCGGCCGCCGCCTTCAACGCGCTGCTCACCGCCCTCGACCGGGAGCGCCGGTTCCGCTCGGTGGTGCACGCCACGAACGACGTCATGGCCCTGCTCACGCCCGACGGGCAGATCTCCTTCGTCTCGGACTCGATCTCCGCGGTGCTCGGCTGGAGCCGGGCCGAGCTGGTGGACCTGCACGCCGGGGACCTGCTGTTCGCCGAGGACGCCCACCTGTTCACCACCACCGGCGCACCGATCACCCACGACGGCGAGCCCTCGCAGGTGTTCCTGGTCCGGGTCCGGCACCGGGACGGCGGGTGGCGGCACCTGGAGGTCAGCTCCTCCGACCGGCGCTCGGACCCCGACATCGGTGGGCTGCTGCTGACCGCCCGCGACGTGACCGAGCGGCTCGAGCTGCAGTCCCGGCTCGCGCACCAGGCCACGCACGACGCCCTCACCGGGCTGCCCAACCGCGCCGCCGTCCTGGCCCGGGGCGAGGAGCTGCTGGGCGACCCGGCCACGCCGTGCCGGCTGGCGGTGCTGCTGATGGACCTGGACCGGTTCAAGGAGGTCAACGACACCCTCGGGCACAGCTACGGCGACCGGCTGCTGGCCCAGGTGGGCCCGCGGCTGCGCCCACTGGTGCGCGAGGTGGACATGGTGGCCCGGCTCGGCGGCGACGAGTTCGCGGTGCTGCTGCCCGACGTGACGGTGTCCGAGGCGCGGGCGGCGGCCGAGCGGCTGCACGCCGCGCTGGGCACGCCGTTCCTGGTCGACGGCCTCTCGCTGGACGTCGACGTCAGCATCGGCGTCGCCGTGTGCGGCGAGGGCGCGGCCGACGTCGGCACCCTGCTCCGCCAGGCGGACATCGCCATGTACGCCGCGAAGGAGAGCCAGGACGGCGTCGGTGTGTACGACCCGCTCTCCGACGGCAACGACCGCAGCCGGCTGGTGCTGCTCTCCGAGCTCCGCCGTGGGCTGGCCGACGGCGAGCTCGTCGTGCACTACCAGCCGAAGGTGGCGCTGGACAGCGGGCGGGTCGTCGGCGTCGAGGCGCTGGTGCGCTGGCAGCACCCGGTCCGGGGACTGCTGGCGCCGGTGGACTTCCTCGGCGCCGTCGAGCGCACCGCGCTGATCGAACCGGTCACCGACGCCGTGCTCGACCTCGCCCTGGCCCAGGTGCACGCCTGGTCCGCCGAGGGCTTCCAGGTCCCGGTGGCGGTGAACCTGTCGGCGCGCTCGCTGGCCCGGCCCGACCTGCTCGGCCGGGTGCTGCAGCGGCTGCAGGCCCACGACGTGCCCGCGGACCTGCTGCGGCTGGAGATCACCGAGAGCGCGCTGCTGGCCGAGCCGACCCGGGCCCGCGAGGTCCTCCGCCGGCTGCACGCGGCCGGTGTGCGCATCTCGATCGACGACTTCGGCACCGGGTACTCCTCCATGGGGCACCTCAAGCACCTGCCGGTGGACGAGCTGAAGATCGACCGCAGCTACGTGGCGGAGATGGTGGCCTCCGCCGAGGACGCCGCGCTGGTCCGCTCGGTGGTCGACCTCGGCCACGAGCTCGGCATGACCGTGGTCGCCGAGGGGGTCGAGGACGCCGCCACCGCCGGTGCGCTCACCGACCTGCGCTGCGACGTCGGCCAGGGGTACCTGTTCTGCCGGCCGGGTCCGGCGGCCGACGTCACCACCTTCCTCCGCGCCGGCACCGCGGCGCGCTGATCCCTCTTCCCCGCGCCTGGCTCTTGCCGGCTCGACACAACTCATCTAGCGTTGAGTTCATCACTCGTTGAGTTGTCGGAGGTCGTCATGGACGCCGCTGTCACCGTCACCGACCTGGTCGTGCACCGGGGCCCACGCCGGGTCCTGCACGAGGTGGGCTGCACCGTCCCACCCGGTCAGGTCACCGGGCTGCTGGGACCGAGCGGGAGCGGGAAGAGCACCCTGATGCGCGCCATCGTGGGCGTGCAGCAGGTGCGCTCGGGGTCGGTCACCGTGCTGGGCCGCCCGGCCGGCTCGGCGGAGCTGCGCTCGCGGGTCGGCTACGTCACCCAGGCCCCCAGCGTGTACGCCGACCTCACCGTGCGGGAGAACGCCCGCTACTTCGCCGCGCTGTACGGCCGGGGGGCCGCAGCCGCCGACGCGGCGATCGCCGACGTCGGCCTCTCCGACGCCGCCGGCCAGCTGGTCGAGGAGCTCTCCGGCGGTCAGCGCGGGCGCGCGTCGCTGGCCTGCGCGCTGGTCGGCGAGCCCGAGGTGCTGGTGCTCGACGAGCCGACCGTCGGCCTGGACCCGGTGCTGCGGGTCGAGCTGTGGGGCCGCTTCCACGCCCTGGCCGACGCCGGGACGACGCTGGTCGTCTCCAGCCACGTGATGGACGAGGCCGGCCGCTGCGACCGGCTGCTGCTGCTCCGCGAGGGCCGACTGCTCAGCGACTCCACGCCCGCGGAGCTGCGCACCCGCACCGGCTCCGACGACCTGGAAGAGGCGTTCCTCTCCCTGGTCCGGGAGACCGAGGAGGTGGCGGCGTGACGACCACGCTCAGCCCCTCGCTGACCACCGCGACCGCCGGCCGGGTGCTGCGCCAGCTCAGCCACGACCACCGCACCGTCGCGATGCTGCTGGTGCTGCCCAGCGCCCTGCTCGGGCTGCTCTACCTGGTCTGGTCCGACGTCCCGACCCGCCCCGGCCAGCCGGACACCTTCGACCGGGTCGGGCTGATCATGCTCGGCGTCTTCCCGTTCGTGGTGATGTTCCTGGTGACCAGCATCGCGATGCTCCGCGAGCGCACCTCCGGCACGCTCGAGCGGCTGCTCACCACGCCGCTCTCCCGCCCCGACCTGCTGCTCGGCTACGGCGCGGCGTTCGGGCTGGCCGCCGCGCTGCAGGCGGTGGTCACCGTGACCGTGGCGACGACGGTCTACGGCCTGGACGTCGCCGGCCCGCTCGCGCTCGTCGTCCTGATCGCCGTCGTCGACGCCGTGCTGGGCGTGGCGCTGGGACTGCTGGCGAGCGCCTTCGCCCGCAGTGAGTTCCAGGCCGTGCAGTTCATGCCGGTCATCGTGCTGCCGCAGTTCTTCCTCTGCGGGCTGCTGGTGCCGCGCGAGCAGCTGCCCGGCTGGCTGCAGGTGGTCAGCGACGCCCTCCCGCTCACCTACGCCGTCGAGGCCCTGCAGGAGGTCGGTCGGTCGACGGAGGCGACGGGCACCATGTGGACCGACGTCGGTGTCGTCGCCGGCGCCGCGCTGCTGGCCCTCGGGCTGGCGGCGGCCACCCTGCGGAGGAGGACCAGCTGAGCCAGCCCGCACGCCGCGCCCGCCCCGGCGGTCGGCGCCCCGGCAACCCCGACACCCGGGAGGCGGTGCTCGCTGCGGCGCGCACCGCCTTCGCCGAGCGCGGGTTCGACGGCGCCTCGATCCGGGTGATCGCCGCCGACGCCGGGGTCGACCCGGCGCTCGTGCACCACTACTTCGGCAGCAAGGACAAGCTCTTCCTGGCCGCGATCGAGGCACCGGCCGACCCGGAGGAGCTGCTCCCCGCGGCGCTGGCCGGCGGGAGGGACGAGCTCGGCGCCAACGTCGTGCGGCTGCTGCTGCAGGTCTGGGACGGCCCCGGCCGCACCGCGGGGCTGGCCCTGGTGCGCTCGGCGGTCAACAACGAGTGGACCGCCCGGCTGCTCCGCGAGTTCCTGGTCGCCAAGGTGCTGCGCCGGGTGGTCGGGACCCTCGGGCTGCCCAAGGCCGAAGGGGAGGCGCGCGGCTCGCTGGTGGCCTCCCAGCTGATCGGGGTGGTGATGGCCCGCTACGTGCTGCGGTTGGAGCCGCTCGCCTCGGCGTCGCCGGAGGAGCTCGTCGCGGCCATCGGCCCCACCGTGCAGCGCTACCTGACCGGCGACATCGTCCTCCCCGGCGGTGCCGTGACAGCCCTCTAGGCTGCCCGTCGATGAGCAGTGCCGAGGGGTTCCGGTTCGCCGAGGACCCGCTGTCCGCCCCGGTCTTCGCCCCGGCAACCGACACCGCTCCCGCCGCCGTGTGCCGCGGCGTCGACAAGACCTACCGAACGGCGACCGAGTCCGTCCCCGCGCTGGTCGACGTCACCCTGTCGATCCCGCGCGCCCGGGTGACCGTGGTGGTCGGGCCGTCCGGGTCGGGCAAGTCCTCGCTGCTGCGGCTGCTGGCCTGCATCGACTCCCCGGACGCCGGTGAGGTGCTCATCGCCGGGCAGCGGGTCGACCGGCTGCGCCCCCGGGCCCGCCGCAGATTGCGGCAGCGCCAGGTCGCCTACCTGTTCCAGCGGCCGGGCGAGAACCTGCTGCCCTACCTGGACGCCGTCGCCCAGGTCCGGCTCGCCGCCTCGCTGCGCGGCGCCCCGGTGACCGCGCACACAGCGCTGGACCTGCTCGACCGACTGGGCCTGCGGGAACGCGCCGACCACCTGCCCGGGCAGCTCTCCGGCGGGGAGCAGCAGCGGCTGGCGGTGGCCTGCGGCGTCGTCGGCGATCCGGCGCTGGTCGTCGCCGACGAGCCCACCGCCGAGCTGGACACCGCCGCGGCCGAGCGGGTGCTCACCGCCATGGAGGACCTCGCCGCGGCCGGCGTGGGCTTCGTGCTCTCCTCGCACGACCCCCGGGTGATGGCCATCGCCGACGGCTTCGTGCGGCTCGACCACGGCCGGCTGGTGCCGTGACCGAGCGGGTGCAACCGGCCGGCGGCCTGGTCGGCCGGGGGCTGGTCAAGCGCTACACCCGTGGCGTGGAGACCGTCTCCGCCCTCGCCGGGGTGGACCTGCGGGTCGACGCCGGGGAGTTCGTGGCGCTCGTCGGCCCGTCCGGCTCGGGCAAGAGCACGCTGCTGGCCCTGCTCTGCGGCTGGGAGACCGCGGACGACGGCGAGCTGCGCTACCTCGGGCCGCTGGGCGACCGCCGCCCGGACACCTTCGGCTGGCGGGACCTCGCGCTCGTGCCGCAGGCCCTCGGCCTGGTCACCGACCTCAGCCTGGCCGACAACGTGCTGCTGCCGGCCCGCCTGCGCGGCATCGCCGGCACCGAGGAGCCCCGCGCCCGGGCGCTGCTGACCGACTTCGGCCTGGCGCACCTCGCCGACCGGTACCCGCACCAGGCCTCCCTCGGCGAGCAGCAGCGGGTCGCCGTCGCCCGGGCGCTGCTGCTCCGCCCGGCGGTGCTGCTGGCCGACGAGCCGACCGCGCACCAGGACCGCGGGCACGCCGACGGGTTGCTCGACGCCGTCGTCGAGGCCGCGCGGGGCGGGGCGGCGGTGCTGATCGCCACGCACGACGAGCTGGCCTGGGCCCGCGCCGACCGGGTGCTGTCGATGCGCGACGGCGTGGTCACCGAGGGGGCTCCCCGGTGAGCCGGCGGCCGTTGTGGCGGCTGGCCCCGTGGACCCGGGCGCCGCTGCTGGGGTTGCGCCAACCGGCCGCCGTCCTCGCCGTGCTGGTGACCAGCGCGATCCTGGCCTGCGCGGTCGCCTCCGCGCCGCTGTTCCTCTCCTCGGCCCGGTCGGCCGCACTGCAGCAGCAGCTCGCCGACCAGTGCGCCGAGGCCGGCTGGGTGCAGGACGGTGTCGGCGCCGACCGGGCGGACCCCGCCGTCACCGACGCGCTGGTCGCCGCGTGGGCAGAGCAGGGGCGCACTGCCGAGCCCGTGATGGCGACCGCCGCACTGGTGGGCCGGGAGCGGTTCGCGTCGCCCGGGGAGGTCACCACCGCCTCCGGCGAGCTCGCGTCGCTACCGGTCAGCGTGTACTTCCGTCCCGACGCCCTGGCCCACGTCGAGGTGGTCGCCCAGCAGGCCGGCAACGGGATCTGGCTGCCCGACTCCTACGCCGAGGGCGCGAGCACCGGCCTCGGCGACCGGATCACCGTGGCCGGCACCCAGGTCGACGTCGTCGGCCTCTACCGCGACCTGTCCAGCGTCGCCGCCGGTGCGTACTGGTGCGACTACCGGGTCCTGTACGCCAACGACATCAACGCGAACACCGCTCCCCCGGCCGTCGCACTGGCCACCGACCCGGACACCTTCTACGCGGTGTCGGCCGGCTACCGGCAGGGAACGCAGCAGCTCGCCCAGGTGCCGGTGGACGCCACCGACCTGTCGGTCAGCGACGCCCGGGCGATGCTGGCCGCCCAGGACCGGGCGCAGCAGCGGGCGTTCGAGCTCCTGGGGGTGCCGGAGACCGGCTCCGAGGCCGGGCTGGTCAACTCCCGGCTGGGCGACGCGGTCGACCGCGCCGAGCTGGTGGAGTCCGGGCTGCGTGGGCCGGTGGTCCCGGTCGCCGTCGCCGGGGCGCTGCTGGCCCTGGTCCTGGTGGCCTCGGCCGGCAGCTTCTGGGCCGACCGGCGGGCCACCGAGGTACGGCTGCTGGCCGCCCGCGGGGTCGGGCCGGTGCCGCTGGCCGGCAAGGCGGCCCTGGAGCTGGGGCTGCCCGCGCTCGCCGGCGCCGCGGCCGGCTGGGCCGCCGCCCGGGTGCTGACCAGCGGGCTCGGCCCGGCCGACGACCTGGACCCGTCGGCCACCTCCGCCGCGGTCGTGGCCGCCGTCGCGGCCTTCGTGGTCGGCCTGGGGGCCGCCGCCGTGGTGGCCGGCCTGCGTGCCCGCGGGACGGCCGAGCGCCCGCTCGGCGCGGCTCCGCGGTGGCCGGCCCGGGTGCCGTGGGAGCTGGTGCTGCTGCTGGGCGCCGGGTGGTGCTGGCTGCTGCTGCAGACCCGCGACGCGGTCGTCAGCACCGGCGGCGTCGCCCAGGTCAACGGGCTGCTGGTCGCCTTTCCCCTGCTGGCCGTCGCCGGCGCCGCGGTGCTGCTCGGCCGGCTGCTCACCGCTCTGCTGCCCCGGCTGCGCCGCTGGGCCGGGCGCCGCTCCCCCGCCGTCTTCCTGGCCCTGAACCGGCTGGCCGCCGCCCGGCTGGCCACGGCGACCCTGCTGGTCGCGGTCACCCTGCCGGTCGCGGTGCTGGGCTACACGGCGACGTTGACCGCCAGCTCGCAGCACACGCTGGACGCCAAGGTGAGCGTGCAGATCGGTGCCACCCGAGCGGTGCAGACGCTGTCCCGGTTCACGCCCACCGCCGCGATCGACGAGGTCGGCACCTTCGTCGTCCGATACGAGGGCAGCGCGACCGCACCCGACGGGCAGGGCGACAGCTCCGGTCGGCAGGACGTCGCGGTGCTCGCCGTCGACCCCGCCGACTTCGCCGGCACCGCGTTCTGGGACGACTCCTTCGCCGACGAGTCGTTGCCCGAGCTCATGTCCGCGCTCACCGGGCCGGCGGTGGACGGCCGGCTGCCGGTGGTGGCCGCCGGGCTGCCCGCCGGGGACCCGCAGCTGCAGCTGGGCAGCGCCGAGGTGCCGGCCGAGGTCGTCGCGACGGCCCGGGTGCTTCCCGGCCGGCGGCAGGACGCGCCGATGGTCCTCGTCGCCGCCGACCGGCTCCCGGAGATCGAGCGCACCGCCGGCGCCTCCCGCGCCGCCGAGATCTGGACCAACGGGCCGCTGGGCCCGGCGGTCGAGGCGCTCAGCGCCGCCGGCGGGATCGGGTTCCGTGCGCTCGAGCCCGCCGGGGTGCTGCAGAGCGCCAACTTCCTCGGCATCACCTGGACCTTCGGCTACCTGTCCGCGCTCGCCGTGTTCGTCGGCGTCATCGCCGCCGGCGGGCTGCTGCTGTACCTGGAGGCGCGCTCGCGCAGCCGGGTGTCGGGGTACGTGATGGCGCGCCGACTGGGCCTCAGCCGCGGCGCCCACCTGCGCTCGCTGCTGGTCGAGCTGGGCGGGGTGTCGGCCGCGGGGCTGCTGCTCGGCGGCGCGCTGGCCGGCGGCGCGGTGGCGCTGGTCTACCGCCGGCTGGACGTCGACCTCGTGCGGCCCCCCACCCCGCTGCTGGACGTGCCCTGGACGGCGCTCGCCGCCGGTGCGGTCGTGGTGGTCGTCGTCGCCGTCCTGGCCGCGCTGTACGCCCAGCGCGCCGCCGACCGCGCCGACCCCGCGACGGTGCTCCGCCAGGACGCCTGAAGAAGGACCCCCCTGCCCCCCACCACTCGCGAGCTCGGGGCGGGCCCCTGAGAGGGGGCCATCGTGGCACGCTCGGTGCGTGGCCTCGTTCCGTGACCGCAGCGACGCGGGACGCCGCCTGGTCGGGCCTGCGGCGGCGGTGCTCCCCACCGGGCGGCCGGTCACCGTGGTCGCACTCCCCCGCGGCGGCGTCCTCGTCGGCGCGACGCTGGTCGAGGGGCTGCGCGCCCTCGGGTGGACGGCCCGGCTGGACCTCGTCGTCGTCGCCAAGGTGCTCGCGCCGGAGTTCCCGGAGCTGGCGCTCGGGGCGGTGACCGCGCACGCCACCGTGCGCAGCTCGGCGGCCGGCCAGCTCACCGGGATGGACGACGCCCGGTACGCCGCGCTCACCGCCGACGCCCGCCGCCGGCTGGCGGGGCGGGCCGCGGCGCTGCCCGAACCGCACGCGCCCGCGGACGGCTCGGTGCTGCTGGTCGACGACGGGTTGGCCACCGGCTCGACGGTCGTGGCCGCGGTCGCCGAGCTGCGCAGCGGGCACCCGGGCTGGCTGGGGCTGGCCGTGCCGGTGGCCGACGCGACCGCCTGGGCGCGGGTGCGGCCGCTGGTGGACGGGGGCGTCGCCCTGCTGCAGCGCACCCCGATGCGCGCGGTGAGCGTCGACTACGCCGACTTCACCCAGCTGGACGACGACGTCGTCCGCGACGCGCTGGCCCGCTGGGGCTGACCCGGGGTCAGCGGCGGCGGGGCGAGCGGGCCAGCTGCCGGCTCTGCGCGACCAGCCGACCGGTGGAGTCCCAGATCCGGTAGTCCTCGTCGACCCAGCCCCCGGCGATCTCGCTCGACCGCGCCTCCACCAGGCACCAGCCCGGTGCGGGCAGCGCCCGCACCAGGACCTGCAGCTGCACGGTGGGCGCCCAGCCGAGGTCGCCCATCGCGAAGCTGGTCGGCGGCAGGGCGTCGGCGAAGGTCAGCAGTGCCAGCGGGTCGGGCTCCCGGCCGTCGGTGAAGCGCATCCAGGCCCGCAACCGGGGCTCCCCGGAGGGCCGGCCGAACGCCCAGCCCGCGGTGGCCGGGTCCAGCCGGGTGTCCACCCGCAGCGACAGCCTGGGCACCTGCACACCGGGCCGGGCGAGCTCGCGGTGCTCGGCGACGGACACGCAGTCCTCGACCGGCGGGGCGTCGGGGGTCGGCTCGGACCACTGCGGGCTGTCGGTGCCCAGCGTCGCCGTCGTCACGGTGACGGTCAGCGCCGGCCCGCCGGCGTCGGCGAGGGTGACCAACGAGTGCGCGAGGGTGCGGCCGGCCGGACCGGGGACGACGGTCAGCGTGGCCGGACCCGCGGCCGGGGCCCGGAGGTAGCTGGCCGACACCGCCACCGGGTGGGGGTGCGGGCTCTCCAGCAGCGCGGCGCGACCCACCACCGACAGCAGGTAGCCGCCGTTGAGGATGCCCCCGCCGACGTCCCAGCCGGGGTCGAGCTCTGCGGTCAGCCCACCGGCCTCGGTCCAGGTGACGGCGGTGGCGCGGTCGAAGGCGGGGACGTCGGTCTGCGGCACGACGGACAGGGTGCCAGGCTCGGGCACATGGACCAGACCCACCTCGGCCGCAGCGGCCTCTCCGTCTCCCGGCTGTGCCTGGGCACGATGAACTTCGGCTGGAAGACCCCCGAGGAGGACAGCCACGCGATCATGGACCGGGCGCACACCGAGGGCGTCAACTTCTTCGACACCGCCAACGTCTACGGCTTCGACGCCGGCAAGGGCCGCACCGAGGAGGTGCTCGGCACCTGGTTCGCCCAGGGTGGCGGGCGCCGGGACCGCACCGTGCTGGCGACCAAGGTCTACGGCGGCATGTCCGACTGGCCCAACGACACGTTCCTGTCCGCCCGCAACATCGTCCGGGCCTGCGATGCCTCGCTGTCCCGGTTGCAGACCGACTGGATCGACCTCTACCAGTTCCACCACGTCGACCTCGAGACGCCGTGGGACGAGATCTGGCAGGCCTGCGAGACCCTGGTCGCCCAGGGCAAGGTGCTCTACGTCGGCTCCTCCAACCACGCCGGCTGGCAGCTGGCCGCCGGCACCGAGGCGGCCCGGGCCCGGCACTTCACCGGCCTGGTCAGCGAGCAGTCCATCTACAACCTGCTGGTCCGCGACATCGAGCAGGAGGTGATCCCGGCCGCGCAGCACTACGGCATCGGGATCATCCCGTGGAGTCCGTTGCAGGGCGGTCTGCTGGCGGGCGCGCTGGCGAAGTCCGACGGCGGCCGGCGCAGCGACGAGCGGGCCCAGCAGCGGTTGGACGAGGTGCGCCCGCAGCTGCAGCGGTACGAGGACCTGTGCGCCGAGTGGGGGCTGGCGCCGGCCGACGTCGGCATCGCCTGGCTGCTCAGCCGGCCCGGGGTGACCGCGCCGATCATCGGTCCGCGCACGATGGAGCAGTTCGAGGGCTCGCTGGCGGCGGTCGGCGTCGTGCTCTCCGGTGAGCAGCTGGCCGCCCTCGACGAGGTGTTCCCGGGCAAGAAGCCCGCGCCGATGCAGTACGCCTGGTGACCTGAACCGCCGTCCTGGCTCACCGTGCTTGCTCCTGGCTCACCTCCTGCGGTGAGCCAGGAGCACGAACGATCAGGCCGGCTGATCCCGGGCGACTTGCCAGGCGGCGGCCCGCTCGTAGCGGGGCTCGGGGCCGCCGAGGTGGCTGCGCCACAGCACCACCTCCGGCACCGGCCACACCGGGCCGGTGTAGCCGGCCAGCCGGTCGGGCAGGGAGGCGTCCGCCGGCCGGCCGGGCCGCCAGCGACCCAGGGTCAGGTGCGCCCGGAACGGCCGGTCCTCCACCGGCAGCCCCAGCGCCTGCGCGGCCGCGGACAGCCGGCCGGCCAGCGCGGTCAGCCCGGCGACGTCCCCGGCCAGGCCGGCCCAGCAGACCGCCGGCCGGCGGGGCGAGCCGAACCGGCCGGCACCGGCCAGCTGCAGCGTCAGCGGCGGCGTGCCGGCCACCGCCGGGGCGACCGCGGTGGTCAGCGGGGCCAGCAGGTGCGCCGGGACGTCGCCGAGGAACAGCAGGGTGAGGTGCCAGCGGGACGGCGGGGTCCAGCGCGGTGCACCCGGGGCCGCCCGGAGCGGCTGCAGGGCCCGGTCGAGGTCGGCCACCGCGTCGGGCGGCGGGTCGACGGCCAGGAAGAGCCGGCCGGCCGACTCGCTCAGCCGGCCACCACCAGCCCGGCGGCCTCCAGGGAGGCGATCAGCCGCAACCGCTCCAGCTCCCGGTTGGCCGGTGGTGCAGAGGTCAGCTGGTGCGGCACCTCGAGCAGCTCCGCCGCCTCGATCAGCACGTCGTCGTAGGCGGCCAGCAGCCCGCGGCGGCGGGCCATCGGCATCCCGCCGGGCACCATCGACAGCTCGCGGGTCAGCCGCCGCACGTCGGCGGCGACGAGCTGGAGCGGACGGCGCGGCCGGGGGGTCGGCGGCGGGGTCGGCGTGGAGCGGGTACCCGGCACGCGCCGGCCCACCGGGTGGTGGCCGGCGGCGGCCGGACGACGGTCGGCGGACCCGGCCGGCCGGGGCGCTGGAGCGACTGCCGGCGGCGGTTCCTCGCGGAGGCGACGACGGGCCAGCCGGTTGAGCTGCAGCTCCCCGGTCACCCAGCGGAGCAACAGGGCGACGAGTGCGGCCGTGGCGGCGAAGAGCGCGACGAGACCGCCGAGGCGCAACAACGACGTCCCGACGTCCGCGGAGGCCGACCCTGCTGAGGGCACGTGCCTGACGTTACGTCTGTCGACGGCTGGTGACAATGTGAGCGCTCAGTGCCACCGCTCAGCGCGCCGGATCCCGCGCCACCTGCTCGCCCGGGACCTCGCCGTCGGCCTCCTGCGCGAGGCCGGCGACCCGGTTCGGCACCGGGTCGGCGCGAGGTCCGGCGGCCACGTGCAGCTGCGCGCTCGGCGGGACGACGTGCAGCTCCAGGCGCACCCGCCGGCCGCGGGCCAGGACCGCGCCGGCGACGACGGCCGCGGCGACGCAGACCAGGCCGCCGGCGATGAAGCCCCACCGGGCGCCCAGGTGCTCGGACACCCAACCGATCAACGGCGCACCCACCGGGGTGCCGCCCATGAAGCACATGAAGTACAGCGCCAGGATCCGCCCGCGCATCTGCGGGTCGACGCCGAGCTGGACGAAGCTGTTGCAGGCGACGCTGAACACCAGCGCGGCGGCACCGGTGGGGACCAGCAGCACGGCGAACGACGTCTGGGTCGGCATCAGCCCCGCGACGACGAGCAGCACGCCGAACACGCCGGAGGAGACGATCAGGAACCGCTGCAGCGGCCGGGTGCTCCGCCGGGTGGACAGCAGCGCCCCGGACAGCGAGCCCACCGCGTAGGCGGTGGACATGAAGCCGAAGGCGGTGGCGCCGAGCCCGAACTCCTCCCGGGCCATCAGCGCGATGGTGATCTGGGTGTTGAACCCGAACGTGCCGGCCACGAAGGCCAGCGCCATCGCCAGGACCAGGTCCGGGTGCCGCCGGGTGTAGCCCAGCGCCTCCCGGAGCTGGCCCCGAGACCGGGACGCCGGCGGGCTGGGCCGCAGCTCGCTGCCGCGCATCGCCAGCAGCGCCGCGATGGTCACCGCGAAGCTGGCGGCGTTGACCAGGAACGCCGGGGCGGTGTCGCCCCCGGCGAGGCCGATGACCGACCCCGCGACTGCCGGCCCGACGAGCCGGGCACCGTTGAAGACGGTGGAGTTCAGGCTCACCGCGTTGGCCAGCCGGTCGGGGCCGACCATCTCCGAGACGAAGGACTGGCGCACCGGCATGTCCAGCGAGGACACCACCCCGAGCGCGGCGGCCAGCAGGTAGACGTGCCACAGCGCGATGCCGTCGGTGGCCACCAGCAGGCCCAGCCCGAGCGCCAGGGCCCCCATCACCGCCTGGGTGACGACCAGGACCCGGCGCTTGGAGTGGCGGTCGGCGAGGACGCCGCCGTAGAAGCTGAAGAACAGGGTGGGGGCGAACTGCAGCGCGGTGGTGATGCCCAGCGCGACGCCGCTGCCGCCCGACAGCTGCAGGACCAGCCAGTCCTGGCCGATGCGCTGCATCCAGGTGCCGGTCAGGCTGACCAGGTTGGCCGACGCGTACAGCCGGAAGTTGCGTACCCGCAGGGCGGCGAACATCGCCGTCCTCCGCGGTGCGTCTGCGTCAGGCGTCTGCGTCACCCACTGGCGAGCTTGTCCATGATCACCGCGGCCTCGCGCAGGACGGCGCGCTCCTCGGCGGTCAGTTCGTGGAGCTGCCCGGACAGCCACGCCTCGCGGGCGCGGACCTCCTCGGTCAGCAGCTCCTCCGCGGACGCGGTGAGGTCGATGACCACCTGCCGGCCGTCGGTGGGGTGCGGCGTGCGGGTGACCAGCCCGCGGGCCTCGAGCGCGACGACCACCCGGGTCATCGACGGGGGCTGGACCCGCTCGTGGGTGGCCAGCTCCCCCGGGCTCATCGGGCCGTGCCGCTTGAGGGTGGACAGTGCGGCCAGGTGGGTGAGGGTCACCGAGGTGTCCACCCGCTGGTTGCGCAGCCGCCGGCTGAACCGCATGACGGCCAGCCGCAGGTCATGGGCGAGCGCCGCGGTGTCCAGCGTCGTCCGAGCCACGTGCTCCACCTTAGCCGAAGTAGAAAGCCTGTCTAACGACCCGTCCTGCCGAGGACCCCGCCCGCGCGGGGTCGGTGTCACAGCAGCTGCTGGATCGGGTCCAGGGCGAAGTAGACGACGAAGACCGCGGCGACGACCCACATCAGCGGGTGCACGTCGCGACCGCGGCCGGTGGCCACCCGCAGGACGACGTAGCTGACCACCCCGGCACCGATGCCGTTGGTGATCGAGTAGGTGAAGGGCATCAGCGCGATGGTGAGGAAGGCCGGGATGACCAGGGACATGTCGCCCCACTCGAGGTCCCGGATCTGGCTGATCATCATGGCGCCGACGATGACCAGCACCGGCGCTGCGGCCTCCGAGGGCACGACCTGCACCAGCGGGGTGAAGAAGGTGGCGACCAGGAACAGCGCGCCGGTCACGACGCTGGCCAGGCCGGTGCGCGCGCCGTCGCCGACGCCGGCCGCGCTCTCGATGTAGGTGGTGTTCGACGAGACGCTGGCCGCGCCACCGGCCGCCGCGGCCAGCGAGTCGACCAGCAGCACCGGCTGGGACCGCGGCAGGTTGCGGTCCTCGTCGAGCAGCTCGCCCTCGGCACCGACGGCGGTGATCGTGCCGACGGTGTCGAAGAAGTCGGCGATCATGATCGAGAAGACGATCAGCACCGCGGCCAGGACGCCGATCCGGGAGAAGCCGCCGAAGAGCGAGAAGTTGCCGATGATCGACAGGTCCGGGACGTCGAAGACCTGCCCCGGCCAGGTCGGCACCTGCAGCGCCCAGCCGTGCGTGTTGGCCACAGCGCCGTCGGCGCCGGTGCGGGGGCCGATGCCGGCGATCGCCTCCACGACGATGGCGAACACCGTGGTGGCGAGGATCCCGATGAGCAGCGCACCCCGGACCCGGCGGACGACGAGGACGCTGGTGAGCAGCAGGCCGACGACGAAGGTGAGCATCGGCCAGCCGGCCAGCGAGCCGTTCACGCCGAAGCTGATCAGCGGGTTGCCCGGGCGGATGATGCCGGCGTCGGCGAGGCCGATGATGGTGAGGAAGAAGCCGATGCCCACCGCGATGGCCGTCTTCAGCTGCGCGGGGATGGCGGTGAAGACGGCCCGGCGGAAGCCGGTGAGCACCAGCACGGTGATCAGCAGGCCCTCGAGCACGACCAGGCCCATGATCTCGGGCCAGGTGAGCTGGGTGGCGGCGTACACGCCGACGATCGCGTTGATGCCCAGGCCGGTGGCCAGCGCCAGCGGGTACCGACCGACGATGCCCATCGCGATGGTCAGCACCCCGGCGACCAGCGCGGTCACCGCGGCGACGGAGGCGAACGGCAGCGTCGCGCCGGTGATGTCCGCCCCGGACAGGATGATCGGGTTGAGCACCACGATGTAGGCCATCGTGAAGAAGGTGGTCAGCCCACCGCGGACCTCGCGGCCGAACGAGGAGCGCCGCTCGGTGACCTGGAAGTACCGGTCCACGCCGTTCTTCGGGCGCACCTTCGGTCCGGGGCTGCGACGCGGCCCGGCGGTCGCCGTCCCCTGCGGGGTCGCTGCCGGCGCCCCCACCGCGGTGCTGCCGGTGCCCTTGCCGGGCGTGCGGGCGGGACGGGACTTCTCGGGCATGGGGTGACCCCTCGGGACGGCGACCGACGCGGGGTCCGGCGGGTCGGCTTCCCGGCGGGCCGCCCGGTGTGGGTGGCAGAGAGCGGCGACAGCGTGCCACACACCCCCGGCGCGCGCGGCGTACCGGCGTCCCGACCTGGCCCGCAGCCGCCTATCGTCGC
>NZ_SJEW01000088.1 GCF_005930475.1 Modestobacter altitudinis
GACCCACTCCGTCGAGGAGCCCTGGTGACGCACGCCCCCGCCCGCCCGGTCCCGCTGTCCGAGGAGACCCTCGCCGACCTCCCACCCGACGTCTCGGCGCCGGGCTACGACCGCACGCAGCTTCGACCGGGGATCGTGCACTTCGGGGTCGGCGGCTTCCACCGCGCGCACCAGGCGGTGTACCTCGACGAACTGGCCCGCCGCGGGGTGACCGACTGGGGCGTGGTGGGCGTCGGCCTGCACAGCCGGGCGATCGGTGAGGCGCTCGCCGCCCAGGACGGGCTGTACCTGGTCGTGGAGCGGGGACCCGAGCACGACCGGGCGAGCGTCGTCGGTGTGCTCATCCGGTACCTGTACGGCCCGGACTCCCCCGACGCCGTCCTGGAGGCGCTCGCCGACGACGGCATCCGGGTGGTCTCCCTGACCATCACCGGCACGAGCTACCGGATCGACCCGCACTCCGGGGAGTTCGACGCCGACGACGAGGACGTGCAGGCCGACGTGCGCGACCCGGCCCACCCGCGGACGGTGTTCGGCTACGTCGTCGAGGCGCTGGACCGGCGGCGGCGCGCAGGGCAGCTCCCGTTCACGGTGCTGTCCTGCGACAACATGCAGGACAACGGGGCGGCCGCCCGCACCGCCATGGTGTCCTTCGCGCGGCTGCGCGACGAGGAGCTGGCCGCCTGGATCGAGGACCACGTCGCGTTCCCCAGCAGCATGGTCGACCGGATCACCCCCACCACCAGCCCCGAGGACCGCGCGGCCGTCGTCGAGTCGACCGGCGTGGACGACCGGTGGCCGGTGGTCACCGAGCCGTTCCGGCAATGGGTGGTCGAGGACTCCTTCGGCAACGGCCGCCCGCCGCTGGAGCAGGTCGGCGTCCAGTTCACCGATGACGTGCACCCCTACGAGGTGGTCAAGACCCGGCTGCTGAACGCCGGTCACACCGCCATCGGCTACCTGGGCTACCTGGCCGGCCTCCGCACCACCGACCAGGTCATGGCCGACCCCGTCTTCCGGAGCTTCCTCACCCGCCTGATGGCCGACGAGATCGCCCCGCTGCTGCCGTCGCCACCGGGCATCGACCTCGCGGAGTACCAGGCGACGCTGCTCGAGCGGCTGAGCAACCCCCGGATGGCCGACGACCTGGCCCGGCTGGGCCGGCGCGGCTCGTCGAAGGTCCCCACCTACCTGCTGCCTTCCGTGCGCGAGGCGATCGAGCAGGACCGCCCCCACCAGCTGCTGTGCGTGGCCGTGGCCGGCTGGCTGCGCTTCCTGCGCGGCTCGGACTACGCCGGCGAGGAGACGCCCGTGCAGGGCCCGCGGATGGACCTGGTGCCGGTGGCGCAGGAGGCCGGCACCGACGCCGGGCCGTTGCTGGCCGAGCGGAGCGTCTTCGACCACGTCGGCCGGGACCCGCGGTTCGCGGAGCCGGTGCAGCGGGCCCTGGACGCGCTGGAACGCGAAGGCCCGCGCGAGGTGCTCGAGCGCTACCTCGCCGACGCCCCGGGGGACGGGGCATGACCGCGCTCGACACGTCGGCGGCGACCTTCCTGCTCTGCGATGCCGACGGGACGCTCTTCCCCTCCGAGGAGCCGGCGTACGCGGCGTCGGCCGGCGTGACCAACAGGTTCCTCGGGCACCTCGGCGCGGAACGGGCGTACAGCCCGGCGGAGCTGCAGGGCATGACGAACGGGAAGAACTTCCGCGGCGCGGCCCAGGAGCTCGCCGCCGGCTACGGCCGCGAGCTCACCCGGGACGACCTCGACGGGTGGGTGGCCGAGGAGAAGGACGTGGTCACCGCCCACCTCCGCAGCGTGCTGCAGCCGGACCCGGAGGTGCAGGGGCCGCTCGCCCGGCTCGCCGACCGGTTCACCCTGGCGGTGGTGACCTCCAGCGCGTGCTCCCGGCTCGACGCCTGCCTGGCGGCGACCGACCTGGCACCGCTGTTCCCCCCGGACCGGCGGTTCAGCGCCGAGGACTCCCTGCCCGAGCCGACCAGCAAGCCGGACCCCGCGGTCTACGCGCACGCCGGGCAGCAGCTGGGCATCACGCCCGACGAGGGCATCGCGGTCGAGGACTCGATCAACGGCGCCCTGTCGGCGGTGGCCGCCGGCTACCGGACCGTCGGCACTGTCCAGTTCGTGCCGCCGGAGGACCGCGAGGCCCGGGCCCAGGCACTGCGCGAGGCGGGGGCCGCCGCCGTCGTCAGCTCGTGGGAGGAACTGGCCGAGCTGCTCCGCTGACCGGCACGGTGCCAGGTGACCAGGCCACCGGCTCGGCCGGTACCGGCGGGAGCTCGCGCAGCGGTCGCTGCCACCAGCCGACGTCGTGCCAGCGCCCGGACTTGAACCCGGCAGCGCGGTACACGCCGACCGGGGTGAAGCCGACCGCGGTGTGCAGCCCCACGCTGGCCGGGTTGGGCAGGGCGATCCCGGCGAACGCGGTGACGTGGCCGAGTGCGGCGAGCTCCGGCAGGAGCCGCGCGTACAGCGCCCGGCCGGTGCCGGCACCCCGCTCCCCCGCGGTCAGGTAGACCGAGCAGTCGACCGACCACCGGTAGGCCTCCCGGCTGCGGTGCCGGGCGGCGTACGCGTAGCCGACCACCGCACCGTCCCGGCAGGCCACGAACCACGGCAGCCGGGACGCGGAGAGCATCCGCTGGGCCAGGTCGCCGGCGTCGGGTGCGACCGTCTCGAAGGAGGCCACCGAGTCGGTCACGTACGGCCGGTAGACCTCGGCGATCGCAGCGGCGTCGGCGACGTCGGCCGGCCGCACCTCGGCGGGGGTGCGCACGCGCGGCACGCCGGCGGCTATGCCGACACCGACAGCGCGTCGGTCAGCAGGGCGACCAGCGCCTCCTGCTGCACGTCGGAGGAGGAGGACACCTCCTCCTCCGAGCCGTCGAGGGCCCGGGCCGCGAGGCCCGCCTTGCTGTCGATCAACTCGGCGATCCGGGCGTCGATGGTCTGCGCGGCGATGATGCGCCAGGCGGTGACCGGGAGCTGCTGGCCGATCCGGTGGCTGCGGTCGATCGCCTGGGTCTGCTCCGCGTCGGTCCAGGACAGCTCGGCGAGCACGATGTCGGAGGCGACCTGCAGGTTCAGGCCCACGCCGGCCGCGGTCAGCGAGCAGACCGCGATCGCGACGTCGGGGTCGCGCACGAAGGCGTCGATGTTCCGCTGCCGCACTCCCGGCGTCTGGTCGCCGCGGATGGAGGCGAAGCGGATGCCCTGCTTGCCGAAGGTGTCCTCGGCGACGTCCATCACGTCGACGTGCTTGGCGAAGAACACCACCTTGCCGGCGCTGCGCGCGAGCTGTGCGGCGTAGTCGGCGGCGAGGCCGGCCTTCGCCTGGCCGATGCGCCGCATCATGGTGAACACGTTCTCGCCGGCCTTCGACGTGGTCGCGTCCTTGAGCTCCCACCTGGCCACCGTGCGCACCAGGTCGTGGTCGATGCCCTCGACCACGGCGCCGGACCGACGGGCGGCCAGCGCGCTCTCGTAGCGCGACACCAGCCGGCGGGCGAGGTCCCGCTCGGCCGCCCTGATCGACCGGCCGGCGGGCCCGTCGAGCTCGACGGGCAGGTCGGCGATCCGACGGGCGGGGATGTCGGCGGCCACGTCGACCTTGCGGCGCCGGACGATGCCCTGGTCGATCACGGCCTGCCGTGCCGCCGGGTAGAAGCCGGGGTCGGCCGGCGTGAGGCCGGCGTCCTCCAGTGCGTTCATCAGGCTGCCGAGCGGCTTGCTCTCGTCGATCCAGCCCAGGAACTGCCAGATGGCCCGGAAGTCGTCGATGTCGTTGATCAGCGGGGTGCCGGTGAGGGCCATCAGCAGCGGCTGGACGGTGCGGGACCGGATCCGGTCGGCGAGCTCCAGCACGTGCTGCGAGCGCTGCGAGGACTTGTTCTTGATGAAGTGCGCCTCGTCGACGACCATGCCGCGGAAGCCGAAGTCGCCGAGCCAGCCGACGTGGCGGTCGAGCACCTCGTAGTTGACCACCACGATGTCGGCGAAGCCGTCGACCGTGGTCCCGTCGCCCTGGATGACGGTGGCCGGGCGGTGCGGCGTCCACCGGCCGGCCTCGCGGGCCCAGTTGGTCTTGACGACGTTCGGCACGACCACGAGCAGCGGGTAGGCGCCCGCCGCCTCCGCGGCCAGCAGCGCCTGGGCCGTCTTGCCCAGACCGGGCTCGTCGGCGAGCAGGAAGGTCCGGTGCCCCTCGGACGCAGCCGCGACCAGCTGCGCCTGGTGCGGCATCAGCTCCAGCCCGCCGGCCACCCGCCGGGCGGACGGCGCGGGGAGCGCCATGCACGCCGGGGCGCCGCCACCGGCGCGCTCGAAGGAGCTGAGCAGCGGACCCAGCAGCTCCCAGCCGCCGAGCCGGCGCGGCTGGGCCACGACCGGGCGCGGCGCGGAGAAGTCGGGGGCCAGGAAGGGGTTGGCCAGCTGGCGGGAGATGACCGACTGCGGCACGACCCGACGCTCGAGGGGCGCCGGCTCGGCCGTCTCCACCATGTCCGGCGCGGCAGCGGTGGACCGGCCGAGGTCCCGCGGGAGCGCCCGCGGCGCGTCGGCGGCGTCCCCGGACAGGAGCGCGAGCAGGGCGGGGTCGCGCACGGCGGTCTTGGCGAGGATCGTCCCGATGCCGTCGAGGCGCTTGAGCTGCTCGGCCCGGCGGGTGTCACTGCCACCCTGCTCGGCCCGGACCCGGGCGTGCTCCTCGCGCAGCAGCAGGGCGACGCTCTGGAAGTCCGAGCGCACCGACGGCGTGACGGGGCCGCGCTTCACAGCCGCCTCGACTCCTCGGACGGTCCGGGCGAGCGCCGCGATGGCGTCCTCGGGCTCGCGCCGCTGCTTGCCCGGGGGCGGACGGCGAGCGCCCGACGCGGACCGGCCTCGTTGAGCCACAGACTCCTCCTCTGGAACGTCCGGCCCCGACCCTGCGGTGACGTGCCGTCGACCGCAGGCACCCGGCCTCGGACGGCACGTCGCGCCGGCCGGGTGGCGGGCGGTGACCCGGTGCCCGGCGGGTGCCAGCGCCTGCGGGACCACCGGGACTGCGGTGTCGTCCGCTGACCGGGCGTGCCCGCTCGAGATGCGCGCACCTACGAGAGCAGCCCTCACAGGGACTGTGAGGGCTGCGTCATCGTCGTAGCGGGGGCAGGATTTGAACCTGCGACCTCTGGGTTATGAGCCCAGCGAGCTACCGAGCTGCTCCACCCCGCGTCGGTAGGACAACCATACATCAGCTCTGGCGGGACCGGCGGAGGGGGCGGCCGCGGCGCGCGACCGCCCCCTCCGCGTCAGCCCGTGGGGGTCGCCGGCGCGGTCTGCCCGTTGGCCGCCTGGTAGGCCTCGACCGCGTCCTGCAGCTGGGCCTGTGCCTGCCCGATGGCCGCGAAGTCACCGGCCTTGGTCGCGTCGGCCAGGGCGGTCAGCGCGTCGTTGATCGCGGTCACCGCCGCATCCCGCGCCGTGCTGTCCCCGGTGCCGTCGCCGCCGTCCGCCGGTGGTGCGGGGGTGGGCGCCGCCGGGTCGCTGGGCGCCGGCGACGTCGGCGTGGTCGGTGCCGGGGTGGTGCCGCTGTCGGCGGCCGCGTCACCGGCACCGTCCCCGAAGACCTGGTCCAGCGCCTCGGCGAACGTGTCGGCGTAGCCGACCTTGTCGCCGTAGTTGACCAGCACCTTCTGCAGCAGCGGGAACGAGTTCTCGGCCGTGCCCTGCACGTAGAGCGGTTCGACGTAGAGCAGGCCGCTGGTCCCGATCGGCAGGGTCAGCAGGTTGCCGAACACCGCCCGGGAGCTGGCGCTGTCGAACAGCGTGAGCTGGCTGCGGACCTCGCTGTTGGTGTTGAAGGACTGGAACACCTGCTGCGGGCCGCGGAACTGGGTGTTGCCCGGCAGCTGCAGCACCTGGATCTCGCCGTAGGTGTCCGGGTCGCTGGACACCGTCATGTAGGCGGAGAGGTTCTCCCGCCGCAGCGCGTTGAGCGCGCTGGTCAGCTGGAAGGTCGAGTTGCTCTCCCCCACCCGCTGGCTCAGCACGTAGTACGGCGGCTGCGGCTCCGTGGTGTTGTTGTTGACCGTCGGGTCGATCGGGACCTGCCAGAAGTCGTTGGCGTTGTAGAAGTCCGACGGGTTGTCGACGTGGTACTGGGTCAGCACGTCCCGCTGGAGCTTGAACAGGTCCTCCGGGTACCGGAAGTGGCTGCGCAGCTCGTCGCTGATCTCGCTGGCCGGCTGCACCGTGCCCGGGAACGCCTTCATGTAGGTCTGCAGCACCGGGTCGCTGTCGTCGAAGGCGTAGAGGGTGACCGTGCCGTCGTAGGCGTCGACCGTGGCCTTGACCGAGTTGGACACGTAGTTGACCTGGTCGTTGGGCAGCGCCGAGGTGCCGGTGCCGGTCAACGAGTCGGTGGTCGCCTCGCCCAGGCTCTGCAGCGAGGAGTACGGGTAGGCATCCGACGTCGTGTACGCGTCGACGATCCAGGTGATCCTCCCGTCGATGACCGCGGGGTAGGGGTCGCCGTCCACCTGCAGGTAGGGCGCCGCCTTCTCCACCCGGTCCCGGGGGTCGCGGACGTAGAGCACCTTGGAGTCGTCGTTGACCGCGCTGGAGAGCAGGAAGTTCCGCTCGCGGTAGTAGATGGCGTAGGTCAGCTGCCGGAAGAAGCTGCCGATCGACACCCCGCCCTCGCCGTCGTAGGTGTTGTTCACCTGCTCCTCGGACCCGCTCTGCGGCCGGTCGAACTCCCGCGGCGAGGTGCCCTCGGGGCCACCGACGACGGAGTACTCGTCGGTCCCGTTGACGTTGAGCAGCTCGCCGTAGTAGATCCGCGACTGGTCCACGTCGATGTTGCCGCGGGTGGGCAGGTCGCCGGTGGTGAAGTTCGGCTCGCCGCCGGCCTCTCCGGAGACCACCTGGTTCGCCGGCGCGGCCACGAAGCCGTTGCCGTGGGTGTAGACGGTGTGCTGGTTGATCCAGTTCGTCTGGTTGCCCGACAGCGACGAGGAGTCCAGCTCACGGGCGGCCACGACGTAGTCCTGGGTCACCCCGTCGATCGTGTACCGGTCGATGTCGAGCTTCTCCGGGAAGCCGTAGACGTTGCGGATCTGCTGGCGGGCCAGGAACGTCGCCTGCAGCACGTTGGGGTCCAGCAACCGGGCGTTGGAGATCGTGCCGGCGTCCCCGGCCAGGTCCGCCGTCGTCGGCGTGGACGCGGCGTCCTCGGAGCCGGCATCGGTGCCGGTCTCGTCACCGGCGGCGGTGTCGGTGCCGTAGTTGACGGTCTGGACGTCGGAGAGCTGGTAGGCGTCGCGGGTCGAGGCGAGGGCGCGCTCGATGTACGCCGCCTCCTTCTGGTCCGCCGAGGGCCGGACGACGAACTGCTGCATGATCGCCGGGAACGCGACGCCGATGACCAGGCTGGAGAACAGCAGCAGCACCAGCGCGGCGGCCGGCAGCACGGTGTTGCGGAAGAAGATGTTGGCGAAGAACGCCACGGCGCAGATCGCCGCGACGAAGACCAGGATGTTCTTCGCCGGCAGCAGCGCGTTGACGTCGGTGTAGGACGCCCCGGTGTAGACGGTGCCCCGGTCGGAGTAGACCGTGCCGTACCGGTCCAGCCAGTACGCGATCGCCTTCAGCACCAGGAAGACCCCCAGCAGCACCGACAGCTGCACGCGGGCGGCGCCGGTGAGCTTCTGGCCCGGGGTCTGCAGCCGCAGCCCGCCGAAGACGTAGTGGGTCAGCAGCGAGCCGATCAGCGCGAGCAGCACGATCGCGAACGCGAACCCCAGCGCCAGCCGGTAGAAGGGGTAGTCGAAGACGAAGAAGGAGATGTCCTTGCCGAACTGCGGGTCGGTGCGCCCGAAGTCGGTGGAGTTGCGGAAGGTCAGCCAGGTCTGCCAGCTGCCCTGCGCGGTGAACCCGGCGAACAGGCCCAGCACGACGCCGATGGCGGTGAGGACCAGCTTGCGGCGGGGCTCGACCGACTGGCGGTAGCGCTCCAGGTTCTGCTGCTCCAGCGACATCGGCCGGAACGTGGGGCGGAACCGGTACGCGAGGTGGACCGCGAGGGCCACCAGCCCGCCGGTGGCCACCCCGGCCACGGCGAACAGCAGGGCCCGGGTCTGGACCTCGGTCCAGAAGACCTCGGTGAAGTTGGTCTCGTCGAACCAGAGGTAGTCGACGTAGACGTTGGTGAGCGTGCCGATGACGGTGAAGAGCACCAGCAGCACGGCGACGACGCCGATGACCAGCTTGGCGCGCCGCGACAGCGTCGGCACCGGCACGGGGGGCCGCATGGCCACGGTCGGTCTCCTGTCTTTCCTACGACCTACGAGGTGGCGGGCACGGGGACCCCGCCACGGGACACGGCGACCGCGGTGGGTCCGGACGCCCCAGGGACGCCGATGGTCGGACCGCGGTCCGCTCCGTCAACTGTTCCCGGCGGCGGCGGGTTCCCGGCCGCGCCACAAGCAGACCACGGCTTCCTGACAGGGGGGTCAGCAGCCCGGCGGTGGGGTGCCGGCCCGGAGGTCCGCCAGCGCGGTGAGCGCGTCGTCCAGCGTGGCGACCCGCGCCATCGGCAGGCCCGGCTGGGCGTTCTGCAGCGCCTCGGCGCAGTTGTCCGCAGGGACGAGGAACAGCTCGGCGTCGATCTCCCGGGCGGCGACCATCTTCAGCGGGATGCCGCCGATCGGGCCGACCTGACCGTCGGCGTCGATGGTGCCGGTGCCGGCCACGACCGCCCCCGCGGTGAGGTCGGTGTCGCCCACCATGTCGATGATCCCCAGGGTCAGCATCAGGCCGGCCGACGGACCGCCCACGTCGTCCACCTCGATGTCGACGTCGAACGGGGCGTACGGCGTCTGGAGGACCAGCACCCCCAGCGCCGAGCCCTCGCCCTCCGCCGCCGTCCCGGTGGTCACCGTGGCGGTGCCGGGGACGCCGAGCCGGGTGTAGGCCACCGGGACCGTCGTACCGGGCGGGATCGCGGCCAGCGCGGCGGTGAGCGCGTCCTGGTCGGGGGTCGGCACGCCGTCGACCGCGGTGAGCGCGTCGCCCGCCGCCAGCTGCCCCTCCGACGGCGAGTCCTCCGGGAGGTCCTGGACGACGACCTCCTCGGGGTAGCCCAGCTCGGCGAGCGCCGCGCCGCGGGCCGCCTGCTCGGAGGTGAGGAAGGCCTGCCGGTTCTGCGCCTGGGTCTCCTCGACCGACTGGCCGGAGGGGTAGACCTGCTCGCGTGGGACGACGACGACCTCGTCGTCGAACCAGCCCTGCACCGCGCCGACCAGGGTCAGCGGGCGCTGTGGGATGCCGACCGTGGTCAGGTTCAGGTTGCCCGAGGTGTCGTTGGGCTCACGGCCGGTCAGCGAGATGATCGGCGTGCCGTCGATGTCGCCGAGGGTGTTGTAGGTCGGCCCCGGCACCTGGGCGACGTAGGGCACCGGGAGCAGGGCACCCAGCACCCCGAAGAGCAGCAGCAGCACCGTCCCGGTGACCAGGACGGTGGTCCGTCGACTCACGACTCCTCCTCGCGGGGCGGCCGCCCGCGAGCCGGCCGCCCGGGCGTCGGCGGCACGAGGTCAGCGGCGGGTGGCCGCGACGGGCGCACCCGTCGAACGGCGAGCGTAGGTGACCCACCTGGGTCGGCAGCCGGACCGACGCCGGCGCGGGCCGACCCGGGTGGGGGCGAGGAGCGGCGGAGGGGCGGTCAGCGTGGTCGCGCGCGTCTACGGTGGGTCCATGAGCGATCTTCCCTTCGGCTTCGGGATGCCCGACCGTGACCCCGACAAGCGGGACGAGTCCGGGCAGGGCGGTGGGCAGGGCGGCGTCCCCGCCGGCAACGACCCGTTCGGCCTCGGTGCGCTGTTCGGGTCGATGGGCGACGTCGGCCCCGGTGCGGGCAACCCGGCGGACCTGCTGGGCAAGATGCCGCTGTTCGCCGAGCTGCAGAAGCTGATGAGCTGGTCGGGCGGCCCGGTCAACTGGGACCTCGCCCGGCAGGGTGCGATCAGCCAGCTGGCCCCCGGACACCAGCCGACGTCAGCCGCCGAGCAGGCCGCGGTGGGCGAGGCGCTGCGCCTGGCAGACCTGTGGCTGGACCAGGTGACCGAACTGCCCTCCGGCATCGACCGCGGGCTGGCCTGGTCGCGGGTGGACTGGGTGGAGCAGACGCTGCCTGCCTGGACCGCGCTGATCGACCCGCTGGCCGAGCGCGTGGTCGCCGCGATGACCAGCGCGCTGCCCGCGGAGGCCGCCCAGATGGCCGGCCCGCTGGCCGGGATCATGGGCCAGATGGGCGGGGTCATGTTCGGCGCCCAGGTCGGCCAGGCCCTGGCCAAGCTGGCCGACGAGGTCACCACCAGCACCGACGTCGGCCTGCCGCTGGGGCCCAAGGGCGCCGGCGTGCTGGTGCCGCAGAACGTGATCGCCTTCGGCGCCGGCCTGGACCGGCCCGAGGACGAGGTCCGGCTGTTCCTCGCGCTGCGGGAGGCCGCCCACCAGCGCCTCTTCGCGCACGTGCCGTGGCTGCGCCAGCAGCTCACCGACGCCGTGCACGCCTACGCCCGCGGCATCCACGTCGACCCGGAGGCGATCCAGCGGGGTCTGGACGAGGCGATGAGCGGCATGGAGGGCGGCTTGGACCCAGCCGACCCGGAGAGCATGCAACGCCTGCTGGGCAGCGGCGTCCTGGAGCCGGAGGAGACCCCCGAGCAGCAGATGGCGCTGCGCCGCCTGGAGACCCTGCTGGCGCTGGTGGAGGGCTGGGTGGACAGCGTCGTGTCCGAGGCGGCCGCCGAGCGGCTGCCCGGTCACTCGGCCCTCGCCGAGACGATGCGCCGCCGCCGGGCCTCCGGCGGGCCGGCCGAGCAGACCTTCGCCACGCTGGTCGGGCTCGAGCTGCGCCCGCGCCGGCTGCGCGACGCCAGCACCGTGTGGGGCGCGATGGCCCAGCAGCACGGCACCGCCGAGCGCGACCGGCTCTGGTCCCACCCGGACCTGCTGCCGACCTCGGAGGACCTCGACGAGCCGCTGGACTTCGTCGCCCGGCAGGGGGCGGCCGACCCGTTCGCCGAGCTGACCGGCGGCGACGCCGAGAGCAGCACCGACGACGCCGACGGCGAGGACCCGACGCCCGACCGGTGACCAGTCGGATCGGCCCCCTCGCCGGAGGGCCAGGGGGCCGTCACTCGACGGCGCCGGGCTCCAGCTCGTCGGCGTCGTCGGCTGACCTGGGTCCGGCGGGCAGGGAGCCGCCGGACCCGAACTCCACGCCCTCCAGGAAGCCCAGTGCTCGCTCGGCCCGCGGGTAGGCGTGCACCAGGGACCAGAAGTGCGCGTTGTGGGTCGGCTCCAGCAGGTGCGCGAGCTCGTGCACCAGGACGTAGTCCACGACGAACTCCGGCATGCCGCGCAACCGGCCGGACAGCCGGATGGTGCGGTCGGCCGGGGTGCAGGAACCCCAGCGACGGTTCTGGTTCTCCACCCAGCGGACGCTGACCGGCACCGCCCGGCCGTCCAGGTGTGCCGCGGACAGCTCACCCGCGCGGGCCATCAACTCGTCGTCGGACCCGAGGGTGCGCCGCCGGCGCTCCTCGCGCGTCTGCAGCTTGGCGACCATCTGGTCGACCCAGCGCCGCTCCTCGGCCGCGGTGAACGCCGCGGGGATGAGCACGACGGTGCGGCCGTGCTCCCGGTAGGCCGTCACGGTGCGTCGGCGCCGGGCACTGCGTCGCACCTCGATCTCCCCAGCGACGACCTCGGCGTGCCCAGGGGCGGTCCGCGCAGCGGGGACGGCGGTCGACGCAGCCGGCCTCCGGCGGTCAGGTCGCTGTTCCACACACGCACGGTAACCGGCAGCCCGGCCGACGCCCAGCGCGAGGACACCCGGTCGTGGACAGGTGCACACGGACAGTGGACACGGCCGGCGCCGGTGTCCCCCGGAAGGAGGACGGACCTCCGCCACTCCACAGGTCAGGGACGGCGTCTGTGCTGGTGAGAGGCCTGCGGGCGGGTCGTCCGGGCGGCTGCCCACCGGGCGTCCCCCGCTGGTGCACAGCGACACCCCGACGGGTCCCCACTCCGTCCACAGCTCTGTCCACAGGCTGTGGGAGAAGGGCTCCGGGCGGCGCCCGGGGACCGCACCTGTGGACGACGCCCCGGCACCTGCCTCGGCGCTGGCACCCTCCCCACGATGACCGAGAGCCCGCACCCGCTGCTGCCCCCCGCGACACCGGTCCTCCGGCTGGACGCCGAGGTGCTGCAGGTCGGCGGGGTCGACGGTGGCACCGGGCTGCGGGTGGCTCCTGCCGGCGCGGAGATCGTCACCCTGCTCCGGCGGTTGGACGGTCGGCGCAGCCAACGTGCGGTGCGCGGGGACGCGATCGCCGGTGGGCTGCCCGGTGACGTCGTCGACGACCTGCTGGCGGGCCTCCGCGCGGCCGGCCTGGTGCACGACCTGGCCCCGACCGACCTGCTCGCCACCGACCCCGGCCCGGCGGCCGCGGCCCGGGCGGCCGCCGAGTTGCCGGCCGCGGTGCGCGGACGGCAGGACGGCGGCCGGTGGCGGGCGCGCCGACAGAGCGCGGTGGTCGTGGAGGGGGCCAACCGGGTCGGGACGCCGCTGGCCGCCGTGCTGGCCGCCAGCGGTGTCGGCCGGGTGCACGTCCGCGACCGGGGGACGACCAGGGCCGGGGACGCGATCGCGGGCGGGGCGAGCGCAGCCGACGAGGGGCGTCCGCGGTCGCTGTCCGCGGCCGACGCCGTCCGCCGGGCCAGTCCGCTCACCGACCTGCGCCCCCTCCCGCCGGGGACCGCACCCGACCTCGTCGTGCTGACCCGGCCGTGGGCGGCGGTCGACCCGCTGTCGGTCGCGTGGCAGCGGGCGGGGACGCCGCACCTGGTGGCGACCGTGCGGCAGGAGACGGGGGTCGTCGGCCCGTTCGTGCTGCCCGGCGCCAGCAGCTGCCTGCAGTGCGCCGAGACCTGGCGCCGGGACGACGACCCGTCCTGGCCACGGCTGGCGACCCAGCTCGCGGCGGCCGACGCCGATCCCGGCGGCTCGACGATCACCTGCCTGCTCACCGCGCTGACCGCGGCGGTCCAGGTGCTCGCCCACCTGGACGGCTCGGGTCAGCCCGCGACGGTGGACGCCACGCTCGAACTCGGCCCGCCGGCCTTCCTGCCGCGGCTGCGCAGGTGGCCGCCGCACCCCTCGTGCGGCTGCGTCGGCCCGGTGCAGGGCGGCGGCGACGCGGACAGGGGACACTGGGCCGGTGACTGACACCGGACGGGACATCCCACGGGGGGCGGTGTCCCGAACGGCGAGGCTGGCCGCGCTCCCGCTGGGCGCTGCAGGACGAGCCACGCTGGGCATCGGCAAGAAGCTGTCCGGGCGGCCGGCCGAGGAGGTCGACGCCGAGCTGCAGCAGCGGACGGCCGAACAGCTCTTCGCCGTCCTCGGTCAGCTCAAGGGCGGGGCGATGAAGCTCGGTCAGCAGCTGTCCATCTTCGAGGCGGCGGTGCCCGAGGAGGTCGCCGGGCCGTACCGGGAGGCCCTGGTCAAGCTGCAGGAGGCCGCTCCGCCGATGCCGGTGCGCACGGTGCACGCAGTGCTCGCCCAGCAGCTGGGCGGCCGGTGGCGGGACCGCTTCCGCGAGTTCGACGACGTCCCCGCCGCCGCGGCGAGCATCGGTCAGGTGCACCGGGCCACGTGGCGGGACGGTCGGGACGTCGCGGTCAAGATCCAGTACCCCGGGGCCGGCACCGCGCTGATGGCCGACCTCAACCAGCTGGCCCGCTTCGCCCGGCTGTTCGCCACGATGTTCCCCGGCATGGAGGTCAAGCCGCTGATCGCGGAGCTGAAGGCGCGGGCGGAGGAGGAGCTGGACTACGGGCTGGAGGCCGACGCCCAGCGCGGGTTCGCCGCCGCCTACGCCGGGGACGACCAGATCGTCGTCCCCCGGGTGGTGGCGAGCGCGCCGAAGGTGATCGTCTCGGAGTGGCTGGAGGGAACGCCGCTGTCGGCGATCATCACCGACGGCAGCCGCGAGCAACGCGACCGCGCCGGCCTGCTGATGGCCGAGCTGCACTTCTCCGGCCCGCAGCGCGCGGGGCTGCTGCACGCCGATCCGCACCCGGGCAACTTCCGGTTGCTGCCCGACGGCCGGCTCGGGGTCATCGACTTCGGCGCCACCGCCCGGCTGCCCGACGGGCTGCCCGAGCCGATCGGCCGGCTGGTGCGCTGGGCGCTGGAGGGCCGCGCCCAGGACGTGCTCGCCGACCTGCGTGTAGAGGGGTTCGTCCGGCAGACCGTCGAGGTGGACGCGCAGGGGGTGCTGGACTTCCTGCTGCCCTTCCTGGCCCCGCTCGCGGCGCCGGACTTCCAGTTCACCCGGGCGTGGATGCAGGCGCAGGCGGCCCGGATCGGCGACCCGCGCAGCGACGCCAGCCGGCTCGGCCGGCAGCTCAACCTGCCCCCGGCCTACCTGCTCATCCACCGGGTGACGATCGGGTCGATCGGCGTGCTCTGCCAGCTCGACGCGCGGGCGCCCTACCGCGGCGTCTGCGAGGAGTGGCTGCCCGGCTTCGCCGGGTAGCAGTCCATGGCTGGGCACATCGTCGTCCTGCGGACGACACCGAGGCATGAGCCGCGCCCGACCTCGCTGAGCCGCTGGGTCCGTCCCGGTCGGGAGCCTGCGGCCCCGCGACCGGGACGGACAGCGGCTGACGCCGCCCTCGTCACCAGACGGCGGAGTTGGCCCGGACGGCGCGCTGCGACGCCCGGGCCGCCTTGCGGGACCAGCGCCGGGCGCTGACCAGCCGGCGGGCGCGGGCGGCCCGGCCCGCCTCGGCGAGCCGCTGGTCCATGTGCGAGCGGGCCAGGTCCTGGTCGATCAGGTACATCTCGTGTCCTCTGCGGGCAGTGACGCCGTCGGACGGCGCCGGATGGAGGTGCATCGGGTGACGGGGCGCCCGGACGACGGGCGCCGGACTGCGGACGGGTGCGGGGTCCGGTGGTGGCCGCTCATGCCGCCGCCTCCGTGCGGACCTTCGGCGGACGGCCCCGGGGCCGCTTCCGGGCGATGACGACCCCCCGGTCGAAGATCTCCCCGCCCCAGACGCCCCAGGGCTCGGCCCGGTCGAGGGCGCCGGCCAGGCACGCGGCCTGGACCGGGCACTCGGCACACAGCCGCTTGGCCTGCTCGAGCTCCGCCGGGCGCTCGGCGAACCACAGGTCGGGGTCCTGCACCCGGCAGGGCAGCGCCCGGCGGGCACCCGCCGGGTCGTCGGTGGATGCGTGCGTGCGGTCGAGCCCGAGCCGGGAACGGGACGGCGCTGGGTCGATCGTGGTCTGCACGGCCGCTCTCCTCTTCTTCGTCTCTGCGGCCGGCCGGCGGAGGCCCCGCCGACCGGTGGTCGGTGTGGGTCCGCGGACTGGCCTGGGACAAGACGAAGGCCGCGGTTCCCGGTGTCCGGGATCCGCGGCCTCGAGGAGGACCAGCTGAGCGTTGGCTAGCTCAGTGGGTCTTCCGGGGGCAGGTCACCCGGGGTGCTGCTGGGGTGCTCGACGGGGACGCCGACGACGGCGAACTCCGGCAGAGCGGTGGTCTGGACGGACGGACGGGCGGTGCCGCCGAGAGCGGCGCCCGCGGCGATCAGGCCGCGGAGACGGAACGGGGACGCGGTACCGGCGGCGGGCAGACCCGTCCCCGTCCACGGGGCGGCGTAGGGCGCCGTCAGGACGACCTGATCGGCCGAGCACATGCCGACGGCCGGCGGGGTCACGGTGCCTGCGCCGGTGTTCGTGGTGTCGGTGCTGATCACGGGGCCCCTCCTTCCGAGGGTCGGAGCCCGGCCTGCCGGCCGGCCTCGCTGCGGTCTGTGCTCGTGCGGTGCTGCGCAGTGCGTCCTGGGTCACTCCCAGGTGGTGAGACGAAGGCTAGGGGACCTGCCGAACAGGGGTCAACCGAATTGACCGGGAAAACTCCACGACACGGTTCCTGCAGGTCAGCCAGCCGTTACGCCTCGATGACGCCGAGGACCTCGGTGCCGTACATGTCCAGCTTGCGGGTGCCCACACCGGGCAGCGCCGACAGCTCCCGCACCGAGGACGGCCGGCTCTCCGCGATCGCCTGCAGCGTGGCGTCGGTGAACACCACGTAGGCCGGGACCGACGCCGCCTGTGCCGTGCTGCTCCGCCACGCCCGCAGCCGCTCGAACAGCTCCCCCGCCTCGCCCTCGAGCACGACCTTGGCCCGCTGGGCCGGGCGGCGCGGCGCCGCCGCCGCGTCGGGGGCGAGCCCGTCGAGGAACCGGCTGCGCGGCCGGGACCGCCGTCCGCCCGGGTTCCGCGCCAGCGACCAGGACAGCGTCAGCTGCTCACGGGCGCGGGTGACCGCCACGTACAGCAGCCGCCGTTCCTCCTCGACCGCCTCGGGGCGCGACTGGGACTGCGCGATCGGCAGGACGCCGTCCACCAGGCCCACCACGAACACCGCGTCCCACTCCAGGCCCTTGGCCGCGTGCATGGACGCCAGCGTCACGCCCTGCACGGTCGGCGCGTGCTGGGCGTTGGCCCGCTCGGCGAGGTGCCCGACGAAGCCGGCGAGGTCCAACGAGGGCTGCTCGGCGACGAGGTCGACGGCGAGGTCCACGAGGGCGGCCAGCGACTGCCAGCGGTCCCGCGCCGTGCCACCCGGCGGTGGGCGGTGCTCCACCCAGCCGGTGGAGGCCAGCACGTCGCGGACGGCGGGCACCAGGGCACCCGGGTCGTTGCCCCCGGCGGCGGCACCGCGCAGCAGCAGCACCGCCTCGCGGATCTCCGGCCGCTCGAAGAACCGCTCACCGCCCTTCAGCACGTAGGGGACGCCGAGGTCGGCCAGCGCCGACTCGTACACCTGCGACTGCGCGTTGATCCGGAACAGGACGGCGATCTCGCTGGCCGGCAGCCCGCCGTCGATGAGCTCGCGGCAGACCTTCGCGACCGCGGCCGCCTCGGCCGGCTCGTCGGGGTGCTCGACGAACCTCGGCGCCGGGCCCTCGGCCCGCTGACCCAGCAGCCGCAGACCGGGCAGCCCCTTGCGCGGGGGCGCCTGGCCGATCAGCTTGTTGGCCAGGCCGACCACCTGCGGCGTCGACCGGTAGTCCCGCTCGAGCTTGACCACTTCGGCGTCGCCGTAGCGGTCGGCGAAGCCCAGCAGGTACTCGGGGTCGGCGCCGGTGAAGGAGTAGATGGTCTGGTTGGGGTCGCCGACGACGCACACCTCGGCGCGGCCGCCCAGCCAGGCGTCCAGCAGCCGCTGCTGCAGCGGGTTGACGTCCTGGTACTCGTCGACGACGAAGTGCCGGTACTGGGCCCTCACCTCGCGGGCGACGGCCGGGTGCTCCTCGATCGCGTAGGCGGTGACCAGCAGCAGGTCCTCGAAGTCCAGCGACCCGTCACGGGACTTGGCCTCCTCGTAGCTGCGGTAGACCGCGGCGACCGCGGAGGGGTCGAACGGGGCCTCCCGGGAGGCCGCGGCGGCCCGGGCCGGGTAGTCCTCGGGGGTGGCCAGCGTCGTCTTCGCCCACTCGATCTCGCCGGCCAGGTCGCGCAGGCTGGCGCGGTCGGTGGTCAGCCGGTTGCGGGTGGCGGCACCGGCCACCACCCGGAGCTTGTTCTCGATCAGCTCGGGCATCGGGCCGCCGAGCACCCGTGGCGCGAAGTACCGCAGCTGGCGCATCGCCGCCGCGTGGAAGGTGCGCGCCTGGACGCCGCCCACGCCCAGCGCCGAGAGCCGGCCGCGCAGCTCACCGGCCGCGCGCGCGGTGAAGGTCACCGCCAGCACCTGCTCGGGGACGTACTCCCCCAGGTGCACGCCGTAGGCGATCCGGTGCGTGATGGTCCGGGTCTTGCCCGTGCCGGCACCGGCGAGGATGCAGACCGGCCCACGCACCGCCTCCGCCGCGGCCCGCTGCTGCTCGTCCAGCCCGGCGAGCACCGCCTCAGCGCCCGCCGTCCCCTCGACCACCTGCTCATCTGCGACCCGCGGCATCCCCACACGAGGAGTCTCCCAGCCCCGTGCCGACAGGCGGGGGAAGGATCCCCAGGCACCCGGCGTTGGCCGGGCGCAGGCACCGGACGCCCCGGCCATCCCTCCCCCCGGGTGGCCCGCCCGGGCAGCCGCGAGGGAGGATCCACCCGATGAGCGCTCCGACGACCGCGGTGACCATGTACACCACCAACTGGTGTGGCTACTGCATGCGGTTGAAGAAGCTGATGCAGCGTGACGGCATCGACTTCGCCGAGGTCAACATCGAGGTCGACGAGAGCGCCGCCGAGCTGGTCATGCAGGCGAACGGGGGAAACCGCACGGTGCCCACGCTGGTGTTCGCCGACGGCACCGCCCTGACCAACCCCAGCATCGACCAGGTGAAGGCCCAGCTCGCCCAGCTCCCGGGCGCGTGATCCCCGGCCCGCGGCCCTCGGGGGGCGATGATCGCCACCCGGGGGGCTGCGGGAGCGCACCCTCCGACCGGCCGTTGGCAGCGAGAGAGGGTGTGATGGACCCGACGGTGGAGCAGCCTGCCGCGGTGGTCCCTGCGGTGCTGCCCCACGACGTGGTCCGCACCCCGAGCGGCCAGCCGGCCGCCCTCGTGGTCCGCAGCGGCCGGGGCTGGACGGTGCTGAGCCCCGAGGAGGACGGCGCCTGGGCCGACGTCTCGGGCCGGGTGGCCGGCGCGGGCGAGGCGCTGAGCCTGGTCGAGGCCATGTCGCTGGCCGACCTGGTCGCCGCCGAGCACGGGTCCAGCCCGGAGCCCGGCCGCGACGCCCGCCGGGCGGCCCGCACGGTGCCCGGCGCAGCGGACGACGCCGCAGCAGCACCGGCCGACCCGCGGGACGAGGAGCTCGCGGCGCTGCGCCGCACCATCGGTCAGCTCGAGCACGCGCTGGCCGCGCGGGTGTCGATCGAACGGGCGATCGGCGTCCTCGCCGAACGGCACGGCACCACCCCGCGGGAGGCCTTCGAGGCCCTGCGCCGGAACGCCCGCTCCCAGGGCCGGGCAGCCCAGGAGCTGGCCACCGAGGTGCTCGACGGGTTGCCCGCCGCCCACCCGGCCGGCCCCC
>NZ_SJEW01000089.1 GCF_005930475.1 Modestobacter altitudinis
ACCTCTCCCCGCCCAGCCCACCACCGTGGAGGTCCCGCGATGACTGCTCCCACCCCTGCCGCCGGCGGCGCCGGCGTCGACGAGCTGCTCGACCCGTCGTTCCTCGACGGCGTCGAGGACCTGTCGATGGCCGACGTCCGGGCGCTGCGGCACCGGGCCGAGCAGGAGGAGGTCAACCTCTCCTACACCCGGCGGCTGCTGCAGGGCCGGCTGGACATCGTCCGGCGCGAGCTGCAGCGCCGCGCCGAGCACGACGGGCGCTCGCTGGTCGACCTGCTGCCGGAGATCCTGTCCGAGAAGGGCCGCGGGCCGGCCCACGGGCTGGGCCGGCACCAGACGGTGCAGCCCACCTCGCCCGAGCAGTTCGAGACCTGGGTGAACGGGCTGACCCCGGGGGTCGACCTCTCCGACGTGCCGGCGCTGCCCGACGACGGGCTGGAGCAGGCCGCCCGGGCACTGGGCGCGGGGGAGCGCAGCCTGTCCGAACGGCGGCGCGGGGTCCAGCAGGTGATGGACACCGTCGCCGGCGAGCTCGCCCGCCGCTACCGCGACGGCCTGGCCGACGTGGCCCAGCTGCTCGCCGACGAGTCGCGCCACGGCTGAAGGACCCCGTTGCCCCCCACTGCTCGCAAGCTCGCAGCGGGCCCCTGCAACGGGGCCGTTCCAGTACGTCGCCGGGAGAGCAGATGAGTGCGTGGCCGGAGAACCCGGTCCTGGTCGAGGTGTGGCGGGGTGGGCTGGGCGCTGACGTGCTCGAGTCGGTGCACCGGGGGGCGCTCGTCGTCCTCGGGGCCGACGGCAGCCCGCTGCTGGAGGCCGGGGACGTCGACCGGCCGGTGCTGCCGCGGTCGTCGAACAAGCCGGTGCAGGCCACCGCGCTGCTCGCGGCCGGCTGGCGGCCGCGCGACGACCGTGAGCTGGCGATCGGCGCCGCCTCGCACAACGGCGAGGACGGGCACGTCGAGCTGGTCGCCGCGCTCCTGTCGGCGTCCGGTCTCGGGCCCGACGACCTCGGCTGCCCGCCGGCGCTGCCGCAGCACGAGGCGACCCGTGCCCGGTGGCTGGTCGCCGGTCGCGCACCGGACCGGCTGGCGATGAACTGCTCGGGCAAGCACGCCGCCATGCTGTCGGCCTGCGTGGCCGCCGGCTGGCCGACCGCCGGCTACCTGGACCGAGACCACCCGCTGCAGCAGGCCATCGAGGCCCGGCTGGGTGCGGCGTCCGGTGAGCCGGTCGCCGCAGTGGTCACCGACGGCTGCGGCGCACCGCAGCACGCGCTGTCCCTGACCGGGCTGGCGCGCGGTGTGCTGTCGCTGGTGCAGGCCCCGGCGGGGACGCCGGGGCGGCTCGTCGCCGACGCGATGCGGGCGCACCCGTGGCTGGTCGCCGGCACCGGGCGCGAGGACACCGACCTGATGGGCGCCGTCAGCGGCCTGCTGGTGAAGGGAGGGGCCGACGGCGTGCACGTCGCCGCCCTGCCCGGCGCCGGTGCGGTCGCGCTGAAGCTGGACGACGGCGGTGAGCGGGGGCGCACCCCGGCACTGGCGGCCGGCCTGCAGCGGCTGGGCGTGCCGGCCGAGGCACTGACCCGGTGGCTGACCACCGGGGTGTCCGGCGGCGAGGGCGTGGTCGGCGAGATCCGGGCGGCCGGCGTCCTGCACTGACGGACGGTCGGCTGCCGCCTGGCCTGTCGACCATGGGCATCTGATCGGCGACACGCCTGGACACGGCGCGGCGAGCGACGATCCCTCCATGATCAACGTCACACCGCGCAGGACCACGGGTGCTAGCGCTACTGCTTGCAACAGCTAGCACTTGGGGTTAGAGTGGTCCTGTGCAGCGACCCACGGAGTTCGTCCGGGAGCAGGTGACCGCGGTCCGCGAGAGCGTGGCCACGGCGGCCCAGACGGCCGCCGCCGGCGCCTCGACCGGGGCGTCCACCGTGGCGTCCTCGGTCCCCGCGGTCGGCTCCCAGGTCGGTGAGTTCATCCGCACCCAGCGCAGCGCCGCCCAGGTGTCGCTGCGCGAGCTCGCCCGGGCCGCCGGGGTCAGCAACCCCTACCTGTCGCAGGTCGAGCGCGGGCTGCGCAAGCCGTCCGCGGAGATCCTCGCGCAGATCGCCCGGGGGCTGAAGATCTCGGCCGAGACGCTGTACGAGCAGGCCGGCATCCTCGACCGTCGCTCCGGCACCGCCGGCACGGTCGCCGCCATCCGCGCCGACGAGGCGCTCTCCGAACGGCACAAGGCCGTCCTGCTGGAGCTCTACGAGACCTACGCCCGCGAGCACGCCGCCCAGGCCGCGCGCGAGCAGGGCACCACCCCGCACCCCACCCCCGAGTCCCAGGAGGAGACGGCATGAGCCGCACCGACACCCTGAAGTCCTACGGCGAGACCCTCGTCGACACCGGCCGCACCGGCCTGCTGGCCGCCATCGGCGCCGGCGACGTGGCCGTCGACGCCGCCGTGGACCGCGCCCGCGCCGTGTTCGGCACCGTGCGGACCCGCGCCGAGGCGCTGCCCGGCGAGGCGCAGGTCCAGGCGGACCTCGCTGCCAAGGAGGCCCGCACCCGCGCCGAGCAGGCCCGCGAGCGGGCGGCCCGCGCCGCTGCTGAGGCCCGCGCCCGGGCCGCCCAGGCCCGCAGCCAGGCCGAGGACGCCGCCACCCAGGCCCGCGCCGCGGTGACCAGCGCCGCCTCCACCGTCCGCCCGGAGACCGTGCGCGTCACCGTCAGCGGCCTGGTGGACAGCGCCCGCAACCAGGCGCTGGCCGCCATCACCGAGCTGGCCGGCCGGGGCGAGAAGGTCGTCGACGAGCTGCGCACCCAGCCCGTGTTCCGCAAGGTCGTGGCGCGCACCGAGCGGGCCGTCGACGCGGTCGAGGACACCCTCGAGGACGTGCTCGAGGAGACCGCCGAGACCGTCGGCAAGGCCTCCGACGAGGTGACCTCGGTCGCGCAGAAGGCCAAGGCGCGCACCGACAAGGCCGTCGACGAGGCGACCAAGGAGGCCCGCGAGGCCGCTGCCAGCACCAAGGCCGGCGTCCGCGCCGCCGCGGAGCCGGAGACCACCACCGTCCCGGTCGAGGGCGTCAGCGTGCCGGTCCCGGCCAAGACCCGGGCCGCCGCCCGGAAGACGGCCCCGAAGGCCCCCGCCAAGAGGGCGACCGCGACCACGAAGCCGGTCCCGGACCCGACCGCCGTCCCGGCGAAGAGCACCCCCGCCCGCTGACGCCGAGCGGACGCACACAGCGCCCCGGTACCCGCTCCTGCGGGTGCCGGGGCGCTGTCGTCGCACCCGCCGGGGGCGGGGCGAGGGGTGTCCGGTGCGTTCGCGAGCACCCGTGCCGGGGACGCGCCTATCCTCGACGGCATGGCTTCCTTCGACGGGCTCATCAACCTCGTCGTCTACTACGGCACCCTCGCGCTGACGGTGTGGGCCTTCGTGGACGCGGTGATCCGCCCTGCGGCCGCGTTCGTCGCCGCCGGGAAGCTCACCAAGCCCGGCTGGCTGGCGATCACCGGCATCGCGACGCTCATCCTGCTGTGGCAGGGCCCGCTCAGCTTCCTGGGCCTGCCCGCGGTCATCGCCGGCGTCGTCTACCTGGTCGACGTCCGGCCGGCGGTGCGCGGCCTGCGTCGGGGCAACACCAGCTGGTGAGCCGCCGCCCCCCGGGGGAGCGGCAGTCGGTCAGTACCGGTCGTCGGCCGGCATGACCACCCAGAGCACCAGGTAGGCGATGAACTGCGGGCCGGGCAGCACGCACGAGACGACGAAGGCCACGCGGAGCCCGGTCCGGGACAGCCCGAAGCGGCGCGCGAGGCCGGAGCAGACACCGGCGATCACCTGGTGGCGGGTGTCGCGGGTGAGCCGGCGGGACGCGGGAGCGGTCATGCCCCCGACCCTACGGTCAGTCGAAGATGCCTGCCGGAGGTCGTGGTGAGGGCTGCGCGTCCGCGTCGGTGACCGGCGACGCCTGCCCGACGAAGCGCACCAGCTCCTCGTCGCTGACCACCCGTGAGGGCATCGGGTCGCCCGCGCAGCGACGGGTCAGCCCGGCGATCGGCAGCTCGGCGGCCGACGCCACCGCGACGGTGTTGCCGAAGCGGCGGCCGCGCAGCGTCCCCGGCTCGGCCAGCAGCGCCACGTGCGCGAAGACCGTGCGCAGGGTCGCCGCCTCGGCCCGCACGAAGCGCAGCGGCGGACCGTCGGAGACGTTCCAGGCGGTGACCCCGCCGGGGCGGAGCACCCGGGCCACGTCGGTGGCGAACTCGACGGTGGTCAGGTGGGCCGGCGTCCGGGCGCCGGCGAAGACGTCGACCAGGACGACGTCCGCGCTGGCATCGGGATGGGCCGCGAGCCCCGCCCGCGCGTCCGCGGCGCGGACCCGGACGCGGGCGTTGCGGGGGAGCGGCAGCTCGCGGCGCACCAGGTCGGTGAGCGCCTCGTCCACCTCGACCACGCGCTGGCGCGAGCCGGGCCGGGTGACGGCGACGTAGCGGGCCAGGGTGAGCGCGCCCCCGCCGAGGTGGACGACGTCCAGCGGCCGGCCCGGCTCGGCGGCCAGGTCCAGCACGTGCCCCATCCGGCGGACGTACTCGAACTCCAGGTGCGTGGGGTCGGCCAGGTCGACGTGCGACTGGGGGACGCCGTCGAGCTGCAGCTCCCACGAGCCGTCGCGGTCGGCGTCGGCCAGCAGCTCCGCCGTCCCCCCGGCGACCTCGGTCCGCCCGGGCAGCCCGGTCAGCGGGGCGCGGTCCCGCCGGCTCACCGGGCCGTCGTCCCCGGGAGCACCGGCGCGACCGCCGACCAGCGGACGCTCACCTCGCCGTGCTTCCACCGCCGGGTCGGGGCGACCAGCGGCCAGCCGTCGGCGGCGAGCGCCTCGCAGGCCGCCGCCCAGCGCTGGCGCGGGCCGAACGTCGACAGCCCCGCCGCGGCCGCCCAGGCGGCGTCGAAGGCGGTCAGGAAGGCGTGCACCGGCTGGCCCGGGACGTTGTGGTGGATCAGCGCCTTCGGCAGCCGCTCGGCCAGGTCGGAGGGCCGCTCCAGGTCCGACACCCGGGCGGCCAGGGTGAGCGTGAGCGGCCCGTCCTCGTCCAGCGCCACCCAGGTGGCCCGACGTCCCCACTCGTCGCAGGTGCCCTCCACCACCAGCCCACCGGGGGCCAGGGCGCCGCGCATGGTGTCCCAGGCCCGCGCGGCGGACTCCTCGTCGTACTGGCGCAGCACGTTGAACGCCCGCACGAGGACCGGGCGCAGGCCGGCGAGCTCGAAGCCGCCGAGCCGGAAGTCCACCCGGGGCGGGTCGCGGTGCTCGGCCACCGCCGCCACCCGGGCGGGGTCGATCTCCAGCCCGACCACCTCCAGGCCGTCGATCTCCGGGGCGAGCCGGTCGACCAGCTCCAGTGTGGTGACCGCCGACGCGCCGTACCCCAGGTCGACCACGAGCGGCCGGGCGGCGTCCCGCAGCCGGGCGACCTGGGTGCTGACCAGCCAGCGGTCGACCCGGCGCAGCCGGTTGGCGTTCGTGGTGCCGCGGGTGGGCAGGCCGAGCGCCCGGGCGCGGCCGGCGGCGAGCCGCGGCGTGCGGGTCGCGGGCAGCGACGCACGTCGGGTGTGGTCGCTCACGGTGAGCGAGGGTAGTCGCGAGGCCGATTACCGTGGTCTCGTGCAGGAACGCCGAGACGCCCTACTGGCGGACCTGACCACCCTGGCGGTGGGTGGCCCGATCGACCGGCTGCTGGAGGTCACCGCGCGGCAGGAGCTGGTCAGCGTCGTGCGCGAGGCCGACGACGCCGGTCGCCCGCTGCTGGTGCTGGGCGGCGGGTCGAACGTCGTCGCGCCCGACAGCGGCTGGCCGGGGGACGTGGTCCTGGTGCGCACCCGGGGTGTCGCGCGCCGGGACACGCCCGAGGGGGTCGAGCTCGAGGTCGAGTCCGGCGAGCCGTGGGACGACCTGGTGGCGTTCACCGTCGAGCACGGGCTGGCCGGCATGGAGGCGCTCTCCGGCATCCCCGGGTCGACCGGCGCGACGCCGGTGCAGAACGTCGGCGCCTACGGCCAGGAGGTGTCGGCGCTGATCACCGCCGTGCGCGTCTGGGACCGGGCGGCCGGCACCGAGCGGGTGTTCGGCCCGGCGGAGCTCGGGTTCTCCTACCGGGACAGCCGGCTCAAGTCCCAGCCGGGCGCGTACGTCGTGCTCGCGGTGACCTTCCGGCTGCGGGCCTCGACGCAGTCGAGCCCGGTGAGCTACGCGGAGCTCGCCCGGACCCTCGGCGTCGAGCTGGGGGAGACCGCCCCGCTGGCCGAGGTCCGCGCCGCGGTGCTCACCCTGCGCCGCGGCAAGGGCATGGTCTGGGACCCGGCCGACCCTGACTCGCGCTCCGCCGGCTCGTTCTTCACCAACCCAGTCGTCCCGGTCGCGGCGGCCGTCGAGGGCTGCCCGTCGTGGCCGGCGGGCATCGGGGCCGACGGCGCCGCCCAGGTCAAGCTGAGCGCGGCCTGGCTGGTGCAGCACGCCGGCTTCGGGCGCGGCACCCGGGTCGGCCGGGTGGGGACGTCGTCGCGGCACAGCCTGGCGCTGACCACCGAGCCCGGCGCCACGGCCACCGAGCTGATGGCCTTCGCCCAGCAGGTGGTCGCCGCCGTCCGCGCCCAGTTCGGGGTCACGCTGGTGCCCGAGCCCACCGCGGTGCGCCCGTGAGCCTGCGACCGGACGAGTCCCTGCAGCTCGGCGCCCTCTACGACGCGCTGCGGACGCCCGCCCCGATGCCGGCCGACCCGACGCAGCTCGGTGGCTGGATGGCCCGGGTGGAGGCGGACGCCGCACTGACCGGGTTGATCTCCCGGGTGCTCCACTCCGGCAGCGCCACCGCGGCCGAGGTGCAGGACGCGCAGGCGCTGTTCGACCGGAGCGGCACCTCGGCCGACCCCGGCCGGGTCACCCGGGCCTACGAGCTCCTGCTCCGCGACGCCGAGTAGGCCCGGTCAGTCGTCCCGGGCGACCTTGTGCTGAGCGGCCTGCGCGCGCGGGCGGACGACGAGCAGGTCGACGTTCACGTGGTGCGGCCGGGTGACCGCCCAGGCGATGCAGTCGGCGACGTCCTCGGCGACGAGCGGCTCGCGCACCCCGCGGTAGACCGCGTCGGTCCGCTCCTGCGACCGGGTGCGGTTGAGCGTGAACTCCTCGGTCTTGACCATCCCGGGGGCGATCTCCACCACCCGCACCGGGTCGTACACCAGCTCCAGGCGCAGCGTCTCGGCCAGCGTGTGCACCCCGTGCTTGGCCGCGGTGTAGGACGCCCCGCCCTCGTAGCTCGTCAGCCCCGCGGTCGAGCCGACGAACACGAGGTCGCCGGCGCCGGAGGTGCGCAGGGCGGGCAGCAGCGCCCGGGTCATCGCCACCGAGCCCAGCACGTTGACCTCGAAGGCCCGCTGCCAGGAGTCGAGGTCCGCCTCGGCCACCGGCGCGGCGTCGAACGCGCCGCCGGCGTTGTTGACCAGCACGTCCACGCGGTCCAGACCGGCGGCGAAGGCGTCGACCGCTGTGGCGTCGGTCACGTCCAGCTGTACCGCCCGGCCGCCGACCCGCTCGGCGAGCGCGGTCAGCCGGTCCAGCCGGCGGGCGGCCAGGACGACGTCGAAACCCTCCTCGGCCAGCCGTTCAGCGGTCGCGGCACCGATCCCGCTGGAGGCGCCGGTGACGACGGCGACACGGCCCTGACCGGGGAACGCGGCGCGGGAGGACGACGGGGAGGCAGGGCTGGACATGTGTCCATCCTGGCGTTGTAGGACACTGAGCAGTCGACAGGGGTGTCCCGACCGGGCGCTCGACAGCCCGAGCGGGAGGAGCAGCGTGCCCTCGCGTCGTCATCCCCGGCAGCCCACGCCGTGGCGGGCCGGGCCGGCGCCCACCCCGATCGCCCTCCCGCGGCGGGTCGCCACCCTCTCGGTGCACACCAGCCCGCTGGAGCAGCCCGGTGCCGGCGACGCCGGGGGCATGAACGTCTACGTGGTCGAGGTGTCCCGCCGGCTGGCCGCCCGCGGCATCGCCGTCGACGTCTTCACCCGGGCGACCTCCAGCGAGCAGCCGCCGGTGGTGGAGATGGCCCCCGGTGTCACCGTGCGGCACGTCAGCGCCGGCCCCTTCGAGGGTCTGGGCAAGAACGAGCTGCCCGCGCAGATGTGCGCCTTCACCGCCGCGGTGCTGCGCGAGGAGGCCCAGCACGAGCCCGGCCACTTCGACGTCGTCCACTCCCACTACTGGCTGTCCGGCCAGGTCGGCTGGCTGGCCCGGGACCGCTGGGGCGTGCCGCTGGTGCACTCCGCGCACACCCTGGCCAAGGTGAAGAACGCCGCGCTCGCCGAGGGGGACGAGCCCGAGCCGCGCGCCCGGGTGATCGGCGAGGAGCAGGTGGTCGCCGAGGCCGACCGGCTGGTCGCCAACACCGCCGAGGAGGCCCGGCAGCTCGTCGACTTCTACGGCGCCGACCCCCGCCGCACGCTGGTCGTCCCGCCCGGCGTCGACCTGCAGGTCTTCCGCCCCGGCGACCAGCAGCAGGCCCGGCAGCGGATCGGTGTGCCGGCCGACGCCGTCGTCCTGCTCTTCGTCGGCCGGATCCAGCCGCTCAAGGCGCCGGACATGCTGCTGCACGCGGCGGCCCGGATGCTCGCCGACGACCCGGCCCTGCGCGCGCGGCTGCAGGTGCTCGTCGTCGGTGCGCCCAGCGGGTCCGGGCTCGCCGAGCCGCAGCGGCTGCAGGAGCTGGCCGTCGCCCTGGGCGTGACGGACGTGGTCCGGTTCCTGCCTCCGCAGCGGCCCGAGCAGCTGGCCGACCACTACCGGGCGGCCGACGTCACCGTCGTGCCCAGCCACAACGAGTCCTTCGGTCTGGTGGCCCTCGAGGCGCAGGCCTGCGGCACACCGGTGGTCGCCGCCGCCGTCGGCGGGCTGTGCACCGCGGTGGCCGACGGCGTCTCCGGGCTGCTGGTCCCCGGCCGGGACCCGGCGGACTACGCCGCCGCGATCCGCCGGGTGATGGTCCGCCGCCAGTTGCTGGGCGCCGGTGCCCGACGGCACGCCACCGCGTTCAGCTGGGACCGGACCACCGACTCGCTGGTCGACGGCTACGCCGCGGCCATGGCCGAGATGCGGGCCGCCCGTCCGGTCCTCCGGCCCGCCGCGGAGTTCCGGCGCAGCGCGGTGCGGCTGCTCGGCCGATGAGCGAGCGCCCCGTCGCCGACCTCGACGCCGTGATCGAGGAGACGCTGCGCGCCGCCGAGCTGGAGTACGAGCACCCCGGGCTGGGCCGCTTCGTGGTGACCCTGCCCGGGATCAAGAAGCTCAGGACGCTGGTCGGGCTGACCGTCGGCGACCACGGGTTCCGGGTCGAGGCGTTCGTCTGCCGGCAGCCGGACGAGAACCGCGAGCAGCTGTGGGCCTGGCTGCTGCAGCACAACGCCCGGATGTACGGCGTGAGCTACTCCATCGACACCGTCGGGGACGTCTACCTGACCGGCCGGCTGCCGCACGCGGCGGTCACGGCCGAGGAGATCGACCGGCTGCTCGGCTCGGTGCTGACCTACGCCGACGAGCACTTCAACACCATGCTGGAGATCGGGTTCGGCAGCTCCATCCGCCGGGAGTGGGAGTGGCGGGTCAAGCGCGGGGAGTCGCTGCGCAACCTCGAGGCCTTCGCCGCGTTCGCCGATCCCGCGCGGCGGCCCCAGGAGTGAGCACCACCCGGCACCCGGCGTCGGCGACGGAGGAGCTCCCCGAGGGCTACGCGCGGCGGTGGTGGGTGCTGGCCACCATGATCGTCTGCCTGCTGATGGTGATCATGGGCAACACGATCCTCAACGTCGCGCTGCCCACGCTGCAGCGGGAGCTCGCGGCCACCCAGGGCGAGCTGCAGTGGGCGATCGACTCCTACATCCTGGTGTTCGCCGGGCTGCTGTTCAGCTGGGGTGTGGTCGGCGACCGGATCGGCCGGCGCAAGGTGCTGCTGGCGGGGCTGACCATCTTCTCCCTCGGCTCCGTGCTGGCTGCCTTCAGCGGCTCGGCCCTCGAGCTCATCGCCTGGCGGGCGCTGATGGGGGTCGGCGGCGCGGCGGTGCAGCCGGCCACGCTGGCGGTCATCACCAACGTCTTCCCGGCGGGCGAGCGCGGGCGGGCCATCGGCATCTGGGCCGGCGCGGCGGGCATCGCCGTCGCCGGTGGGCCGCTGGCCGGCGGCCTGGTGCTCGAGCACTTCTGGTGGGGCGCGGTGTTCCTGCTCGGCGTCCCGGTCGCCGCCCTCGGCGCCGCCGGGATCCTGCTGGTCGTCCCGGAGTCCAAGGACCCCTCGCCGGGCCGGCTGGACCTGCCCGGCGTCCTGCTGTCGATCGCCGCCCTGGCCGGGCTGGTGTACGGCATCATCCGCGGCGGCGGAGGCGCCGGCTGGACGACGCCCGGCGTCCTGGGCCCGCTCACCGGCGGGCTCGCGCTGCTGGCGGTCTTCGTCTGGTGGCAGCGGCGCACCACCCACCCCGCGCTGGACGTCACGCTGTTCAGGAACCCGGCCTTCTCCGCCTCGGCGGGGGCGCTGGCGCTGAACTTCTTCGCGCTCCAGGGCGCCACCTTCTACCTGGTCTTCTACCTGCAGGGCGTGCGCGGCTACTCGCCGCTGCAGAGCGGTGCGGCGCTCATCCCGGTGGCGGTGGGGATGGCCGTCATGGCGCCGCAGAGCTCCCGGCTGGCGGCCCGCTGGGGCCCGAAGCTGGTGGTGGCGTCGGGCTTCCTGCTGGTGGCGGCGTCCTTCGCCGGCATCCAGCTGCTCGACCAGTCCGCCCCGCTGTGGCTCGTGCTGGTCGACCTGGCGGTGCAGGGCTGCGGGATGGGCCTGGTGCTGGCCCCGGCCACCGAGGCGATCATGGCGGTGGTCCCGCGGGAGAAGGCGGGCGCCGGCGCCGCGGTCAACAACTCCGTCCGCCAGGTCGGTGGCGCCCTCGGGGTGGCCATCCTCGGCTCGGTGATGGCCTCGGCGTACGCGACCCGGCTCGGCGACGCCGTGGACGGGCTGCCCGCCGCCGCGCGGGACGACGCCCGCGAGTCGATCGTCGCGACCCTCGGCGCGGTCCAGCAGGTCCAGGGCGGGGACGTCGAGGCGGCCCGGTCCGCAGCGGCCGTCGTCGACCCCGCCCGGGAGGCCTTCGTCGGCGCCATGCACCTCACCGCACTGGGCACCGTGGCCGCCGCCCTCGTCGCGACGACGGTGGTGCTGATCTGGATGCCGGGGCGGCTGCCGCACCGCTGAGCGACCGCCTGCGGGCGTTCCCTGAGGTGCTCACCGCGACGGTCGAGCTCTGCTCCGCAGGTGGAGCAGAACTCGACCGTGCGCAGCGGCACCCGGGGTCGCCGACCTGCCCGGCAGCGGGGTACCGGCGGTGCGGCAGGATGGGTGCGTGACCTCAGGCACCCTCATCCTGCTCCGCCACGGCGAGAGCGAGTGGAACAAGGCCAACCTCTTCACCGGCTGGGTCGACGTGCCGCTGTCGGAGAAGGGCCGCGCCGAGGCGGCCCGCGGGGGCGAGCTGCTGGCCGAGCAGGACCTGCTCCCCGACGTGCTGCACACCTCGCTGCTCAAGCGGGCGATCACGACCGCCGAGCTGGCGCTGGCCACGGCGGACCGGCAGTGGATCCCGGTGCGCCGGTCCTGGCGGCTCAACGAGCGGCACTACGGCGCCCTGCAGGGCAAGGACAAGGCGCAGACGCTCGCCGAGTACGGCGAGGAGCAGTTCATGACCTGGCGGCGCAGCTACGCGACCCCGCCACCGCCGATCGAGGCCGGCAGCGAGTTCAGCCAGGACGCCGACCCGCGCTACGCCTTCCTGCCGCCGGAGTCCCGCCCGGCCACCGAGTGCCTGGCCGACGTCGTCGTCCGGATGCTGCCGTACTGGTACGACGCGATCGTCCCGGACCTGCGGGCCGGCCGGAACGTGCTGGTCGCCGCGCACGGCAACAGCCTGCGCGCCCTGGTGAAGCACCTGGACGGCATGGGTGACGACGAGGTGGTGGGGCTGAACATCCCGACCGGCGTCCCGCTCCGCTACGACCTGGACGCCGACCTGCGCCCGACCCAGCCCGGCGGCCAGTACCTCGACCCCGCCGCCGCAGCAGCCGCCATCGAGGCGGTCAAGAACCAGGGCAAGAAATGAAGGGCCCCGTCCTCCTCACCCCTCGCACGCTCGAGGCGAGCCTCTGGACGGGGCCATAGGGCGGTCGAGAGACCGCTGTGGTCTGGCATCGTGGGGCCGGAGGCTCCCGATGTCAGGCCACGAAGCGGCTCAGCGCAGCCGAGGTGGGGCTCCTGGCGGCGGTGCGATCCGAAGGACCGCCGTGAGCTCAGCGCTCGCCGGTCACCAGGTAGACGACCCGGCGGGCGACGCTGACCGCGTGGTCGGCGAAGCGCTCGTAGTAGCGGCCGAGCAGGGTGACGTCGATGGCGGCCTCGATGCCGTGGCCCCACGTCGGCAGCAGGAGCTCGCGGAACAGCTGCTTGTGCAGCTGGTCCATCAGGTCGTCCTCGGCCTCCAGCTCGACCGCCGCCTCGATGTCCCGCTTGGCGATGATCGTGCCGGCCTTGGTCACCAGGCTCTCGGCGATGTGGCCGGCCTCGAGGAAGATCGGCCGGACCTCCTGCGGCACCGCGTGCTCGGGGAAGCGCATCCGCGCCACCTTGGCGATGTGCTCGGCCAGGTCGCCCATCCGCTCCAGGTCGCTGACGATCCGCATGGCCGTGGTGATGGCGCGCAGGTCGGTGGCGACCGGCTGCTGCCGGGCCAGCAGGGTGAAGCAGCGCTCCTCGATGCTCTCCCGCACCGCGTCGATGCGCTCGTCCCCTGCGATGACCAGGTCGGCCAGTGCGACGTCGGCGTCCAGCAGCGCGGTGGTGGCCGTGCTCATGGCCGACCCCACCGAGTTCGACATCTCCACGAGGCAGGCGTTGATGTCGTCCAGCTCTTCGCGGTAGCTCTCGCGCAACACGGTTCCTCCTCTGTCGCGCCGCCGGTCAGGCTGCCCGGCCGACGCCCTGCTGCGCGTGGACGTCTCTGCTCGACGACCCCGGCACGTGTCGGCCACCAGCCTAGAGACCGGCGACCGCGCCGAAGGGGGCTGCCAGGTGAACGACGGGGCACCCGGCAGTGAACAGTTCCGACCCGAGCGGGTGAGCAGCGCCTGAGTGGCTGGTCAGCCGCGCCCGTCGCTCTAGCATCGTTGGTGTGGAACCACTGCTCGCCCTGTTGGCGGGCCTCGTGATCGGCTTGATGCTGGCGCTGACGGTGGTCCGCACCCGGATGCGGCCCGTCGACGAGGGGGGCGCCGCGAGAGGTGCGGACCTGCTGGTGGACCGGGTCGACAGCGACGCCGCGCTCAGCCGCCGGCTCGTCGACCTGATGGACCCCGCCGTCGTCCTGCTCGGCCCGGACGACGCCGTGGTGCTGGCCAACCCCTCGGCCCGGGCGCTGGGCATCCTGCGCGGTGACCGGCTGGTCGTCCCCGGGTTGGTCGAGGTGGCCCGCAGGGTGCAGGTCACCGGCAGCCAGCGGGCCGACGTGGCGCTGCCCGGCGCCGTGGTGGGCACTGGTCCGCGGATGGTGGGCGTGCACGGGATCCGGCTGGGCAGCGGCCCGGTCGTGGTGCCCGGCCCGGTCGCGCTGGTCCTCACCGACGTCACCGAGGCCCGCCGGGTCGAGGCGGTGCGCCGCGACTTCGTCGCCAACGTCGGGCACGAGCTGAAGACCCCGGTCGGCGCGCTGGCGCTGCTGGCCGAGGCCGTCCAGGGCGCGGCCGACGACCCGGAGACGGTGCAGCGCTTCGCCGCCCGCATGCAGCACGAGGCCGACCGGCTGGCCCGGCTGGTGCGCGAGCTGATCGACCTGTCCCGGCTGCAGGGCGCCGAGCCGCTGCCGGCGCTGGTGCCGGTCGCCGTCGGCACCGTGGTGGCCGAGGCCGTCGACCGGACGAGGGCCGCGGCTGCCGCCAAGGACATCCAGCTGGCCGTCGCCGCCCAGCCTGGGCTGGTCGTGCGCGGCGTGGAGGCCCAGCTGTCCACCGCGCTGACCAACCTGCTGGCCAACGCCGTCGCCTACAGCCCGCCGGGGACGACGATCGCCGTCGGCGCCCGCGCGCGCTCCGGGTTCGCCGAGATCGCGGTGACGGACTCGGGGATCGGCATCCCGCGCTCGGACCGGTCGCGGGTCTTCGAGCGCTTCTACCGGGTCGACCAGTCCCGGGCCAGCGCCACCGGCGGCACCGGCCTCGGGCTGGCGATCGTCAAGCACGTCGCGAGCAACCACGGCGGCGCGGTGACGGTGTGGAGCGAGGAGGGCCTCGGTTCCACCTTCACCCTGCGCATCCCGCTGGGCGCCGACGCAGACCAGCCGGCGGACGACGCCGGCCCCGAACGGCCGCCGGTGCCCCCGCTGCACGGCCGGCCGGCCACAGACGAGGGCCCCGTCGGGGCCTCGCAGGAGAACGACCTGGAGAGAGGACGGTCATGACCCGAGTGCTCGTGGTGGAGGACGAGGAGTCCTTCTCCGATGCGCTGTCCTACATGCTGCGCCGGGAGGGCTACGACACCGTCGTGGCCGCCTCCGGCACGGACGCGCTCGCCGAGTTCGACCGGGCCGGGGCCGACATCGTGCTGCTGGACCTCATGCTGCCGGGGCTGTCGGGCACCGAGGTGTGCCGGGCGCTGCGCAGCAAGAGCTCCGTGCCGATCATCATGCTGACCGCCAAGGACACCGAGATCGACAAGGTCGTCGGGCTGGAGCTGGGCGCCGACGACTACGTCACCAAGCCCTACTCCGCCCGCGAGCTGGTCGCCCGGATGCGGGCGGTGCTGCGCCGTGGCATCGAGCCCGAGGTGTCCGCCGAGGCGGCGCTGGCCGCGGGGCCGGTGCGGCTGGACGTCGACCGGCACGTGGTCGCGGTCGACGGTCAGCCGGTGGCGCTGCCGCTGAAGGAGTTCGACCTGCTCGAGCTGCTGCTGCGGAACGCGGGCCGGGTGCTCACCCGCGGGCAGCTCATCGACCGGGTCTGGGGTGCGGACTACGTCGGCGACACCAAGACCCTCGACGTCCACGTCAAGCGGCTGCGCGCCAAGCTCGAGCCGGACCCGGCCAACCCCCGCTACCTGGTGACCGTCCGCGGCCTGGGGTACAAGTTCGAGGTGTGAGGGTGCACGTCGCGAGCTGTGCACATGGCGATCCTCCGGATCGCAACGCGGCCACCAGCCGGGTCACTCTGCGCTGAGCCGCTTCCTGTCGTGCCGGGGGAGGACCCTGCGGGCCCGCCGCCCGGCACGACCGCCTCCGGCGTCCGTACTCGTGGCCGGGCCGCCACGAGGGGTGGCGGTGTCGCTCAGTTTCCTCTACCGGTCTCTTCCTGAAGTTCGTCGATCTTGATCGAGGCGTCTGCCTTGGAGATGTCGTCGGGCACCTCTTCGCCGGCCTGGCGGGCGAGGGTGTGCAGGTAGCTCTTCTGCGCACCGGTGGCGGGCTCGCCGCCGGTCACCCAGTCCGAGGGGTCCTTCTCCGCGGAGGGGTCGCCGGCCTGGCCGCTGTTCACGTTGGCTTCGCTCATGTGTTCGAACCTACGCGGGGACGGCGACCTGTGCAGCTCGAACAGCCTGGTGGGCAGCGGCGACGGCGGCCTGGGCCGCGGCCCGGTCGGTCGCCCGGGTGGCGGTCCGGGTGCGGGCGGCCTCCCAGCGGCGGCCGGTGCGGTAGACGTGCAGCCCACCGCAGGCCGGGCAGTCGACGTGCAGGGCGAGGTGCGTCGGGTGGTTGGCGACCGATCGGATGCGCCGGTCAGCGACCAGCTCGTCGGTCCGGGTCACGGGGCAGGTGATCAGCAACATGGGACGAGCGTGCGCGGCGGTCACGTCCCCCACGAGTGGCAGGACTGACCGCGAACGCCACGTTCCTGCCATACTGTGGTCATGGACACATCCGGCCGTCCGCTCGTCGTCAGTGCCGTGGTCAGTGACGGCGTCGTGGGCAGTTTCGGCCTCGGCGTCACCACTGAGATCTTCGGCTACGACCGCACGGCCATGGGGCTGCCGCGGTTCGACTACGCGCTGGTCACCGAGGAGCCGGGCGTGGTCAGCACGGACACCGGCCTGCGGATGCTGGTCGACGCGGGGCTGGAGCGGCTGGCCGTCTCCGACATCGTCACGCTGACCGCCTGGGAGTTGTTCGAGCGGGTCCCCTCACCGGCCTTGGTCGACGCCGTGCGCGCCGCGCACGAGCGCGGGGCCATCATCGTCAGCCAGTGCACCGGCGCGTTCGTGCTCGCCCATGCCGGGCTGCTCGACGGGTGCCGGGCGACCACGCACTGGCGTTACGCCGGCGAGCTGGCCGCCCGTTTCCCGGCGGTGCAGGTCGATCCCGCGGTGCTCTACGTCGACTGCGGCCGGGTGCTCACCGGCGCCGGGACGGCGGCCGGCGTCGACACGCTGCTGCACCTGGTGCGCCGGGAGTGGGGGGCGGCCGCGGCCAACGCGCTGGCGCGCGACATGGTCGTGCCCCCGCACCGCGACGGCGGGCAGGCGCAGTTCATCGACAGCCCGGTCGCCCGCTGCGAGGACGACCTGCTCGGCGTCGTCCTGGAGTGGGCGCGGGCGCACCTCGCCGAGGAGATCAGCGTGGAGTCGCTGGCCCGTCGGGCGCTGATGAGCCCGCGCAGCTTCGCCCGCCGGTTCAAGGCCACCACCGGGACGACGCCGCACGCGTGGCTGCTCGGCCAGCGACTGGCCGCCGCCGAGGGGCTGCTGGAGGACAGCGACGCCCCGGTGGAGGAGATCGCCCGGCTGGTCGGCTTCGGCACCGCGGCCGGGCTGCGCGAGCAGTTCACCCGGCGGCGCGGGGTCTCCCCGCGCGCCTACCGGCAGACCTTCCGGGCGGCCGCCTCAGTCGGGGCGGCGCCGCTGCAGCTGCACCGGCACCGGCCGGGGGCTGGCGGGGTGCGGGGCGATGAGACCGGCGTCGAGGCGGGCCTCGGTCAGCCGGCGTAGCTCGGCGTAGGCGGCCGGGCCGAGCAGGGCGGTCAGCTCCGGCCCGTACGTGACCACCAGCGGCTCGCTCGCGACGTGCGCGGTCGGCGAGCCGGTGCACCACCAGTGCAGGTCGTGCCCGCCCGGCCCCCAGCCGCGGCGGTCGAACTCGCCGATGCTGGAGACCAGCACCCGGGTGTCGTCGGGCCGATCGACCCACTCCTGCTCGCGGCGCACCGGGAGCTGCCAGCAGACGTCGGGCTTGGTCTCCAGCGGGTGCCGGCCCTGCCGCAGCGCCATGGCGTGCAGCGCGCAGCCGGCTCCGCCGGGGTGCCCCGGCCGGTTGAGGAAAAGGCACGCACCCTCGACCACCCGGGTGCGCAGCGCCTCCTCGCCGACCTCGCCGTCCGCCGGTTCGGTGAGGGTGTCCGCCTCGGTCCAGTCCGCGCGGTCCACCGCCGTGCCCGGGTGGCGCTGCCAGTCCAGCGGGGTCAGCTCGGTGACGGCCGCCTCGACCCGGTCGAGGTCGTCGGTGTCGGTGAGGAAGGCGCCGTGGTTGCAGCAGCCGTCCTCGGCCCGCCCCTCGACCACGCCGGCACAGCCGCGGCCGAAGACGCACGTCCAGGCGCTCGTCAGCCAGGTGAGGTCGGCCCGCACCCGATGGTCGGGGTCGGCCGGGTCGGTGAACTCGATCCACTCGCGCGGGAAGTCCAGCTCCACCTCGGGCGGGGTGCCGGCTGGGGTGCTCGGTTCCACCGGCGCAGCGTAGGCGCAGCGTAGGCGCTGCGACACGCTGAGCCGCCAGACGGCAGACTCTCCTGCATGCGACTCGGGGTGCTGGACGTCGGCTCGAACACGGTTCACCTGGTGGTGGTGGACGCGCACCGCGGCGCGCACCCGACGCCGATGCACGACGACCGCTGGGTGCTGAAGCTGGCCGAGCACGTGGGCAAGGACGGCAAGCTGTCCAAGGCGGGGGAGAAGGCGCTGCTCAACGCGGTGCAGCAGGCCAAGCGTCAGGCCGCCGACCGGCGGTGCGACGAGCTGTTGGCGTTCGTCACCTCGGCGATCCGCGAGGCCGACAACGGGGCGGCGGTGCTCCGCCGGGTCCGCGAGCAGACCGGCGTCGACCTGCAGGTGCTCACCGGCGAGGACGAGGCCCGGCTGACCTTCCTGGCGGTGCGCCGCTGGTTCGGCTGGAGCGCCGGGCGGGTGCTGGTGATGGACATCGGCGGCGGTTCGCTGGAGCTGGCTGCCGGGGTCGACGAGGACCCCGAGGTGGCGCTCTCGGTGCCGCTGGGTGCCGGGCGGATGACCCGGCAGTTCCTCCCGGAGGCCGAGACCGGGGGGCGCCCGGACCTGCGGGCGCTGACGCGGCTGGACGAGTACGCCGAGGAGCTGCTCGCGCCCGCGGGCAAGGAGCTGCGGGGCGTGGGCGACCCGGAGTTCGCGGTGGCGACGTCGAAGACCTTCCGGACGCTCGCCCGGCTGGCCGGCGCCGCGCCCTACGCCGCCGGGCTGACGGTCCCGCGGGAGCTGACCGTCACCGGGCTGACCCAGGTGATCGGCTTCGTGTCCCGGATCGAGTCCTCGGCGCTGGCCGAGCTCGAGGGCGTGTCGGCGCAACGCGCGCACCAGGTCCCGGCCGGCGCCGTCGTGGCGCGGGCTGCGATGCGTGCGGTGGACGTACCGTTCGTCCGGATCTGTCCCTGGGCGCTGCGGGAGGGGATCATCCTGCGCCGCCTGGACCAGCTGGAGGGAGCGTGATGTCGGAGCCGCCGAACTCGGGGGAGTACAGCGCCCGCTCGCTCGCCGAGATCCTGCGCGAGCACGGCCTCGAGACCGAGCTGGGCACCCGCCCCGGCCGGCGGCGCCGCACCTCCGACGACCCGGAGGTCACCGGACGGTCGCCCCGCGTCGAGCCGGCCCCGCGCCCCCAGGCC
>NZ_SJEW01000008.1 GCF_005930475.1 Modestobacter altitudinis
CCTGCCCACAACGACGGCGCGGGTGGTCAGCGCCGTCGTTGTGGGCAGGGGTGTACTGGCTGGAAGTCATACGTCGTTCCTCAACAGTCCGGTGGCCACCGTTCATCCACCGGGCGCGGGGCACCCGTCAGGGGCCGCTTCGCACGTCGGGGTCGGACGTCGGGTCGCCGGCGCGCCTCCGTGGCGCTGCCTCGCGCCGACGTCGAGTCCACCCGCTCTCGGATTGAGCGGGGGGCGGCGCCGGTGATCCCCACTCTGCCAGAGCGGGGCCGTGCTGCGCAGGGACGCCACGGAGGCGCTCGTCACATCGGGGTGGCCGCTGCGCCGGTCGGCGCGGACCCGCGGAAGGTGCGCCGGTAGGTCAGCGGCGCCACCCCGATCGCGGCGTGCAGGTGCTGGCGGAGCGACGCGGTGGTCCCGAACCCCGCCTCGTCGGCGACCCGCTCGACCGGGGTGTCGGTCGACTCCAGCAGGTGCCGGGCCAGCGCCACCCGCTGCTGGGTCAACCAGCGCTGCGGGCTCAGCCCGGTCTCCTGGCGGAACCGCCGGGTGAACGTGCGCACGCTCATCCGGGCGTGCCCGGCCAGCTCGGCCAGGGTCAGCGGCTCGCCCAGCCGGGTCATCGCCCAGGCGCGGGTGTCCGCCGTCCCGGTCCCTGCGGGGTCGGGCAGCGGCCGCTCGATGAACTGCGACTGGCCGCCGTCCCGCCACGGCGAGGCCACCCGCCGGCGGGCGACGCTGTTGGCCACCTCGCTGCCGTGGTCACGGCGCACGACGTGCAGCAGCAGGTCGATGCCCGCGGCGTTGCCGGCCGAGGTGAGCACGTCGCCGTCGTCGACGAAGAGCACGTCGGGGTCCAGGCGCACCTGCGGGAAGAAGCCGGAGAAGGCGGCGGCGTGCATCCAGTGCGTGGTGGCCGGGCGGCCGTCGAGCAGCCCGGCGGCCGCGAGCACGAAGGCGCCGGTGCAGATCGAGACGATCCGGGCGTGCGTCGCCGCGCGGGTCAGCGCGTCGGTCAGGGCGGGGGAGAGGACGCCGTCGGACTGCGGTCCGCCGTAGACGCCCGGGACGACCACGGTGTCCGCCGTCTCCAGCAGGCGGAGGTCGTGGTCGGGCAGCACCGCGTAGCCGGCGCTGGTGCGCACCGGGCCGCCGTCCACCGTGGCGACCCGGACCCGGTACAGCGGGCGCCCCGCGGCGTCGACCGCGCCGCCGAGGAAGGCGTGCGGCAGCCCGAGCTCGAAGGCGACGGTCGTGTCCATGGCCAGGACGGCGACCTCGTGGACGGCGGAGTCGGGCATGGCCGGATCGTTGCACATGCTGGCTTCCCGGCCACTGGTTGCGCGCCTGCGGTGCCCGGCAGGATCTGCTCCGTGACCACCGCGCTGCCGACCCGCACGTCCCGGATCCACCCTGCGTGGTGGGTCGCCGCGGTGACCTTCCTGGCGCTGATCGGCGCCGCCGCGTTCCGTGCCGTGCCGGGTGTGCTCATCGACCCGCTGCACGAGGAGTTCGGCTGGTCGCTGTCGACCATCTCGCTGGCCGTCGCGATCAACCTGGCTCTCTACGGCCTCACCGCGCCGTTCGCCGCCGCGCTGATGGAGCGCTTCGGCATCCGCCGGGTCGTCGTCGCCGCGCTGCTGGTGGTCGCCGTCGGCAGCGGGCTGACCGTCTTCATGACCGCGAGCTGGCAGCTGGTCCTCTGCTGGGGCGTGCTCGTCGGGCTGGGCACCGGCTCGATGGCGATGTCACTGGTCGCGACGGTCACCGGGCGCTGGTTCGTGGCCCGCCGGGGGCTGGTGTCCGGCGTGCTGACCGCCGCCGGTGCCACCGGGCAGCTGGTCTTCCTGCCGCTCGTCGCCTGGGTGAGCGAGCACTGGGGCTGGCGCCCGGCGGCGCTGGGCACCGCAGCGGCGGCGCTCGCGGTCGCGCCGTTCGTCGCCTGGCTGCTCCGGGACCGACCCCGCGACGTCGGGGTGGCGCCCTACGGCGGCACGCCGGAGGACGACGTCGAGCCCGCCCGCGGCAACCCGGCCCGCACCGCGCTGCGCGGGCTGGCCGAGGCGGTGCGCACCCGGCCGTTCTGGCTGCTCGCCGGCGGCTTCCTCATCTGCGGCGCCTCGACCAACGGCCTGGTGCAGCCGCACTTCATCCCCGCCGCGCACGACCACGGCATGCCGGTGACCACCGCGGCCGGCCTGCTGGCGATCGTCGGGGTCTTCGACGTCGCCGGCACGATCTTCTCCGGCTGGCTCACCGACCGGGCCGACCCGCGGGTGCTGCTGCTGGCCTACTACGGGCTGCGCGGGATGTCGCTGTTCCTGCTGCCGCAGCTGTTCGGCACCGACATCCAGGCCTCGATGATCGCCTTCATCGTCTTCTACGGCCTGGACTGGGTGGCCACCGTGCCGCCGACGCTGGCGCTGTGCCGGCAGTACTTCGGTGCCCGGGCGCCGGTCGTCTTCGGCTGGGTCTTCGCCTCCCACCAGGTGGGTGCCGCGCTGGCCGCGTTCGGTGCCGGCGTCATCCGCGACGTCACCGGTTCCTACGACGGCGCCTGGTACGGCGCAGCCGCGCTCTGCGTGGTCGCCGCGGCGCTGTCGATCTCCATCCGCCGCCGGCCGTCGTCCCCAGAGACCACGCTGCCGGTCGAGCCGGTCCCCGCCGCCGCCGACCAGGCCCACGGCTGAGCCGGGGCGCCGGACACCCTTCCGGTGGGTGCGGTGGGCGAGCAGCATGGCGGGGTCGGGGAGACGCCCGACACCCGTGAGCGAGCCTGGCGCCGGGGGCTCCGTCGACCCGCCATCCCACGCGAGGAGACGACCATGGCAGTCGACCAGGACAAGGTGATGGACTTCCTGCACCGGTTCGTCGGTGACCTGGGAGCCGCGATGGCGGCGGGCAACGTCGTCGTCGGTCACCGGCTGGGGCTCTACGCCGCACTGGCGCAGGGGCCGGCGACGCCGGCCGGCCTGGCGGAGCGCACCGCGACCGATCCCCGCTACATCACTGAGTGGCTGCGCGGGCAGGCGGCCGGTGGCTACGTCACCCGGGACGCCGGAGCCAACGAGGAGACCTACTCGATGACCGAGGAGCAGGCCTTCTGCCTGACCAGCCCGGACAACCCGGTCTACGTTCCGGGGGCGTTCCTGCTCACGCTGGGCGCGCTGCGCGCGGAGCCGCGGATCACCGAGGCGTTCCGGACCGGTGGCAGCATGGGGTGGCACGAGCACGACGGGGACGTGTTCGTCGGCACCGAGCAGTTCTTCCGCCCGGGCTACCACGCGAACCTCACGACCAGCTGGCTGCCCGCACTCGACGGGGTCGAGGCGAAGCTGCAGGCGGGTGGGTCGGTCGCGGACATCGGCTGCGGCCTGGGCGCCTCCAGCGTGCTGCTCGGCCAGGCGTACCCGGCCGCGCACGTGACCGGCTCGGACTACCACGATGGCTCGATCGAGCTGGCCCGCAAGCGCGCGGCCGATGCCGGCGTCGGCCACCGGGTCAGCTTCGAGGTCGCGACGGCGCAGACGTTCAGTGGCAGCGACTTCGACCTCGTGACGTCGTTCGACTGCCTGCACGACATGGGTGACCCGCTGGAGGCCGCCCGGCACGTGCTCCAGGCGCTGGCTCCTGACGGCAGCTGGATGATCGTGGAGCCGATGGCAGCCGACGACCCGGCGGACAACCTCAACCCGGTGGGTCGCGTCTTCTACAGCGCCTCGACGTTCCTCTGCCTGCCCAACGCGAGGTCGCAGCCCGGCGGCTACGCGCTGGGGGCCCAGGCGGGGGAGGCGGCGATCCGGCGGGTGGTCACCGACGCCGGCTTCACCCGGTTCGCCCGGGTCGCGGAGACCCCGTTCAACCTCGTCTTCGAGGCCCGCCCGTAGCCCCGCCTCCGGTTTCGGCGCCGGACCCCGACCGGGGTTTCGGCGCCGAGACCGGCTGGGTTCAAGCGGGGACGGCGGAGGCCGTGGTTCCGACGGCGGCTCTGATCAGGTCGGACGCCCGTTCGGCGATCATGATCGTCGGGGCGTTGGTGTTGCCGGGCACCAGCGTCGGCATGACCGAGGCGTCGACCACCCGCAGGCGGTCGATGCCGCCGGCCTCCAGCAGCAGCACCCGCAGCGAGGGGTCCTCGGTCAGCCGGCCGGCGAGCGTGCAGCCCGCCGACCCCGCACCGACGACGACGACGTCGAACTCGTCCAGGGCAGAAGTGGCCACTTCTGCCCTGGTCACCGGTGGCGGCCGTGCACGATGCCGATGACCCGGGCGAGCACGTTGGCGGCGGCGGCCGGGCGGCTGAAGCTCATCAGGTCCACCGGCAGCGGGAAGCGCTGGCGGGTGATCGCCTTGGCCCGGGTGAACTCGCGCAGCCCGTCCTCGCCGTGGATCCGGCCGAAGCCGCTGTCGCCCACCCCGCCGAAGGGCAGCGAGGGCACCGAGGCGAAGGTCAGCACCGAGTTGATCGACGTCATGCCGCTGCGCATCCGGCGGGCCAGGTCCATCGCCTTCGCGGTCGAGCCGCTGAACACCGAGCCGCCCAGGCCCAGCGAGGTGGCGTTGGCGCGGCGCAGGCCCTCCTCGGCGTCGGCCACCCGCGCGATGGTGATCGTCGGCCCGAAGGTCTCCTCGGTGACCGCTGTCGACGTCTCGGGGACGTCGAGCAGCACGGTCGGGGCGATGTAGCCGCCGTCCAGCGTGCCGCCGGTCGCGGCCCGCCCGCCGGCGCCGATGGCGTCGTCCAGGTGCCGGCGGACGACGTCGCCCTGGCTGGCCATGGTCATCGGGCCGTAGGTCGCCTCGTCGTCCGAACCCGGGCGCAGGTCGGCCACCTGCCTGGTGACCTCGGCGACGAACCGGTCGTAGACGGCGCTGGTCGCGTAGACCCGCTCGATGCCGATGCAGGTCTGCCCGGCGTTGCTCATCCCGCCCCACACCGCGGCGTCGGCCGCGGCAACAATGTCGGCGTCGTCGTCGACGATCATCGCGTCCTTGCCGCCGCACTCCATGAGCACCGGGGTCAGCGTCTCGGCGCAGGTGGCCATCACCTTCCGTCCGGTCGCCGCCGAGCCGGTGAAGGCCAGCTTGCCGACGCCGGCCCGGCACAGCGCCGCGCCGGTCTCCCCGGACCCGGTGACGAGCTGGAAGGCGTCGGCCACGTCGGGGACGGCGGCCCGCCAGGCCCCGGCCAGCCACGCGCCGACGGCCGGGGTGAACTCGCTGGGCTTGAAGACGACGGCGTTGCCGGCTGCCAGCGCGTAGGCGATCGAGCCCATCGGCGTGAACACCGGGTAGTTCCACGGCCCGATCACGCCGACGACGCCCAGCGGCTGGTACTCCAGGGAGGCGGCGTGGTTGGCGGCGAGCAGGCCGGGGTTGACCCGGCGCGGACCGAGGGTCCTCCTGGCGTGCGCGCCGGCCCAGGCGAGGTGGTCGACGGCGAGGGTGATCTCCAGGACGGCGTCGGCGTGCGGCTTGCCGTTCTCCCGGTGCACCAGCTCTGCGAGCTCGTGCACCCGCCGGGCCAGGTACCCGCGGTAGGCGGCGAGCCGGAGCCGGCGCTCGGCGAAGCCGAGGGCGGCCCACCGCTCGGCGGCGACCCGCGCCCGGGCGACGGTCTCCCGGACGGTGTCTGCGTCGTGCACCGGGAAGACCCCGACAACGGCGCCGGTGGCCGGGTTCGTGGACTCGAAGGTCTGCTGGGTGGAGTGGCGGTCCACGGTCCCGGCGGTGGTGGCCGAGACGCTGTCCAACTCCTCGCTGAGCGGCATGGCACGGCAGGTTACCGGCCGGTAGTGCGGTCCGCGTCCGCGCCTGCTTGGTGCCCAACTCCTTGGCACGCGACCGGTCAGGGGTGACCGATACCCTCGCGCGGTGCGCCCGGCTGTCGGGTGCGGGAGGCGGAGGCACGTGGAGCAGGCCGGGGCAGCGCACGGCGGGATCGACCTGGCCGCGGTGTTCGGCGCACTGCCGACGTCCTTCCTGGTCATGACGCCCGACCTGGTCATCGTCGAGGCGAATGACGCCTACCTGGCCACCACCGGGCGTACCCGCGCGGAGCTCGTCGGCCGGCCGGTCTTCGAGGCGTTCCTGGGCAACCCGTCCGACAGCGAGGCCGACGGCGGGGTCGGCAAGGTCCAGGCCTCCCTGGAGCGCGCCCGGGACACCCGGCGGCCGGACACCATGCCGGTGCAGGAGTACGACATCCCCGACGGCACGGGGGGCTTCAGCAAACGCTTCTGGAGCCTGATCAGCACGCCGGTCCTGGACGCCGAGGGCCGCTGCGCCTACCTGGTGCAGCGGGCCGAGGACATCACCGACTACGTGGTCGAGCAGCGCCGCATCGGCGTCGACGACCCCACCGACCTGCAGCGGCGCGTCCTCGAGGTCGAGTCCGACCTCTACGCCCGCGGCCTCGAGCTCGCCGACGCCCGCGCAGCCCAGGCCGCCAGCGCCGGGCGTCTCACCGCCCTCGCTGGGGTGGCGCGGCGGCTGGCCGGCGCGGAGACCGTCGCCGACCTGGTCTCGGTGGTCACCGAGGGCGGGCTGGCCGTGGTGGGCGCACCCGGCGGGGCCGTGGCGGTCCGCGACGGCGACGTGCTCCGGTCGGTGGTCTCCGGGGAGCTGGGCGGCCCACGGACCCAGCAGACCTACCAGCTGCTGCCCCTCGACGGGCCGCTCCCGGTCAGCGTCGCGGCGCGCACCGGCCGGCCGGTGCTGCTGCCCGACCGCGCGGCGTCGCTCGGGTTCGCCCCGGAGATGGCCGGCGTCGTCGAGGCCACCGGCGGAGTGGCCTACGCGAGCCTGCCGCTGCGCACCCCGACCCGGGACATCGGCGTGCTGACCGTCGTCTGGGACGAGCCGCAGGCCTTCGTCCCCGCCGAGGTGGAGGTGCTGGTCGCGTTCGCCGCGCAGTGCAGCCAGGCGCTCGACCGCATCCAGACCCGCGAGGCGGAGCTCCGCAGCGCCCGGCAGCTGACCGCGCTCGCCGAGCTCGCCCTGGCGCTCGGACGCGCGGAGTCGGTCCACGAGCTGACGGCGACCGTGGTGGACCGCGGCCTCGCGGTGCTCGGTGCCCAGGGCGGCGCGGTGGCGATCAGCGACCCCGACGACCCGGCGATGCTCCGGCTGGCGATCACCGACGGGCTGGGGGAGGACACCCAGCAGACTTACGGGTTGATCCCGGTGGCCGGTCCGCTCCCCGCCAGCATCGCCGCGCGCACCCGTCGACCGGTGGTGCTGCACGACGGGGCGGAGTCCCGCGCGCTGACCGCGGACATGGCCCAGGTCATCACCGACACCGGCTGCCAGGCGTGGATCGCGGTCCCGCTGGAGAGCGGTGGCCGGCTGCTCGGGTCGCTGACCGTCGGTTGGGCCGACCCGCAGCTCTTCGGTCCTGCCGACCTCGAGGTCGTCGTCGCCTTCGCCGCCCAGGCCGCGCAGGCGCTGGACCGGCTGCAGACCCGGACGGCCGAGCGGACCGCGCTCAACGCGCTGGCCGGCACGGTCGAGGCACTGCAGCGCAGCCTGCTCTCCGACCCGCCGGAGCCCGACCACCTGGAGCTGTCCGTCCGGTACCTCCCCGCCGCGCGCCAGGCCCAGGTCGGCGGTGACTGGTACGACAGCTTCCTGCTCTCCGACGGGCGCACCGTGCTGGTGATCGGCGACGTCACCGGCCACGACAGCCACGCGGCCGCCGCGATGGCCCAGGTGCGCAACGTGCTCCGCGGGGTCGCCCACCACAGCGGCGGCAGGCCGTCCGAGGTGCTCACCGGGCTGGACGCCGCCATGCGCGACCTGGACATCGGCACGCTGGCCACCGCGGTGCTCGCGACCGTCGAGCAGACCGCCGCCGACGCCGCCCGCGGGGCCCGGGTGCTGCGCTGGTCCAACGCCGGGCACCCGGCACCCCTGCTGGTGCAGCCCGACGGCAGCATCGAGGTGCTGGAACGCCCGGCGGACCTGCTGCTCGGCGTCGACCCGGAGCGCCCCCGGCACGACCACGCGCGGGAGCTGGCCCCGGGTTCGACGGTGCTGCTCTACACCGACGGGCTCATCGAGCGCCGCGGCGTCCCGCTCGACGACGGCGTGCGCTGGCTCGGTGACCTGCTCCGCGAGCTCCGCCACCTCGACCTCGAGGAGCTGTGCGACCGGGTGCTGGCCGAGCTCGCCGGCCGGGTCGACGACGACGTCGCGCTGCTGGCGATCCGGGCGCACCCGGAGGACCGGCCCCGGCCGCCGTCGGCCGGCTCGGGGCGGCTGCCCGAGGAGCACAGCGCGCTGCGGTGACCGCGGTCAGCGGGCGCTGCCGGGGGTGAGCAGGTCGTCCAGGCCGATCCGGCGGAAGAACTCCACCCGGATCCGGTCGGCGACCGCCCGGTCGGGATCGGCCGGGTGCCCGGCGTGCGCGAAGTGGTGGGTGCCTGACGGGTACGCGCCGGGCACGACGATCGCCGTGTCCACCCCGAACCGGACGAGCTCGCCGGCGCAGGAGACCGCCAGGGCGTCCAGAGCCGCCTTCGCCGCCGCGGAGTACGGCGCCAGGAACGGCGGGGCGCCGCCCCGGGTGCTCGACGAGCCGATCCACACCAGCGGCTGTCCAGCGAGGACGGCCGGCAGCGGCTCGCGGCGGACGCGCTCCCCGACTGACCCCCGCCGGTCGGGCATGCTGCGCAGGTGCCTGACCCCGCCGAGCTGCGCCGCCGGGTGCTGGCCGCCTGGACCGACGCCCCGGCCCGCTTCCGGGAGGACGCGAACGCCGAGGAGGACCTGGTCCTCGGCGGCTACCGCGACCGGCTGCTCGTCGAGCTCGCCCAGAACGCCGCCGACGCCGCCGCCCGGGCCGGCGTCCCCGGCTCCCTGCGGCTGCAGCTGGACGGCGACGTCCTGCGCGCGGCCAACACCGGCGCCCCGCTGGACGACGACGGCGTCCAGGCGCTGGCCAGCCTGCGGGCCTCGGCCAAACGGGGTGCGGGCGACTCCGTGGGGCGGTTCGGCGTCGGGTTCTCCGCCGTCCTGGCCGTCAGCGACCAGCCGGCCGTGGTCTCCACCGGCCGCTCGGTCCGGTTCAGCGCCGAGGGGACCCGGGCCGCCGTCGCCGCCGTGCCCGCCCTCGCCGACGAGGTGGCCCGCCGGGGCGGTGCCGTCCCGGTCCTCCGGCTGCCGTTCCCGGCCGACGGCACCCCACCCGCCGGCTTCGACACCGAGGTCGTCCTGCCGCTGCGGGCCGGCACGGCCGGGCAGGTCCGCGCCGCCCTGGGCGGCCTGGACGCCGAGCTGCTGCTCGCCCTCCCGGCGCTGACCCGCATCGACGTCGACCTCGACGGCGCCGTCCGCACGCTGACCTCGCGGCCCGGTCCGACCGCGGACGTGGTGCTCGGCGACGGGGACCGGACGACGACGTGGCGGGTCGTCCAGCGCTCCGGCGAGCTGCCCGAGCGGCTGTTCGCCGACCGACCGGTGGAGGAGCGGGACCGCCGCGGCTACACCGTCACCTGGGCCGTCCCGGTCTCCGACGACGTCCCGCTCCCGCTGACCGGCCGGCAGGTGGTGCACGCCCCGACGCCCAGCGACGAGCCGCTCTCGCTGCCCGCCCGGCTGATCGCGCCGTTCCCGCTCGGTCCCGACCGGCGGCACGTCGCACCCGGCCCGGTCACCGACGCGCTGGTGCAGGTGGCCGCCGACGGCTACGCCGAGCTGCTCGCGGACCTGCCGGCCGACCCGGTCCTGCTCCGGCTCGTGCCCCGGACCGGCCTCGCCGCCGCCGAGCTGGACGCCGTGCTGTGCCGCGCCGTGCTGGACCGGATCCGTGGCGCGGCCTGGCTGCCGCCCGCCGACCCGGAGGAGGCACCGCTGCGGCCGGACCGCGCCGTCGCCCTCGACGACCCCACCGACGAGCGGGTCGCCGCGCTCGTCGGGGTGCTGCCCGGCCTGCTGCCGGCCGCGTGGTCCCGGCGGTCGGACGCGACGGTGCTCAGCGCGCTCGGCGTCCGCCGCGCCGGGCTGGCCGAGGTGGTGGAGGCGGTGCGCGGCGTGCAGCGGCCGGCGGGGTGGTGGGCCGGTCTGTACGCCGCGCTGGAGAGCGGCGACCGGGACGAGCTCGCGGCCCTCCCGGTGCCGCTGGCCGACGGCCGGACGGCACAGAGCCCGGCCGGGGTGCTGCTGACCGACGCCTCGCTGCCCGCCGACCGGCTGGCCCCGCTCGGCCTGCGCATCGCCGACCCGGTTGCGGCGGCCGGCCCGGCGCGCCGGGTGCTGGAGCGGCTGGGCGCCCGCCCGGCGACCGCCGCCGCCGTGCTCGCCGATCCCGACGTGCGGGCGGCGGTGGAGAACTCGCTGGACGAGGCCGACGACGGCGTGGACGTCGAGCCGCTGGCCGTCGCCGTCCTCACCCTGGTCGGCGCCGCCGGGACGGCGCCCGGGGAGCTGCCGTGGCTGGCCGAGCTGGCGCTGCCCGACGACGACGGCGGCTGGGCGCCGGCCGGGGAGCTGGTGCGCCCGGGCTCGCCGCTGGCCGACGTCCTGGCCCCCGCCGCGCTCGGCGCGCTGGACCCCGAGTTCGCCGCCGGCCAGGACGTCGCCGCGCTGCGGGCCGTGGGGGTGCTGGACACCTTCGCGCTGCTGACCGCCGAGGACCCCGACGACCTCGACGTCGACCGGGTCGACGAGTGGCTGGACGCCGTCCTGGACCGGCTGCCCGCCGACGCCCCACCGCCGGTCTGGCCGCCGCTGACCGCGGTGCGCGACCTGGAGCTGGTCCGGGACTGGGACCGCGCGCTGCCGCTGCTGGCCGGCCTGCCGGCCGCCGCGCTCGCCGACGTCGACCTCGGCGGGACCGTGGTCCCGGGCTACCTGCGCTGGTGGCTGCGCACGTCCCCGGTGCTCCGTGGCACCCGGCCCGACCGGCTGCGCTCCTCTGACAGCGTCGAGCTGCTGGGACTGTACGAACCGGTGCCCGAGCTCCCGGCCGACGTCCTGGCCCTGCTGCGGCCGCCGGCGACGGTGGCCGACGTGCTGGCCGACGTCGAGGACGCCCTCGACCTGCTCGACCGGCTCGGCGACCCCGCGCGGACGGTCGGCCCGGCGGTGCTGCGCACCGTGTACGCCGACCTGGCCGCCGCGCTGGCCGACGTCGACGTCGAGCCCCCGCGCCGGGTGCGGGTCGCGCCCGGCCGGGTGAGCGACGAGGCGGTGGTCCTGGACGCGCCCTGGTTGCAGCCACTGGTCCCGGCCGCCGTCGTCCCGGCGGGCGGGGCGTCCGGTCCGGTCGCCGACCTGCTCGACCTGCCGCTGGCCAGCGAGCAGGCCGGCCGTGCGCGGGTGACCAGCCGGGCCGCGCGCACGGTGGGGTGGGCCGAGGTGCCGGGGGCCGGGCTGGCCGCGGCGCGGCTCGGCCTGCCCGAGCTGCCCGGGTCGGTCGCGGTCCACCCGACGCTGACCGTGACCGGCGGCCGGACCGTCTCCTGGTGGCCCGGCGAGCCGGACGCGGTGGACGGCTCACCCGCGGCGCTGGGCCGGGCGCTGGCCTGGCGGTCCGGGGTCTGGCCGCTGAGGCAGGCGCTCGCCGAGGCGTTCGCCCACCCGCAGCGGGCCGCCGAGCTGGCCGGCGAGGACGCCGTCGGCTGAGGAACCGGCTCCCGCGGTTTCGTGGTGCAGATCACAGCCACGTGCGAGACTCCCTCAGCCGGCACTCGGTCGACGCACAGGGAGCACCTCTCGGGGACGTCCCAGCGACCTGCTCCGGTGCAGCTGAGTCCCGAGGACGAGCTCGAGGGGTGGCACGCGGATGAGGCACCGGACCCGCTGGACCGGACGGGCGCTGGCGACAGCGGCGGCAGTCGCACTCGGCATGGGCGTGGTGGTGGCGCCGACCGCGAGCGCCACACCACCGGCAGGCGGGGCTCCACCACCCGTCGGCTGTGCGGAGGTGAGCACCGCTCGGCTGGCCCTGCCGAACACCACCGTCACCTCGGCCGTGGCCGACCCGGGTGACGCCACCACGCCGGCGTCCTGCCGGGTCACGCTGACCGTCACGCACCCGCCGGCCGGGGACGCGGTGACCGTCTGGGTGCACCTGCCCACGGACACCTGGAACGGCCGGTTCCAGGCGATGGGCGGCGGCGGGTTCCGCGGCGGCTCACCGGACTCGCTGCTGACCCCCCTGCGCGACGGCTACGCCACCGCGGCCACCGACGCCGGGCACGCGGGCGCCACGGCCGACTTCGCGTTGAACCCCGACCGGACGCTGAACTGGCCGGCGATCGAGGACTTCGGCTACCGCGGCGTGCGCGACATGACCGTCACCGCGAAGGCCGTCATCGCCGCGTTCTACGGCACCGGGCCGGAGTACTCGTACTGGAACGGCTGCTCCACCGGCGGCCGGCAGGGCCTGATGGAGGCGCAGCGCTACCCCGACGACTACGACGGCGTGCTGGCCGGTGCTCCCGTCATCAACTACTCGCGCCTGCAGATCGCCCAGATGTGGGGCCAGGTCGTGATGCTCGAGGAGGCCAACCCGGTCGCCCCGTGCAAGTTCGACGCTGCTCTCCGGGCGACCGTCGCGGCCTGCGACACCGTCGGGGACGGCGTGGTCGACGGCGTGATCGGCGACCCGCTGGGCTGCTCCTTCGACCTGGGCACGCTGGTCGGCACCGCGACACCGTGCGGCGACATCACCGCGGCCGACGTCGAGGTGATGCGCCGGATCGCCGAGGGCCCGCGCACGCAGGACGGGCAGTTCCTCTGGTACGGCCAGGCGCCGGGCACCCCGTACGCCGGGCTCAACGACACCGAGGTGGTCGACGGCCAGCTGGTGGGCAAGCCGTTCCAGTACGACCTGTGGTGGATCGGCCTGTTCCTCGCCCAGGACCCGGACTGGGACTGGCGGACGCTGACCTACGCCGGCTACGAGGCGTTCTTCCAGCAGTCGGTCGAGATGTACTCGGCGGTGTTCTCCGCTGACGACCCCGACCTGTCCGCGTTCGCCGACTCCGGCGGCAAGGCGCTGCTGTGGCACGGCGCGGCCGACTTCGGCGTCCCGTTCCAGGGCACCGTCGACTACGTCGAGCGGGTCCAGGACACGATGGGACCGGGGCGGACGAAGGAGTTCCTCCGGCTGTTCCTCGCCCCGGGCGTCGGCCACTGCGGCGGCGGCGCCGGTCCGCAGCCGGTCGGCCAGTTCGAGGCGCTGGTCGACTGGGTCGAGCACGGGAACGCGCCGCGGACCATCGACGCGGAGGCGGTCGACGCCTCGGGGGCGGTCGTGCAGACCCGCCCGCTGTGCGCCTACCCGAAGGTCGCGCGGCTGGTCGGGCACGGCGACCCTGCCGACGCCGGCAGCTACCGCTGCGTCCGCGGCACGGAGATGGAACCCGCCGTCCGTTGACCGGGAGCCGGGGGCACCGGCGGGCAGGTCCCGCCCGGTGACCCCCGGATCCCGGCCGAGGGGGTCCTTGCGCTCAGAACCAGCGGGGAGCAGCCTGCGCGCCGGGGGCGTGGCCGTGCCGGCTGTCCGCGCGCGGACCGTGGCCACCGGACCGGCCGGTCGACCTCGGCGCCTGCTCGTGCGACCGCCACGCGGTGAACAGCGACACCCAGTGCTCGGCAGTCAGCGCGGACGCCCGGGACATCGGGGACAGGCCCTCGGCGTGCAGCCAGCGCACCCCGGCGGTGCCGGGGAGCTGGCTGCGCAGGACCGCGCCGAGCGCGGGCTGCCTGGTCGCTCCCGGGGCGGAGAGGACGGCGTGCGCGAGCCGGTCGAAGTCGGCCCGGTCGTCCTCGGGGAGCTGGGCGCGGGCGGCGACGGCAGGGCCGTCGAGGGCAGGGGTGGGGCGTGACATGGAGGACCTCCAGCAGGGGTGAGGGCACCCGCGACGTCCGGCGGGCACGCCGGGGAACGGGGGAGAGCGGTCGCGCCCGGTCACGAGGGGACCGGCGGACGGCGGGCCGGGGCCCGCGGGTCAGCTCAGGAGGTGCGCAGCCGCAGCCGCAGCGAGGTGTCGCCCATGGGGAGGACGGTAGCGGCGGCCCGGGGCGGCCGTCGAGGGGTTTTCAGGACGCCCGCTCGTCGGCGCCGCGCTCCTGCGCCGCCCGGGCCTTCTCCGCCTGGCGGGCCTGGTGCGCGGCGTACCGGGCGGCGTCCTTCTCCCGCTTGCCGGCGTCCCGCTCCCACTTCTGCTTGCGCTTGCGGGCCCGGACCAGCTCGCGGGCGGCGAAGTCCGGGTGCTCGTCCCAGCTGCTCGCCAGCTGGACGACGACCACGCCGATGCCACCGAAGATCAGCACGCAGGCGCCCAGGACGGGGTCGACGAGGAACGCCAGCACGGAGAGGAGGACCCAGACAGCTCCGGCGACGACGGTCCGCTTCGACATGCCCCCAGTATCCGCGCCCTCCCTGTGCAACCGGGACGACGGCCGGTGAGGACGACCGTCGGCGGCGGGCGTCGGGCATGCTCGCGCGCTGACCTGGGACGAGCAGGTCGCCGAGCTCGCGGTGGTCGTGGCGGTGGCGGAGGCGGTCTGAGGGTGACACGCCGGTGACATCGAGGGGGACGCGACGGCGTGGCGCGGCCGCCACGCCGACGACCCCTTGTGCACCACCGATGTCGTCTCTAACGTCCTGTTCGCGGTTCAACCACCAGCCGCGACCGGGCACCCGATGCCCGGCGCACGAGACTGGTGGCAGGTGCCACCGGTCACGACGGCCAGCCGGAGGTCCCCATGACCGCATCCATCGACATGGACCCCACCCGCATCGACGTCCGCGCCGCGACCAGCTCGTCGGGCACCGTCGTCCGCGTCAGCGGCGAGGTCGACTCCACCACCGCCCCGGGCCTGCGCAACTGCCTGCTCGAGGTCGTGGCCCGGCCGGGTTCCTCGGCCGTGGAGGTCGACCTGCAGGGCGTCACCTTCCTCGACTCCGCGGGGCTGTCCGCGCTGGCGACCGCGCACCGGGCTGCCGTGGCCGCGGGGCGGGTGCTGCAGATGCGCTGCGGCAGCGCGCGCGCCGTCGTCCGCCCGCTGCAGATCACCGGCCTGTGGAGCGTCTTCACCGTCGTCGACGCCGACTGAGGGGGCCCCGGCCGGCCATGATGGCCGGATGGTCGACGGCGTTCCTCCCCAGCTCCACCCCCAGCTCGCGGCGCTGCTGCCCGCGCTGCCCACCACACCGGCCCGCGAGGTCGGCCTCGACGCCGCCCGCCACAGGTTCGGCGAGCTGCTGGCCGCCGGGCTCGCCGGGGCGCCGGAGGTGGACGTGGACGACCTCGTCCTGGACGGCGGGCTCCCCGCGCGGGTCTACCGGCCCGCCACCGCCCGGGGCGCCACCGTCGTCTTCCTCCACGGCGGCGGCTGGACGCTGGGCAGCGTCGCCGACTACGACGGGCTGGCCCGCAGGCTGGCCGACGGCCTGTCCGCGGTGGTGCTCGCCGTGGAGCACCGCCGCGCTCCCGAGCACCCGTTCCCCGCCGCCGTCGACGACGCCGTCGCCGGCACCCGGTGGGCGCTGGCCCACGCCGCGGACCTGGGCGGGGACCTGCGGCGGGTGGCGGTCGCCGGGGACAGCGGCGGCGGCAACCTGGCCGCGGTCGCCTGCCAGCAGCTCCGGGACGCCGGCGGTCCGCAGCCGACGGCGCAGCTGCTGCTGTACCCGAACGTCTCCCGCGGCGCCGACCAGCCCTCGGTGCAGGCCTTCGGCCACCTGCCGTTCCTCACCCTGTCCGACATGGGCTGGTACACCCGCAGCTACGTGCCGCAGGGCACCGACCTCGGCGACCCGCGGATCAGCCCGGCGGAGGGCGACCTCGCCGGGCTGCCGCCCGCGTTGGTCGTCACCGCCGGGGTCGACCCGCTGCGCGACTCCGGGCGGGCCTACGCCGAGGCGCTCACCGCCGCCGGCACCCGCGCCGAGTGGCTGGACCTGCCGGACATGCCGCACGGCTTCGCCCACCTGGGCGCCCTCGCGCCGGCCGCGGAGGCGGCGCTGGTGCAGGTGCTCGCCCGCGCCGCCGTCCTGCTCGATGGGGACTGAGCGGTCCTCGCTCAGGTGGCGGGGTCCCGGTCGGGGAAGCGCGCCCGGGCCAGGGCGTAGACGCCGAACGCGGCGAACCCGACCGCGACGGCGGTGAGCAGCCACCGCCCGGTCGGCACGCCGGCGATCGCGTGCATCGCGCCGTCCAGCCCGGTCGCCGTCGACACGTCCTCGGTGGCCGCGGCGTAGACCAGCAGCCCACCGGAGACGGCGAAGGCGATGCCCTTGGCCACGTAGCCCACCGAGCCGATCCGCTCGATCAGCGGCTCCCACCGGTCGGGGGCCGCGGCCAGGTCGACGTCTTTCATGAAGCCGCCGGTCAGCCCGCGCACCAGCGTGTACGTCCCGACGGCGGCCACCCCGACCCCGACCAGGACCACGGCCGCCGCTCCGCCGGGGATCTCCAGGGCCTCGTCGGTCAGCTCCCGGAACCGGTCGGCGGCGTCGTACTCGGCGCCCACGGCGAAGAAGAGCGCGGTGACCCCGAGGACCGCGTACACCGTGCCCTTGGCCCCGCACTTGGCGCAGACCACGGCGGTGCGCACCCGGCGGGCCGGCCGCAGCAGGCCGGTCCACACGCGCAGCACCTCACCGGCCTGCCACAGCGCGAGCGCCAGCATGCCCAGCCCGATCACCCACAGCAGCACCCGGCCGCCGGGGGAGCCGGCCACCGTCTGCAGCGCACCGGTCTGGTCGGCGTCCTCGGCGCGGGGACCGGCGGACCAGGCGACCCGGGAGGCGAGCCAGCCGATCAGCACGTGCAGGACGCCGTAGGCGACCAGGCCGACCCGGGCCAGGTGGGTGAGCACCGGGTGGTCGGTCACCTCGCGGGCGCGGGCGACGGCGTCGTGCACCCGTTGCAGGACGGCGGTCACCCCGGGATCGTGCCCGACCCCGGGCGCGCCCGCACGGCGGTCAGGTGCGCTCGGGGTACCGGGCCCGGAAGAGGCAGAAGACGCCGAACGCCGCGATGCCCAACGCGACGACGGTGAGCAGCACCTTGCCGAACGGGGCGTCCAGCAGCGTCCGCATGGCGCCGTCCAGGCCACTGGCCTTCGCCGGGTCGAAGGTGATCGCCGCCCAGCCGAGCAGCCCGCCCACGAGGGCGAGCGCGACCCCCTTCAGCGGGTACCCGACGAGGCCGAGCCGCTCGATCACCTGCTGCTGGCCCGCCGTGGCCTGCGCGGTGTCGATCTCCTCCATGAAGTGCTTCGTGATGCCCTTGTGCACGTGGTAGATGCCCACGCCGATGACCACCAGCGCGGCGAGGCCGACCAGGAACCGGCCGGCCGGCCAGCTGAACACCCCGGCCACGGCCGACTGCTGCTGCTGCCCGCTCGACTGGCCGCCACCGGTGGCGAACCGGAAGGCGGTGACGGCGAGGAACAGGTACACGACGGTCTTGGCGACCGCCTTGGCGGTCTTCACGGCGGCCTTCTTCTTCGCGTCGCCGGAGCCGCGCAGCCGCGAGCGCTGCCGCAGCACCTCGGCCAGCTGCCAGAGGGCCAGCGCGACGAGCCCGATCGCCAGGACCCACAGCAGCCCCTTGCCGAACGGCTTCGAGGCGAGGGTGGCCATGGCGCCGGACTGGTCGGCCGAGCCGCCGCCCCCGCCCCCGCCCCAGGCCAGCTGCAGGGCCAGCCAGGCCACCAGCAGGTGGACGACGCCGTAGGCGATCAGCCCGACGCGGGCCAGGTCCTCCAACGCGTCGCTGTCGCCCGCCCGGTCGGCACTGGACGAGGTGCCCGATCTGGTCACGGTGGGTCCCTTCGGTCGCGGGAGCGGACGGCGCCCGGATCCGGTGCTCGCGTCCCCGTGGCCGCTCAGATTGGCACAGCCGCAGGTCGGGTGCGCGCCGGACGAGCGCGGCGTCAGCCGACCGGGTGCCGCGCGCGGGCCGGGCGGTGCGCCTGGGTGGTGTGCTCACCGGTGGGGGAGACTGGGTGCGTGACGAACGCCGTGACCGCCGGCCGGCTGGCCGGGACCCCCGCCGCCCCGCCCACGCCGCAGCAGGCCCGGTCGACCTGGCCGCGGATGGCCGCCCTCGGTGCCGCCCTGCTCGTGCTCGGTGTGCTGGCACTGACCTGGTCGGGGGTCGGGCCGCGGCTGCTGCTGGCGGCGCTGGGCCTGTTCGCCGTCGTCCGCGGCGTCGCGCTGCTCCGCAGCGCCCGCGCCGGTGAGGTCGAGCGGTCCGGCGCGGTCCTCGGCGCCGGTGCCGTCTGGGTGGGGCTCGTCCTCGCCGCACTGGGGCTGGTGTCGGCGACCACGGCCGGCTGGGGCCTCGTCGCCGCCGTCGTCCTGCTGCTGCCGGTGCTGGCCGCCGCGGTGACCGCCCGCCGCGCCGCGTGGGCCGGCGCCGCGGTCGCCGTCGCCGTCGCCGTCGCCGCCCTCGCGCTCGGGCTGCTCGCCGGCACCGACGCCCTGCTCTCGGCCGGGCGGGTCGTCGTCGGCGTCGTCGTGGCGGCGCTGGGGCTGGCCAACCTCGCCGGGGCCGCCGGCCTGGCCCGGATCGCCCGCCGGCCGGAGCCCGCGCCGGTGGCGGCCGGGTGCGGTGGCTGCGCCTGCGGCGCGGGGGGCTGCGGCGCGCTCGGCTGACGGGGCGCTCGCTGAGGGGCGCGCGTCCTCCAGTCGTTCCGTGCCGGACACCTCCCCGACATGCGACCGACCTACCGTCGGGTGTGCGGTGGCCGGCGATCCCGGACCACCGGCACAGCGGCCGCGACCGCCGGCCCGGCACGGAGGAGGGGACATGCGCACCATCGAACGCACGGTGTGGACCTGCGACAACTGCAGGTACACCAACGCCGCTGACCGCAAGCGGTGCACCGACTGCGGCACCACCCGGCACTGAGCACCGAGGACTGAGCACCGAGGCCCGCGACCGCGCGCGACGAGGCGCCGGTACGTGGGCGCCCGCAGGAGTGACCTGACCTCCCCGGGGTAACCCCGGCAGACATGGCAGACCTCATGGACGCCGCCGGCCGGCTGGTCGCCGTCCCCATCGCCGCGCTGACCCGGGTCCGCGGCGCCAAGCCGATGCACCCCCGGGGCACCCTGTTCGCCGCGGTGCTGCAGCGTTCCGGGCTGGCCGCCGGCATCCCGTGGCTGGACGCCACCGGCCGCGACGACGTCCTGGTCCGGGTCTCCCGCGGCGCCGGGCTGCCCCCGGCGCTGCCGGACCTGCTCGGCTTCGCGCTCCGGGTGCCGGGGGAGCACCCGGTCGACCTGCTGCTGTCCTCCACCGGCCGCGGGCGGTGGAGCCGGCGGGTGCCGGTGCTGCGCCGCGACGCGGCGACCAGCTACGGCTCGATCATGGCCTACCGCAGCGCCGGCGGGCCGGTCTGGCTGGCCGCCGACCCCACCGGTGGCCCGCTGCCCACCGCCGTCGACCGGCTCGCCGCGGCCGCGCCCGGCCGGGTCGTCACGCTCTCCGCCGCGGTCGGTCGTGGACCGTGGGAGCCCTTCGGCACGGTGACGCTGGGGGAGCCGAGCACACCGCCGGACCCGGAGCTGCCCTTCGACGCCGTCCAGCACGCACCCCCGGGCCTGGTTGCCGACGGCCCGCTCGCCCGCTTCCGCCGTCCCGCGTACGCGGCGGCCCGCGCCGCCCGCGGGGTCGCGCTGGAGACCGGCCTGCGGTGAGCGGTCACGTCTTCGTCGTCGGCGCGGACCTCACCCGGCTGTCCTGCGACGACGTCGTCATCCCCACCGACCGGTCCCGGCGGGTGACCGCGAGCTGGGTCCCGCTGCTGCCGGCGGACGCCGTCCGGGCGGAGGACGAGGACGGGGCGTGCGTGGCCGGTACCTGGCGGGGCGAGGAACGGGTGCACGAGGTGCCCGGCTGCGGCGACCGGCGCGCCTGGCTGGTCGACACCGTGGACCGCGACGGCTCCCGGGACGGGGAGCGGGGCCTCAGCTGGCTGCTCGACGGCGCCCGCGAGGTGCTGGCCGCGGTCGCCCGCCGCGAGGTCGCCGCACCGGCGCACGGGCGGGCCCGCCGGCTGGTCGGGCTCCCGGCGCTGGGCACCGGCTGGGGTGGGGCCGCCGGACAGCGCGGCGCACTGCTCCAGCAGCTGCTGCCGGTGCTCCGCCAGGCCGCCGACGAGCACGGCTACGACATCGCGCTGGTGCTCCGCCGGCCCAGCGACCTGGCCGCGGCCCAGCGGGTCCGGCGGGGCGACGGCGGTGGCTGGCGGTTGCCCGAGGCGCTGGACGGGCTCGCGGAGGACCTGGGCCGGCGGGCCCGCGAGGGGGAGCTGGCCGTCTTCCTCGGCGCCGGCGTCAGCGCCGCGGCCGGGCTGCCCACCTGGGAGCAGCTGCTCGCGGAGCTCGCCGTCCGCGCCGGCCTGGACGACGGCTCGCGCGCCGGGCTGTCCGGCCTCCCGCCGCAGGACGCCGCCGCCCTGCTGGCCCGGGTGCTCGGCCGTGACGAGCTGGCCGCCTACGTGCAGGAGCGCTTCGGCCCGGGCTCCTACTCGCTGGCGCACGCGCTGGTCGCCGCGCTGCCGGTGCGCGAGTTCGTGACCACCAACTACGACCCGCTGGTGGAGCTGGCCGCCGCCGACATCGGCCGGCCGATGCGGGTGCTGCCCTTCGACGAGCCCGCGCCGGGCGTGCCCTGGCTGCTCAAGCTGCACGGCGACGCCGCCCACCCGGACAGCGTCGTGCTCACCCGCGAGCAGTACCTGGAGTTCGGTGACCACCGCAGCGCCCTGGCCGGCGTCCTGCAGTCGCTGCTGCTCACCCGGCACGTGCTGTTCGTCGGCACCTCGATGCTGGACGACGACCTGATCCGGATCGCCCACCAGGTGCGCAGCGTGCTGCACGTGCCCGAGTCCGCGGACCGGCGGCGCAGCGGCACCGTGCTGGCGCTGCGCGAGGACCCGGTGCGCGCCCGGCTGTGGGAACGGGACGTCGAGACGGTGGCTATGACGAGCGCCGCGGAGGCCGCCGACGTCCCCCCGGCCGAGGCGGCCCGCCGGCTCGAGGTGCTGCTGGACCTGCTCGGCTGCCTCGCCAGCCGGCCGACCGGCTACCTGCTCGACCCGGCCTACCGCGGGCTGCTCGACGAGGAGGAGACCGCGCTGGCCGACGCGCTGACCGACGCCGCGGCGGCGCTCGGCGGCGGGGCGGGGCGGAGCTGGGCCGGCCAGGAGGTGCTGCGGCTGCTCCGCGAGCTCGGCCGGGGCGACGGCTGACCGTTTCCCGCACCGCCCGGCGGGCAGTGCACACCGCATGCGCCGGCCCCGGTTCGACCAGTCCCTCCCCATGCTCGCCAAGGGCTACGCCTGGCTGCCCGACCGCCGGCGCACCGCGGGCCGGGACACCGTGCAGACCCGGCTGCTGGGGGTGCGCCGGACGCTCGGGGTGGAGGGCCCGGCCGGGGCGCGGTTCCTCTACGACGAGGACCACGTCCGGCGCAGCGGCGCCCTCCCCGAGCCGGTGGTCAGCACCCTGTTCGGCCACGGTGCGGTGCACACGCTGGACGGCGAGCCGCACCGGGTGCGCAAGGCGATGTTCGTGCACCTGCTGATGGACAGCGGCACCGCGGACCTCGTCGACCGGGTCGGCGCGGCCTGGGACGACGCCGTGCCGCGCTGGGCGCACCAGCCGCAGGTCGTGCTCATGGACGAGGCGGCCCGGGTGCTCACCCGGGGCGTGTGCGACTGGGCCGGCGTCCCGGTGTCCGACGAGGAGCTGCCCGCCCTCGCCGCTGACCTGACCACGCTGGTCGACGGCTTCGCCACCGGCGCGCCACGGCACTGGCGGGCCCGGCGGGTGCGGCAGCGCCGTGAGGCGTGGCTGGCCGGCATCGTCGACGCGCTGCGCGCCGGCGAACGGACCGCGGCGGCCGGCTCGGTCCTCGACGTCGTCGCCACCCACCGCGACTCCGAGGGCGAGCTCCTCGAGCCGCGGGTGGCCGCCGTCGAGGTGCTCAACGTCATCCGGCCCACCGTGGCGGTCAGCTGGTTCATCGGCTTCGCCGCGCACGCGCTGCACCGCTGGCCGGCCGACCGCGAGCGGCTGCGCGCCGGGGGCGCCTACGCCACCGCGTTCGCCCACGAGGTGCGCCGCTACTACCCGTTCGCGCCGTTCATCGGCGGCCGGGCACCCCGGGACGTCGAGTGGGACGGCGAGCGGGTGCCGGCCGGCTCGATGGTGCTGCTGGACCTCTTCGGCCAGTCCCACGACCCCACGCTGTTCCCCGAGCCCTACGCCTTCCGCCCCGAGCGGTTCCTGACCGGGGACGGCGACCGGGTCCGCGACATCGGTCCGTGGGAGCTGGTGCCGCAGGGCGCCGGCGACCCGCGCACCGGGCACCGCTGCCCGGGGGAGGACGTGACGGTCGCGCTGCTGGCGTCGCTCGCCGTCCGGCTGGCCCGGCTGGGGTACCGGCTGCCCGACCAGGACCTGACCATCTCGCTGCGCCGGATCCCGGCTCGACCGGCCAGCGGGGTGGTGCTCAGCGACGTCCGGCCGGGCTGACCCGCAGGACCCCCGAAGGGTGGTCTCGGAACGGCGCGGTCGCGTACCTTCCGAGCATGAACGTCCGCGCACGGAACGACGTCCGTGTGAGTGGTGCGGCCGGTGCCCGCCCCATGGTGTTCGCGCACGGCTACGGCTGTGACCAGAACATGTGGCGGTTCATCACCCCCGACTTCGCGGTCGACCACCAGGTGGTCACCTTCGACCACGTCGGCTTCGGCAACTCCGACCTGTCGGCCTACGACCCGGTCCGGTACGAGTCCCTGCACGGGTACGCGGCCGACGTCGTCGACGTCATGCGTGACCTGGAGCTGACCGACGCGATCTTCGTCGGCCACTCGGTGAGCGCCATGATCGGCGTGCTGGCCCATGCCCGGGCGCCGGAGCTGTTCGGCGCCATGGTGATGGTCGGACCCAGCGCCCGGTACGTCGACGACGGCGACTACCGAGGCGGGTTCACCCGCGAGCAGATCAGAGAACTGCTGGACAACCTCGACGCCAACCACCTCGGCTGGTCCACGACGATGGCCCCGGTGATCATGGGCAACCCGGACCGGCCGGAGCTGACCGAGGAGCTGACCAACAGCTTCTGCCGGACCGACCCCGACGTCGCGCGCCAGTTCGCCCGCGTCTCCTTCCTCTCCGACAACCGCGCCGACCTGCCCGGCGTCGACGTGCCGAGCCTGGTGCTGCAGTGCTCCGAGGACGTCATCGCCCCCGAGTCGGCAGGTCGCTACGTGGCCGAGCAGGTCCCGGACGCCCGCTTCACGCAGCTGGCCGCCACCGGGCACTGCCCGCACCTCAGCGCCCCGGAGGAGACCACCGCAGCCATCCGGGCGTGGCTGTGACCCCGACCCCCACGACGGACCGGCGCCGCGACGACGACGCCCGGGGCCAGGTGCAGCAGCTGCTCGAGGACGACCCGGCCGACCTGTTCGAGAACGCGCCGTGCGGGTACCTGTCCACGCTGCCGGACGGGACGATCATCAAGGTCAACCGCACGCTGTGCAGCTGGATCGGGCAGTCCGCCGAGGAGGTGCTGCGGGTCCGGCTGCGGGACCTGCTCAGCGTCGGCGGCCAGGTGTTCCACGACACCCACCTCACGCCGCTGCTGCGGATGCAGGGCGCCGTCCGCGAGGTCGCGCTCGACGTCGTCCGGGCCGACGGCTCGCTGCTGCCCTGCCTGGTGAACGCCGTGGAGGTGCAGGGGCCCGACGGTGAGCCGGTGCTGGTCCGGGTCACCCTCTTCGAGGCGACCGCCCGCCGCCGGTACGAGCGCGAGACCCTCGCCGCCCGGCGGGCCGCCGAGGCGTCCGAGGCGCGCTCGCGCACCCTGCAGCAGTTCACCTCCGAGCTGGCCACCGCGGTCACCACCGCGGACGCGGCGGGCGTGGTCGTGCACCGCAGCCGCCGGGCGGTCCAGGCCGCCGGTGCCGCGCTCTGGCTGCTGGGCACCGCTCCCGGGCCCGGGGAGGAACCGGCCGTCGAGCTCGCCGCCGCCGAGGGGATGACGCCCGAACTGCTGCACCAGCTCAGCGGCGCCGCTCCCGGCCGGGTCCTGCCGGTGCTCGGTGCCGGGGTGCGCACCGTGCCGGTCGGCGACGCGCTGCGGGCGGCCTGGCCGGAGCTGGCCGCGGCCGCCGAGAAGGCCGGCTGCACCGACCTCGTCGTCGTCCCGGTGATCGCCGACGGCGACCACCTCGGCGCGATGGTGCTCGCCCGCGGCCGGGTGGACGAGAGCGCGCTCATCTCGCTCAGCGAACCGGGGGAGCACCACGCGCTGTCCGAGGCCGACGCCGACCTGCTCGCCACGCTGGGCCGCCAGGCGGGACAGGCCCTGGAGCGCGCCCGGCTGCACGAGGAGACCGCCCGCCAGGCGGAGCGGTCGACGTTCCTGCTCGACGCCGCCCGGCTGCTGGCCCGCGCGACCGGTGTGACCGAGACCGTCGAGCGGCTCGCGGAGATGGTGGTGCCCCGGCTGGCCGACATGTGCCTGCTCGACCTCGTCCTGGAGCACGGGATGAGCCGGGTGGTCGCCCGGCACGGTGACCCCACGCGGCAGCAGCACGTCGAGGAGCTGCGCGCGTGGGCGCCGCCGTTCCGAGACCTGCCGGCACCGGCCCGCGCGGCTCTGGAGGAGGGGCGCACCCGCTGGTTCCCGTCCCTGCCCGACGAGTGGCTGGCCGAGGTCGTCCGGGACCCCGCCGAGCTCGCCGCGGTCCGCGCGCTGGACCTGTCCAGCGTGATCAGCGTGCCGCTGGTGGCCGAGGGCAGGTCGCTGGGCGTGATGACGCTGTCGGCCGACCGGCGGCGCGCGCCGTTCACCGCCGCCGACGTCGAGCTGGCCGAGCAGCTCGCGCTGCAGGTGTCGCTGATGATGGCGAAGGCGCAGCGCTTCGAGCTCGAGGCGCGCACCTCGCACACCCTGCAGGCCACCCTGCTGCCGCCACCCCCGCCGGGGGTCCCGGGCGTCTCGGTGGCCGTCCGGTACCTGGCCGCGACCCACGGGGTGGAGATCGGCGGCGACTTCTACGACGTCGCGCCGCTGCCGGGGGACCACGTGGCCATCGCCGTCGGGGACGTCGTCGGGCACGACATCACCGCTGCGGCCACCATGGGGCAGCTGCGCAGCGTCTACCGGGCGCTGCTGGTCGAGGGCCCGGCGCCGACCGCGGTCATCGACCGGCTGCAGGCCAGCTGGCCGCTGCTCGGGCTGCAGCGGATGGCCACCGCGCTGTTCGCCACCCTCGACCTGCCCACCGGCGTGCTGCACATCGCCTCGGCCGGCCACCCGCCGCCGCTGCTGGTGGCCGACGGCCGCGCGGAGTTCCTGCCGGTGGTGCCCAGCCGGATGCTGGGCGCCCCGCCGGCGCCCGCCGTCGAGTGGACCGGGGTGCTGCCCCGGGGCGCCACGCTGGTGCTGTTCACCGACGGGCTGGTGGAGAGCCGCACCAGCGACCTCGACGCCGGCCTCGCCCGGCTGCAGGCTGCTGCTGACCGACGGGTGACGACCGACCCGGAGGAGCTCTGCGACCGGCTGCTCGGCGACCTGGCCGGCACCCACCGCGCCGACGACATCGCCCTGCTCGCCCTCACCCGCGACCCCTGAGGCCCCTCGCCCGTCGCACGCTGTGCCGACTGTGCAGCTACCGGGCTCCCGAGCGCGCTGAGGGCCCGGTAGCTGCACTCCCGACGGGGCCTGTGGACGGCGTCAGCGCCGACCCTCCTCCGACGGGCACCCTGCTCCGGTGGCCGTCCGTCCCCGCGTTCCCGCGGAACTGCGCACTGGGGTGTTCCGCGGGTCGACAGCGGTGCAGCGAGGCCTCCTGACGCCCGACGAGCTCCGCGGTCCGGCGTGGACGGCATTGTTCCGCGACGTCCACGTCGCCGCGGACCAGCCGATCACCCACGCACTCCGCGCCCGGGCCGCTGCAGGCGTGCTACGCCCTGGGGCAGTCGTCATCGGCCGGAGCGCCGCGGTCCTCTGGGGCGTCGACCTGGCCTCCGCGCAGGACGACGTGGAGCTGGCCCTCCTGCCGGGGGCGCACCCCATGCGCGTGCCCGGGGTGCGGGCCCGGCGGGTGCTGCTCGATCCCCGGCACGTGTGCGCGCGACGGGGCGTGCTGGTGACAGATCCTGACGCGACGGCCGTGGCCGTGGCAGGCGCCCTGCCGCTGGACGACGCCGTCGTCGCAGTCGATCAGCTGACCTCCCGTGGACCGGCTGACCTCCCGCGGGTCCGGGCGCTGGCGGAGGTCGGGACAGGACGCGGCTGCCGCCGGGCGCGGCTGGCCTGCTCGCTCGCCGACGGGAAGGCCGAATCGCCGCAGGAGACCCGCATCCGGCTGCTGCTCCTGCGCAGCGGGCTGCCCGCACCGATCGCCCAGTTCGAGGTGCCGCGAGCCGGCCGGCGGCCACTGCGGCTGGACTTCGCCTGGCCCGAGCACCGGCTCGCACTGGAGTACGACGGGCAGTGGCACGGCGATCCGGGGCAGCTGGGCAAGGACCGCAGGCGGTGGAACGAGCTGGGGGACGCCGGCTGGCGGATCGTCTTCGCCACGGCGGTCGACGTCCACCGTCCGGCCGAGCTCATCGCCCGCCTCAGTGCCCTGCTCGTTCCCTGACAGCGAATGTGCAGGCAACGGGCTCTGCGAACCGTCCAGGGCCCGCTGCCCGCACACTCGGTGCCGGGACCGGGTCAGGCGTCGGTGAGGCGGTGCAGCTCGGCGGGGAGCTCGCCGGGGGAGAGCACCGTGAGCCGCTGGGTCGGGCGGGTCAGCGCGACGTAGAGGTCGCTGTGCCCGCGGACGCCCTCGTCGAGCAGGCCCTGCGGGTCCACCAGCAGCACCGAGTCGAACTCCAGCCCCTTGGCCTCGGCCGGCACCAGCACCACCGGGCCGGCCGAGGAGTCCGCGGCCGGTCCGGCGGAGACGACGGGGAACGCCCCGGCCAGGCAGTCGACGACGGCCGGCACCCGGCTCGGCGGGACGATCACCGCAACCGTGCCGCCGGCCGCGACCAGCTCGGCGGTCACCTCGGCGGCCCGGGGGAGCAGCCGGTCCGCGGGGACCTGCTCGGCGACCGGCGGCACCCCGGTGCTCCGCACCGACTGCGGCGCGGCGGTGACGGCATCGCTCGCGGCCAGCACGTCGGCGGCGACCGCCATGATCTCGGCCGGCGTCCGGTAGTTGACGGTGAGCTGGGCCAGCCGCCACTGCTCGCCGACGTGCGGCCGGAGCACCGCGCCCCAGTCGGTCGCGCCGGCCAGGCTGCCGGTCTGCGCCAGGTCGCCGACGACGGTCATCGACCGGGTGGGGCACTTGCGGGCCAGCAGCCGCCAGGTCATCGCCGAGAGCTCCTGCGCCTCGTCGACGACGACGTGGCCGAACACCCAGCTGCGGTCGGTGGCGGCGCGCTCGGCGGCGGTCCGGGTGTCCAGGTCGGCGTCCCGCTCGGCCAGCTGCTCGGCGTCCAGCAGGTCGCCGGCGGTCAGCTCCTCGCCCTCCTCGTCGTCCTCCAGGTCCGTGGACCGGGAGCCGTGCAGCAGGTCCAGGGTCTCCTGCGCCTCCTCCTGGGCACGGCGGCGGCGGCGCGCCTCCCGCGCCCGCTCGGCGCTGTCGTCGTGGCCGAGGAGCTCGTCGGCCTCCTCCAGCAGCGGGACGTCGGCCGGCGTCCACGGCGCGTCCGCGGCGCGCTCGAGCAGGGCCCGGTCCTCGTCGGTCCAGCCCTTGGTGGCTCGGCGGATGCGGGCCGGGTCGGCCAGCAGCTCGCGCAGCAGCCCCTCAGCGGTGAGCACCGGCCACAGCTCGTCGACCAGCTGCCGGACGGCGGGCTCGCCGGCGATCTCCGACTCCAGCGCCTCGACGTCCCGGCGGTCGAGCAGGTCGGCACCGCCGCGCACGTCGCCGCCGATCCGGTCGGCGTAGCGCTGGGCGACGAGCTCGACCAGGGCCCGGACGAACGCCGGGCGGCCCAAGTTGTGCTGCCGCGAGGCGCGCCGGGCGGTGGTGCGGCAGCGGGTGAGGTCGACCGGGCGCAGCGGCATCCGGACGCCGTCGATCACCAGCTCGCGCACGCCCCGCGGCACCGTCTCCCGGTCGCGGACGGCGGCCTTGAGCACGTCGACCATCGCCAGCCGGCCCTTCACCTCGGCGACCTGGGGCGCCTCGGTGCCGCGCGCGTCCAGCCCGGGCCGCAGCTGGCCCAGCCCGGCGAGCAGCACGCCGGTCTCGCCGAGGGCCGGCAGGACGTCGGCGATGTAGCGCAGGAAGGTCGGGGTGGGGCCGACGACCAGCAGTCCGCTGCGGGCCAGCCGGTCCCGGTGCGTGTACAGCAGGTAGGCGGCGCGGTGCAGGGCGACCGCCGTCTTCCCGGTGCCCGGGCCGCCCTGGACGACCAGCACGCCGCGGGCGTCGCTGCGGATGATCGCGTCCTGCTCGGCCTGGATCGTCGCCACGATGTCGGTCATCCGGCCGGTGCGCTCGGCGGTCAGCGCGGCCATCAGCGCAGCCTCGCCGGTCAGCGGCGGGCCGTCGGTCTCGGTGGCGGCGATGGTCAGCACCTCGTCGTGGACGGCGGTGACCTCGCGGCTGCGGGTGCGGATGTGCCGGCGGCGGAGGACGCCCTCGGGCCGGAACGGCGTCGCGGTGTAGAACGGCCGCGAGGCCGGTGCCCGCCAGTCGACCAGCGCCGGGTCGCCGGCCGGGTCGTCGGCGGGGAGCCCGACCCGGCCGATGTAGAGCGGCTGCGGGGAGACCTCGCGGTCCAGCCGGCCGATGACCAGCCCGTGGTCGGCGGCGTCCAGCGCGGTGATCCGCTGGCCCTGGAAGCGGGCGGCCGCCTCCCGCTCACCGAGCGACTGCGGGTTGATGATCGGCATCGCCAGCGCCTGCCGGAACCGGGTCACCGCCAGCTCGCGGGCGGCGTCCAGCCGGCGGTACAGGTCGGTGACTGCGGCCCGTTCGGCGGCGAGGTCGGGGTCGGGGGCGACATCCTGGGACGAGCTCGACAACGGGGGCTGCTCCTCGGATGGCGTGCGGTACGTCGTGGCGACCTGCAACCGTACGTGTCCCGGCGTCGTCCCGGGCCGCCCGTGCGGATGAGTGTCCGAGTGGACCGCCGGTGGACTGGTCCGTGCCGGGCCGGACGGCGGGCAGGATGCCGGCATGGCCACCGCACACATCGGGCACACCCACCGCCTCGACCTGGCCGACGCCACGGTCCGCGAATGGGACGCCACGGTCGTCGCCGCCGATCCCGAGCAGGGGATCGTGCTGGACCGCTCGGCGTTCTACCCGGGCGGTGGTGGTCAGCCGCCGGACGAGGGCGTGCTGCTGTGGGGCGGCGTGCGCACCCGGATCGCCGGCACCCGCACCGGCGACGAGCTGTACCTGGTGCCCGCCGAGGGTGACCCGCTGCCCCCGGTGGGGACAGCGGTGCGCGGCGCGCTGGACGACGAGCGGCGGACCGCGCTGATGCGCACCCACTCCGGGCTGCACGTGCTCACCGGCGTCGTCTTCCGCGACTACGGGGCGCTGGTCACCGGCGGCAACATGGAGCCGCTGACCGCGCGGATGGACTTCGACCTGGCCGAGGTGCCTCCCGACTTCAAGGACCGGGTCGCCGAGGCGGTCAACGCCGAGCTCGCCGCCGACCGCCCGATCCAGGTGCAGGTGCTGCCGCGCGAGGAGGCGTTCGCGATCCCGGACATCATCCGGACCGCGACCAACCTGCTGCCCCCGGACCTCGAGGAGGTGCGGATCGTGGACATCGTCGGGCTGGACACCCAGGCCGACGGCGGCACCCACGTCGCCTCGACGGCGATGGTCGGCCGGGTCGAGGTCGTGAAGATGGAGAACAAGGGCCGCGGCTTCCGCCGGCTCCGCATCCGGATCGTCTGAAGAAGGACCACCCTTCCCCCACGCCTCGCAGGCTCGGCGCGGGCCCCTGAAGAGTGGCCGTCAGGACGGCGTCGGGGTGAGCCGGGACGTCGTCGCGTCGTCCCGGGCGCCGCCGAAGTACTGGTCCAGGACCTGGGCGAAGACCGGCTCGTCGGAGACGGCGGCGAACAGGGTCATCGACGACCGCAGCTTCTGGGCGTCGATGCCGCCGAGCACCCGGACCGGGTCGGTGGTGCCCAGGTCGGTCAGCGCGCGGGCGGACTCCCGCAGCCGGGGGCCGAGCACCGGGTGGGCCAGGTAGGCACACGCCTCGGCGGCGCCGCTGATCGCGTAGTGCTGCGCCGTCGCGCTCCGGCCCAGGCCGGCGACCTGCGGGAAGACGAACCACATCCAGTGGCTGCGCTTGGCCCCGGCCCGCAGCTCGGCGAGCGCGGCGGAGTACGTGCCATCGCCGTCCTGGGCGTCGACGAAGCGCTGCAGGTCGAAGGCGTCGCTCACCTGGCCAGCCTGCCCTCCGCCCGGTCCGATCGCACGGCAGCCCGCCGCTCGGTCACGCCGGCTCCCGCCACATCGGGAACACCGTCGGGCCGCCGGCCGGCAGCGACACCGCGCCGCGCTGGACGAAGCCGTGCCGGGCGTAGAGCGAGCGGTTGCGCTCGCAGGAGGCTTCGAGGTAGGCCGGGGTGCCCGTGCGGTCACACTCCTCCAGCACCGGCCGCAGCAGTGCACCTCCGATGCCCGTCCCCTGCTCCCGCGGCTCGACGCCCAGGTAGTGCAGGTACCAGTGCCCGGGCAGCGGTCGGTGCGCTTCCATCGCGGACCGTGCCCTGCCCGCCCGCCGCAGCTGCCGGCCGAACAACCGGACCCAGCGGGGCGCGTCCCGGATGTCCTCCCAGGTGGTGGGCGCCCACCGGCCGGGTGGGAACCACATCGCTGCGCCCGCACCGTCGCCGGCGATCCAGGTGCCGCCCCGCTCGTCGCTGCGGGCGGCTTCCAGGTCGAACATCCGCTGCATCCGCCGCCGTCGGTGCGGCAGCGCCGGGGGGAACAGGTACGTGAACACGGGATCCTCGGCGAACGCCGCCGTCAGGACCTGGGCGATCCGGGCGCGGTCCGCTCCGGTTGCACGTCGAACGGCTGGTCCGGTGTCCTCCGCCATGCCCGGCACGATGGCCCGGCTGCCAGGGCGGGAGAAGTCCCGGTGCACTGCCCACGCGCCTGCTCCGCGTGGCCGTGGCCCACCGCAACGGCAGGCGGACCGAGCCGGCGCGCCCTGCCCGCAGACCCCGTTCCGCCGGGGACGGCGGCGACCTGTAGAACCGGTGCAGACGGACCACACCGACGTGGGGAGCACCGCATGGGCAGCAACTCGTTGACGCTGGCGCCCGCGCCACGCTCGGCAGCGGCGGAGGAGGTGCGCGCGGAGGTCCGCGCGTTCCTGGCCGAGGAGCTGGCCGCGGGCAGCTTCACCACCTCCGTCGACACCTGGCTCTCCGGCGTCGACCCGGCCTTCTCCCGCAAGCTGGGCGAGCGCGGCTGGCTGGGGATGACCTGGCCGAAGGAGTACGGCGGTCACGAGCGGACGGCGATGGAGCGCTACGCCGTCACCGAGGAGCTGCTGGCCGCCGGTGCCCCGGTCGCCGCGCACTGGATCGCCGACCGGCAGTCCGGCCCGAACCTGCTGCGCTACGGCACCGAGGCGCACCGCACCGAGATCCTGCCGCGGATCGCCGCCGGGGAGTGCTTCTTCGTCATCGGGATGAGCGAGCCGGACAGCGGCTCCGACCTCGCCTCGATCCGCACCCGGGCCACCCGCGACGGCGACGGCGACTGGGTGGTGAACGGCGCCAAGGTGTGGACGTCGAACGCGCACACCAGCCACTACGCGATCACCCTGGTCCGCACCTCCCCGGCCGACCCGGCCAGCCGGCACGCGGGCATGTCGCAGCTGCTGGTCGACCTCTCGCTGCCCGGGATCACGGTCAACCCGATCCGCATCCTCGACGGCGGTCACCACTTCAACGAGGTCGTGTTCGACGACGTCGTCGTCCCCGGCGACATGCTGCTGGGCGAGGAGGGCAACGGCTGGCACCAGGTGACCGCGGAGCTGGCGTTCGAGCGGTCCGGACCGGAGCGGTTCCTGTCCACCTACCCGCTCGTCGCCGAGTTCGCCCGGCGGGTGGCCGCGGCGCCCGACCCGGCCGGACTGGCGGCGCTGGGCCGGCTCTCGGCCCGGTTGCTGGCGCTGCGCCAGATGTCGCTGCGGATCGCCGGTGCGCTGGACCGCGGTGAGCTCCCCGACATCCCGGCCGCCCTGGTCAAGGACGTCGGGACGACGTTCGAGGCCGACGTGATCGACGAGGTGCGCCGCGCGGTCGACGTGGTGGCCTCGCTGGACTCACCCGACCCGCTGGGCCGGGCGCTGGCCGAGGCCCAGCTGCACGCGCCGGGCTACACGCTGCGCGGTGGGACCAACGAGATCCTCCGAGGGATCGTCGCTCGCGGATTGGGGTTGCGCTGATGTCGGACCAGGACCTGGTGGTCGAGACCGTCCGGGACATCCTCACGTCGTTCGAGCCGTTCGTGCTCACGCGTGACCGGCCGTGGGACGCCGGGCTCTGGGCGGCGCTGGCCGAGGCCGGGCTCACCGGCGTCGGGCTGCCCGAGGAGGCCGGCGGATCCGGCGGCGACCTCGCCGACGCCGTGGCCATCGTGGCCACTTTGGCCCGAGGGGCCGCGGCGGTCCCGGTGGCCGAGCAGCTGCTGGTCGCCGCGCCCGCCGTCCTCGCCGCCGACCTGGACCTGCCCGCGCCGGACCAGCCGCTGACCATCGCGGTCGACGGTGCGGTCAGCGCGGAGCCGCGGGACGACGGCGACGGCCCGGGCAGCTGGACCCTCACCGGGACGGCGACCGACGTCGCGTGGGCCGGGGTCGCCCGGCACCTGGTCGTGCTGGCGACCAGCCCGGTCGGCCCGGTGCTCGCGCTGGTCGACGTCACCGGCCGGGAGACGACGCACGCGGCCAACCTGGCCGGGGAGCCCCGCGGCTCGCTGGTGTTCGACGGGGTGACCTGCGCCGGTGCGCTGCTCACCGACCGGCAGGCCACCGAGCTGCGTGCCCGGTACGCCCTCGCCCGGGCGGTGCAGCTGTCCGCGGCGCTGGAGCAGGTGCTCGCCTGGACGGTGCAGTACGCCGGGGAGCGGGTCCAGTTCGGCCGGCCGCTGGGCCGGTTCCAGGCGATCCAGATGGAGCTGGCCGAGATGGCCGGTGAGGTGACCGCCGTCGCCGCGCTGGTCGACGCCGCGGTGCAGGCCACCGAGCGCGGGGAGTCCCTGGTGCCGGCCGCCGCGGCCGCCAAGGTCCGCGCCGGGGCGGCGGTCGAGGTGGTCGCCCGGCTCGCGCACCAGGTGCACGGCGCCATCGGGTTCACCCAGGAGCACAAGCTGCACCACCTCACCCGGCGGTGCTGGTCGTGGCGGGACGAGGCCGGCACCGAGCTGGCGTGGTCGCGGGTGCTCGGCGAGCGGCTGCTCGCCGACGGCCCCGACGCGCTCTGGCCGGCGCTCACCCGGGTCGTGTGAGGAAGGACTTCCCTGCCCCCACCACTTGCACGCTCGCGGCGGGCCCCTGCACGGGGGCCACCATCCGGCCGTACCGGGCGGCGGACCGGGCCGCGGTCTACGACGTCTGCGTGCGCACGGCGTCCGCCGGCGGGAACGCCCGCGGCCGGTGGTCGACCGACGACCTGATGCCCGACCTGTTCGCCGGCCCGTACGTCGACCTCGAGCCGTCGCTGGCCTTCGTGCTGGACGACGGCGACCGGGCCGTCGGCTACGTGGTCGGCACCGCGGACACCGCCGCGTTCGTCCGCCACTGGCGACGGGAGTGGCTGCCGCGGCTGGCCGACCGGTACCCGGCGCCACCGGTCCCGCCCCGGACGGCGGAGCAGGCGATGGTCGCGCTGCTGCACCGGCCCGAAGGGATGCTCCGGCCCGAGCTGGCGGCGTACCCGGCGCACCTGCACATCGACCTGCTGCCCACCCACCAGGGCGCCGGTCACGGCCGGGCGCTGATCGACACGTTCCGGGCCGCGGCGGCCCGCGCCGGGGCAGCCGCCCTGCACCTCGGCGTCGACCCGGCCAACCACCGGGCCCGCGCCTTCTACGACCACCTCGGGTTCACCGAGATCGCCGTCCCCGACCCGGGCGTGACCTACCTCGGCCTGCCGACGTCCTGAAGCCGGTCCCGGCGCCGAACCCGGCTCGGGTTCCGGCGCCGAACCCAGGCGGGTCTCGGCGCCGGAACCGGCTCAGACGGTCTCGGGGATGCGGAGGCGGGCGATGACCAGGTCGAGCTCGGCGACCTCGGTGATCCGGCCGCCCATCGACCGGGAGTACTCGCCCTGCAGCTGGTCGGCCCGCTGGCCGGCGGCGATCATGGCGTTCCGGTCGACGTAGTTGACCGCGGCCACGGCCCGGCCGGTCAGCCGGTCGACCATCAGGCTGACGCTGGAGAAGCCGGGCAGCTCCTCGATCCGGGGGAGCAGCGTCATCCGAAAGGTCGCGATGTCCTCGTCGACGGCGGCCGGGTCGCGCAGCGCGCTCCAGGTCACCCGGCAGCAGGCGTGGTCACCGGCCTGCTGGGCCCGGTGCATGACGGCGATCTCCCACTGCGCGACCAGGGGGACGGCGCCGAGCAGCTTGCCCAGCTGCGCGCGGTTGGGGCGCATGGCCTGCTCGCTGGCCTTCAGCGCGGCCTCGGTCTCCCACCCGGTGGTGACGATGCAGCGGCCCGAGTTCGGTCCGGCCAGCATCGACATGCCGGTGCAGCCGTCCATCCCGGTGGTCGTGGGCAGCCATTCCTCCCGCACGAACCTGGTCGCCTCGTCGAGCGCTCCTGGGTTCCCGCGCAGCGTGGCGGTTCGGGCGTACATCCGCAGCTCCCCTCGGCCGGCGGTGCCCCGGCGGCACGACCGCAGGACCGACTCTGCCCGCTCGCTCGCCGCTGCGGGAACCGCCCTGCGATACCCCTCCGTTCCGCATACGGCGGTTCGCGACTGTCCGAGACCGCGCTGCGACAGGAGGCCCAGGGGCTGCGGGGCCGCCCGACGAGGACGGCCCCGCCCCCGGGATCAGCCGAGCAGCACCCCCCGCACGACCTCGTGCAGGTGGGTGTTCGGGTAGTAGCCGGTCAGCTCCTCGCTGCCCGGCCCCTCCGCGGTCACCACGGTGGGCACACCGGTGTGCCCGGTCGTCGTCCAGTCCAGCGCGAAGTCGTAGTCCTCGCTCCCGGCGACGAGGAACGGGCCGTCCTCGCCGGACTCGGTGTCGCCCTCGACCGCGGTCTCCTGCGGCAGGGTCCCGCCGGGGCCGCTCTCGTCCTCGGGGTCGACGTCCTCGATGGTCAGCCCACCGCACTCGTGGTCACCGGTGACGATCAGCAGCGTGTCCGGGTGCTCGGCGACGTAGGCCTCCGCGACCTCGACCGCGGCGTCCAGCGAGCGCATCGCCTCGAGCATCCGGGTGCCGTTGTTGCTGTGGCTCATCTCGTCGACGGCCTCTTCCTCGACCAGCAGGAAGAAGCCGTCCTCGTCCTCGGACAGGATGTCGAGGGCCTTGGTGGTCATGTCGGCCAGCGGGACGAGGGGGGAGAACTCGTCGCCCTGGCCCTCGGGTCGCTGCTGGAACATCTCCTCGTTGGCGAAGAGCCCGAGCAGCTGGTCGGAGTCGGCGGCGGCGAACTCCGCGGCGGTGCTCACGTACTCGTAACCCAGGCCCTCGGCCTGCGCGACCAGGTCGCCCTGGGTGCTGCGGGAGACCTCCGGGTCCTCGGTGTCGCCGGTGCGGGGTGCGTAGGTGCCCTCGTCGCCGGCCGGCAGCCACCAGTCCTCGCCGCCGCCCAGGATGACCTGCGGCCTGCTGACCTCGAGGTACTGGCGGGCGATGTCGTCCTGCGCGCTGCGGTTCACCGAGTTGCTGAAGAACGCGGCCGGGGTCGCGTCGGTGACCTGCGCGGTGGTCACCAGCCCGGTGGCCAGGCCTGCCTGCTGGGCCTCCGCGCCGATGACCGGCAGCGGGTTGCCGTCGACGTCGACGCTGATCGCGCCGTTGTAGGTCTTCACCCCGGTCGCCCAGGCGCTCGCCGCCGCGGCCGAGTCGGTGACGGTGTCCTCCGGGTCACGCGCGTCGGTGGTCTGCAGCCCGGCGATCGGGAGGGAGTCCATGGCCAGCTGGCCGTCGAACCCCTCCTGGTCCAGCCGGGCGGCCTCGCGGTGGGCGGCGGCCATGCCGTCGCCGTTGACGAAGATGACGCTCCGCGGGTGGTGGCCGTGGCCGTCCCCGCCGGCGGAGGCGGCGCCGGGCAGCAGGACGACGGCGCCACCGCCCACGAGCGTGGCGGCGAGACACAGCGGCAGGGTCCGGCGCTGGAGGCGCCGCATTCTGGTGGTGGACATGACTCTCCCTGGTGCGGCTGGACGGCCGCGGTCGGTGTGGTCGAGCTGAGAGCAGCCTGCGAGCACACTGTGACCCGCGCCACTCCAGACGTCGATGAGTTCCGCTGTGCCGGACGGTCCCTCCCGCATGACGACGACGACACCGCTGGACCTCACCTCCTCGGTCGCCGAGGTCGCCCGCGTGGTGACGGCGGTGCCCGAGGACCAGCTGACCGCCCCGACGCCGTGCGCCGACACCTCGGTGGCCGCGCTGCTGGACCACCTGCACGGTTTGGCCGTCGGGCTGCGGCTGGCGGCGGAGAAACGGTCGACCGGGGCGCCGAGCCCCTCCGCCGACGCGCTGCCGGCGGACTGGCGCACCCGCATCCCGCGCGAGCTCGACGAGCTGGCCGACGCCTGGCGCGACCCGGCGGCCTGGGAGGGCACCGCCGAGCCCGGCGGCGTCGCGCTGCCGGCAGCGTGGGCCGGGCGGGTGGCCCTCAACGAGGTGGTGGTGCACGGCTGGGACCTCGCCGTGGCCACCGGCCGGGCGTACGCACCCGACCCGGCCGCGGTGCGCGCCTGCACCGCCTACGGGCGCGAGTTCGCCGCGGCGGTGCCCGAGGCGCGGGACTCGATCTACGGGCCGGAGGTCCCGGTGCCGGCGGACGCCCCGGAGCTGGACCAGCTGCTCGGGCTCACCGGGCGCGACCCCGGCTGGCGGCCGGTGGGCTGACCGTCCCCCGGCCACTCCGCGGTGTCCCGGCCCAACGCCACCGCGGCAGGGAGCCGCAACGTGGCGGTGAGCCAGAGCAGCAGGTCGTGCAGCCGCAGCCGGGTCAGCCGGTGCCCGAGCAGGTCGGCGACGACGTCCTCCAGCCCGCCGAAGGCCTCGGCGTTGCCCTGCAGCTCCCGGTGCACGACGGCGGCGACCCCGCTGTCGCCCTCCACCAGGTGCGGCACCAGCTGCAGCCAGGTGGTGCGGGTGACCAGGGGCACCAGCGCCGGGCGGCGGTGGTGCAGCGCGGCCACGACGTAGCGGCCGTGCGGGCCGGGCGGCTCGCCGAGGGCCCGCAGCGCCGCGCCGACGGTGCCGGGCTCACCGAGCACCGAGACCTCGTCGTCGGGCAGCTCCCAGAACGGCCGGCCGCCGGCGCGGGCGGCCAGCGCCGCAGCCGCCGGCCCGACGTCGTCCAGCGCCCGGCGGACCGTCGCCCAGCCTTCCGGGTCCAGCCGGCCGTGCACGCCCTCGGCCACCAGCACGTCGTCGTCCCCGAGCGGGTCGGCCGGCACCGGCCGGCGGTCGAACCGCTCGAAGCCGAACGCCGGCACCAGCACCCAGCGGCCCTCCCGCTCGATCGGGGAGCGGTAGCGCAGCGGACGCCGCCCCCGGGCGTACCCGAGGACGGCGGCCAGCGCTGTGTCCCACGGCAACGGGTCGGGCCCCGCGCTGGGGAGGGCGAACGCCGGCCGGTCGGGGGACATGAGAGGGGTCAGCCCGCGGGGCTGACGTCCTCGACGTCGAAGCTGGCCATGGTGGCCCCGCCGGTGGCGAAGGTGCCGACGTCGGCGCCCGCGGCCCGGCCGGCCTCCGAGCTCATGCCGGCGCCCATCGCCTCGGCCGAGTCGAAGTCCAGCTCGGCCACCAGGTAGGGGGCCGGCGCGCTCGGGTCCAGCGAGGCGGCGTGGCCGATGGAGAACCGCTGCAGGCCGGGGATGGCCTGGGCCAACCCGACGTGCACGTCGCGGTAGTGCCGGTCGAACTCGGCCGGGTCGGTGGGCTGGCCGTACTGGACGATCAGTCGGTGCACGATGGGGCTCCCTCGGAGATGGCCGGGCTCCGCTGCCCGGCGCGCTGACCAGCCAACCAGAGTGTGGCGGGTCAGCGGTGGCCGAGGCCGCCGGGGCCGTGGTCGGCCGGGACCTCCTCGCCCGCGGCGACCGGGCCGGGCGGCGTGCCGTCGCCGAACGGGCTGCCACCGAGCTCCTCGCGGCCGTGCGCGGTCAGCCAGTTCGACGTGTCCGGGCCCTGCGGGATGATCTGCGTCGGGTTGATGTCTGCGTGCACGACGTAGTAGTGCTCCTTGATCTGCGGGAAGTCGGTGGTGTCGCCGAACCCCGGAGTCTGGAACAGGTCGCGCGCGTAGGCCCACAGCACCGGCATCTCGGTCAGCTTCTGCCGGTTGGCCTTGAAGTGGCCGTGGTAGACGGCGTCGAACCGGGCCAGCGTGGTGAACAGCCGGACGTCGGCCTCGGTGATCGTGTCGCCCATCAGGAACCGCTGCGTCGACAGCCGCTCCTCCAGCCAGTCCAGCGCCGTCCACAGCCGGTCGTAGGCCTTGTCGTAGGCGCGCTGGGACCCGGCGAACCCGCAGCGGTAGACCCCGTTGTTGACCTCTGTGTAGACGCGCTGCATGACCTCGTCCATCTCCTCGCGGAGGTGCTCGGGGTAGAGGTCCGGGGCGCCGGCGCGGTGGAGCTCGGTCCACTCGGTGGAGAAGTCGAGGGTCATCTGCCGGAAGTCGTTGGTCACCACGGCCTTGGTGGGCAGGTCGACCATCGCCGGCACGGTGATCCCGCGCGGGTACTCGCGGTCGCGGGCGAGGAACGCCTCCTGCAGCCGCTCGTAGCCCAGCACCGGGTCACGGCCGCCGGGGTCCAGGTCGAAGGTCCAGCTGCGCTCGTCGTGGGTGGGACCGCAGATGCCCATCGAGATCACCGGCTCGAGGCCGAGCAGCCGCCGGACGATCGCGGCGCGGTTGGCCCACGGGCAGGCCCGGGCGATCACCAGCCGGTAGCGGTCGGCCTCCACCGGCCAGCCGCTGGAGCCGTCGGCGGTGATCCGGTCGGTGATGTAGTTCGAGTCGCGCTGGTACTCCTGGCCCGCTTCGACGTAGCCGCTGCCGCTCTGCTCGGTGCTCACGTCCCCAGCCTTCCCGACGGCGCGACCGCGCGCCGGGTGACCGGTGCGTGAGGGGCTGCCAGCTGAGGGTGGCTGCCGGCTCCGGGGGCGTGTCGGCGGGGCGACGCGCCTTCCCGCCCGGCGCCTCGGCTCGGAGGCTGGTCCTCTCACCGGAGAACAGGAGACCGTCATGGCCCGCAGCGACATCGACGCCCTGAACCAGACCTTCGGGCAGGGGCTGGAGAAGGGCGACGCCGACATCGTCATGTCGGTCTACGCCCCGGACGCCCGGCTCTTCCCGCCGGGCAGCGACGTGGTCGAGGGCCCGGCGATCCGCGACTTCTGGCAGGGCGCGATCGACGCCGGCGTGGACGGCGGAGCGCTGGAGACCGTGGCGCTGGAGGAGCACGGCGACGTCGCCGTCGAGCAGGGCCGCTACCAGGTCCGCGCCGGGACCGAGGTCGTCGACCGGGGCAAGTACGTCGTGGTCCACCGGCGGCAGCCCGACGGCAGCTGGCGCTTCGGCCTGGACATCTGGAACTCCAGCGACCCGGTGGCGTCCCCGGCGTGACGCCGGGGTCGCCTAGCCTGGGGGCATGGCCGCCAACCCCGCCCGCCCTGACTGGTTCGCCAACATCGGGGTCCAGCTGCTCGCCGGGGCCGCGGCCGTCTACAACGTCGTGCAACTGGTCCTGAAGCTGGTCGACGGCCGGTACGGCGAGGCCTTCCTCAGCTTCGCCTGGACCGTGCTGTTCGGGTACGTGCTGCTGGAGTCGCTGCGCTTCCGCAAGCTGCAGCGGCAGGAGGCTGCGGCCGGTGAGACTCCCGCCGAGCCGACGCGCCCGGCGGAACCCACCGACTGACGGTCCTCCTCGGCGACGCGCCGTCCCTGCAGAAGTCACCTCGCGGCGTCACGGGATGGTCACTTACAGTCAGTTACCCGTTCACAGCAGTTGCTCATGCTGTGCCGGTCCTGCCGATCGAGTCGCCCTCCGAGAGGACCGTTCGTGCCCCTCCCTCCAGGTACCGCCCGCACCGCCGTCCGGCGCGGAGCACTCAGCGCAGCAGCGGCGTCCGCCGCCGTGCTCGCCGCCGTCGCCGTCCCGGCCGTCGCGGCTGCCGCGCCGCCCAGCGCGCCGTTCCTCTCCGAGGTCCACTACGACAACGCCGGTGCCGACGCCGGTGAGTTCGTCGAGGTGCAGATCCCCGCGGGCACCAGCTCGGCCGGGTTGTCCGTCGTCCTCTACAACGGCGGCAACAACACGGTGTACGACACCGACGCGCTCCCGCTGGTGACCGCACCGGCCGACGCGCCCGCCGTGGTGGTCGTCGACTACCCGGTCGACGGCCTGCAGAACGGCGCGCCGGACGGCATCGCCCTGGTTGCAGCGGACGGCGAGGTGCTCGAGTTCTTCTCCTACGAGGGCACGCTGACCGCCGTGAGCGGCCCGGCCGCGGGCACGACCAGCACAGAGATCGGGGTCGCCGAGGGCAGCGGCACGCCGGTCGGGCAGTCGCTCTCCCGGGCCTACGATGCCGCCGCGGACACGCTGGTCTGGTCCGGTCCGGGCCCGGCCACCAAGGGCGCGGTCAACACCGCACCGGCTCCGGTCGAGCCGCCGCCGGCTGCCGGCGAGGTCTGCGACACCCCAGCGACGCACGAGATCGGCGCCGTCCAGGGCGCCGGTGACGCCACCCCGCTGGCGGGCTCGACGGTCACCGTGCGCGGCGTCGTCGTCGGCGACGTCCCCGGCCTGTCCGGCTTCTACCTGCAGGACCGGGACGGCGACGGCGCCGCTGCGACCTCCGACGGCGTCTTCGTCCACTCCACCGCAGCAGTGGACCTCGGCGACACGGTGGCGGTGACCGGCCGGGCCGAGGAGGCGTTCGGGCAGACCCAGGTCAACGCGGGAACGGCCGTCGGTGTCTGCACCGACGGCACGGTCGCTGACCTGCCCGCGCCCACCCCGCTGGACCTGCCGGCCGACGCCGCCGCTCGCGAGCGGCTCGAGGGCATGCGCGTCGCCCCGGCGGACACCCTCACCGTCAGCGAGGTCTTCGACCTCACGAGCTTCGGCGAGCTGACCCTGTCCGAGGGCGGGCTGCTGGTCCAGCCCACCGAGCTGGCCCGTCCCGGTGCCGCCGCTGACGCGATCGCGGCGCAGAACGCGCTGCGCAGCATCGTCCTGGACGACGCGGCCAGCACCCGGCTCACCGTGCCGAACGCCCCCTACCTGTCCCCGACCACCCCGGTGCGGGTCGGTGACCAGGTGGAGTTCACCGAGCCCCTCGTGCTGGGCTACGGGTTCGACGCCTGGCGGCTGCAGCCGGCCGACGGCACCGCGGACGGCGTCTTCGCCGCCCGGAACACCCGTCCGACCGCCCCGGGCGCGGTCGGTGGTGACGTCCAGCTGGGCGCGTTCAACGTGCTCAACTACTTCCTCACCTTCGGCGGGGTCGGCCGCGGCGCCACCAGCCAGGCCGAGCTCGACGAGCAGGCCGGCAAGATCGTGCCGGCGATCAACGCGCTGGACGCCGACGTGGTCACGTTGATGGAGATCGAGGACACCGACTCCACCGGCCTCACGCCGGGCAACGCCGACACCGCGCTCGCCGAGCTGGTCGGCCGGCTGAACGCCGCGGCCGGCTCGGGGAAGTGGGCCTACGTCCCCTTTCCGCAGGAGCTGTACGCCGTCGACCGGGACGTGATCCGCAGCGCTGTCATCTACCAGCCCGCCGTCGTCACGCCGGTCGGTCCGTCGGTCGGGCTGGTCGACGAGGCGGTCTGGTCCAACGCCCGGGAGCCGATCGCCCAGACGTTCACCAGGGACGGCGACGCCTTCACCGTGGTGGCCAACCACTTCAAGTCCAAGGGCGGCGGCACCGACGCCACCGGTGACAACGCCGACACCGGGCAGGGTGCCTACAACGGCGACCGGGTCCGCCAGGCGCAGTCGCTGGCGGCCTTCACCGAGCGGCTCCGGCAGCAGACCGGCGACCCGGACGTGGTCCTGATGGGCGACTTCAACGCCTACACCCAGGAGGACCCGATCGAGGCGCTGCGCACGGCCGGCTACGTCGACCTCGGCGAGGAGTTCGACCCGGGCCGGTACAGCTACGTGTTCGACGCGCTGTCGGGCTCCCTGGACCACGCGCTGGCCTCGACCGAGCTCGCCGCCAAGGTCACCGGCCTCGTGCACTGGAACATCAACTCGGTCGAGTCCTTCGCCTACCAGTACACCGGTGACCCGGAGCTGTACGCGCCCAACCCGTACCGCTCCAGTGACCACGACCCGCTGCTGCTCGGGATCGACCTGGCCGAGCGGTGCAACGGACTCGTCCCGACGATCCGTGGCACCGCCGGCAACGACACGATCAGCGGTGGCAACGGCGTCGACGTGATCATGGGTTTCGGCGGCAACGACACGATCACCGGTGGCAACGGGAACGACGTCCTCTGCGGCGGCGACGGGAACGACGTCGTCCGCGGTGGCAACGGCGACGACGTGCTGCTGGGCGGCGCCGGGAACGACCGGCTGTTCGGCGACAACGGCAACGACACGCTGCTCGGCGGGACGGGCACCGATCAGCTCGATCAGGGCCGGGGCACCGGCCGGGTCGAGCAGGAGGGCGCCGGGTCCTGACCGGCTCGTGAGGTGACCGGACGGCGGCGTCCTCGGACCGGGGGCGCCGCCGTCTGCCGTTCCCGGCTCAGGCCCGCTCGGCGTCCGGTGCCGAGGGCGCCGCGACCGGGTCGGGCTGGTCGCGCAGGAACAGGTACCAGTAGGACGTCGAGACGAAGACGACGGCGCCCACCAGGTTGCCCACCCCGGCGAACAGCCAGTTCAGCAGCACGTCGCCCCAGGTCAGGTCCGGGACGCCGGCGAAGATCGCGGCGGGCAGGAAGAACATGTTGGCCACCACGTGGTCGAAGCCCATCGCCACGAACGCCATGATCGGGAAGAAGATCACCAGCACCTTGCCGGAGACGTTCTTGGTCGCCAGGGACATCCACACCGCCAGGCAGACCAGCCAGTTGCAGCCGATCCCGCGCAGGAAGACCTGCCAGTGCGACTCCCCGGTCGCCTTGCCCTCGGCGATGGCGGCCAGCCGCTCGTAGGTCAGCCCGGGGCTCCCGCTGGCCCCGGCGTGCCCGATCACGCCGGTCTGCACGGCGAGGAAGAAGGCGACGAAGACCGCGCCGATCAGGTTGCCGATCAGCACCAGGGTCAGGTTGCGGACGACGTCGGCCACGGTGATCCGGCCGCGCATCGCGCTGAGCGGGACCAGCATCATGTTGCCCGTCGCCAGGTCCGACCCCGCGATCAGGACCAGCACCAGGCCGAGGGTGAACGCCGCGCCCATGAACAGCGTCGGCAGCGTGCCCCAGGTCGCCGGGTCGAGGCCCGAGGACACGGTGATCGCCACCAGGGCGCCGAAGGAGATGTACGCCCCGGCGAGGAAGGAGCTGACGAGCACCCGGTCCCAGCTGCGATGGGTCTTCTTCGCTCCCGTCTCGACGGCGGCCTGGGCCATCTCCTGCGGTTCACGATCGGTCATGTGCGCCTCCGAGGGGGTGCCGCGGCGGCCGGGGCTGGGCCGCGAGGGTCAGCGTCCCCGGCGGTGTGCTCTCCCGCCAGGCGAGCCGGGTGCCACCCCCGGCGCTCGTGCTCTGCTGCCTGGCGGGCAGCAGAGCACGACTGCCCGCCGGGTCGCACCGGGCGGGGCGCAGAATGGTTTCCGGTGGCAACGACGTCACCATGAGCTGGAGGTGCCGTGCCCGAGGTCCACGACCCGTTCGACAGCAGCGGCACCGAGGTCGGTGCCGACGGGGTCCGCCGGTACACCGGGCTGCACCGCAACGTCGTCGCCCTGCTCCAGGAGACCGTGCAGCGCCACCCGGACCGCCCCGCCGTGGTCGAGCTGGACGGGCCGGCGGTCGGCTACGCCGAGCTGTGGGAGCGCGCCGCCCGGGTGGCCGGCGGACTGCGGGACGCCGGGGTGGGCCGTGGTGACCGGGTCGCCGTCCGGTTGGGCAACGGGCTGGACTGGCTGCTCGCCTTCTGGGGCACCCACCTGGCCGGCGGCATCGTCGTCCCGCTGAACACCCGGCTGGCCGAGGCCGAGGTCGAGTACGTCCTCGCCGACTGCGGCGCCGCCCACGTCGTCCGGCCGGGGGAGCCGCTGCCCGACGGGGAGCCCGGCGAGGCCGCCGACCCCGCGCACGGCGACGTGGCCGCGCTGTTCTACACCAGCGGCACGACCGGCCGCCCCAAGGGCGCGATGCTCACGCACGAGAACTTCCTGTCGACCATCGAGAGCGTCATCCGCTGCCGCCAGCTCTCCCGCGACCCCGGGGTCTCGAACGCGACCCTCATCTCGGTGCCGCTGTTCCACGTCACCGGCTGCTGCTCGCAGATGATGACCCAGGTCGCGCTGGGCGGGCTGTCCGTCGTGATGCCGCGGTTCGACCCGGCGGCGTTCCTGGCGGCTGTGCCGCGCCACGGCATCACCCTGCTGACCAGCGTGCCGACGATCTACGAGCTGGTGCTGCGGCACCCCGCCTTCCCGACGACCGACGTCTCCACCGTGCGGACGCTGAGCTACGGCGGTGCCCCGATCGCCCCGGACCTGGTGCAGCGGCTGCTCGAGGCGTTCCCGCGCGCGCGGCTGGGCAACGGGTTCGGGCTGTCCGAGACCTCGGCGCTGGCGACCTTCCTGCCGCACGAGTACGCCGCCACGCACGCCGACGCCGTCGGCTTCCCGACCCCGGTGAACGACGTGCGGGTCGACCGGCCGGACGACGAGACCGGCATCGGCGAGCTGCTGGTGCGCGGGCCCAACGTCGTCGCCGGGTACTGGGGCGACCCGGCGCGGACGGCGGAGACCTTCGTGCACGGCTGGCTGCACACCGGCGACATGGCCACGATCACCGACGGCCCCGGCTTCGCCGGCCTGGTGCGGATCGTCGACCGGGCCAAGGACATGATCAACCGCGGCGGGGAGAACGTGTACTCCGTCGAGGTGGAGAACGCGCTGGCCGCCCATCCCGACGTCGTCGAGGTGGCGGTGGTCGGGGTCGCGGACCCGGTGATGGGGGAGAAGGTCGGCGCCGTGGTGCTGCCCCGCCCGGGGGTGACGGCGGGGGAGCTCGTCCCGTCGCTCATCGCCTTCGCCCGCACCCGGCTCGCCGACTTCAAGGTGCCGCAGTTCGTCCGGGTGCTGGAGGCGCCGCTGCCGCGCAACGCCGGCGGCAAGGTGCTCAAGAGCCCGCTGCGCCAGCAGACCGAGTGGACCGCCGTCCCGCGCTGACGGCCCCTCGCCGACGTCGCGCCTCCGGTGAGCCGCCCGGTCGCCGAAGGCGCGCGGTGGGCGATCGAGCGGGAGATCCCTCGATCGGGGCATCCAGTTCTGCGCGCCGGCTGTCGATGCGACCGAACGGCCCGTCTCGGGTCGCGGCGTCGAGCGAAGGCAGCAGATGAGCGAGCACGGCCAGTACCGCAGCGGCAGCACGCCCCCCCTCCGCCGTCCCGAGGACACCTCGGGTCGGTACCGCGGCGTGCTGGCCGGGGCGCGCACCTCACGCCAGCGGGCCGTGGCCGTCGTGGCGACCGCGGCGCTGGGCTTCGGCGGCGCGGCCGCGATCGACCAGTTCGCGCTCGCCGCTCCCGCTCTCGCGCCGGCGGCCGACGCCGTCCCGGCCGGCGACGGGCTCACCCGGCTCGTCGTGACCGGCGCCGCGGGCAGCGTCAGCGACGCCGAACTCGCCGCGCTGCAGGGGCACGCCGGGGTGGCCACCGTGCAGCGGGTCTTCGACGGCTCCGCGCTGGTGGCGACGCACGGCCTCGCCCCGGCCGACCTCGCCGGCGTCGTGGCCGGCGCCGACGTGCAGTTCTCGGCCACCGGGACGTTCTCCGGCGGCACCGTCAGCGACCCCTACTGGGCCCGCTACGGCTACAACCTCGCCAACACCGGCAGCAACGCGCTCAACCAGCCGGCCGTCGCCGGGGCGGACGTCGACGCGCCCACCGGCTGGCGGGCCGGCACCGGGACCGGGATGGTGCTCGCGGTCACCGACAGCGGCATGGACACCAGCCACCCCGACCTGCAGGGCGCGCTGTGGACCAACCCCGACTGCGACACCGACGCCGACGGCGACGGGCTGGTCGGCGACTGCCACGGCTGGAACTTCTACGGCGCCAGCGCCGATGTCGTGAACGGCGGCGGCAACAGCCACGGCACCGGCGTGGCCGGGATCGCCGGGGCCCGCGCCGGCAACGGCGAGGGCTCGGCCGGGGTCGCTCCCGGGGTGCAGATCATGCCGCTGGTGGTCGGCTACGGCTCGTCGGTGGACATCACCGCCGCGGCCGCGGCGATCCACTACGCGGTCGACCACGGTGCCGACGTCGTCAACGCCAGCTGGGGCGGCCCCGGGCTGGCCCCGGTGCTCGCCGCCGCCATCGACTACGCCGACGCCCACGGCGTGCTCGTGGTGGCCGCAGCCGGCAACGACTCCCTCGACCGCGACCGCACCCCGACCTACCCGGCGAACTCCACCAGCCCCGCGGTGCTCACCGTCGGGTCCAGCACCGCCGCGGACACGATCAGCTCCTTCTCCGGCTACGGCGCCACGACGGTCGACCTGTTCGCCCCCGGCCAGGCGATCGTCTCCCCGGCGCCGGGTGGCGGCTACGTCGCCATGGACGGCACCTCGATGGCCGCGCCCGAGGTCGCTGCCGCGGTCGCGCTGTACCGGGCGCACTACCCGGCCGCCACCATGACGCAGCTGCGCCAGCAGCTGCTCGACGACACCCAGCCGGTGGCCGCGTTCGCCCGCCGGTCGGTGAGCGGTGGCCGGCTGTCGCTGACCGCGCTGGGCAACACCGCCGCCGAGGTGCAGTACAGCTTCACCTCGATGGTGGCCGCGGCCGGCCCGGTCGCACCGCAGGTCGTGGTGAGCGGGTCGACACCGCCGGGCGGCTACGCCGTGCGCTTCGGCCTGGGGGAGGAGTACAGCGGTGAGCTGTTCGCCGTCTCCGGGCAGGCGATCACCCTGGACGGCGTCACGGCGACCACCGACGACAGCGGCGAGGCGCTCTTCGACCTGGGCCCGCGCCCCAGCGCCGGCCCGCTGGTGCTGTCGCCGTCCACCGAGCTGCAGGCGGCGCGGTACGTGCTGACCGTGCAGCTGTACCGGGATGGCGCCCCGGTGGGCCTCCGGTTCGCCGCTCCGCTGCTGGTGGGGCAGCGGACGGTGCCGACGGCACCGGCTCCCAGCGGCTCGGCATCCCCGACGCCACGGGCCACCACCACCCCCACGGCGACCGCGACGAGCACCCCGCGGACGACGACCGCCGCGCCGGGCATCCCGAGCGTCGGTGCCCCCACCGCGCCCGGGACCGGACCGGCTGCCCCGACGACGGGCGGCCCGCGCCCGGGCACCTCGGCGCCCGGTTCGGCCGCGCCCACCGCAGCGGTGCCCACCGCTTCCCAGCCCACCGCGACGAAGCCCACCGCGTCGGTGCCACCGGGCTCGGTCCCCGGCAGCTCGACTGCGGCGCCGACGACGACGCGGGCCGCCGGCCCGACGTCCGCCCCGACCAGCGGTGCGGCGACCCCGACCCGGGCGGCGACCCCGACGGCCGGCGTCCCGACCGGCAGCACGCCGTCGGTGGCCGGCACCAGCGCGCCGACCTCGGCCGGCAGCACCCCGGGCGCCGGCACGGCCCCGACGTCGCCGGGACCGGGGGGCAGCACCACTTACCCGCCCAGCGGCCCGTTCGGGCTGACCTCGATCAGCCCGACCCGGGTGGGCGTCGAGGGCGGCACCCGGGTCACCGTCACCGGCAGCGCCATCCCGGCGAACGCCCAGGTGCGCATCGGCCTGACCAGCCCGGCCGTCGTGTCCTCGGTGTCCGCGACGCGGCTGGTGTTCACCACCCCGGCGCTGGTGGCCGGCACCTACGACGTCTACGTGTCGGTCCCCGGTGGCACCCCCACGGTGCTGACCGGTGGGCTCACCTACCTGCCCGCCGCCAGCGCGCCGACGACGCCGGCGGCCGGCACGACCCCGCGGAGCACGCCGACGGCCAGTGCACCGGCCGCCACCCCGACCGCGGCCGCGCCCACCGCCGTCGCCGGGCCGCACGGTGAGCGGCTGGTCCGCTCGTCGGTGTTCCGCTCGCTGGCGCCGGCGATCTGGCGGGTGAACTGCGCGTCCGCCTGCAGCGGCCTGGCGGTCTGATCCTCACCCCATCTTCGCCAAAAGTGCACTTTTGGCGAAGAGGGGGTGGGGTCAGGCTTCGGAGACGGTGATCGCGGCGTTGACCAGCGCCAGGTGGGACAGCGCCTGGGGCAGGTTGCCGAGGAAGTCGCCGGTGGCCGGGTCGAGCATCTCGGCGAGCACGCCGACGTCGTTGGCGCACGGCATCAGCTCGTCCATCAGCGCGCGGGCCTCGTCGACCCGACCGCACAGCGTCAGCGCCGACACCATCCAGAAGGAGCAGGCCAGGAAGACGCCCTCCTCCTTGTGCGCCCCGCTGTACCGGTACAGGTGCGGGCCGGCGCCGAGGTCGGCGCGCAGCGCGTCCAGCGTCGAGCTCATCCGCGTCCCGCGGTCGAACCCGCTGATCGCGTGCAGCACGATCGAGGCGTCCAGCTGGTCGCTGCCGGGGTACCAGACGTAGGCGCCGCGGTCGGCGGACCAGCAGTGCTCGGAGACCCAGGACCGGATCCGCTCGGCCTCACTGCGCCAGCGGGCGTCGTCGCCGGGGACGTGCCCCGCCTCGGCCAGCTCCACCGCCTTGGTCAGCGCCATCCACGCGCCGAGCTTGGACGTCGTGTAGTGCCGGGCCTCCGGCAGCTCCCACATGCCGGAGTCCTTGGCCTGCCACCGGTCGCAGGTCAGGTCGGCGATCTGCGCGAGCAGCCGGCCGGTCTCGGCGTCCAGCACGTTCCCGTTCTCCACGTACAGCGAGACGATGGCGAACAGGTCGCCGAAGACGCCCAGCTGCAGCTGCCCGGCCGCGTTGTTGCCGCTCACCACCGGGCCGATGCCACGCCAGCCGGGCACGTCGCGAAACTCCGCGACCGGTACCAGCCCGCCGTCGAGGGAGTAGACGACCTGCGGCTCCGGCCCGTTCTCCCGCACCGTGGACAGCAGCCAGCTGATCGCGCCGTGGGTCTCCTCGCGCAGCCCGAACCGGAACAGCGCGGTGAGCGCGTAGGCGGAGTCGCGGACCCAGGCGTAGCGGTAGTCCCAGTTCTTGCCGCCGGCCGGGTCCTCCGGCAGCGAGGTGGTCGCGGCAGCGACCATCGACCCGTTCGCGGCGTGGCTCAGCTGCTTGAGCAGCAGCGTGCTGCGCCGGACGGCGGTGTCCCACGGGCCGTCCCAGGAGAACTCGGCCATCCAGGCGGTCCAGTTGCCGACGGTGCGGTCGATGCCGCGGTCGACGTCCTCGGCACGGGGGAGGAACAGCGGCTCGTCCTCGGTGGCCACCAGGCCGAGCAGCTGCCGGGAGCCCGGCGAGGTGGTGAAGGTGACGTCGATCCGCCGGTCGCCGACGGTGACCTCGTCGGCGTCCAGGGTGCGGACGGCGAGGGTGAGCCCGTCGACCCGGAGCACCGGGCCGTGCGCGGTCTGGTGCACCCACGGCGCAGCGGTGTTCAGGCAGGTGCCCGGCCGGACGGCGGCGCGCATCCGCACGGACCCGGTCAGCCCCTCGATCCGGCGGCCCAGCTCCGACCACGGCAGCCGGCCGGCGATGCCGGAGTTCAGCGCGTCGGTGACCCGGACCGACCCCGAGGCGGTGGTGAAGGTGGTGGTCAGCACGTTGGTGTGCTCGACGTAGGACCGGGCGACGGTGAACTCCTCGACCGGGCACAGCTCGATGCAGCCACCGTTGTCGGCGTCCAGCAGCGCGCCGAACGCGGGGGCGGCGTCCATCTCCGGCAGCGGCAACCAGTCGATCCGGCCGTCCCGGGCGATCAGCGCGACGGTGCGGCCGTCGCCGATCGCGGCATAGGAGCGCAGGTCGGCGTAGCCGTCGTCGTCCCGCTCCGCGACCGGGGCCGGGGCGCCGCCCGCACCCCAGTGCAGGTGCGGGCGGCGCTCGGTGTCCTGCGGCGCGGGGTCGTCCGGCGTCACGGCGTCGGCATCCCACCGTTGACGTTGAGGGTCTCGCCGGTGACGTAGCTGGACTCGGGCGAGGCGAGGAAGACGTGGGCCGGGCCGAGCTCGGCCGGCTGGCCGGCGCGACCCAGCGGGGTTTCCTTGCCGAACTCCGGCAGCGCCTCGGGAGGCTGGCCGCCGGTGGCCTGCAGTGGGGTCCAGAACGGGCCTGGTGCGACGACGTTGACCCGGATGCCCCTGGGGGCGAGCTGCTGGGTGCCCCGGTAGCTCTGCTCGCCGTGGTCCGCGCCGGGCGCGAGGTCCTCCGCGAGGCCGGGGGCGTCCTGGTGCTGCTCCGGGTAGCCGCCGGTCCGGTAGAGCGTGGTGGGGTCGCTGAAGGTGAACTGGTCGGCCACGACCCCGGTCGTGCCCCACTCGGCTGTAGGCGACACGTGCGGCCGCGGCCCGTCACGCCGACCGCGCTCAGGCCACGAGGGAGGCGTAGACGACCACGTTGTCCCGGTAGCTGTCGACGTCGGGATCGAAGCCGCCGCCGCAGGTGATCAGCCGCAGCCCGGCCTCGTCGATGTCGCCGTAGACCGACCCGGCCGGGAACTCGTCCTTGGCGTACTGGGCGACCCGGTCGACGGCGAAGGTCGCGGTGCTGCCGTCGGCGCGGTCGACCAGCACCTGGTCACCGGGGCGCAGCGTGCGCAGGCCCCAGAAGACGCCGGGCTCGCCGCCCCAGTCGACGTGTCCGGCCAGCACCGCCGGCCCGAGCTCCCCGGGCGTCGGGCTGCGGTCGAACCAGCCGGCCGGGTACCCGCCGGGCGGCACCTCCATCGACCCGTCGTCGTCGAACCCGAGCTCCATCACCGGGCTGCGGACCCCCAGCTCGGGGATGGTGACCCGCACCGGCGCACTGCGCGGCATCGTCACCGGCTCGACCGGCACCGGCACGGTCACCCGCGCGCCGGCCCGCACCGGCGTCGGCTCGAGCGCGTCGACGTCCACGGTGACCAGGGCACCGGCGACGGTGACGGGGCCAGGTCCGCCGGCCGGCAGCAGGCACACGGCGGCCACCCCGGCCGCGGAGAGCAGCACCGCCGTGACCGTCCAGGCGCGCGCGGCGAGGGGACGGCGGGCGGCGCGACGATGGTGCCGGGACACCGGGTCAGGCGCGCGACGCCCGGCGCGCGGCGAGCGCGGCACCGCCGGCGGCCGCGAAGGCCAGCCCGCCGGCGACGTAGGACAGCGGGCTGCCGCCCTCGTCCGGGGCCCGGCCGGCCGAGCTGCCGTCACCCGCGGCGACCCCGCCGGTGGGCTGCACGGCGACCTGGCCCGCGGTCGTCGCCACCGCCGTGTAGCCGTAGGCCTCGCAGGCCACGCGGTTGCCGTTGGAGTCCAGGCTGTTCGGGTCGGCCGGGTCGGCGTCGAGGACCACCTGCGCGGCCGCCTGGTTCGGGAAGTCCGCGCAGTCCAGGTCCGCGGCCGAGGCGGTGCCGGTGAGGGGCAGCCAGACGGCGGCGGTCAGGACGACGACGTCGGCGGCGCGCGGCAGGCGCATGGGTGCTCCTCGAGGACGGCAGTGGATCACCCAAAATTATCGAGACGCGACCGTCTGTGACAGGAGTGACCGGCGTGTCGGGAGGGGACCGCGATCGTGTCGTGACCTGACCGGGTCAGCCGTTGCTGCCGTTCCCGTTGCCGTTCCCGCGGCCGCTCCCGTTGCCCCAGCGGTCCCCGTTGCCGTTCCCGTTGCCGGGGAGGTCGTCGGTGGGCGCCTGCTGCTCGGGCTCGGTCTCCACCGGCTCGCTCTCGTCCGGCTCCGGCTCGTCGGCGCCGGGGTCCGTCACGGTCGGCGTCGGCGTCGGCGTCGGGGTCGGGGTCGGCGTCGGCGTCGGCGTCGGCGGAGCGACGGCGTAGCTGACGGTCACCGGGCTGTTGGGGGTGAGCGGGCCGTCCGGGGCGACCCCGGTGACCAGCCCGTCGGCGACGTCGGCGGTCTCCTGCGCGCTGAGCGTGACGACCAGCCCGCGGCCGGTCAGCTCCGCCTGCACGTCGCCCACCGGGCGCCCGACGAAGTCGGACGAGGCGAGGTCGACCAGTTGCACGGTGGGCGGCGCGGGCGCGGTGGAGGACGGCGCGCTGCTGGTCGGCGAACTCGTCGCGCCGGTCGCGGTCCGGTCGTCGTCCGCACCGCTGGTGAGCATCTGCCACCCGCCGAGGGCGACCGCCGCGACGACGAGCAGCGCGAGCAGCGGCACGAGGAGGCGCCGCCGCCGGCTGTCCTCGCGCTGCTCCTCGGCCGGCTCCGGGCTCCAGTCCTGCGCGGGCTCGGCGTGCCAGGCCGGCCGCGGCTGGGTGGCCGGGAACTCCGCGGTCGGCGCGGCCACCGCGGGCATCACGGTGGTGGCGGCCGGTCCGGCGGAGGCGACCGGGCGGCCGAAGGCCCGGCCGGCCATGACCTGGTCGATCGCGTCGCGGAAGGCGGCGCCGTCGGGGAACCTGTCGGCCGGGTCCTTGACCATCGCCGTCTCGATCAGCGCGCGCACCGGGGCGGGGACGTCGTCCGGCAGCGGCTCGGGGTGGTCCCGGATGTGCATGAGCGCGACCTGCACCGAGCTCTCCGCGTCGAAGGCGCGGTGCCCGGAGAGGCACTCGTAGCCGACGACACCGAGTGCGTAGACGTCGCTGGCCGCCGTCGCGCGGTTCCCCTGGGCCTGCTCGGGGGAGAGGTAGTGGGCGGTGCCGATGACCTGGCCGGTCCGGGTGAGCGGCACGCTGGCGGCGGAGACGGCGACGCCGAAGTCGGTGATCTTCACCGAGCCGTCGTTGCCCAGCAGCACGTTGCCCGGCTTGACGTCGCGGTGCACCACACCGGCCGCGTGCGCGGCGGCCAGCCCGGCGGCGCTCTGCCTCAGGACGGCGAGCGTGCGCTCGGGCGGGAGCCGGCGCTGGCGGCGGAGCAACGCGGACAGCGACTCGCCGCGGACCAGCTCCATCACCAGGTAGGCGAGGTGCTCACCCCGCGGGTCGGCGGGAGCGACCTCGCCGTAGTCGAACAGCGTGGCGATGTTGGGGTGCACCAGGCCGGCCGCCAGCTGCGCCTCGGCGCGGAAGCGGGCCAGGAAGGTCGGATCGCCGGTGTACTCGTCGCGGAGGACCTTCACCGCGACGTCCCGGTTGAGCACGGTGTCGCGCCCCTGCCACACCTGACCCATGCCACCCGTGGCGATGAGCGCGGTCAGTTCGTAGCGCCCGCCGAGGAGTCGGCCGTTCGGTTCCAACTCAGCTCCCCCCGCTGGTCGACCTCGCCCGGCTTGGGCGGCGGGTCCACCATCCCACCACGGGGGCGGTCGGCACAGCACTGGGACCACGGCTTCGGCGACGCCCCGCCGCGGAGGAGCGGACACGCCGGGCCTCGGTTCGCCGAAGGCACGCCTCCGGCGTCGGTGGCGGGACGCCGGCCGGCGGGCGGAGCTCGCCGGCCGGCACGGGGTCAGGCCATCTCGGGCACGCGCAGGTGCGCGAGCGCGAGGTCGAACTCGGCGACCTCGGTGATCCGGGCGCCCATCGCGGTGGCGAAGTCGTCGCGCATCGACGCGCCCATCTGGCGGGAGCGCATCAGCGCGTCCCGGCTCTCGTAGGTGACCGCGGCCGAGGCACGTCCGGTCATCCGGTCGATCATCAGGCTGACGCTGCAGAAGCCGGGCAGCTCCTCCATCCGCGGCAGCAGGCTCATCCGGAACGCGTCGACCATGCCGTCCAGCGACGACGGGTCGGCCTCGGTCCAGATGACCCGGGCGCAGGCGTCCGGCCCGGCCGGGTGGACCCGGTGCAGCGCGGCGATCTCCCACTCCTGGACGTCGACCGTGTCGGCCCGCAGCACCTCGGCGGCCTTGCTCCGGGAGTCCCGGACGCTGGCCGCGCTGGCCTGCATCGCCTCCTCGGTGGCCCAGGCGGCGGTCACGATGCACCGGCCGGCCTCCCGGTCGGCGAGCATCGACATGCCGACGCAGCCGCTCATGTGCTGCAGCATCGGCCAGACGGCGTCCCGGACGTACTCGATGCCCTCGTCGACGGCACCCGGGTCGCCGCGCACGGTGGTGGTCCTGGCGTACATGCCAGTGCTCCTCCCTGGCAATGCCCCTGCGGCATCGCCGCGGGTCGAACTCTCCTCGCGCGACGCCGTCCGGTCGGGCACTGCGGTCCGCCGGGGCCGGCCGACGGCGCGTGCGGACCCTCCGCACACCCGCGCGCACACCCCGCGGCGGTGGTCGGTCAGGCGGTGAGGAGGCGTTCGAGCCGGGCGCAGGCGGTGAGCAGGGCGGCGTCGGCTCCGGTCCGGCCGATCAGCTGGACGGCGAAGGGCAGGCCGTCGTCGGTCCGGCCGGCCGGCAGCGCGACCGCGGGCTGGCCGGTGACGTTGAACGGCCCGGTGAACAACCCCTCGACCTCGCCCTCGGGGGTGTCGATCGGCGGCGTCGTCCCCGGCGCGACGTAGGGCGCAGCCGGCCCGAGCAGCACGTCGACGCCGTCGAGCAGCGCCTCGGCGGCGGGCAGCAGCTCGGCCTGGCGGGCCAGCGCGCGGTCCCGAACGGCGGGGTCGGCGTCGCGGGCGGCCTCGAACAGCCGCAGCGTCTCGGGGCCGTACCAGCCGGGCTCGGCGGTCACCCGCTCGCCGTGCACCGCCCAGGCCTCGGGCAGCAGCACCGGCACCAGCAGGTCGCCGAGTTCGGTCAGCACGTCGTCCCGGACGTCGACCAGCTCCGCGCCGGCCTCGGCGAGCCGGTCGAGCAGTGCGCCGGTCCGCTTGGCGAGCTCCGGGTCCAGCGCGGGGTGCGCGAGCTGACCGATGAGGACGCCGATCCGCAGCCCGCGCACCGGTGCCGGGTCGTCGGCCGCGGTCGCCAGCGCGGGTCGGTCGGCGATCACCGCCAGCACCCGGGCGGTGTCCCGGACGGTCGCAGCCAGCACGCCGACGTGGTCCAGGGTCGGCGACAGCGGGGTGACGCCGTCGACCGGGACGAGCCCGGAGGTCGGCTTGATGCCGACGACGCCGCAGTAGTGCGCCGGGAGCCGGATCGACCCACCGGTGTCGGTGCCGAGCGCCGCTGGGACGACGCCCGCGCCGACCAGCGCGGCCGACCCGCCGCTGGAGCCACCGGCGGTGCGGTCGGGGCGGACCGGGTTGAGCGCCTCGGGCAGGTCCGGGTGCGGCGCGCCGGCGGCGTACTCGAGCAGCGATGCGGTGGCGACGACGTCGGCGGCCGCGGCGCGCAGCCGGGCGACGACCGGGGCGTCGTGGGCGGCGGGCGAGCCGGCCATCGCGCTGGGGTTGCCGTCGCCGCGGACGGACCCGGCGACGTCGATCATGTCCTTGACCGCGACCGGTGTGCCGAGCAGCGGGCCCTCGGCGGCGCGCGGCGGGGCCGGCAGCACCTGGACCACCGCGCGCAGCGGACGGCCCAGCCTCTCCAGGCCCTCGTAGGCGGCGAGCAGGGCGAGGTTCGCCGACTGCGCCGTCCGCTCGCCGTCCGCGATGGACTGCTGCAGCGCCGCGATCGAGTCGGCGAGCCTGGGGAGCGCCGGCGCGAGGTCGGCCCACCGGGGATCGGCGAGGACGTCGTCCCTGCTCAGCCCGGTGAGGGCGACGACGGCCTGGACGAGCGGGTCGGACGGCGACATGGCCGGACCCTAACCAGCGCCGAAGGCGCGACTGCGGCGAGAAGGCGGCATGCGGCGCCGAGCGCGGCAGGCGGAGGGCCGGGTCCTCCGGTCAGGGCGTGCTGGAGGTGTCGATCGTCGCCAGACCCTCGGCCGACCAGGCGGTGACGAGGGCATGATCACCCGACATCGCGACGGTCGTCGGGTCGGCGAGGCGGGCGGCGGCAGCGCAGTGGACGGCGTCGAACCCGCGAAGTGCGTGCCGGCGCGCCAGCCGAGCTGCCGAGTCGACCAGTTGGTCGTCGATGTCGAGGAGGTCGAACTGCCGCCACAGCTCGTCGAGACCCGCGAGGCTCGCGTCGTGCTCCGGAGGTCCCAGGCGGCCCAGCCGCGCCGCGCGGGCCAACGCCGCGGCGGCCTCGACGTACGTCAGCCTGGTCGTGACGAGGGTGGCGGCGGAGTCCCAGATGCGCCGGCAGACGGGCCCGCCGGGTTCATCGGCCACCAGGAGCGGGATGACCGCCGACGTGTCGAAGTAGGCGATCATCCCCGGTCGTCGGCGACGAGCTCGGTCACCGGGCCCGTGGCCCGCACGGGCTCCGGTCGAGAGCGGACAGGCTGCGCCGCAGGACGGACCACGCCTTCTGCGACCAGCTGTTCCAGGACGGTGGGCGCGTCGACCGGCACGATGCGTGCGATCGGATGCCCGTGATCGGTGACGGTCACCACCGTGCCTGCCCGGACAGCGGCGAGGTGTCGGCTCAGCCCGTCGCGCAAGTCCTTGATCCCGATGGCGGGCATGATCAGCTCCTCGACTGTCGCCACTTTCCCGAGGCGAAGAGTAGCCACCCGAGGTGATCGTCGTACAGCTCGGGAGGGCGGCGTCGCAGGCGCCTTCGGCGAGACACAGGTCAGGCGGCTTGGAAGGAGCGCTTGCTCAGCCCCATCGAGTAGCCGTTGATCGCGGTGGTGACCGGCGCCTCCGGGTCGCTGGCCGCGCCGAGGGTGACGAACAGCGGCGTGAAGTGCTCGACCGTCGGGTGCGCGTAGGGCATGCCGGGCGCGGCCGACCGGAAGCGGGCGAGCTCGTCGACGTCCCCGCGGGAGAGCGCGTCGGCGGCCCAGGCGTCGAAGTCGCGCGACCACTCGGGGACGACGGTGCCGCTGAACATCTCCCGGGTCAGGAACGGCAGCCCGTGGGTCATGAACCCGCTGCCGATGACCAGCACGCCGTGCTCGCGCAGGGTGCGCAGCCGCCGGCCGAGGCCGAGCAGCGTCGAGGCGTCGTGGGTCGGCATGGACAGCTGCAGCACCGGGACGTCGGCGTCGGGGTACATCACCTTCAACGGCACCCACGCGCCGTGGTCGAGACCGCGGCTGCGGTGCTCGTGCAGCTCCTCGCCGTCGGGCAGCACCGACATGACCAGCTGCGCCAGGTCCGCAGCCGACGGGGTGTCGTAGCGCATCCGGTAGTACATCGGCGCGAAGCCGCCGAAGTCGTAGACCAACTCGGTGCCGGCCTGGGTGCTGCTGATCGACAGCGGCGCGGACTCCCAGTGCGCGCTGACGATCAGGATGGCCCGCGGCTTGGGCAGCGACCGGGCCCAGGTGTGCAGCTCGGTCATCCAGGCGGCGTCCTCGAAGGTCGGCGGGGCGCCGTGGCTGAGGTACAGGCTCGGCAGCGCGCCGTCCTCCGGCGTCCACGTCCGCTGTGGCGCGGACGCCTCCAGCTCGGCGTGCCGCTGCAGGTGGGTGCTGAACGGGTGCTGGGCCATGCCCCGACCATACGCCTTCTGCTTGAAGATTCAAGTACCGACGTGAGGAGTGCCACGCCCCGCCGTCAGGAGAGTCCGGCTGCCGTCGGCTAGACAGTGGGCATGACCGAGGTGACGCAATCTGGTGCCGGCTGGCTCTCCCGCGAGGAGATGGACGCCGCGCGCGAGCGGCTGCCGATCCTCTACGTCGACGCCGTCCCGGTGCGGGTGGACGACCACGGCGTCGTCACCGCGGTCGGTCTGCTGCTGCGGATCGGGCAGAACGGCCAGGTCAAGCGGGCTCTGGTGTCCGGGCGGGTGCTGTACCACGAGCGGGTCCGCTCGGCGCTGCTCCGGCACCTGGAGAAGGACCTCGGCCCGCTGGCGCTGCCCCGGGTCCCGTCGGCGCCGCAGCCGTTCACCATCGCCGAGTACTTCCCGACCCCGGGCGTGACGCCGTTCCACGACCCCCGGCAGCACGCGGTGTCGCTGGCCTACGTGGTGCCGGTCGGGGGCGACTGCGCGCCGCAGCAGGACGCGCTGGAGCTGACCTGGTTCGCGCCGGACGACGTCCGGGACCCGGCGGTGCTCGCCGAGCTGGCGAACGGCCAGAGCACCCTGCTGCTCCAGGCCCTCGCGCACCTCGGCGTCTGACCCCCCGTTCGCCAAGAGCGCCACTTTGGCGAACGGGACGGCTGCCGAAGGCGCGCCTTGGGCGAAGACCGGAGGCATGACGTGGGCGACGCCGGGCGCAGGGGGTACCGATCCGCGGCTGGACGACCGATACCGGGTCTGAACAGACCTGGGAGAGGACGTCGTCTGCATGAGGGCCCGCAACAGTTCCGTCGGTGACCGCCTGGCCGTGCTCGCCGGAGCACGGTTGGACGTGCTCACGGTCGCGCCGGGCTCCCGCGCCAAGTACGTGGCGCTCGGTGGTGTCCTGCTCAGCACGGGTGGGCTGGCGGCCGTGTCGGCGGCCTTCGCCGTGCACATGGCCCTCGGCGCCCCGTGGCTGCTGGCCGGCGTGATCGGCCTCGGCTGGGGCCTGGTGATCGTCAACCTGGACCGGATGCTGCTGGTCGGCATGGGCCACGACGCCTCGGTGTTCCGCAACGTCGCGATGGCGGTGCCACGCATCGCCCTCGGCGTCCTGCTCGGCACGGTGATCTCGATGCCGCTGACGCTGCAGGTGTTCAACAAGGAGATCGACGCGACGATCGTGACGCTGCAGGCCGAGGCGGCCGACGAGTTCACCGCCGAGCTGGACGCCGACGCCCGGTACGCGCAGATCCCCGAGCTGCAGGACAAGATCGCCTCCGAGCAGGCCGTGCTGGCCGGCGGTGGGCAGACCGACTCGAACGCCGACCCGCGGGTCACCGCCGCGCAGACGGACCGGGAGTCGAAGCAGCAGGCCTACGACGCCGCGCTGGCCAGCTACGGCACGCTGCAGGCCAAGGCGCAGTGCGAGCTCGACGGCACGTGCGGCTCCGGTGATCCCGGCGAGGGCGACGCCTACGTCTCCGCCGCCGCGGCCGCCGCGCAGCAGGCCACCGTCCGGGACGCCGCCAAGGCCGAGCTGGACGCCGCCGACGCCGCGCTCGTCGACGCCCGGACGTCGGCCGGCGCGGACGCGGCCAGCAACGGTGCCCGCAGCGTCGCGATGGCGCAGGCCGACCTGGCCACCGACCAGGCCGAGCTGGCCCGGCTGACCGCGCTGCGCACCGCCGAGCAGGAGGCGTTCGCCGCGCAGAACTCCCAGGCCGACGGCCTGCTCGCCCGGCTCGAGGCGATGGACCGGCTGGCCGAGGACCGGCGGGCCGCCGGCACCGCGCACGTGATGCTGTTCCTGCTCTTCCTGTCCGTCGAGCTGCTGCCGGTGCTGATGAAGACGCTGCTCAACTTCGGTGAGCCCAACGCCTACGAGGTGCTGGAGAAGCTGCGCGACGAGGAGGACGTCGAGGCGGAGAAGATCCGCCGCGACGGACGCCAGCGCGCGGTGCAGGCCCGCGCCGACCTGGTGGTCGCCGCCGAGACCGACCGGATGGCCCGGGAGATCCTGGACCGGGAGATCGCCGCCCGCGAGGAGGCCGAGCGCCGGGAGGCCCGCCGGCAGGCCCGCCGCGGCCGGTTCGCCCGGATCCTGCGCAACGCGGTCGGCTCCGACCGCCCGGTTCCGGCGGCGACCGAGGTCGTCGAGCCCACGCTGGACACCGGCGAGCTCGAGGCGCTGATGACCGCCCCGTCCGCCGTCCGCCCGTGGCCGCTGCCGGCCCCGCGTCCGGCCGCGGAGCTGTTCACCCCGGTGGAGTCCCGCGAGCGCTGACCCGCCCCACCCGTACTGGCCTCGACCCCGGCATCTCGCGGGGGTCGGGGCCAGTCGGCGTTCGGGACGGCGCGGGTTCGCCGGTCGGTCAGGCTCCGGGGACCAACCCTGCTGCGTCCACGGTCTCGTACAGCGTCTGCATCAGCGGTCCGATCTGGTCATTGGGGCCCTCGACGGAGCTGTTCAGGGCGAAGGCGATGATCAGGCCCGACTCCGGGAAGTAGGCGTGCACGGCGCGGAAGCCGAGAGTCTGGCCTTCGTAGAACCAGAACGTGCCGAGTTGCGGGGTCGTGAGCTGGGCGATCCCCAGACCGAACCCCTGGGGGTCGGTCGCCGACGTGCTGTCGATGGGCTGGCCGGTCGTGGTCGAGACGAGGCTCTCCAGCTCGGCCTGCTGCTGGGGTGGGAGCAGCCGGCCACCGTAGAGCGCGCGTTCCCACCGGGTCATGTCGCTGGTGGTGCTGATGATGGCGCCGGCGGAGCGCGCCCAGGACAGCGTGTCCCGGCTGACGTCCTGTCCCAGGAGCCCGGGCAGCGGGAAGTCGGGGTTGAAGAGGTAGCCGGCGGGTTCGCGGTCGGTCACCCAGGCGGGGTAGACGTCGGGGCGGTAGTGCAGGTCGCGCAGGCCCAGCGGCTCGATGATGCGGCGGTACAGCTGGTCGGAGTAGCTGTGCCCGGTCGCCCGCTCGATGATCATCTCGGCGAGGACGTAGTTCGTGTTCGAGTAGCTGTAGCCCGACGTCGCCGGGGCGTCGAGCACGTAGCCGACCAGCCGCTCCTGTGAGAAGTACGTGTGCGGATCGGCGGCGTAGTCGGCGTACCAGGCCGGCTGGTCGTCGTAGGTCGGGATGCCGCTGGTCATGTTCAGCAGCCGCCGGATCGTGACGTCCCGCCACTGCGGGTACTGCGGCAGCCACGTCCCGAGCGTGTCGTCGATGGACAGCCGGTGCTGTGCCTCCAGCTGCAGCAGCAGCACGGCGGTGAACGCCTTGGTGTTGCTGCCGATCTGCCAGACGGCGTCCGGTGGCACCGGCACGGAGCCGCCGAAGGTCGTCGTCCCGGTGGTCACGTCGATCGTCGACCGGCGGCCGGGCAGGTTGACGCTGACGCCGGCGGCCGAGACGTGCTCCGCCGCACCGCGGTCACGCAGGTAGGCGTCGAGGTCCGCGCGCAACTCCGCAGCGACGTCGTCGCCGCGTGCCCCCTCTGGAATGGACGGCGCGGCGTGCGCGGGGACATTCCCCGCGATCGGGGCCACGAGGCCCGCGAGCACGAGCAGCGCGACGACGAGGGCGCGGATCAGCGCGGCTCGGGTGGTCAGGTGAGGTGCGCGGTGTCCGGTCATGGCGGGCTCCACCCAGGAACATCGAAGGTGTCGGGCGAGTGGCCCACCGTTCCGCAGGCGGAGCGGCCCGTGGTGGCTGGGAATCGCGGTGTGCAGGCGCAGACGGCGCGTCCCTACGCCGTGGCAGTGTCGGCTCCGGTCAGCACGACGTCCCAGTTGCGGCGAAGCGGTGCCACGCTGACTGCATGAGCAGCCCGGTGGAGGTGACTGCCCTGGCGATCAACGTGACGATCCCGGAGGCGATGCGCTGGACGGACACCCGGCGCGGTCAGGAGTTCCTGCTCAGCACGCTGAACGTCCGGCTGCTGCCGGACGGGCACCTGGCGGCGAAGGCCTACGGGCGGCCGACCGCCGGCGGTCGCGGCACGTACGTCTCCTTCCGGGTCCCCGACCGGCCGGAGCTGGCGGCGCTGGTGTCGGAGGCCGCCGGCCGCGCCGGTGAGCTGTGGGCGGCTCACCGCGGCCTCGGCTGAGGCCCGGCGGATCCGACTGGTTCCCCGGGGGGCGTGGGCGGACTAGCTTGCCCGGCGACGGCACCCCCGCCGTCCGATCCACGGGAGGCAGCCGTGACCCGCACCCCGCAGGAGATCTTCGCCCACCACGCGAGCGCGTTGATGGCCGGTGACGTCGACGAGCTCGTCGCCGACTACGCCGAGGACGCGGTCCTCATCACCCCGGCCGAGGTCTTCCGCGGCCGGGACGGCGTCCGGGGGTGGGTCAAGGGGATGCTCGCCGACCTGCCCGACGCGAGCTGGGACGTGCCCACGCAGGTCTTCGAGGGTGACGTCCTGTTCATCGAGTGGTCGGCCGTCGCCACGTCCAGCCGGGTGACCGACGGCGTGGACACCTTCGTCTTCGCGGACGACAGCATCCGAGTGCAGACGGTGCGCTGCACTCTGGAGAAGACGGGCTGACGTGTCAGGCGGTGACGCGGCGCCCGTGCAGGTGGCCCTCGAGGCCGAAGTAGATCTTGCCGGTGGCGGCGCCGTCGCAGACCTCGCAGGTCGCCTCGGGGCGCTCGCCGGAGTCGTCCAGCCGCTTGCGCAGCCGACGGGCCGTCGTCTCGCCGTCGACGAGGTCCTCCAGCCAGGTCTGCAGCCCGCCGTCGTCCGGCGGCACCGCGTCGTGCGCTCTCTTCCGGAACCTCACGGTGCTGTTGTCGGCAGGTGGGGCGGGGGAATCGCCGGGAACGGGTGCTGGTCGAGCCGGGGCACCCCACCTGCCCCAGGCGCCACTCCCGTGCGGACATCCGGGGCCGCACGCGACCACGGCAGGCAGACGCTGGGGAATCAGCGCAGTGGGGGGAGATCGTCGAGGTCGAAGGCCGCGTGCAGTGCCGCGGTGAGCGCCGTCTCCTGGTCAGGCAGCAGGCGGCCGATCTGCCGGCCGAGGGCCGTGACCGGAACGGTGACGACGTCGTCGCAGCTGACCACGCTCGGGTGGTCGAGCCCGTTGTCGTGGCCGACGGGGACCTCGGTGGACAGTCCCCGGATCGTGCTGGTGATCGGGGCAACGGTCACCCGGCTCAGGTGCGGCCGGACGAGCTCGCGGGTCAGCACGAGGACCGGGCGCGTCTTGTCCAGGGAGGCCAGGTGGATCGGCCGCATCAGTCGAGGTCGTCGAGCGGCAGCGCGGCGACGTGTTCGGCCAGCCCGTCCAGGTCGTCGCTCGGTCCACCCGCCAGGATGGCGGCGTCCCGGGCGGCCAGCTCCCGACGGCGCTCGCGCTGCAGAGCCTGGCTCACCGCCGCAGCACGGGAGGACGCTCGACCGTCGGCCACGAGCTGGTCGATGAAGCGGACGAGTTCCTCCGGCAGGCGGACGGCGACCTGGATGCTCACGCACCTACGGTACCGCCGTGGGATGCGAGGTGCTACCACCCGAGGGGTTCCCGCTCTGGACCGAGTGCGACCGCCGCATCTCCTCGCTGCATGATCAGGACATGCCGCTGCCTGGGGTGCCGCTGGAGAAGCTCGGTTTCCTGACGATCGGGTTGTTCGACGGGGACGACCCCGGGCCGGGCCACGAGTCGACGCTGCAGGTGATCGAGCTGGGGGAGCGGCTCGGCTTCGACAGCGCCTGGCTGCGGCACCGGCACCTTCAGTACGGGATCAGCTCACCGGTCGCCGTCCTCGCCGCGGCGACGCAGCGGACGTCGCGGATCTCGCTGGGGACGGCGGTGACGCCGCTGGCGTGGGAGAACCCGCTGCGGCTGGCCGAGGACCTGGCGACGGTCGACGTGCTGTCCGGTGGCCGGCTGAACCCGGGGGTCAGCGTCGGGCAGCCGATGCACTGGGACGACGTCAAGGCAGCGCTCTACCCGGACACTGCGGACGTCGAGGACTTCTCCTACGAACGGGTGGCGCGGCTGCGTCGGCTCATCGCGGGGGAGCCGGCGTCGTCCTTCCGCGGCAAGGAGGGCGTGGTCGAGGAGTGGTCGGACCGGGTGCAACCGCACGCTCCCGGGCTGGCCGACCGGCTCTGGTACGGCGGGGCGTCGCTGAGGTCGGCGCAGTGGGCGGGGGAGCAGGGGATGAACTTCCTGACCTCGAGCGTGATCAAGGCAGAGTCGAGCGAAGACTTCGCGGTCGAGCAGGCGAGTCAGGTGCAGGCGTTCAAGGCCGCCAACCCGACCGGGCGGGTGTCGCAGGGCCTGGTGGTCATCCCGACCGACTCGGCGTCGGGCGCGCAACGCCAGAAGTACCAGGCCTACGTGGACGCCCGGACCCCGCGGACGACGGCGCCGCAGGGTCCGGCCCGGATGATGTTCGCGGTCGACCTGATCGGGACGTCGGAGCAGATCGCCGAGCAGCTGTACGCCCACGCCGGCTTTTGCGAGGTGTCCGAGGTGGTGTTCGCGCTGCCGTTCAGCTTCGAGCACGAGGACTACGTGCAGATCCTCACGGACATGGCGCGACACCTCGGCCCCGCGCTCGGATGGACGCCGACGACCTGAGCCAGACGGTCGACCCTCGTACGAGCGACCGGGGTCCCTACTGTGCGGTAGCCATCACACTGCGTAGATCGGCGCGCCCGAACCTAAACTTGATGGTTTCGGATCCGGGTCGGCCTCTTTCGGGTGACTGGCTGACCGCGCAGGGTGTGCGTATGACGTCAGCAGAGCTGGTCGGGAGCAGGCCCCCTCGCCGTGCCCATGCCCGGCTCATCGTCGCGCTCGACGGGACGGCGGCGACCTCGGCCGACCTCGTCCGGGCACTGCGCGACGCCGCCCGCCACGAGGGCACCGTCCTGGCGTGCGCCGTCGTCGATCCGCGGGCCTACGACGCCGAGCGCGAGCTGGTCCGCGCCCGGCTGGCGGCGCAGGTGGACCGGGCCGTCGAGGAGTCCGGTGTGCAGGGCCGCTGCGAGGCCACGCTGCTGGAACCGGCTGTCTACGAGGCGCTGTGCGGGGCGGCCCGGGGCGGCACCATCGTCGTCGTCCAGGAGAACCACCGCTCGGTGCTGCGGTGTGCGCCCGCGCGCACGCCCGGCCGTCCACTGGTCCGCCCCCACCGGAGCTGAGACCGCGGCCCTGCAGCGTCAGGTGGACACGACTGTGACCGGACACGTGGCGCCGGGGGCACGCGCGAGGCGCGCGTCGGCGGTGAGCAAGGCACCGGAGCCGCGACCGCAGTAGAGACGTCGAGGACGATCACCGGTCGGCGCGGCCTACGTCCAACGCATCGACGACGTCGTCCACAGCGATGCCGGTGCCTGGTAGGGCTGCCAACAGCGTCGGGTTGTCCGCCCGGCGGCTGGCATCTGCCAACTCGCGGACGGCGACCGCGCTCACCGACGTGTGCTCCCGCTCGGCCAACCTGGACAGCCGCTCGATGACCTCGGCGGGGACGTTCCGGAGGTAGAGCGTCGGCATGCCGCAACCGTCCACCTGCCTCGCGCACACGGCAAGCGCTGCGCGCGAGGCCCTCAGACCGGCTCAGGCACCGTGTGCACGAGCTCGGCGATCTCCCGTTTGACCTCGTTGAACGGCGGTGAGGTGACGTCCCGGTCGGCGAGCTCGACCGGCACGATGCGGCTGATGTGCCCCGGTACACCGTGCGCGGCGCCGCCGGTCATCACCACCACCCGGTCGGCCAGAAAGACGGCCTCCTCGATCGAGTGCGTCACGAAGACGACCGTCGTCCGGGTGTCGACGTGGATGCGCTTGAGCTCGGCCTGCAGGTCGGAGCGGGTGAGGGCGTCCAGCGCACCGAACGGCTCGTCCATGAGCAGCAGCGATGGGTCGTTGGCCAGCACCCGGGCGATCGCGACCCGCTGCTGCATCCCGCCGGAGAGCTGTGCGGGGTACTTGCCGGCGAACCGGGTCAACCCGACGGCGGCGATGAACCGGTCGGTGATCGCCGCGACCTCCGCCTTCGGCAGCTTCTTGCGGGCCGGGCCGTAGCCGACGTTCTCCCGCACCGACAGCCAGGGGAACAGCCCGTAGTCCTGGAAGACGACGCCGCGGTCGGGGCCGGGCCCGGTGACCGGCGTCCCGCCGACCTCGACGACGCCGGCCGACGGCTGCTCGAAGCCGGCCAGGATGCGCAGCAGCGTGCTCTTCCCGCAGCCGCTGGCGCCGACCACGGCGACGAACTCACCGGAGGGGATGGTCAGGTCGACGTCGGCCATCGCGGTGACGGCGCCGGCGTAGTTCTTGGTCAGCCCGGCGATCCGGACGTCGGCGGTCCGGCCGGCGGCGAGGTGTTCCATGGTCGGCTCCTACTTGATCAGCGGGCGGTCGCGGAACAGGACACGGAACAGCAGCATCAGCAGCCGGTCGGAGAGGAAGCCGGCGACGGCGATGCAGATCATCCCGACGACGATCTGGTCGGTCTGGACGACGTCACGGGCCAGGAAGATCGTCGAGCCCAGGCCGGTCGGGACGCCGGTGGTCTCGCTGAGCACGAGGATCACCCAGGACAGCCCGAGGCCCACCCGCATGCCGTTGACGATGGCCGGCGCCGCGGCCGGCAGCACCACCCGCAGCAGCGTGCCGACGCCGGAGGTGCCGAGCATCCGGGCGGCCTCCAGCAGCCGTTCGGGCACCTGCCGGGCGCCGCTGATGGTGCCGAGCACGACCGGGAAGAACGCGGACAGCGTGATCAGGAAGATCGAGGCCTGGTCGCCGTAGCCGATGAGCAGCGCGACCAGCGGCACCCAGGCCGTCGCCGGGATGGGCCGGAACAGGTTGATCATCGGGTCGAACAGGGCGTGGGCGGTGCTGAAGCGGCCCATCAGCACCCCGAGCGGGACGGCGACCAGCGTGGCGAGCGCGAAGCCGGAGAGGACCCGCAGCGCGCTGGCCGGGAGGTCCTCCCAGAGCAGGTTGCTGAAGGCGTCGTCCCGGGTGCCGAACGCGTAGTTCGCCAGCCCGCGGGCGACGTCGGCGGGGTAGGGGAGGAAGCCCATCCGGATGCCGAAGGGGAGTTCCCAGGCGTTCTCCCGGCCGACGTGCCACAGCAGCAGGAACAGCAGCGGGACGGGCAGGCCGAGCAGCACGGTGCGCAGCCGGCCGCGCCGTCTGCGGGCCGGTGGCACCGGGACCGTGGGGGCCGCGGCTTCGACCGGGACGGTGCTGGTGGTCATGGGACGTTCCTCCCGGGGAGGGAGGGGCGCCGGCACGGACTGCGCCGGCGCCCCTGGCGAGATCAGGACTCGGGGGCGAAGGACGCGTCGACGAGCTCGTCCCCGGTCGGGGCGGTGTCGATCAGGCCCAGGTCGACCATGGCGGTGGCCAGCGCCTCGACCTGGCCCTGGTACTCCTCACTCAGGTCGGCGCGCAGCCAGAAGTTCTCCAGCGCCGACTCCAGGACGGCCTGGTCACCGCCGAACTCCTGGACCATCTCCGGGAGCCACTCGTCGATGTTGTCGGTCATGTACGCGGTGGTCGCGGCGTGCGTGTCGACGACCTTCTGCACCAGCTCCGGGTCGTCGGCGACCATCGACCCGGTGGTGACCAGGCCGATGTTCACCTTGCCGATCGGGGTGTCGTACGGGTCGGTGATCGCATGCCCGCCGGCGGCGGTGGCCAGGGAGACGGCGATCTCCGTGCCGAAGAACGCGTCGACCGAGCCGCTGTTGAAGGCCGAGGCCATCTCCGGCGGCGGGACGGCGACCAGCTCGAGGCTGCTCGGGTCGACGTCGTTCTCGGCCAGGATCAGCCGCATCGCCACCTCGGGCGCGCTGCCCTGGATGTAGCCGACCTTCTTCCCGACCAGGTCGGCGACGGTGTCGATGTCGTCGCCGCCGATGAACCCGGAGCCGCCGTCCGCGGCCGAGGCGACGATCCGCAGATCACGGTCCTGCGAGATGCCGGAGATGGTCGCGGTGATGCCGGTGATGGCGAAGTCGACGGTGCCGGAGGAGACGGCGTCGGTCAGCGCCGGGGTGCTGTCGAGCGTGACGACCTCGAACTCCACGCCGTTCACGGCGTGGTCCTCGTAGAGGAACGGCGCGTAGAAGTGCGGCTGGCCGCGCAGCGTGCCGACGGTGACCGTCTGCGTCTCCCCGCTGCTGCCCGACGACTCGGCCTCTGCGGAGTCGGAGCCGCAGGCGGCGAGGGAGAGGACGGTCGCGGCGACGGCAGTGCCGGCGAGCGCGCGGCGGACGGCGGAGGGGCTCAACGGGTCTCCTCTGAGGGCGGTGGCAGCGCGGGGTGCGCTGTCGGCCTGCACTCAACGGGCCGTCTGGGCGTCCCCTGTGTCAGCGCTGTAACGAGTCCATGACGTGACCTCCGCGTGACCTGCCGGGCCGCGGCACGCTCGTGCTCTGCTGCCGCTGTGGCAGCAGAGCACGATCACGCTGCCGGCCAGTTGCGCCGGAGGAGCAGCGGGGCAGTGGTGCGTCCGTCGCCGACGTGCAGGCTGCAGTCGACGCCGTCCCGCTCGCGGACGATCGACTCGATGGCTGCGCACCAGGCGTCGTCGTCGGCGGTGGCCGGCCCGGGCCGCTCCAGGCACATGGCCAGGTGCAGGTCGGCCGGGCCGACGCCCTCGGACTCCGCCACGACGGAGTGCAGGTCGTGGAGTTTGCCGATCGCCACCCGGTCGGGTTCGACCGGGAGGTCCTCGACCGGGATCAGCAGCGGGACCATCGTGCCGTCGGTGCGGAGCCAGGCGAGGAAGAGCCGGCGCTGGGACGGCGGCTCGTCGAGGTGGAGCAAGGTGCGCCAGCGCTCGGTGAGTTCGGCGCCACTGGTGACGGGGATGCTGGGGTGCGGCAGGGTCGTCATGGCCGGGCACTCTGCTGCACAGCGGCCGTCCGCCGCTGGCCCTGTCCACAGGGGCCGGCGGGTTTGGTAGTCGTCATACGAGCTGACGGTTCTAGTAGTAGAAGCGTTGCTACCGGACTGCTACCGCCGGTAGCATTGCGGTATGAAGCTGAGCGTCAGCTTGCCCGATGACGATGTGGCCCTGCTGGACGAGTACGCCCGCGCCGCCGGTCTGAAGGGGCGGTCCGCCGTGATCCAGCACGCGCTCCGGCTGCTGCGGCAAGCTGAGCTCGAGCAGGACTACGCCGCGGCGTGGGAGGAGTGGGAAGTCTCCGGCGAGCAGTCGACGTGGGACGCCACAGCAGGAGACGGCGTGATCGATGCGCCGCGGTGAGGTCCGGCTCGTCGACCTGGAGCCCGTGCGGGGCAGCGAGGCGAGCAAGCGGCGGCCGGCTGTGCTCGTGAGCAACGACCGCGCCAACGCAACAGCCACGCGGCTGGGACGCGGCGTGGTCACGGTCGTGCCGGTGACCAGCAACGTGTCGCGGGTGTTCGCCTTCCAGACACTGCTCCCGGCTGACCGGACCGGACTGACCGCCGACTCCAAGGCCCAGGCGGAGCAGGTGCGGTCGGTGGCCGTCGAGCGGATCGGTGTTGTTCTGGGCCGGGTGCCCGTGGACCTGATGCGCGAGTTGGACGAGGCACTGCGGATCCACCTGCAGCTGTAGGCGTTGGGTCAGCGCGGCGGCGCCCCCGCGTCAGCTCCGGCGCGGCCGCCGTTGAGCCGCAGCCGCCAGCACAGCAGGGCCAGGTCCAGCGCGGTGCGGGCCTCGCGCTGCTCCAGGTCGATCCCGCCCAGCAGCTGGGAGATGCGCTCGACCCGCCCGTAGAGGGTCTGCCGCCGCACACCCAGCATGTCCGCGGCCCGGCTCTTGCTCATCCCGGCCACGAACAGGGTGTCCAGGGTCATCACCAGGCCGGCGCCGGTGCGGGCGTCGTGCTGGAGCAGCGGGCCGAGCTGGGCCAGGGTGAAGCGCTCCAGGGCCGCGTCGTCCACCATCGTCAGCAGCAGCTGGTAGAGCGCGACGTCCTCCGACAGCACCAGGTCCGACGCCGTGGCCATCCGCACCGCGAGGTCGGAGGTGTCCACGGCCGACTGGAGCGACCCGGCGAGCGCGGGGACGTCGTCCACCAGCGGCCCGGCGCACACGAGCACGCCGCCCATGGCGCCCAGCCGGGCGTTGAGGTCGGCGGTGAGGGCGGCCAGCTGACGGCGGGCGCCCGCCCGGGGCACGGCGGCAGCCAGCAGCACGTGCCCCTCTCGCTCGGCCACCATCGCGGCCGGGAGGTGGCGGGCCGAGCGCTCCTGCACCGTCTGCAGCCACCCCGGCAACGCCGACCGGTGCGACCGCGGGCGCACCACGCAGCCGATCACGGCGTGCCCCGGCCGGACGACGAACCCGACCCCCAGCGCCCGCGACGCCAGGTCCCCGGTCGAGGCGTAGCGGCCGGTCATCAGGTCGGTGAGCAGCTGGGCGGCGGACAGCCGGCGGCTGCTGGTGCCCGACGGGGACCGCTGCACCTCCAGCGCGACGAGCGGTCCGGCCGCCTCCGCCGTGGCCCGGGTCCGCGCGCCGGCCGGTCCGAGCAGGGCGAGCCGGCCCCAGACCTGACCGCCGACCAGGACGTCCACGCCGTCGCCGGCGCCGTCCTCCGGGACCGCGGACCCGGCGACCAGCTCGCCGTCCGCGGTGACCAGGCTGGCCGGCTGGCCGCTCAGCTGGGCGCAGGCGCCGACCAGCCCGACGACGCCGGGGCTCTCGGCCATGGCCTGCAGCAGGCGGTTGCGCTGCTCGGCGACCTCCCGCAGCGCGGTGACCTCCTGCTCGAGGATCGCGGCATGGGCGGCCTCGGTCACCTCGATGAAGGGCACCACCCCGTGCAGCAGCACCACCGGCAGCCCGACCCGGGCGGCCTCGTCGAGCAGTGCCGGCGGTGCGGTGGGGAAGCTGCGCCCCAGCTCCAGCAGCAGCGCCGTCAGTCCCACTCGGGCGAGGGCGGCGGCATAGGCCCGGTGCGCCTCCGGCGGCAGCGCGACCAGCCCGAGTCCGGTGGTCAGCAGCGCCTCCCCGCCCTTGAGCAGCGGCGCGATGTCCTGGATCTCGCTGGTGTGCACCCAGCGGACCACCCGCTCGTCCACGCCGTCCCGGTGCCCGACCAGCTCCGGGCGGGCACCTTGCACCGCCGGCAGGGCCAGCAGGTCGCGCAGGGTGAACGGCACGCGCGCACCGTACAGATCGTCCACCGTTAACCGGGCGTTGACGACACGGCGTCTCTTGGGGCCGACCGCACCGCGCGCCTAGCGTCCTCGCCAGCCGACCGCCCGGGTCGCCGCAGGGAGGGAGGGCCCCATGTCCTTGAAGTCCAGCACGGTCTCGATGTCCAGCACGCAGCAGACCGCCGGCCGACGCCGGCGCGGGGGACCGGCGCGGCCGGGGCTGGTCGCGGGCCTCGCGGTGTCCGCCCTGGTGCTGGCCGCCTGCGGCGGCACCACCGGCGAGGAGGACACCGGCTCGGCGTCCTCGGCCGACGACGACACCATCTCGGTCTTCGGCGCGTTCGCGACGCCGCTGGAGGAGCCTTGGGACGGCGCCATCCACGCGGCGCTGACCGCCGTCGCCGAGGACGGCGAGATCGAGTACGAGCACGTCGACGACCTGGGCACCGCCGACGAGATGGAGCGGGCGCTGCGCGACATCATCGCCACCGAGGACCCGGACGTGATCATCGGCGACGCGTTCGCGGCGGAGGAGGCGGTGCGCGAGGTCGCCGCGGAGTTCCCCGATACGGCGTTCGCCTTCGGCTCCGGCGGCGCGGAGCAGGCCCCCAACTTCAGCGTCTTCGACAACTGGCTGCAGGACCCCGCCTACCTGGCCGGGATGCTGGCCGGCGGGCTGACGAAGACCGGCACCATCGGCGTCGTGGGCGCGATGCCCATCCCCGAGGTCAACCGGATCGTCAACGCCTTCACCGCAGGCGCCCAGGAGGTCAACCCCTCCGCCCGGGTCACCGTCTCCTTCATCAACTCCTTCTTCGACCCGGCGACGGCCAAGCAGGCCGCCGAGGCGGCCATCGCCGGCGGGGCCGACGTGCTGTTCGCCGAGCGGGACGGCGTCATCGCCGCGGCGCAGGAGAACGGGCTGCCGGTGTTCGGGATGATGGTCGACCAGCAGGACCAGGCCCCCGAGCACGTGGTGTCCTCGCTGGTCTGGGACATGCGCCCGACGGTCGAGGCGGTGGTGACCGCGGTCGCCGACGGCAGCTACGAGGCCACCAACCTGGCCGAGTACTCGTTCATGAAGCAGGGCGGCAGCTCGCTGGCCCCGATCAACACCGGGACGGCCTTCCCGATCCCGGCCGAGTTGACCGCCAGGGTCGAGGAGCGGCAGGCGGCGATCATGGACGGCAGCGTCGTCACCCCGGTGGACGAGGACGAGCCGGCCGGCTCCACCACGGTCGGGGAGTGACCTCGGGGGCTGCCCCGCTGGTCGAGCTGCGGGGGATCACCAAGCGGTTCGGGTCGCTGCTGGCCAACGACGCGATCGACCTCTCCGTGGACGCCGGTCAGGTGCTGGCCCTGCTGGGGGAGAACGGCGCGGGCAAGAGCACGCTCACCCGCATCCTGTACGGGCTCAGCCGGGCCGACGCCGGGGAGATCCGGATCGCCGGGCAACCGGTGACGATGACCTCGCCGGCGGACGCGCTGGCCGCAGGGATCGGCATGGTGACCCAGGAGTTCACCCTGGTCGGCCCGATGACGGTCACCGAGAACCTGATGCTGGCCGGCTCCCCGCTGGGCCGGATCGACCGGAAGGCGGCCCGCGCCCGGGTGCTGGCGGCGTCGCAGCGGCTGGGCGTGCCGGTCGACCCGGACGCCGTCGTCGAGCGGCTGTCGGTGGGGGAGCGGCAGCGGGTGGAGATCCTCAAGGCGCTGCTGGGCGACTGCCGGCTGCTGGTCCTCGACGAGCCCACCGCGGTGCTGGTCCCGGCCGACGTCGACCTGCTGTTCGCCTCGATCCGGCGGCTGACCGCCGACGGCATGGCGGTCGTGTTCATCTCGCACAAGCTGCACGAGGTGGTCGACCTCGCCGACCGGATCGGCGTCCTGCGGCGGGGCCGGCTGGTGGCCGACCTGCCGGCCGAGGGACTGGACCCGGTCGCGATCGCGGCGCTGATGGTGGGCGCGGCCGGGCCCGCGGATGCTGAGCTGCCGGACGACGTGGTGGACGAGGCGCTGGCGACCGCGGTCGGCCTGGACGGCGCTGCACCATCGGCTACGGCCGCGCCGGTCGACCGCGCCCGGCCGGCAGCCTTGGAGGTCAGCGGGCTGACCCTGGCCGGCGACCCGCGGCCGCGGCTGGACGACGTCTCGCTGACCGTGCGCGCCGGGGAGATCGTCGGCGTGGCCGGGGTGTCCGGCAACGGCCAGACCGAGCTGGTCGCCGCGCTGTGCGGCACCACCCCGGCCACCGCCGGCACGGTGCACGTCGGCGGCGCCGAGGTCACCGGCCTGGACGTCGCCGCGCGGCTGAAGGCGGGGTTGGGCCGGCTGACCGAGGACCGCCGCGGCAGCGTCGTGCTGGGCATGAGCGTGGAGCAGAACCTGGTGCTGGAGGACCTGGACCGGTTCCGCACCGGGCCCTTCCTCAGCCGCCGCCGGGTCCGGGCGCACGCGGAGGCGCTGATCGAGCGCTTCGACATCCGGGCCGCTCCCGGCGACCCGATCCGGTCGCTGTCCGGCGGCAACATGCAGAAGGTGCTGCTCGCCCGGGCTCTCGAGCGCGACCCCACCGTGCTGGTCGCCTCCCAGCCCACCCGCGGCCTGGACGTCGGCGCCTGCCAGTACGTCTACACCCAGCTGCGCGCGCTGCGGGACGCCGGCAGCGGGGTGCTGCTGGTGTCCGAGGACCTCGACGAGCTGATCGGCATAGCCGACCGGATCGTCGTGCTCTCCGGTGGCCGGCTGGTGGGCGAGGTCGCCGCGGCCGACGCCACCCGCGAGGCGCTGGGCGTGCTGATGACCGGCTCGAGGGAGTACGCGGCATGAGGTTCGTGCTGCGCTCCCGCGAGCCCCGCTGGCTGCCCGCGGCGGCCGCCGGCCTCGCCATTGTGGCCACATTGGCGCTGACCGCCGGGCCGATCCGGCTGGCCGGCGCGGCGCCGGTGTCGGCGTTCGAGCGGTACGTCGTCACCCCGCTGACCACCGGCAACGGCATCGCCGAGGTGCTGCTCGCCGCCACCCCGCTGCTGTTCACCGGCCTGGCCGTGGCCATCGCCTTCCGGGTCGGTTACTACAACATCGGCGCCGAGGGGCAGTTCCTCGCCGGCGCGATGGCCACCACCGCGGTGGCCCTCGCCCTGCCGGACCTGCCCACCGCCGCGGCGCTGCCGCTGGCGCTGGTCGGCGGCGCGTTCGGCGGGGTGGCGTGGGCGTTCCTGCCTGCGTTCCTGCGCCGCCGGGCCGGCATCGACGAGGTGGTCACCACCCTGCTGCTCAACCCGGTCGCGGTGCTGCTGCTGCAGGGGCTGCTGAACGGGCCGTGGCGCAACCCGGACACCGGCTTCCCGGACTCGGCGACCTTCGCCGACGGCTACCGGCTGCCCGCGCTGTTCGGCAGCCGGGTGCACGCCGGGCTGCTGGTCGGGCTGGTGCTGGTCGCCGTCACCGCCGTCGTGCTGCGGGCCACGCCGCTGGGCGTGCGGCTGCGCGCCGCCGGGCAGTCCCCGGCGGCGGCAGAGTTCTCCGGCGTGAAGGTCGGGCTGCTGCAGTGGCGCAGCGCGCTGGTCTCCGGCGGGCTGGCCGGGCTCGGCGGGGCGTCCCAGGTGCTCGGCGTGCAGCACCAGCTGACCGGCAGCCTGGCCGCCGGCTACGGCTACACCGGCGTCGTCGTCGCCACCCTGGGCGGACTGTCCGCGGTCGGGGTGCTGGCCGTCGCGCTGCTGCTGGGCGACGTCCAGGTCGGGGCGCAGGGCGCCTCGATCGCGCTGCAGCTGCCCAGCCAGATGGGCGGGGTGCTGACCTCGGTACTGCTGCTGACGGTGGTCGCGGCGCTGTCGGTGCGGCACTACCGGCTGGTCCGGCGATCACCGCGTGCGGTGGGGGGCTGAGCCGTGGACTTCCCCGTCGTCGCGGTGCTCGCCGCGACCCTGACCATCGCCACCCCGCTGGTGTTCGGCGCGCTCGGCGCGCTGCTCGGCGAGCGGGCCGGCGTCCTCAACCTCGGCATCGAGGGCACCCTGTACGCCGGTGCCTTCGTCGGCTTCCTCGTCGCGGCGCGCAGCGGCTCGCTGGCCCTGGCCACGCTGGCGGCGGTGGTCGCCGGCGCGCTCGCCGGTGCGCTGATGGCGCTGCTGACGGTGACGCTGGGGGTCAACCAGCACGTCGCCGGCATCGGCACGACGCTGCTGCTGGTCGCGGCCTGCGACTTCAGCAACCGGCAGCTGTTCGGCGGCGGCCAGCAGACGGTGACCGAGAAGTTCGGCCGGCTGTTCGCCGGGGGCGGCATCGTCGCGCAGTACCCGATGACCTACGTGGCCTTCCTGCTGCTGGCCCCGGCCGTGTGGTGGGTGCTCCGCGCGACCGGGGCAGGCCTGCGGCTGACCGCCGTCGGTGAGAACCCGGAGGCCGCGGACACCGCCGGCATCTCGGTGGCCCGCACCCGGTGGACGGCGCTGGTCGTCGGCGGTGCGCTGATGGGGCTGGGCGGGTCGTTCCTGACCCTGTCGGTGCTGGGCACCTTCACCCTGGACATCGTCAGCGGGCGCGGGTGGATCTGCATCGCCCTGGTCATCTTCGGCCGCTGGAAGGTGGTGCCGGTGGTGCTGGGGGCGCTGCTGTTCGGCCTGTTCGACGCCCTGCAGCTGCAGCTGGCCATCACCCCCGCGTTCGGCTCGATCCCCAACGAGCTGCTGATCGCGCTGCCCTACCTCGTCGTCATCGCCGCGCTGGCCGTCCGCGGCCGCGGGGTGCGCTACCCGGGGTCGTACCTGACCGCGTACCGCCGCGCCTGAACCCCACGTCCCCTGGAGGTCGTCCATGTCTGTCGATGCTGAGCTGCTCGCCCACGCCGTCGCCGAGGCCCGCAAGGGCCGGGACGAGGGCGGGGTGCCGATCGGTGCCGCGCTCGTCGTCGACCGGGAGGTGGTCGCCGTCGGGCACAACCGGCGGGTGCAGCTGAACAGCGCCATCCGGCACGGCGAGACCGACTGCCTGGAGGCCGCCGGCCGGCTGCCCGCGTCTGTCTACGCCCGGGCCACGATGGTCACCACGCTGTCGCCGTGCGACATGTGCACCGGGGCGATCCTGCTCTACAAGATCCCGCGGGTGGTGATCGGGGAGAACCGCACGTTCTACGGCGGGGAGGACCTGCTGCGCGCCCGCGGGGTGGACGTCGCGGTGCTGGACGACCCCGAGTGCATCGCGCTGATGGAGGAGTTCATCGCCCGCGAGCCCGGCCTGTGGAACGAGGACATCGGCGAGCCCTGAAACGCTCAGGCGGCGTCGTCCGCGTCGCGCTTGCGCTGGTCCTGGGTGTGACGCCGGCGGACCTCGGCCCGGGCCAGGACGAAGGCCACCACGATGGGGACGACGTACTTGGCCTTGTCGAGCAGCTCCCGTAGCCACGCGGGCAGTTCCGGCAGGTCCCAGTCGGGCCAGGGGATCCCCGGCAGGTCCGGCCACGGGATCGACGGCAGGTCCCAGTCCGGCAGGTTCCAGTCCGGCCACGGGATGTCGATGCGGGTCAGCAGCCACACCGTGAGCAGTGGCAGCAGGACGCCGAGGACGGCGGCCCCGGTGCGCCGGGCCGCGTGCAGGTTCGGATGGGCGCGGATCCACGCCTCCCGTGCTGCGGCGCGCGAGCCCGGCTCGGGGTCCAGGTCGACGCCACCGAGGCCGGTCTGGGCCGAGGCGACGGCGCCCAGGTCGGCGTCGGGGGAGTACCAGGTGACCCGCCGGGCAGGTCCGCTGAACGACGGCAGCCGCGCGCCGAGGGCGCCGTGCTCGCCGCCGTCGAGGGTGACGCGCTCGTCACTGGTCGTCTTGGTCGCCGCCTCGGTGCCGTCGACCTGCCAGGTGAGCCTGCGACGGAGTCCCGCGTCGGCGATCTCCAGCACGTGCTCGCGCCCGTCATGGGTGAGCAGCCAGCGTTCAGGAGTCTTCCGCGTGCCGGCTCGCGTCACGCCATGAATACTAGAGCGGTTACTCCAGGAAAGGGAGCCCGTGCCACGCACGATCGACCCGGTTCGGCATGAGGCGCGGCGGATGGTCATCATCGACGCCGCGCTGACCCGCTTCGCCGAGGACGGGTTCGACCGCGCGACGACCGCGGCCATCTGCCGGACCGCGAGGATCGGATCGGGGACGTTCTTCCACTACTTCCCGACGAAGCTCGACGTCCTGCTGGCCATCCTCGAGCTCGGCACCACCGAGACCGGAAACTGGTTCGCCGCCCAGCGGGGCCGCGCCGACCCCGGCGGCGTGCTCGCCGACTATGTCGTCCATGCCGCCACCGAGTTCGCCGACCCCCGGGTCGCCGGGTTCGTGAAGGCGGTGGGGGCCGTGATGAACGACGAGCAGGTTGCCGCCGCCCTGGCCCGGGACGACGCCGCTCTCCACGACGGACTGCTGCCCTGGGTCGAGGCCGCGCAGGCCGCCGGTGAGGTCCGGGTCGACGTCCCGGCTGCCCGCCTGTGCGCGTGGGTGCTGGTCGTCCTCGACGGGTTCGTCGGCCGGCTGGCGGGGGAGTCGGGCTTCACCGCCGCTGCCGAGCAGGACATGCTGCTGGACACCGTCCAGCGCCTGCTCAGCGCAGGAAGCCCAGCGGCTCGGTGACCGGGATGCCGGCGAGCGCCTGCAGGGTGAGCAGCACCAGCAGGACGACGTAGCCGCCCGACGCGAACGCGACGACGCGGAACCGGGTGCCGGGATCGGTCAGCGCGGGCACCCGGCGGGCCATCGCCTCCAGCCCGAACGCCAGCAGCGGCAGGAACTGGAGGGCGTGCATGCCGACGAAGTGCGGCACGCGCAGGTCGCCGCCGGTGGTGCTCCAGCCCAGGAGCGGCAAGCCCGGACCGTCGTCCGGGGCGCCGACGGCGTGCGCGCCGGCCACCCCGGCGAAGCTGTCGAGCTGCTCGGGCGTCGGCGACGTCATGAGGAAGGCCACCGCCATGCCCGCCAGCCCGATGACCAGGCCGGCGCGGACGGCGAGCTGACGGGCGGCGTCGTCCGGGCTGCGCCACAGCAGGGCCGCGAGGACCAGGGTGACCAGCCACACGGCCGCGATCGCCGTCCCCATGGTGGTCCAGAGCGTGGTGGCCAGCGGCGATGAGACGTTGAAGTGGCTGGTGGTCCCGGCGGCGACCGCGCCGACGATGACCACCATCTCGACGACCAGGGCCGCGGTCACCACGACGGCGCCGATCCGGCCGGCCCGCCGGCGCCGCTCGGGCAGCCGGTCGAGCAGCCAGGCGAGGGTGACGGCGTAGATGCCGATGGAGATGGCGAACTTCAGCGGCTTGAGCCAGCCGTTGCGCCCGGTGATCTGGACCGGGTCGACGACCGCGAGGACGGCGGTGACCACGGCGGTCACTGCCATCAGCGCGGCGAGGGCCATCAGTGGTCGGTTCGGCGGCCGGGTGAAGAGCGCGCGGGGAGCGGTCGGTCGTTGCTCGAGGACGGTCATGACGGGCTCCCGGGGGTCGGTCCGAACCGGCGGTCGGACTCGCTGGCCTGGGCCATGCGGCGCAGTCCGGCGAGCAGGGCGTCCCCGAGCACGGTGCCGACGACGACGGTCTGGGCCGCCGTCGCGGGGCCCGCGTCGAGGTTCTTCGTGATGCAGTCCAGGTCGGCGGCGGCGGCGACCTCCGCGGCCCGGACGTAGCCGGGCAGGGTGGCGGTGAGGTCCTCGCGGCCCAAGGCGCGGTAGCGGTCGAGCACGGCCGCGGCTGCCGGTAGGCCGGGGTTGTCGTCGCAGACCTCCCAGCCCTGCGCCCGGGTGGCGTCCTTCACCTGCTGCACCGACTCCGCCGTCGGTGGGGCGGCCGAGCGGGGCAGCGACGCCTGCGCGATGCCCAGGGTGTCGCCGAACGGGTGGTCCGGGTCGTCGGCGGCGGCCAGCACGGCACGCGCGGCGGCGACGCTGAGCCCGCCCACCTCGATCAGCGACCGGATCAGCTGCAGGCGGGCCAGGTGGTCCTCGCCGTACTCGGTCTGGTTGTAGCCGGTGCGCTCACCGGCCGGTAGCAGGCCCTCGCGTGCGTACCACTTGATGGACGCCGCGCTCACGCCGCTACGGGTGGCGAGCTCGGAGATGCGCATGTTGATAGCCTGACTATCGATAGTCGGCCTGTCAATAGCTCTCGACCCACACCGGCGACATGGTGTGGTTGACGCGGACCGCTCGATGGTGGGTCGACCCTGTCCTGGTGCGGCCCTGCACTGGACAGGATCCTGCGACAGGGACGGCCATGTCGATCGTGCAGCGTCGCTGCCGGGGAGGCGGTAAGCAACCTGGTAGCGCCGGCGGTGTGATGCGGGTCGACGTCCCGGCTGGCCGGCTGCGCGCGTGGGTGCTGGTCGTCCTCGAGGGGTTTCTGGGCCGGCTCGCCGGATCGTTGTACTCCACCGCCGCGGGGGAGCGAGACATATCGCTGGACACCGGCCGGCGCCTGCTCGCTCCGCCCGGCTGGCCTCCCGCCCGTCAGACCAGGACCGACTCCGTGTGGCGTTCCGGACGAGGTGCCGCAGGTGTCGACAGGGCGTGGGCGATGCCGACGGCGACGATGAAGGCAGCGGTGACCGCGGGGAGCGCCATGGCGGTGGTTGCGCCAAGCTGGTCGACGACGGCGCCGGTCAACGCGGAGGAGACCGCCTGGCCGACGACGACGGCGGACCCGAGCATCGTCATGGTGGTCGCCGAGCGGCCGGCCGGGCTGAGCTGGGCGGCGAGGCTGTACTGGCTGACCAAGGTGGGGCCGATGCCGCAGCCGAGCACCGCGAGCGCGACGACGATGGCCGGCTCGGAGCGGGCGCTGGCGTAGGCGATCGCGGCGGCGAGCATCAGCGAGCCGAAGACCAGCCAGCGGGCTGTGAGCGTGAACCGGGCCGGGAAGGCGGCCGAGCCGAGGGCGAGGGCGGCCGACCCGATGCCCATGACGCCGTAGAGCAGCCCGGCGCGGTCGCCGTTGCCGTCGGCGGCGAGGAAGCCGGTGAGCGAGGTGAGGGTGGCGCCGAAGAAGAAGCCGATGCCGAGGGTGCCGGCGACGACGGTGAGCAGCGGGAAGCTGGCGAGCTCCCGGGCGGGGGCCTGCTGGTGCTGGGCGTCCCGTGTGCCGGGATCGAGCCGGCCGGTGGGGTGCAGCGCGAAGCGGGTGACGAAGACCAGCGTCAACGCGGCGGCGCCGGCGATGGCCACCCACGGGGCGATGGCGGTGGCGAGGAGGCCGACGAGGAAGGGGCCGACGATGAAGACGGTCTCGTCGGCGGCCGACTCGTAGGCCATGGTCGAGCTGAGCACCTGCTCGCGGTCGGCCGGCCGGATCTTCCGCTTGATGATGGCGACCAGGCGGGTGCGGGACATCGGCGCGATCTGCGGCGCGGAGGCGCCGATCAGCACGGACATCGCGAGCAGGGCGAGGTCGGGGACGGCGCTGGCGACGACGAGGACGAAGGCGCCGAGGAGGGCGGCGTTGATCAGGCCGACCGGGACGAGGACCCGGCGCTGGCCGAGCCGGTCGGCGGCGGCACCGAGGAGCGGGCCGGCGAGGGCGGTGCCGAGGCCAGCGGCGGCGGAGTTGAGCCCGCCGAGGGTGACCGAGCCGCGCTCGGCGACGACAAGGGTGAGGACACCGACGGTCATCATCGCGAAGGGGAGTCGGGCGATGAAGGCGAGCGGGAAGTAGGACGGCCCGGCGTGCCGGATGAGCTCGTGGCTCGATGAGCGCGTGTGGAACATGACCTCTGCTGGCGGATCAGGCGTGCCGCCTTGCTTCCTCAGCAGGTAGTTGCACACGGACTGGTTCAGGACGTGATCCCACCGTAACCGATCTGCTTTGGGCCGGCCCGGACGCGCACCGAGGAGTGAACCGGCCGCTTGCGTGCGGTCAGCCGTTAGACGGAGGGCTACCCGTTCGAGCGCAGCGGCGCTCCGGACGACGGTTGCGGCTTCCCGACCCGTCGTGCAGGACGAGCGCGCTCGTACTCGGTGCGCTGCTCGCGGTAGGCCAGCAGCTCGTCCGCCGCACGCCGGGCGGTGTCGAGGTCGAGCGATGCGCCCGCAGCTCCCTCCACCCACGTCGCCGGATCGGTGAAGCCGGTGATGGTCACGTCGTCGTGCTGGACGACGGGAGGCATGAAGGGCGCACCAAGACCGGTGAACAGGAGGACGGGCCGCACCGGCAGGTCGACGCCCCGGCTACGAAGCAGCCGCTGCACCCGCTGGGCGCCGTCCCGGGTCTGCGCCACCTTGCCGGCGAGGTCGGGGACCTGGGCGAAGTCCTGCCGCCGGGAGAAGGAGCTCTTGACCTCGACCGCCAGGCAGCCGTGCGGCGTCAGGACGACGTGGTCGACGTTCACGTGCTCGAACGAGACATCACTGATGACGCCGTAGACGCCAGGGACCCGGCGGAGGTCCGTGCCGACGCTGCGCTCCACCAGCCGGCCGAGGCGGGGATGAAAGCTCCCGTCGACCACGGACATGAAGACGACGGACGAGACGGCGGTGGCGCCGAGGTATAAGCCGAGCACGAGACCCAGGAGCACGGGGGACTGGTGCATCGTCAGGCTCATCCCGAAGGCGGAGGCAGCCAGCGCCACCAGGACGACGGTGAGGTCCTTCCAGCGGCTGCGCAGCAGAGCCCTCCGCCGCGTCCGCAGGTCGTTGTCCAGCCAGGAGACGCGCTCGTGACGGCGACGGTCCACCGGTAGCCGGAGAGCACCGTAGCGACGTCGATCCCAAAGAGAGCCCACGCTGTCTCTTCGGTCATGTGCCCAGGGAGCCGGACTTGCGGACCGCAAGCCTTCACCCGACGGAGTGTCTCCGACGGCGGTTGAGAACGTTACCCGGCTGGTGCTACTTGACCGGGGAAAATTTCTAGGCCAAAGGCGCCTACGTTGACCGGCCAATCAACGTTGCCGTTGTTTGCTCGCTGGCTGGGAACGTTGAACGCGAATGTTTGATCGCAAAACCGCAGCTGGCGGTTAAGCGATCTTTGTAGCCGGCAAGAACGGGCTGGGATCGCCGGCCCAAGTCACCACCAGCTCGTCGCGGGCGCGGCTGCATGCGACGTAGAGAAGCGATCGCTCCCTGTCGATGGCTGCAGGCTGCTCCGCCGGCGCAGTGTGGTCCAGCACATATCGCAGAGGAATGACAGAGGCTGCGGCGCCGAAGACCACGACCCGCGAGAACTCCATCCCCTTGGCCCGGTGCATCGTCGTCACTACGACCGCGTCACGCGTCGACCGCGCATTGGCCGCAAGGACCTCGACGGGCGAACCAACCGCTTGCAGAGCTGCTCGTGCACGCTCCTGGTCGGCCTGGCGCCGGACCAGCACTCCGACAGCACGCGGGTCCTCGCCATCAGTCAGCCATCCCGACACGACCTTCGCGAGGTGGTCGTTCTCGGCTGCGGTGGTGGCGAGCCCGACTTGCTTTGGTTCCACGGTGCCGCTGAATGCGGCACGGTAACCGGCAACGGTCTCCTGGTCTCCCTCGGAGTCGACGATGTCAGCCCCGGCGATGACCCCGAGGGCGAACCTGAGGTTTTGCCGGGACGACCGGTAGTTCAGCGTCAGCCGCCGTGAACGCCCGCGGGTCTCGATGCCGAAGCGGCTGAGCACCAACTTTTCGCCGTAGATCCGCTGGTGGGCGTCTTCACAGATGAACATGTCGTTCGGCCCGGGCGCCACGAGGGCACGCAGGAATCGCCAGTGTCCGGCATGCAGATCTTGACCCTCATCGACGACGACGTGATCGTAGGAGGGCGAGGCGATGGTCGCTGCTCGGGCCGCAAGCAGCTCGTAGGTGGTGAGCTGTTCGGTGTCCAGCGCGCGCCGGAACTCCTCGACAACCCGCCACACCGCCGTTCGCTGCAGGCGGTTGAGCCGCACCGACCGCCCGGGCCGCTTGGCCACCAGGTAGTTGTTCCGGGTCAGCTCTGGCATACCGAGCAGGACGGTGCGCAGCTCCGCGTCCAGGAAGGTCGGGGTGAGCGACCGGACGAGGTCGGCCGGAACGTCGGCGGAGGCGACCGCGTCGATCCACATCCGCTCGGTAGTCCGGCTGTCGGCGAACCGCGGTACGGCCTTGTCGTGCGCCCGAACAGCGGCGTTGACGGCCTGGTCGACACCCTGGACGTCGATGTGCCCGAGCTCCTCGATCGACGCCAGCCGTCGCAGCTGTTCGCTCAGGGAGTCAGCCAGCGTGCGGTTGAAGGTGCACAGCAGTACGCGACCACCGCCGCGTGCCAGGTGGGCGGCGCGGTGCAGGGCGACCACCGTCTTCCCAGTGCCTGCCCCACCGGCGAGCCGGAATGGGCCGTTGTAGACCGGCCTGTCCACGATGGCTCGCTGTTGCGGGTGGAGGAAGGTCCGCCACTCGTCGAAGTCGCCCTCGATCATCCGGCGCAGTTCGTCGTCGCCTTCGATGCGCACGAACTCCATCCGGGTGACGGCGCGCTCCAGGGCCTTATCCGGGTCGTCGTCCGTCGCTGGGTCGTTGACTCCGTAGTCACCGCGGACGTCGTCCAAGCTCTTGCCGGTAGCCAAGTCGAGGAGGGCCTGCTGCTGCCACTCGGGAATGTGGGCGACTAGCCCGAGCAGGTCGTCCTCTGAGGCCACCCGGATGGCCTCAGTCGCGATATCGCGCAGGATGCCGACGCGCACGAGCTCGTCGACGGTGAATGGCAGGATGGGTGGCGCCTCCACCGGCCGTGGTCGTTCGCGAGACGTCTCAACGGCTCTTTGGATCGCCGCTTCCGCGATCAACTCCATCGCGCCGTTGGCCGGGTTGACCTCCAACCGCGTCGTCTGCGCGTAGGCGTACGCCTCGTCGTGCGGCTTGATCGCTGCCATCACGAGCATGCCGCCATCGAGGACGAACAGCACCGCGCGGTTGCTCTGGTCGACACGGGCCGTTCGGACCCGCCTGTCGATCACGTTCTTCGGGATCTTGAGATCCAGCCCGTTGCTGTCCGGGTCTGCGTTCAGCTTCATCATGAAGTCCCACGCTCGGGCCTTCATCGAGCCGTCGACACGCAGGTCCTTCTCGTACTGCTTGGCGATGACGACGGTCACGAGCTGCTCTCCTCCAGGCCGAGCGCGCTGGCGAGCACGGTACGGATGTCGTCCGCACCAGCCCGGAGGACGGTCCACGAGTGAGCCGCCAACCAGGTGTCCCGGTCCGGGTCTGGCTCGAACACGACGACGACGTGCCGGTCTGGCCAGGCGAGGTCGAGCAGGTGCTCGCCATCCGCAACCTCGAGACCGGCCTCCGGCAGTGGGTAGCCGGCAGAGGCGAGGCCGCGGACGATGTCCGCTTCTGGCTCGCCGAACGTCGTGGCGATCTCCTCCCATGCCGGGTCGGCCACCGGGCTCGGCGGCGAACCGGTGATCGACAGGCCAGCCAGGCTGGCCATGTGAGCGTGCCCCGGAGGCAGCAGCTGCAGGACGTTCCCGAGGGCCAGCCAGTCACGCCACGCGGCAATATGGATTTCGGTGCCGACTTCGCCGTCCCGGTCGTCGACAGCCAGCACCACTCGGACGTCGTTCATGCCCCGCACGTCGATCGCGAGGGTCGCGCCACCGGGCGTGCGATCGGTGAGGAGCTCTGACTTGCCGGGGAGGGCATCGGGTGCCTGCCCGAGTACGTCTGCCTCGGCCAGCGTCTCGAGCTGATCAGGAGCCCCCAGCACCGGGGGAGCCGGCACCCCCGCAGCAAAGGCAAGGGCAAGCGCCTGCGTAGAGCGCTGCCAGCGGTCGGTGTCGGGTCGCAGCAGGAGACGGGTCAGGGTGGTGAGCGGATCGCCGAGGAGCTGGGTGACCGGCACGTCTCCCGGCCCGCAGAGCTGCGCGCCGAAATGCTCGGCCGTCGCCGCCACGGCGGTGGTCCAGGCGGCTGGCCCGGCTGTTGAGCTTGCTTCGAAGGCATCGAGGTCGGCGTGCGTGAGCGACCAGACCACGACACCCTGCTGGCGAAGCGCATGCCGCTTGACCGCGTCATCGGCGACCCGGTTGCAGTCGGTGTGGGCGTGATAGCGCACGCCGTCGCAGAAGACCGCGATGCGGGCCATGTCCGGGTCGTCGGTGGTCAGCTCGAAGTCCGGCCGCACGAAGCTGTGGTTGACCTGGGGAGTCAACTTCCACCGGAGGCCAGCCAGGGCCTGCGGGAAGGTGATGTCCGCGCGATCGCCAAAGCTCGTCGCGTGTCGGCTGACGGCGGCACCACGCTTCTTGGCCCAGCCGAGCAGTAGTTCCCGGAAGCGACGTTCGATCGGGGTGTCGTGGGCGGTGACCTTGATGTCGACGAGTGACTCGATCTTCCGCGGGATCCAGTCGCGGAGGATATCGACGAGTAGTTCCTCGGCGCGGTCACGCCGGGCGAGCGCCGCCTGGTACGGCGGTACGTGGGGGAGTAGGCAGCGATGGCAGGCCGTCACCGGGTCGTCCTTGCACGGGCAGTGCGCGATGACGTCCAACGCCGCCTGCAGCAGCCGCTGCACCTCCTCCGGGTCACCGAACCGAGCCAGGTAGCCAGTACCGCCGGGCACCCGGTCGTGCAACACCATCGCCCAGCGATCCACCGAGCCAGGAGAAGGGTCTGCAGCCACGACGACGTCGAGGTGGTCGGGATCGCCGCCGAGCACGGCGCGCAGGCCGACCAGCAGAGCCGCCCGGAACGAGGTCAACAGCGTCGGATCGACCAGCACGACCGGAGGCACCAGCAACCGCACTGCCTGGGTGCGCAGGTGGTGCGTCAGCACCACGCTGGTCCACTGATCGGCGCTCGGCGTCCGGCGTTGGGGGCACCAGCCCCGGTGTCGGGTATCAGCGAGGGTGTTAACGCCGCGCTGCGCCGTCCACACGACTCCGCACTTCGTGCAGGCCTCGAACCGGGCCGCCTGGTAGTCCTCGCCGGCGATCCGGACGGCCGCCCCATTGCGCTCGGCGGGCCCCAGGTTGAGCCAGCGAATGTCGGCCCGGCGGAGGAACTCGGCGCCAAACTGGAAGGTCTCCAACCCCCAGGCGACAGCTATGTCCGCAGGGTCGGCGTCCACAGTGGCGACCAGGTCGAAGGCCGTGCGGCGCCGGTCGTCCCGGTCCTCATCGCGCATCGCCAGTTCACGTGACGCGTACGCCGACGCCTTGCGGAAGGGCAGCGTCCGGATGATCTGGCCGGTGTCAGCGGCGGCCGGGTCGGCGCAGCGCGGGCACGCGGCGATGCTGACCGAGGCCGGCGCGGACCAGCCGCACGATGGGCAGAACCGGCGTAGCTCGTGCGCCGGGTTCTTGCTGCTGCCGAGGTCCAGGCCGTCGACCTCGATGGCCATGCCCCGCACGTAGAAGGTGGCGCCAGGAGCGAGTTCGGCCAGTGCAGTGCGGCTCCCGCGCACGTAGGTGTCCTCGCTGGACTGGGGGTCGCCGGTCTCCTCATCGGTCCACCACAGGCCGACGTCGAGCTGGGTGCTGTCGTCGAGTAGCGCGTAGTTGGGTAGCAGGCCCTGCGACTCCAGGGCGTCGATCCAGTACTGCATCCGCCGGGCCGACTGGGCTGAGCGAACCGCGGAGAGCTCCCCGCGCAGCCGCTTGAGGTCGCGTTCCTGGGCGTCGTCCTTCGACGGCGCCGCGTCCAGCGCGTCGTGCTCGACCTGCAAGGCGCGCTTGCGGGAGTCCAATTCGGCGAGCTCTTCTTGCCAGGCGTGGGCCGCTTCTTCGACAGCCCGTTCCAGGCCTGGGACGTCGCCGTCATCGACGGCGCCCACCCACCGGCGGAGCTCCTCGGCGGTCTCCTTGGTAACGCCGGACCCGAAGCCGGCGAGGAACTCGGTGACGTACTCATCGGCGTGCGCGCGGGCGTCGAGCAGGATGCGCCCGAGGTAAGACGCCGGGCCGAGGCCAGCGGCGAAGACGTCGTGGGCGCGGTGCGGTGGCTGCGGATTCTCAGCGCGAGCCTGCCGGTCGATGAGCGAGGCCAGGTACTGCCGGCGCAGGATCTCGACGGCATCCAGGTAGCAGGCCGGCGGCACGACCTCGCCAGCGATCATGGTGAGCGGGTCAGCCAGGCGCTGGAGCTCCAGCGGGCGGGCAGGGAGCAGGGACAGCACCAGCGAGCTGCCGGTCAGCCGGCCCGCACGGCCGACCCGCTGCAGGTATGAAGCTGTGGAACGCGGCATCGAGGCGAGGGCGACCATCGACAGGTCACCGATGTCGATGCCCAGTTCCAGTGTCGGGGTGCAGGTCAGCACGTTGGGTGCGTCAGCCCGCTGGACGCGCTGCTTGAAGGCGGTCTCCCGGGCGATGCGGTCCCCGCGGCCCAGCAAGGAGGTGTGCTCGCGGGCGACGATGCGCCGAACCCGCCCGGCGCGGTAGAGCTGCCGGTAGTAGTCGGGGTCGAGGTTGACGGCGGTGTAGACGCCGGTGCAGGTCAGCCGCATGCACGGGGCGCCGCGGAGCTGAGCGCGCACGTCTTCCGGGGCCGGTAGGTCGCTTGCGCACACGGTGCACCGCAGGACGGCGGGGGTCTCGCCGGAGGTACGTGCCAGCTGCACTCGTGCGGCTGGCACCTGCCAGACCCGCACGGCGGTGCCGCCGTTGCCCTTGAGTTCGGTCAGCGCACCCGTCCTGGTGAGCGCGTCGAGTAGCGCGCGGACGTAGGCGGGCGCGTCGACGGTCGGGACGCCGAGAGCTCGTGACGTCCACGAGGCGTACCAGCCCTTGGTGCCGGTGATGGTGTCAAAGGCATCGGAGGCCGAGATCGTCGTCGGGTAGCTCGGCGCCGGACGCCCCCGCGGGAACGCAGGCATGCCCTCGCCGCGCGGACGTCCGGACCAGATGCTGCGCCGGTCGCCGCCGTCGGTGGCGAACCGCGCGAACCACGGGTGGCCGATACCGCCCTGGAGCCGGATGCGTTCGAGCACACCGCGGGCCCACCGCAGTTCGCGGCCGCTGGCATGGCCGCGCAGCTCCAGCTGGCCGGTGAGCGCCGGGTCATCGGTGACATCGTCGAGGGATCGCTGCCCACCGAAACTCTCGACCTCGGCGAGGACGGCAGCCGCGATGCTTGGCAGGTCGTCGACGTAGACGTTCGCGGTTGCTGTTCCGGTGAGCTCCAAGGTGCGCCCGAGCCGCGCGGAGAGGCCGAACTCCAGAGCAGCGTGGAAGTCCAGCAAGCGGGTGACCCGTGCGCAGTCTTCCTCCGAGGGGACGTCGTCCAGCCAGAACCGGTGGAACGACGTGACCTTGGCCTTTGGGTCTCGGGGCAGCGACGCGAGGTCCGGCGGCAGGGCGGAGAAGCGGTCCTCTTGGCTCTGCGCGGCAGCGACGACGGCGGCGCCGAGCTGGTCGAGGGTGCAGCCTTCGGCCGGGATGGCGCGCAGCAGCAACGCGCGGCGGTTGAGCGCGTAGGAGCGAGACTCGACGAACCCGGCCCGATGGGAGGCGTCTTGGACGCTGTCGGTGAAGAGCAGAGTCTTCTTCTGCTCCGGCTCGATGTCGGGGCTGGCGAACACTTGGCCTAGAGCAGCGGAGGCGAGGGTAGCCACGCTGGAGCCGAGGAAGCGCAGCCCATCGGCTAGTCCGCAGATGGGGCAGGTCTGGCTGCGGGCCATGTCGTCGTCGGCGGTCACGATCACCGGCACCTCTGTGCTGTGCCGGCCCGAGAGCGTGCGGCTCAGCTCGCCGGTCTCCGCATCGACCCACTGCACGCGGGGGTCGCCGGCGCTGCCCTCTCCCGGCGCGTACATCCAGGCGCGCTGCCGACGACGATCGGTCAGCGCACCCCGCCAGACTGTCTCCGGGGTGACGGTCTCCCCGCCACCGGGCTTTGCCGCCGCTCCCCAGCCGGAGCGGCCGCAGTGGCGGCAGTACACGGCGGCCAGCGCGTGACCCTGCTGTTGGTTGTTTCCCTCGAACCACTCGAAGCGCGGGGCAACGTCCAAGCGTCGCAGCACCCGGCTGACCTCCCGCAGCCACAGTTGGACGTCGACGGTGAGCAAGGCGCGACCGTTCTCGTCACGGGCGTGGCTGAGCAGCGCGAGGTAGGCGCACACCGCGATGCGGGCGTCGCCCGGTCGGGCCGCCCAGCCCGGTTCGACGCCGGCGGCGACGTCGTCCAGGTGTCGTGGGTCTCGAGCCTCGGTGACTAGCCGGCGGGTCATCGGGTGTGCACGCAGCCGGCGACCCAGCTCGCGGGTGTCGTCGGTGACTGAGCCCAGGAACACCTGCTGAGCTGCGTCGACGACGTCGGCGTGCGATCGGCAGCGGGCGAGGGCGGTGACGATGCGGTCGAGCAGGGGGACGGCGCCGACCGGGCCGGTGGCCCACTCGGCGGGTGCGAGCCGGTCTTCGCGCACGATGGCGTCGGCGTTGAACGGAACGCCGAACACCGTCTCGGCGAAGGCGCGCAACGCGTCGGTGCTGTCGTCGCCGGTACCGAGAGTGGCTGAGGTGGCGACCGGCGTGATGCCGGTCAGCGGACCGTCGTCGTCCTGGGTGCCCAGTGCCATACCAAGCCGGCGCAGCAGCATGGCGACGTCAGTGCCCTGCGCCCCGTCGTAGGTGTGGAACTCATCGAGCACGAGGTAGCGCAGCGAGGTGGCCGCACCGTCGAAGAGGCGCTTGTCCTCGCTTCGGAGCAGGAGCATGTCGAGCATCTTGTAGTTGGTGAGCAGGATGTCCGGCGGGTTGTTGCGTAGCTCGTAGCGGTTGCCGATGACGTCGGTCTCGGTCATCGCGGTGGTGTCGGGCGAGTCGCCGGTGTACAGGCCCACCCGGACGCCGCCGAGCTCCTCGGGATGGGCGTGCACGAGGGCCGCGATGCGGCGGGCCTGGTCGTTGGCCAGCGCGTTCATCGGGTAGAGCACGATCGCTTTGATCCCGCGCACGTCGGCGCCACGGCGGGCGTGGTCGAGCAGGGGCACTAGAAAGCTCTCGGTCTTTCCCGAGCCGGTACCGGTGGTGACGATGGTCGGCTCGGGTACGTGCTGCTTGGACGAGAGTCGGCGCCACGCCTCAGCCTGGTGCCGGTGCGGGGTGAACCCGGCTGGGATGAACTGCAGGGCGTCCCGCCATCCGTCGGCCGCGGCGCGGAAGGGGAGGCGGAGCCGGACGTACGGCCCGCGGAAGACGCCGAACTGGTCGTCGGCGATGAATCGTTCGAGCTCAGCCCGGACGTCGTCGTCGGCGAGCGCGAACGTGGTGCCGAGGAAGCTGGTCAGCGTTGCACGCAGCTCCTCCGCGACCAACGACGGCAGCATGATCGTCCTCGTTCCCCCGCGTTACGGACAGGCCAGCACACTATGTGTCACGGACCCAACACTGGCGGAACCGGACTCGGTAACGGCCTGACCATGTCGGGGGAGTCTCCCGACCGCCACGACGCAGATGTGTGAAACTCGCACACGTGAACAAGGCGGAGCTAGGTCGGCGAGTGGCGACCGCGCGCAAGGATCAGGGACTCACCCAACAGCAGCTCGGTGAGCGGCTGGGCCTAGACCCCTCGGCCGTGTCGCGTCTGGAGAAGGGCGAGCGCAAGTTGAGCGTGCCCGAGCTGGTAGGCATCGCCGAGGCGCTAGGCCGACCGCTGACGCTCTTCGTATCTGATGCGGCGCCGGCGATCGTGAGTCGACGCTCAAACCCTAACGCGTCACACGGCTCGACCGACCAGCTCGATCGTGAGCTGCAGATGTTCGAATCCGACGTCCGGACCCTGCTCAGCCTCCGACTGCTGCGTGGCCCCGGTCGCGACGTGACCGCCCGCACCCCAAAGAACCACCGGGCTGCTGAGAACATGGCATGGGCGATGCGTCAGCGGCTGGGCCTGGGTGCCGCGCCGATCGACGACCTTGGGAGTGCAACGGCGTCGCTCGGCCTCTACTCCTACGTTGCTGAGCTTGGCGCGGACGGGCCGGACGGCGGCTGCGTGGCCGTCGAGGAAGATGGAACCCCAGGTGCTGGGGTAGCCGTGATCAACGGCGACCTGCCTTCGGGGCGACGCCGAATGACACTGGCGCACGAGTTGGGGCATTGGCTCTCGGGGGACGCCTTCGACGCGGCTGCCACGGATGCCGAACGGATGATCAGCTCATTCGCCATCCACTTCCTGATGCCGCGGGCAGGGGTCGCGTCGGCGTGGCAGTCAGCCGCGCCACTGCGGGAGCGATGCCTCCGGTTGGCCGCTGAATTCCAAGTCAGCTGGTCCGCGGCCCTGGGGCAGCTGAGCAACCTCAACCTAATTAGCCGCCCAGAGTTTCGAAGCTTGTCGGCGCAGGAACCGCGGCGCGGCGAGTTCGTGCAGCTCGGCGTGGGGTGGACGGAAGATATGCGCTCGCCGTACATCGCTCCCCTCGTGGCTCAAGCGGCCGTCGATGGGTACGTGTCCGGCAAACTGACCATGGACCGGGTCGTCGGTATCCTTCGCGGCACGTTGGGTCCGGGCGACCTCCCGGAGGTCTCACCTCTCACTCTTGACGATCTTCGCCCTGCCTTTTCGGGACACGGTGCCTGAATCGGTGCGGTGGGTAGTCGACACCAGCTGCTTCACCCATCTCTTTCAGGCTGGCCTTGGCCAGCTGCTCGAAGAGTTAAGTCCCGGTGGCATCGTGCTCATCCCCACGGACGTGCTTACCGAAGTCGCAAACCGACGGTCGCTGCACGCGGGAATCCCCGATCCACAAAGCCTCAACTGGGTAGAGACGGCGGTGCTTACCGACGATGAAGTACTGACGCACCTCCAGGTCAACGTCGCACTGGGTGGTGAAGGTCAGCGCCACCTCGGGGAGTCGGCCGTCATTTCCACCGCGTACCACCGGGGCCTGATTGCGATACTCGACGACCGCGCGGCCGTGGCGCAGGCAGACGAGCTGGGGGTTCCGCACTACAGCACGCTGTGGCTGGTGGTGGAGGCGTACCGAACGGTGTTCGGCCGGGACCGACAGCGAGCCGCTGAGGCAGTCGACGGCCTTCTCGCCTCAGGCATGTACCTGCCGATCTCAGACGGCGACAGTCTCGTCGTTTGGGCCTACGAGGAGGGCATCCTTCCTTAGGTGCTTGGTTGAGTCATGACTGACGGATTGAGGCGCGGCGGGTGAACTCGGCGTGGGCGATGGTCATCTCGACTTCGCGGTCGACGCCGGTGAAGGGGAGCTGCCACACGCCGCCGGCCGCCCGGGCCAGGTCGGCTTTCTCACCCTTCTTGGCGTACTCTTTCAATACCTCCGCGGGCACCTGACGGCCGTTGGCGTCCATCTGCATGACTCGCTCGTACTTGCGCAGAACGCCGAACTGAGTCCGGTAGATCGCGCACAGTTCTTCCGCGGTGATGCCGACCATTACTGCAGCCAGCGCGTCGATCTCGACCAGTGCTTGCCGGCGCTCCGCGTCCCTCCGCAAGGGGGTGGTTGTCGTCCACTGCGCTTGGACGTCGCCCATCGCGGAGGCCGGCAACTCGCGTGTCCAGGAGTCCTGCTGCCAGGTGAGATCGAACAGCTCCTCCCACAGCGGCGCATAGTCGGCAGTCAGACAATTCAACCGTAGCGCTCGCAGAATTAGCTCAGGAACGAGTACATGCTCCCGCGGATGCGGGAAGCGACGGATCACCGATTGGTTGAGCTCGGCGAAACCGCTGGCCTTGACCATGAAGTCGACAGGCAACGAGGACCACAGGCCAGCCGCGATAGCCAGGTCGGTCGTCTTGATGTCACCAAGGGACAGTACGCCGTGAATGTGCGCTGCGCCCGGAGGAATTAGCGCTGCGTGCAAGGTTCGAACGGTGACCGAGTCGGCCATGCGACGCCAGGCAAGTCGGAAAAATGCGTTGTTTGACTTGCCGTTCCACCTCGGATAACCAGAGATGTACTCCTCCGCGGTCTTGGCGCGCTGATAATTCGTGCGTGGGAGGGCTCGCTCTGGTAGTGACTCCAGGTTCCAAGGGCTGTAGTCCTGATTGCTGCGCATCGTTGGGTTTGGTTGCTTAGCGAACGGGGTGGCGACGGTAATGTGTGGGCCCTGAAGAATCACGTCGTTCCACGTTGCCGGCGTTGCGGATTGTCCGCTAAAGTATCCTGCTTGCCGGTCGCTTGTCTCGTTCCAGCCGGAGGTCCAGGAAAAGTCGTTCGCTCCGAAGCGCCGAGCGGCCGCCAGCTTGCTCAGCACCGCTTGGCTCGACGAGGTGACGGGTCTCAACATGCGAGCCTCTGCGCTAGGCGTACCGGGCTCATCGATGAGGGCACCCCAATCCGCCAGCACGTTGTTATCGACGGTGATGATCCGGTTGCCGTGAGGTCGAATGTCCCATGTGTCTTCGTCATTTCGAACACCAGGTTCAAGGCCGTTCCCGTCGTGTTCAAGGGATCGCTCGACGGTGCTCGGTTGAAAGATAGATGACGCATTAAGGAACCGCGGGTCGCGCTCGTGCCCGTAAATGTGCACGCCGAAGGTTCGCGCGTGCCCCATCTCGAAATGGCGAAATTCGTTGTGAAACTGCCAGTGGCGCCGAAGTCGTCGGTAGGTCATGCGTCGCAAGCCACCGGCCCTAGCCTCGGTTAGGTGTGACTCTGGATGAATTAGCCCAACGACACCGGTTGGTGCCATGAATCGCCAAGTGCGGTCCATAAAACACCGGTAGAGGTCGGGGCGCAGGCCCGCAAGAAGCGGACGGTCAACCGTGCTGCCGAGGTGGTCGCTCAATCCAGCGATCGCCGCCCGTGCATCGAGATAGCGCTGGGTACGGGCAGCGGATCCCAGGACGAGCGCACGGCGCTCTCGGATGTCGGCTACGGCAGGCTTGTCGGCCAACCCAAACCAGGCGTCGCTCTCGGCCAAAGTCAGGGCGTCGTCCCAGTCCGGGCGTACCCAGGGTGGGTTGCCGAGCTGCAGGTTGAAGCCGCCGCTGCGGGCGAAGACCGGGCCGAAGGCAAGCTCCCAGTGAAAGAACCCGTCACGGCGGCCGATCTGCTCGCAGACCCGCAGCCACGGCTGCTCGCTCAGCACCCGGGCCAGCGGGCGGGCGCCGGCCACAGCCCCGTCGTCGTGCTCGGCGCGGTCCAGGTCGTCCCAGCTGGCGAGGTCGGAGAAGAACGTCGCGTCCCCGTGCTTGGGGTTCTCCCTAGCCGGGATGCCGAGCAGCCCTTCCAGCGCGACAAGCCACTGCTCGCGGGTGGGCGGCGCGACCTCAGCGGTCACCGGCCAGCTCCACAGCGCGGCCCAGGCGTCCATCACCCGGTGCAGCCGCTGGTAGACGCCTTCCGGGTCGGTCAGCACCTTCTCGATCTGCTCCCGCTGCACCGCACCCGACCCGGCACGCAGGTCGTCGGCGCCCCACACGTCGATGTGCCGGCGGGCTTCGGCCTCGGCAATCTCCAGCCGGCGCAACGCCATCCTCCACAGCACCTCGACCCGCTGCGCTAGCGCAGCCAGCCGCTTGCGCTCCGGCGGCGACAGGGCGGCGGTGACCTTCTTCCGCCACTCCGCGAGCTTCGCCCGGGCGCCAGGGGCCAGCTCCTTGGCCTCTTTGGTGTCGGCCACCGCGCCCCACCCGGCAGCGGGCAGCAGAAAGTGGTGAACCTCGCCGGCCTTGATCGCCGTGACCAGTGGACGAGCGGTGGGCACGGTGGTGAGCCAGGCCTTCTTGTCGAGCTCCTTGCTCGAGTACACCTCGCGGCGGGCGCCGATGAGCGAGTTCCCGCGGCGCAGGTGCAGGCCGAACCACGGCGCACGCAAGCCCGGGTGCATGGAATCGAGCCACAGGGTGATCTCGGCCAGCTCGACGGCGGTGGCATTTAGGTCGACGCCATAGCACTGATGGAGCGCGATGTGCGCCTTCACCTTCTGCAGCTCGGCGGGGTACTCCTCGGCCGCGATGCGCTCACCCAACTCGGCCTGCCGACGCTTGAGGTACTGCTCGGCAAGCTGGTTTACCGCCTCCACCAGGAAGGCGCCCGACCCCAGTGCGGGCTCGCAGATCGTCAGACTGAGCAGCTCGGCCGCGGGCGTCGTCCGGCCGTCCTGGTCGAGCAGCTCGGCCAGCGAGTGGTCGACCACCAGCCGGGTCAGCACCTCGGGCGTGTAATAGCTCGCGCTCCGCTGCCGCTCGTAGCCCGACAGTCGAAACACGAAATCGCCGGGTGCGTAGCTGACGTTGCGGACCACGCCCGTCTCCGGGTCTGTCGTCCGGACGAACCACGACTCGTCGAAGCCTGCGGTCGAGGCCTGCGGAACCACCCACGAGCCCTTGCTACGGTCACCGTCCTTGGCGACCTCTACCGAGGGCACCGTGGCGATCGAGCCGGTGTAGGACATCAGGCCCTCGTACACCGCGCCGAGCTGGTTGATGCCCAGCTGGGCGTAGGAAACGAAGCCCCGATCGCGGCCTTTTTGCTTTTTCGACAGCAGCAGCCGGCCGAGCACCTGCTGCAGGCAGCGGTTGCCCAGTCCGACCTCGTCGATCAGCGCGACAGCGTCATGGGAGAAGAGATCGGCGCGCAGGGCTTCAAACCGCAGTTCGCCGCCGTCGTCCACCGACTCGTCGTTCCGAGTGCCTTGGGCGCTCAGGGTCTCCGGCGGGTAGCCGTCGTTGACCAGTCGGAACAGGGTCTTCAGCGATTCGTAGACGTGAGTGCCGCGCTGGGCCTGCTCGGTGGTGAGCTCGGTGAGCACCAGCTCGCGCAGCCGGTCCAGCCCGTAGCCCTCGGCGTACTCGGGCGTCTTGACCGGCAACACACCCAGCTCCGGCCGCGCCTCGGCGTAGAGCAGAAAGAGGATCCGGTACAGGAAGCGCAGGGACTGGCGGGTCAGGTCAGCGGCGAGATCCGGGATGTCGTCCGGCATGCCTTGGGCGCGGCGGCGGTGCAGCACATCGGTGGCCAGCAGCTCGATCGACTCGCGGATGCCGTCGCGCAGATCCTGGGAGACGCCAACCGCGTGCTTCACCGACTCCTGCAGCAGGGTGCCGATCAGCGCGATGCCATCGTCGGCGGGCAGCAGTGCGTCGGCGGAGACGAGCGCGGCGGCCGTCTCCAGCTCGCCGGCAGCCTTGACATCGCGACGGTCGCAGACGGTTGCCAGGTCAACGGCGAGCCAGCGGCCCTCGGGCCAGCGTTCCCGTTCGGCAAGCAGCAGCCACGCCCCGGCGGTGACCAGCACCAGGGCCGGGGGCTCTTCGGTCTGGAAGATCTCGCTGATTGCCGTCGCAGTGGCCGAAATGGTCTCGTTGCCCAGCTGAACCGGGTGCAGCAGATGGCCTCGGCCCGTTGCGTCGTCGTCCTCGTCGTCCAGGAGATCCTCGACTGTGAGGGCGTCGCGAGCTTGGAGCACCAGCAGGGGCGTGCTGGCTGGGGAGCCGAGCGCGATGGCGTCGACGGTGAGCTCGGCAGCACCCCGGTCACCGGTCCAGGAGGTCTCGTCGCCGGGGAGCTGCAGCGCCGCTCGGACGGCGGTGTGCAGCGCGTTCAGCGGCTCCGTGGTGTCGCGGCCGGCAGCGTCAGCTTCTCGGATGCGAGTGAGCCGATCGACGAAAGTGCCAGCCAACGCGCGCAGACCGGAGCGGGGGGTCTCCTTGCCGTAGCTCTCGCGTTCGGCCCAGGCGGTGCGCAAGGTCTTGACGGTGGCCGGGAACTGCTCGGCGAGCCAGTGTTCGGAGACCAGGTCGTTGCCGACCACGATGGAGTCGAAAGCGGACATCAGCGTGTTCCCTTGGTGGTGTGGGGGAGGAGTAGCAGCAGGACGCGCACCATCGGATCGGGGCGGGCCGTGAGACTCGCGGCCAGCTCGGTCGCGGTCCGGCGGTTGCGTTCGGTCTCCCGGCGTAGCCGAGCAGCCTGCGCGGGGGCACGGGTCTCGGCAAGCTGCTCAGCCTGGGCGCTCCAGACGTCGATGCGCTGTTCGGCGTGCTCAATCGGAGCGGTCAACGCGGTGACCCGGCTGGAGTGCAAGGCCGACATGTAGTCGTTCATCTGGGCCACCGCGCGGGGGACGAGCGACTGGTAGCGGGTGAGGTCGATCGGCTCGCCGGTGTTCACCCCACCCTTGGTGAAGCCCGAGTGCTCCAGCAGCCACGCAACGTCCTCGGAGACGATCGGCGGAACACCGGCGGCGCCGAACTCCTGGGCCACGATGGTGCGCAGCACGACCTGCCCACGCCGGTTGCTCAGCGTGCCCAGGGTGATTGCAGTGGGGGCATCGACGTCGGCCAGCGCCACCGGCACGTGGTTGCGGCCAAGCCGACCCAGTGCTCGGTCGACGGCCCAGTCGAGCACCGGGTGCAGCGGGGAGAGGTAGTGCGCGGAGGGCCACTGTGTGGTCTGGTCGTTGCGTGCGGTGCGCAGCGAGGCGTCGGCGGCCTCGCGAGTGGTGGCCAGCACCAACCCCTCGCGGACCTTCCGCTCCGCCAGATAGCTCTGCGGGAGCGAGCCGAGCCGAGCCATCAGGTCCCGCGGCGGGACCAGCTCCACCACGTCGTCATCGGGGTGCTCGCGCCAGCCGACCCCGCCGTCGGCCGGCGCGGCACCTGGCTCGTGGAACGCCTCGTGCAACGCCTCGCGGAGGAAGGCCAGCTCGCTGCCGAACAGACCGTGCTCGTCGGCCTCCGGGACCTTGGGCGGTGCAGCGTCCGTCTTCGCCTTGAGCATGGCGAGGACGGCGAGGCCGCTCACCTTGGGCCCAAGCTGTTCCGGCTGGGGCACGACGTCGTCCAGGGATGAGCCGTCGGCGAGCGCCTTGCGAATGGCGTCCTCCTCGCGGCCGACGTCGTGCAGGTCGAGCAGGCTGGCCGCGTCGCCGAGCGCGGCGTGGGCGGCGTGCTCCTTGTCCAGCAGCTTGCTGATCACTCGGACGTCCCCGGAGAAGCGGTCGTCGGACGTGGTGAGCGCGAGCGTGGTGATGATCGGCGGGTGCACCTGGCCGTAGCGGTCGATGCGGCCGTTGCGCTGCTCGATCCGGATGAGGCTCCACGGGATGTCGACGTGGATGAGGTGATGGCACTGCTTGTGCAGGTTGACGCCCTCGCTGGCGACATCGCCGGTGAGCAGTACCCGCACCGGGGTGGCCGAGCGACCGAAGCGGTCGACGACGTCCAGCTGCTCGGCGTCCGGCAGACTCCCGTGCAGGACGGCGAAGGCGTCGTCGTTCAGGCCCAACGCCTTCGGCAGCTTGGCGCGCAGCCAGCGCAGAGTGGCGAGCCGCTCGGTGAACAGCACCACGCGAACGTCACTGCCCTTGCCGACGCCGATACCCCGCAGGTAGTCGGTGAGGGCGCGGAGCTTGGCTGAACCTTCGCGAGCTGCGGCTTCGGTCAGCTCAGCAAGCCTCGCCAGCGCAGCACCCTCCGCGGTGTGCGTCTCACCCTTGTCGGCCACCGTCTTCTGCCGGTTCTGCACGGTCTCGAGCAAGGCGTCGGCGGAGGAGAGGAACGCCTTTGCCAGGGTCCACGGGAACAGCTGCCGGCCCTGCCCGGTGATCGGCGCCTTGCCCTCGGCTGGGTGCAGCCAGACGGTGGAGAGCTCGGTGGCGACGGCGTCCTCGGCTGTGGTGGCCTGGACTGGAAGCACCTGCGGGGCCGGGCGCTTGGCCCACGTCGTGCCGACCTCGCGGGCGACGTCCGGTGAGTTGCGGTGCCGCCGAATGAACAGGTGCTCGATGTCGCTGAGCTCGTAGTTTTTCGGGTCGGCGATCGCGATCGGGTCGAGCAGCTGCACGAGGTTGGCGAACGACTCGGGGTCCCCGTTGTGCGGAGTTGCAGAGGCCAGCAGGAGCGCCTCGGTGTTGGGCGCGATGGTGCGGGCGAGCCGGCTGTTGAGGGTCGCCGTCCGGGCGAGGTTGTGCGCCTCGTCGATGACGACGACGTCCCACCGGTGGTGCTCGAGGTGGGCGCGGTAGCGGGCCGACTTCAGGGTGTCGATGGAGACGATCACCTTGGGGAACTTGGTGAAGGGGTTGCGGCTGGCGGGCAGATCGCGGCGAACCCGCGCGATTCCCTCGGAGTCCAGGCGCACCAGCGGGATGCCGAAGCGGGTCCAGAGCTCAAACTGCATCTGCTCCAACACGTGCCGAGGCGTGACGACCAGAACGCGGTCGGCGCGGCCGCGGCGCTGCAGCTCGGCCAGGGTCATGCCGATCTCGAGGGTCTTGCCCAACCCAACGGCGTCAGCGATGAGCAGCCGGGGGCGGAGACGGGCCGGGTCGAGTGCGCGCTGGACTGCCTGGCGCTGGTACTCGTTGCGATCGAGCAGCATGTGCTGGGCGACGGTGAGGCCCGGCTCGTGCAGCGGCATGGGTGTCTTGCGCCGGACCGCCTCGACCCACAGCCGGCTGCGGCGGAAGCCCGGGGAGGTGTCCTGCACGAGCTCGGCCTCGGCGGGGTCGAGCCGCTCGATGGTGTCAAGCCCGGTGAAGAACGTGGCGGCCATGCCGCGCACCAGCTCGGTGCGGCCGACGCAGCGGACCTTCCATCCATCGCCGGCGGGTTCGGTGGACGAGACCACCCACTCCTCGTCTCGAACCACGACGACGCTTCCGGCCGGATGAGCAGCGGTAGCGGACATGAGTCTCCCCCCGAGACGGCGTGTGACTGGACGACAGTAGGTGAGCAGCCACGAGCGTCTAGCTACTTGGGCGTTTTTCGAGACCTTGAGAGGGCGCGCCCTGCCCGGTACGTCCGTGCCGCGTCTCAGCGGCACCATCCGTATCTCACTGCCACGGAAGTGACGCAGCTCCCGCGGGAGCGCCCTCCGTTGATCTAACGTCCGACGAGCCTCACCGGAACCGGCGGGGACGGAAGTCAGGGGTCGCATGCGCGCGCACGAGGTCAGCTTCTTGGACCTGGTTCAAGGGGAAAAGCAGTTCCAGGTGCCTCTCTATCAGCGCACCTACGCGTGGAAGCTCGCGCAGCTCGAGCAGCTGTGGCGCGACCTCCTCGATCAGGCAGAGGCGTCGGCTCACCCCGGCGGTCGGTCGGGTCACTTCATCGGTTCCATCGTGCTGGCGCCCAGCCCGACCTTGTCCGCCGGCGGAGTGCAGCGATGGCTGGTTGTGGACGGGCAGCAGCGCCTCACCACGTTGATGCTGGCTCTTGCTGCCATCAGGGACCACGTGCGGGACACCGAACCGGCAACGGCCGACCGCATCACGCGGCAATACCTCGTCAACGAGTTCCGCACGGGCGACGAGCACCTTCGCCTGCTCCCGACCCAGGCCGACCGGGAGGCTTTCCGGTCACTCGTGTTGGGGAACACGCAGCACATCGGGTCGACGGGCGGCATCGCCGAGGCCTACCAGTTCTTCCGCACGGCGCTCGTCAAGGCGGACGACCCCGACGACCCGGAGGACATCAACCGGATCGAGCAGGTGATCCGCTCGGGTCTGTCCATCGTCGAGATCACTGCTGACCGCGGGGACAACGTCTTCCGGATCTTCGAGTCGCTGAACAACACCGGGCTTAAGCTCAGCCAAGCGGACCTCCTGCGGAACTACCTGTTCATGCGGCTCCCAACTCGCGGCGAAGACGTCTACCGCGACATCTGGATGCCGATGCAAGACCGGTTGAGCTCCTCGGAACTGGAGCTGCTCGTTTGGCTGGACCTCGTCATCCGCGGCAACGAAACCGTTAAGCAGTCGGAGATCTACCGGGCGCAGCAAGTGCGCCTGGAGGGAATCGATGCAGACGACGAAGAGGGCGTCGTCCGAGAGATTGCCGAGTTGGGGCGGCGTGCGCGTCACCTGGAACGCGTTCTCCACCCGGAGAAGGAGCCCGACGAGCAACTCCGAGTGGGGCTCCAGCGCCTCCGTGATTGGAACGCCCAGACGTCTTATCCCCTGATCATGCACCTGCTCGACCTGCTCGATCGCGGGGTCACGACCGCTCCGGAGGTGGCCCAGGCGCTCAGCTACGTCGAGAGCTACGTCGTTCGCCGGATGGTCTGCCAGGTGCCGTCCAACAACCTTAACCGGGTCTTCAACGCCTCTTCGCCGGCCGTTGGTGAGAGTTCCGGAGCTGCCGCAGACGTCCGGCGTTACCTGTCTGGGCGTCGCCGCTACTGGCCCAGCGATGCCGAGCTCCGGCGAAGTGTCCGGACCCGCCCCTTCTACTGGATCGGTCGCTGGCCACAGCGGGTCTTCGTCCTGCGCCGGCTGGAGGAGAGCTACCGGGCAGCCGAGCCGGTCGACTTCGCGAAGGCCCAGTTGACTATCGAGCATGTGCTCCCGCAGACGGCCACGGAGGAATGGCTTGCCCTTCTGTCGGACGAAGTGACCGACGAGGGCGGTCCGCAGCAGCTGCACGACCTGGTTGTGCACACACTCGGAAACCTGACCCTCTCCGCGGAGAACGCCCGCCTCTCGAACAGCCCCTTCCAACGCAAGCAGGACATCCTCTCGGCGAGTGCGCTGCGCATGAACAGGGAGATTGCCGAAGCTCCCGGCTGGGGAAAGAAGCAGATCCTCGAGCGCGCCGACGTGCTTGCCGAACGGATGATCTCGCTGTGGCCTGGGCCGGCCGAGCGCGGAGCAGAGTCAGGGGACGAGGGGCGCGATTGGACCCTGCTGTGGAGGGCGTGCAGCGTCATCCCTGAGGGAGCGTGGACCACCTACGGCGACATGGCGGAGCTGATCGGCAGCCACCCGGTCCCGGTCGGTGCCCACCTCGCTACCCAGCCCGTGCCGAATGCCTGGCGGGTCCTGAACTCGGAAGGGCGAATCTCTCCGCAGTTCCGGTGGGGCGATCCCGAGCGAACCGACGACCCCATCGACGTATTGGAGCGGGAAGGGGTGACCTTCACCGGCAAGCGGGCGAACCCGGCGCAACGGCTCACTGCTCGCGAGATCGCTGACCTGCTGGGGATGGAGCCTGTCGAGCCGCCAGTGCGGCCAACCACGGAGGCCCCGTTGGCCGAGGGTGTCCCGCCCCGGGTTCAGTGGAGGCTCGGAACTGACGCGGCGACGGTAGTCGCCGCGGTGTTGTGCCGGTAGAAGTTGTCTTCGTGTTCGGCCGGTGGGATCAGGCCGATTTCGCCGTGCAGGCG
>NZ_SJEW01000090.1 GCF_005930475.1 Modestobacter altitudinis
GGGCGGGCTCAGCTGCAGCGGTCTCGGCACCGACCGGCTCGGCGTGCCAGCGGACGCCGGCGTCGTGGACCTCGTTCACGCGGATGCACAGCACCGAGCCGTCGCCGTGCGCCGGGAGCGCCGGGAACGGCCGCGTGCACTTGTCCTGGGTGAACTGGCAGCGGCCGGCGAACCGGCAGCCGGTCGGCCAGGAACCGGGGGCGGGGACGGTGCCGGCGATCGAGGCCAGCCGGGTCGGCATGGGCACGCCGTCGGGCACGTGCGGGTTTGCCCCGAGCAGGGCCATCGTGTACGGGTGCGCGGCGTCGTCGAGCACCGGCGCGGTGCGCCCGGACTCCACGACCTGGCCGGCGTACATGACCACCACGTCGTCGCAGATGTCGGCGACCACACCCAGGTCGTGGCTGACGATCACCACCGAGAGACCGGTGTCCCGGACCAGCGCGCGGAGCAGGCTGAGGATCTCCGCCTGCACCGTCACGTCCAGGGCGGTGGTCGGCTCGTCGGCGATCAGCAGCTGCGGCTGGCCGGTCAGCGCCAGCGCGATGCACACCCGCTGCGCCATGCCACCGGACAGCTGGTGCGGGTAGCTCTTCAGCACCCGGTCGGCGTCCACGATCCCGACCTGGCGGAGCAGCTGCGCGGCGACCTGCCGCGCCTCGCGCCGGCCGACGCCGCGGAACCGGCGGATCGGGCCGATCAGCTGGTAGGCGACGGAGAACATCGGGTCCAGGGCGACCATCGGCTCCTGGGAGATCATCGCGATCTCCCGGCCGCGGACGGCGTTGGCCTGCTTCTCGCTGAGGCCCACCAGGTCCCTGCCCTGCCAGAGGATCGACCCGCCGGAGACGGAGACGCCGTCCGGCAGGAGACCCAGCAGCGAGCGGGCGGTCATCGTCTTGCCGCAGCCGGACTCGCCGACCAGTCCGAGCACCCGGCCGGGCTGCAGGGTGAACGAGACGTCGCTGACCAGCTGCGGGCCGTCGTCGACCGACACGGTCAGATCGCGGACCTCGAGCACCGCGGCAGGGTCGGCCGGCGTCCCGTCGACGACCCGCACCGGCGCCGTCCTCCGGGCGCGGGCGGGGTCCTTCACGTGGGCGGCCTTGCCGGCCAGGGCATCGGCCAGCACGTTCGCCGCCACGACGGTGAGCGCGAGCACGACACCGGTGGGCACGAGGAGCCAGGGCGCGTCGTACACGTGCCCCGAGGCGTCCTGGATCATGATCCCCCAGCTGGGGTTCGGCTCGGCCGGCCCGAAGCCGAGGAACGCCAGGCCGGCGTTGATCAGGATCGCGATGCCGAACAGCTGCGCGGCCTGGACAGCGACGACCGTGGCCATCGCCGGCAGCACGTGCACGGTGTTGACCCGGAACGAGCCCAGGCCGTTGACCCGGGCAGCGTCGACGTACAGCCGCTGGCGCACCGACTGGGCGACGCCGAGCATGATCCGGTAGACGGCGGCGGAGATCAGCACGCCGAGGATCGCCATCACGATGTAGGTCTTCACGCCGATGACGCCGATGACGGCCAACAGGATGATCGTCGACGGCAACGCCATCAGGATCTCGGTGCTGCGGCTGATCACCTGCTCGACCCGGCGGCCGCGCTCGGCGGCGATCAGCGCGAGCGGGATGCCGATGCCGAAGGCGACGAGCACGGTGAGCGCGGCGGCGAGCAGCGGCTGCGCGCCGGCGGTGAAGATGCGACTCAGCAGGTCCCGACCGAGCGGATCGGTGCCCAGCCAGTGCGCACCCGAGGGCAGCGCCAGCCGGTTGGCCAGGTCCTGCTCGTTGATGTCGTAGGGCCGCCAGAGCGGCGCGGTGAACGACAGCAGGACGACCAGCAGCAGCCAGCCGAGGGCGACCAGGGGGCCCGGACGACGCAGCGCCGCGGGCAGCCCGCGGCGGCGCTGGGCCGGCGGGACGACCTCGGTCGAGGCATCGTCAGCAGCGTCCAGGGGCAACACGCTCATGCGGTACGCACCTTCGGGTCCAGCGCCGCGACCACCAGGTCGAGCAGCAGGTTCGTGACGACGACCACCACGGTCGCGACGATGACGACGCCGATCAGGGCGGGGAAGTCGTGGGACGTGACCGCGGCCTGGCTGGCTTGGCCGAGACCGGGCAGCGCGAAGAGGTTCTCGATGATCACCGACCCGCCGAAGAGCGCGATGAACTGGATGCCGAGCACCGCGACGACCGGCACGCTGGTCGATCGGAGGGCGTGGACGTAGCGGATCCGCCAGGCCGGCGTCCCGACCGCGCGGAGCGTGCGGATGTGCTCGGCCTGGAGGGCGTCACGCATCCCGGCGTTGGCGGTGCGGGCGACGATCGCGGCGCCGCCGACGGTGAGCGCGAGCACCGGCAGCAGCAGGCTCTTGACCCAGTCGACCGGTGAGTCGGCGAAGGCGACGTAGCCGGTGGCCGGCAGCCAGCCGAGAGAGATGGAGAGCACGTAGACGAAGAGGATGCCGACCCAGAACGCCGGCAGGGACAGCGCGACGCCGCTGCTGGAGGTGATGAAGGTGCCGAACCGGCCGCCGCGGACTGCGGCGGTCACACCGAGGACGACGCCCACGATGCCGGACAGCAGCGTGGCGAACAGCGCGATGAAGCCGGTGACCGGCAGCCGGGTGCCCAGGTCCTGCCCGATGGACCGGCTGTCGATGATCGACCTGCCCAGGTCACCGCGGACCAGGTGGCCCAGGTAGTCGAAGAACTGGGTGACCAGCGGCCGGTCCCAGCCGAGCTCGGTGTTCTTGGCGGCGATCTCGGCAGGCGTGGCGCCGGGTCCGAGCACGATGGCGCCGGGACTGCCGTCCGTGGCGTGCACCAGCAGGAAGCTGATCAGCACGGCAGCCAGCACCGTGACCACTGCCAGCGCGAGCCGACGGGCGAGGTAGGCGAGCATGTCGTTCCCCTTCCGGGAGCGGCTGGTCAGGCGAGGATCAGGCGGACGGCTTGATCTCGGACAGCACGAACCAGCCGTTGGTGCCGGCGAAGGAGGGCTTGCTCACCTTGTCGCCGTTGTAGCCCATGTAGGTGAAGTCCTCGTAGACCGGGATGTACCAACCCTGGTTGGTGATCGCGTCGTTGAGGTCCTTCAGCGCGCCCGTCTGGGCGTCACCGGTTCCGCCGAGAGCCGCGCCCAGCGCCTGCTCGATCTGCGGGTCACTGGCCTTCTGCAGGTTCACGAACCCGCCGACGACCACACCGGCCACGAAGCCGACCGGGTTGTCCCCGACCGCGAAGGGCCCGAACAGCATCGGCTCGGTGGCCGCCGCGGCGAAGATGGCATCGGTGGACGTCGCGGTGACGAAGTTGAGCGTCACCCCGATCGCGGCCCACTGCTTCTGGATCGCGATCTGGTCGTCGCTCGGCTGACCGCCCACGGTCTGGTTGATCTCGAAGCCGTCCGGGTAGCCGGCGTCGGCCAGCAGCTGCTTGGCCTTGGCCGGGTCGTAGGCGTACTGCTCGTCCAGCGCCGGGTCGAACCCGGTGGCCGACTCGGGGAACAGCTGCGCGGTCGCCCGGGCGCCCGGGTGCAGGTCCTTGACCAGGGACTCCCGGTCGATGGCGTAGGACAGCGCCTGGCGGACCTCGACCTTCGCGAACGCCGGGTTCGTGACGCCGGTCTTGTCGGCCACGGGGAAGCCCACGATCGTGCCGCCGACCTTGACGATGTCGCGCTTGGAGGAGACCAGGTCGATGGTGCTGGACCCCAGCTGCAGCGCGACGTCGGCCTGGCCCGAGACGACGGCGTTGGCCAGCGCCTGGTCCTCGATGATCGGCTTGTAGACGACGGTGTCGAAGGCGAAGTCATCCGCGTTCCACGCGTCGTCCTTCTTGGTCAGCGTGTACGAGCTGCCCCGGGTCGTCTTGCCCTCGTCGAGCGTGTACGGCCCGGACCCGTCCGGCGTGGTGGCCAGCGAGTCGGGGTCGGCCAGCGCGTCCTTGCCGACGATGACGCCGGGCTCGTCGGCGAGGTTCTTGTCCGGGCTGGCCTGCGGCGCGGCCCAGGTGATGACGACCGTCTTCGGATCCGGGGCGGCGACGTCGGAGATCTCGGTGGAGCTGCCGGCAGAGAAGGACTGGTACCCGGCCAGGTCGGGGTCGCTGCGCCGGTCCAGGTTGCCCTTGACCAGCGTCGAGTCCAGCGTCGAGCCGTCGGTGAACGTCACGCCGTCGGCCAGGGTCAGCGTCGTCTGCAGGTTGTCCGGGCTGTTCGTGAAGCCGGTCGCCAGGCGCGGGGTGACGGTGCCGTCGGCCCCGGTCAGGAACAGCGGGTCGTACAGGGCGCTGAAGAACTGGATCTGGCCCTGCCCGTAGAGCAGCGGGTCGTAGCCCGTGGCAGCCGAGTCTGAGTCGACGGCGATGGTGAGCGTGTCGGAGGCGCTCGAGCTGCTGCCGCCACCACCACTGCCGCCGCCGCAGGCAGCCAGCGAGGTGAGTGCACCGGCGGCCAGGACGGCCACCCCGGTGCGCATCAGGGAGTGGCGGCGCAGGGTCTGCACCTCGGGGGTCCGGAACAGCTTCATACCGGTCTGGCTCCTTCGCTTCGTTACGGAGGGGTCATGTCGGCCGGGGACTCGGCCGCACCGGGATCCCGGCGTTGGCGGCAACGATGCGGTGGGCCCTCCGGTGACGTCAGGCACAATGCCGACCAATGGAAGACAACTGTGGCCTGCGCCTCAGTGCCGATCTTGAGGAGCGCCGGCCATGTCCGAAGAAGTGCCAGCCCAGACCCGCGTCCGCGGCCGTCGCCCGAGCCAGGGCGAGCCGGTGGTCGACCGCGCGCTGGCGCTCCTCGACGCCTTCGACGCCACCCACCCCTACCTCACGCTGAGCGAGCTCAGCCGGCGCAGCGGCATCCCGGCCAGCTCCGCGCTGCGGCTGGCGGGCCGGCTGCTGGAGTGGGGCGCCCTCGAGCGTGATGCAGCCGGGCGGTTCTCGATCGGCCTGCGGCTGTGGGAGGTCGCCTCGCTCACCCCGCGCGGACACGGACTGCGCCAGGTGGCGCTGCCCTTCATGGGCGACCTGGAGGAGGTGACCCGGCAGCACGTGCTGCTCGCCGTCCGGGAGGGCGACGAGGCGCTGATGGTCGAGCGGCTCTCCTCGCACGGCGCGGTGGCGGCGCTGTACCGGCCGGGCGGGCGGATGCCGCTGCACTCCACCGGGGTCGGGCTGGTGCTGCTCGCCTTCGCCGAGGCCGCGTTCCAGGAGCGCATCCTGGGCCAGTCGCTGATGCACCAGCCGGAGAACGTGCCGGTCTCCCCCGCCGCGCTGCGCCGCACGCTGGCCGAGATACGGCGCGACGGACTGTCCACCTTCCGGCGCGGCGCGCCGGGCCCGATCGTGAGCGTCGCCGCGCCGGTGCACGACGCCCAGGGAACCGTCGTCGCCGCGCTGTCGGTGGTCGTGCCGGCGGAGAACGCCGAGCCGCGGCTGCTGGGCCCCGCTGTCCGGACGGCGGCCCGGGGCATCTCCCGCGGGCTTGGTCTCCGCCGAGCACCCGGCACCGCCTGACCGGACTCCTCTGCCATTGGCCGGCAGCGGCGCTGATCACGGTGAGCGGCGTCACGCATGCTCGCGGTCGCGCTGACAACGCCGTCGACCACCGAGGAGCGCCGTGCCGATCCACCCCGCCATCGCATCGAAGCTGCACCTGCTCGAGGGCATCACCTCCTTCGAGGAGGCGATGGCCGACCCGGCGCAGCGGGCTCTGCTCGACGAGTTCATGTCGATCACCGGCGCACCGCAGCCGCCGCAGGTCCGGACCCGGGACGAGACCGTCGAGGGCCCACACGGCGCCGTGCCGGTACGCGTCTACCTGCCCGACGGCGACGGCACCGACCGGCCCGGCCTGGTCTGGCTGCACGGCGGCGCGTTCCTCGGCGGCGACCTTGACATGCCCGAGGCTGACTCGACCGCCCGGCAGCTGGCCGCCCGCGCCGGTGCCGTCGTCGTCAGCGTCGACTACCGGCTCTGCCACGGCGGGGTGCACTACCCGGTGCCGCACGACGACGTCGTCGCGGCCTTCCGGTGGACCCGGGACAACGCCGACACGCTCGGCATCGACCCAGCCCGGCTCTGCCTCGGCGGCGCCAGTGCCGGCGGCAACCTGGCCATCGGCGCGGCGCTGAAGCTGCGCGACGAGGACGGCCGACCGCCGGCGGCGCTGCTGCCGATCTACCCCGTGGCGCACTCCGTGCTCCCTCCGGCCTCGGCGTCGCAGGCCGCGAGGATGGCCGATGTGCCGCCTGTCCTGCGGTTCCGGCCGGAGGACACCGACTTTCTCAACACCAACTACCTGGGCGGCCCGCTGTCGAAGGCCGACGGCTACGCGTTCGGCGCCCTCGCCGTCCTCGAGGGGCTGTGCCCGACCCTGGTCGTCAACGCCGAGTACGACGACCTGCGCCCGTCGGGCGAGGACTTCGTCGCCCGCTGCGCGCTGGCCGGCGTCGACGTCCGGCAGGTCACCGCCGTCGGCATGCTGCACGGCTTCCTGAACACCCGCCCCGACCTCGAGCCGGTCGACTCCGCACTCACGCTGATGGCCGACCTCGTCGCCGGCGCCCGCACCCCGCAGACCCTGGAGGTCCTCGCATGACCACTCAGTTCCCCGACGGCTTCCTCTGGGGCACGGCCACTGCCGCGCACCAGGTCGAGGGCGGCAACGTCAACAACGACCACTGGGAGATGGAGCACGCTCCGCACTCGCCCTTCGTCGAGTCCAGCGGCGACGCCTGCGACTCCTGGAACCGCTGGGAGGAGGACCTCGACCTGGTCGCCGGCGCGGGGCTGAACACCTACCGGTTCAGCCTGGAGTGGAGCCGGATCGAGCCCGAGGAGGGCGAGGTCTCCCGCGCCGCGCTGGACCACTACCGGCGGATCGTCGACGGCTGCCGCGACCGGGGCCTCACCCCGATCGCCACGCTCGTGCACTTCACGATGCCGCGCTGGTTGATGCACGACGGCGGCTGGACCGGCCCCAAGACCGGTGACCGGATCGCCCGGTTCACCGAGCTGGCACTGCCGGCGGTGAAGGACGCGGCGTACGTCGCCACGATCAACGAACCCAACCTGATGGCCGTCCAGCCGGTGATCGGCGGGATGGCCCGCCGCGGCGAGGAGATCAAGGGCCTGCCCGTGCCCGACCAGGCGGTGTCCGAGGCGCTGATCGGCCTGCACCACCGCAGCACGGAGGTGCTCCGCGGTGCCGGGTCACCGCCGACCGGGATGACGCTGGTCGGGATCGAGTACATCGACGAGGGCGGCGGCGCGGAGCCGCTGCAGGCCGCCCGCACCGCGATGATGGACCAGTTCCTGACCGCCGCCGCCGGCGACGACTGGGTCGGGCTGCAGATCTACACCGCCCAGCGGTTCGGCCCTGACGGGCTCATCGCCCCGCCGGCGGACCGGCAGACGCTGGCGCACGGCATGGAGCGCCGTCCCGAGGCCCTCGGCGCGGCGATCAACCACGCCGCCTCGGTGCTGCCGGACACCCCGCTGCTGGTCACCGAGAACGGCATCGCCACCGCCGACGACGCCGACCGCATCGCGTTCACCACCGACGCGCTGCGCGGCCTGGCCGCGGCGATCGAGGCGGGTGCCGACGTGCGGGGTTACGTGCACTGGAGCCTGCTGGACAACTTCGAGTGGATGCTCGGCTTCGCGCCCACCTTCGGCCTGGTCGCCGTCGACCGCGAGACCTTCGTCCGGACGCCGAAGCCGAGCCTGGCCTGGCTGGGCGAGGTCGCGAAGCGCAACGGGCTGGCTTGAGACCTCAGCCCAGGCGCGGGTCGACGTGGACCTTGGGGCCTGGACCGGCGCCCTCGGGTCGCTCGCCGGCGAGGACGGCGGCGACCCGGTCGAGCCCGACGGTCGCGGCGACCAGCGGCCGGGGGTCGACCTCGCCGCTCGCGTAGGCGGCGATGGTCGCCGCCAGGCCCGGGGACGCCGAGAGGACCCCGACGGCGGTGACGTCCTTGAGCAGCAGGGTCCGGGTGTCCACCAGGCTCGGCGTGCCCGCGATGCCGATGCACACCACCCGGCCGGCGGGCTCGACCAGGTCCAGCGCCAGCGCCGGTGACCCGGCCGCGGTGGAGGCGTCCACGACAGCGTCGAACGGCAGGTCCGGCAGCGTCTCCCGGCGCCAGGCGCCGGCGAAGCCGAGCGCGCGGGCGCCGGTGAGCGAGGCCTCGGTGACGCCGAGCAGGTGCACCTCGGCCCCGGCGGCGCGCAGGAACATCGCCGTCAGCAGCCCGATCGTCCCGGGGCCGATGACCAGGGCTGGGTCACCGGCCCCGACCTCCGCGGCGTGCGCCGCGCGCCACGCGTTGCCACCCGGCTCGACCAGCGCGCCGAGGACCTCGTCGACGGGGTCCGGGAGCTCGTGCAGCGACCAGGCGGGGACGGCGAGCTGCTCGGCCAGCGCCCCGGGCCGGTCCCCCCGGATGCCGACCTCCTGGCGGTGCTCGCACACGTGCTGCCGCCCCCGGCGGCAGGGGCGGCACACCTGGTCGCCGAGCATCGTGTCGCCCATGACCCGCCGGCCCAGCCAGGCCGGGTCGACGCCGTCGCCGACCCGGGTGACCCGGCCGCACCACTCGTGCCCCGGCCGCAACGGGTACGAGGTGTGGCCGGAGTGCAGGTAGGCCAGCTCGCCGGTGAACAGCTCCACGTCGGTCCCGCACACGCCCACCCGCTCGACGTCGACGACGACCTCCCCTGGAGCGGCGACCGGGACGGGCACCTCCTGCACCGAGCCCTTCCCGGGTCCGGTCAGGACGAAGGCGCGCATGGTGGACCCGCTCATCTGGACCTCTGCATCGACACAGGTCGAGGATGACGGCTGTGGCCCTCCGCAGCGCGCAGTGGTACTCCGGCGACGACGTCCGCAACGCCTTCATCCACCGGGCGTGGATGCGCCGCGGCGTACCGGACGACGCGTTCGGCCGCCCGCAGATCGCCATCGCCAACACCGCCTCCGACCTCGTGCCGTGCAACCGGCACCTGTCCGAGGTGGCCGCCGCGGTGCGCGACGGCGTCCACGCCGCCGGTGGTACGCCGCTGGAGCTGCCGGTGATGGGCCTGGGCGAGACGCAGGTCCGGCCGACGGCGATGCTCTGGCGGAACCTCGCCGCGATGCAGATGGAGGAGGCGTTCCGCGCCAACCCGGTCGACGGGCTGGTGCTGCTCGGTGGGTGCGACAAGACGATCCCGTCGCTGCTCATGGCCGCCGCGTCGGTCGACCTGCCCGCCGTCGTCGTCCCCGGCGGTCCGATGCTCACCGGCACCTTCCGCGGGGTGCCGTTGGGCTGCGGCACCGACGTCTTCCGGCTGTCCGAGGAGGTCCGCGCCGGCACGCTGTCCGCGGCGGAGTTCACCCGGTCGGAGTCGGCGATGATCCGCAGCCGCGGGCACTGCAACACGATGGGCACCGCCTCCACCATGGCCCTGGTCGCCGAGGCGCTGGGCATGGTGCTGCCCGGCGTCGCCGGGACGCCGGCCGCGGACAGCCGGCTGCTGGAGGCTGCGCACGGCACCGGCCGGCTGGTCGTGGAGATGGTCGCCGCCGACCGCCGGCCGAGCACCGTCCTGACCGAGGCGTCCTTCACCAACGCGATCGTGGCGCTGGCCGCTGTCGGCGGGTCCACCAACGCCGTCGTCCACCTGCTGGCGATCGCCGGGCGGCTCGGGATCGACCTGACCCTCGACGACTTCGACCGGATCGGCTCCGGGGTGCCGGTGCTGGTCGACCTGCTGCCGGCCGGCCGGTTCCTGATGGAGGACCTGCACCGCGCCGGCGGGCTGCTCGCCGTGCTGGCCGAGGTCCGCGACCTGCTCGACCCGACCGCGGGCACCGTCACCGGGAAGCCGCTGGTCGAGTACCTGGACGACGCGCCGATCTGGGACCCAGAGGTCATCCGGCTCCGCCGCGAGCCCCTGGTCGAGCACGGCGGCATCGCCGTCCTGCGCGGCAACCTCGCCCCCCGCGGGGCGGTGGTCAAGCCGGCCGCGGCCTCGCCGCACCTGATGCGCCACCGCGGCCCGGCGGTCGTGTTCGACTCGATCGAGGACTTCCATGCCCGCATCGACGACCCGGACCTCGACGTGGCCGCCGACTCGGTGCTCGTGCTGCGCGGCTGCGGGCCCAGGGGCTACCCCGGCATGCCCGAGGTGTCGAACATGCCGCTGCCGAAGAAGCTGCTCGAGCAGGGTGTGCGGGACATGGTCCGGGTCTGCGACGGGCGGATGAGCGGCACCGCCTACGGCACCGTCGTCCTGCACGTGGCACCGGAGGCCGCCGCCGGCGGCCCGCTCGCCCTGGTCCGGACCGGGGACACCATCAGCCTGGACGTCGAGGCCCGGCGCATCGACGTCGAGGTGCCCGCCGAGGAGCTGGCCGCCCGCACGCCCTCCGAGGCGACCGTCGCCGGGTTCGCAGCCCCTCGCCGCGGCTGGGAGCGGCTCTACGTCGACCACGTCCTGCAGGCCGACACCGGCGCCGACCTGGACTTCCTCGTCGGGTCGAGCGGGTCGCAGGTCAGCCGCGAGTCACACTGACGAAGGACCCCGTCCTCCCCACCCTTCGCAAGCTCAGGGCGGGCCCCGGGACGGGGCCGTTCCAGCACGTCACCTGCCCACCCGGGTGGCGGCCGAGACGCCGAACCGCTCCGCCGTGGCGCGCTTGTAGCCGGCCGGGAAGTCCACCGATGCCGCGCGGTCGAGAGCAGCGACGCGCACCTGGGCGGCGCCGTCCCCGGCGAAGGCCGCGGCGCACTCCTCAGGAGCGATGTTCGCCGCCGCCACCAGGCCTCCCGCCGCACCCACCGCGCCGCACAGCGACAGCAGGCTCGCCGCACCGCTCCAGAGGTCACCGGCGAAGACCTCGCGCTCGTGCAGCAACCGCGCGGCGTCACCCGAGGAGTCCTTCAGCCCGGCGACCGGGAGGTCCAGGAGCACCTCGACCGGGATGCCCGGCGCCGACGCACCCGGGAAGTGGTAGGCCAGCAGCGGTCCGGTGGCACGTGCCGCCACCCGGTCGTAGTAGCGGCGCGGGTCCGCGACACCGGGCGGGGAGAGCACCAGGACGGCGTCGGCCCCCGCTCCGAACGCCCGCTCGGTGAAGGCGGCCGCCTGCCGGCCGGTCGGTGCTCCGGTACCCGCGATGACCGGCACGGAGGCGGGCGCGGCGGCGCGGACCGCGCCGACCACCTCGTCCCGCTCCTCCGGCGTGAGGGTGGCGGCCTCGCCCGTCGTCCCGTTCACGAGCAGGGCGCGGACGCCGAGGTCGGCCAGCTGGGCCGCGAGGTCGGCGGTGGCCTTCGCCTCCAGGTCGCCGTCCTCGGAGAAGAGGGTGACCAGGGCAACGCCGACGCCGGTGAAGAGGGCCATGCCGTGCATCCTGCCCCGGGAACGCCGTCTGGAGGATGGTTGCCGTCCAATGGCACCGGGCTGGGCCGCGGTGACCGCGGTCACCGAAGCTCGGACCTGTCGACGTCGACCCCCGAACCGGGAGCACCCATGAGCTTCGAGTACCTGATCGACCCCGCCACGGGCCCGCAGTGGCAGGGCGTGCTGCCCGGCAAGCCGCAGCCCTACGTCCTCCGCAAGGGCGAGGGCGAGCACGCCAAGCTCTTCGGCGACGTGTTCAGCGTGCTGCTGTCCGGCGACGAGACGCAGGGCCAGTTCGGGATCATCGTCAGCGAGTCCCCGGCCGGCGACGTCATCCCGACGCACTCGCACAACGCCACGCACGAGACCTTCTACGTGCTCGACGGCAAGGTCCGGCTGTTCTTCCAGGACGCCGAGGGCACCAAGCAGTCCCAGCTGCTCAGCGCCGGCGACTTCGGCTTCGTGCCGGCCGGCTTCGCACACGCGTACCAGATCGTCGAGCAGGCCCGGATGATGGGCACGCTGTCCGGCGGGTTCGAGCGGTTCTTCCAGCACATGGGCACCCCGACGGACTCCACCAGCCCGAACCAGCCGCCGTTCATCCCGGACTTCCCGCGGATGCAGGCGGCCGCGCAGCAGCACAACATGCAGTTCATGCGCGACTTCGAGTGGCCCGAGCCCACCGCCTGACCTGCCCTGCTCCCGGTTTCGGCGCCGAACCCCGTCCCGGTTTCGGCGCCGGAACCGTGTCCTGAGGAGACCCGTGCCCGCTCTGCCCCTGCCGCCGCCCGCGCACACCGCGCCGCTGCCGCCCGCCCGCACCGGCGCCGGCGGGGTCCGGGTGCTGTCCGGCGTCCCGTACGCAGCACTGCCCGGCGCGCGGCCGCTGGAGCTGGACCTGTACCTGCCCGCCGGCGACGCCCCCGCGCCGGTCGTCGTCTTCCTGCACGGCGGCGGCTGGCGGCTCGGCAGCCGGCACACCGCCGGCCCGGCCTACCGGGGTGCGGACCCGACGCCGTTCGAGCAGGTCGCGCAGGCCGGCATCGCGGTGGCCAGCGTCGACTACCGGCTCTCCGGTGAGGAGGTCTGGCCGGCCCAGCTGCACGACGCCAAGGCCGCCGTCCGCTGGTTGCGCTCGCGCGCCGACGAGGTCGGCATCGACCCGGACCGGATCGCCTCCTGGGGCGAGTCGGCCGGCGGGCACCTGGCCGAGCTGCTGGGCCTGACGACGGGCGACGAGGCGCTGGAGGGCGCGGTCGGGGTGAGCGGGCCGTCGAGCCGGGTCGCTGCCGTCGCCGCCTGGTACGCCCCGAGCGACGTGGCAGCGGTGGCGACCGACCTCGGCGCCGACCCGGCCGACGCGAGCACCCGCGAAGCGCTGTTCCTGGGGGCCCCGGCAATCGAGGTGCCTGAGCGGGCGGCCGAAGCCAGCCCGGTCACGTACGCCTCCCCCACCGCGCCGCCGTTCCTGCTGCTGCACGGGCGGGCCGACCAGTTCATCCCGGTCGTGCAGAGCGAGCGCCTGGCCGAACAGCTGCCCGACGTCGAGCTGCACACCTACGGCGGCGCCGACCACATGTGGCTCGGTGCGCCGGACGCGGCCACCGACGCGCTGGCCCGCACCATCGCCTTCCTGCGGCACCAGCTGATCGAAGGGAACCGGACATGAGGATCGTGGGCATCCGCCGCAGCGGGGGCGCCGTGGAGGTGGCATCGCTGTCCGCGGACGGCGCGCACGTCACCGTGCTCGCGACCTTGGATGAGTTCTGGGCCGACGCCGCCGGGCACCTGTCCGGCACGCCGACGGGGAGCACCGTGGCGGTCGACGGCGTCGAGCTCGTGCCGCCGGTGCTGCCTGGCGCGCGGGTGGTCTGCATCGGGCTGAACTACCTCAAGCACGTGGCCGAGGGCTCCTTCTCCGAGACCGGCGTCCCGCCCTACCCGACGCTGTTCGCCCGGTGGACCCAGTCGCTGACCGTGGGCGGCGCCGAGGTGCCGGTGCCGGCCGGCGAGGACGGGCTGGACTGGGAGGGCGAGGTGATGGCCTACGTCGGGCAGACCCTCGTGGACGCCAGCCCGGAGGAGGCGCTGGCCGCCGTCATCGGCTACTCCACCTTCAACGACCTGACCTCCCGCCGGGCGCAGAAGCTCACGTCGCAGTGGATCCTGGGCAAGAACGGCGACAACTCGGGCCCGCTCGGGCCGATCGTGCCGGCCGCCGAGGTCGGCGACCTGCGCGACGGCCTGCGGGTGCAGACCCGGGTCAACGGCGAGACGGTGCAGGACGGGCGCACCGACGAGATGGTCTACACCGTCGGCGACACCCTCTCCCTCATCTCCCAGACCCTCACCCTGCGCCCCGGCGACCTGCTGGCCACCGGCACGCCCTCCGGCGTCGGCTACGCCCGCACGCCTCCGTGGCTGCTGCAGCCCGGCGACGTCGTCGAGGTCGAGGTCGACGGGCTCGGCGTGCTGACCAACACCGTCGTGGGCAACGAGGTCCGCCGTGAGCGGTGAGTTCCGGCGGTTCCTGTTCCCGCACGACCACCCGCGGCTGGCCGAGGTCCGCGGCCTGGACCCCTACGCCTATCGGGAGCACGCCCGGACGCCGGGCACGTTCACCGGCGGGTTGGTCGAGGGCTGGACGCCGCTGTACCTCGACGAGTTCCGCGGGGTCACCGAGGACGGCACGCTGCGCGAGGGCCTGTACCCGCTGACCCCGGCCGAGCCCGGTGAGGAGGCGCCGGTCGCCGCGATGGTCGCCGCCGCCACCGACCTGCTCGCCGCCCTGGACGACGACGGGCGCACGGCCATCTCCTTCCCCGTCGACGCACCCGAGTGGCAGACCTGGGCCAACCCGGAGTTCATGCAGTTCGACACCGGACTGCGGCTGGAGCTCCAGCCCGCCGAGGTGCGCGAGAAGGCACTCGCCCTGGTCCGCGCCTCGCTGTCCCCCGAGGGCTACGAGTTGACGCACGCGATGATGCTGATCAACGGCTTCCTCGGCGAGGTCGTGGGCCTGGAGACGGTGCTCAACGAGTTCAGCTACAACATCACCCTCTACGGCGACCCCGACCGGCGCGCCCCCTGGGGCTGGCAGTTGTTCGGCCACCACTGCGCGGTCAACTGCCTGGTGATCGAGGGCCGGATGGTGCTCTCCCCGGTGTTCCACGGCGCCGAGCCCAACGAGATCGACGCCGGCCCGCACGCCGGCACCCAGTCCTTCACCGAGCGCATCGCCCTCGGCACGGCGCTGATGGCCGCGCTGCCGGCCGAGCAGCGCGCCGCCGCCACCGTCTACGCGCAGATGGTCGACCCGGCCATGCCGCCGGGCCGGGTGCACCCCGGCGACGAACGGCACCTGGCCGGCGCCTTCCAGGACAACCGGGTCATCCCGGTCGAGGGCATCCTGGTCACCGAGATGCCCCCCGCCGCGCAGGAACTCGTGCTGGCGATCGTCGAGACCTTCGTCCGGCTGCTGCCCGAAGGCCCCCGTGCCGCCCGGCTCCGAGAGGTACGCGAGCACCTCGCCGAGACCTGGTTCTCCTGGATCGGCGGCTCCCAGCCCGGCGACGTCTTCTACTACCGCGTGCAGTCACCGGTGCTGATCGCCGAGCTCGACCACCACTGCGGGGTCTTCCTGGACTACGACACCCCCCAGCCGTTCCACGTCCACACCGTGCTGCGCACCCCGCACGGCAACGACTACGGCCGGTCCTGGGTCCGCCAGTGGCAGGCCGCCCGGGGCTGACCCGGACGAGCCCGTTCCACCCTGCCGCTCAATGACATCAGGGGTCGGCGACGTGACGCCCGCCACGGATGCTGGACAGGCGTCGGCGGGCCCGCTGGCCCCGCGCTCCCCCTTCCATCCACTGGGCACCGCTGCTCAGGACAGGAGAACCGATGACCGCCGCGCCCGCCCCCGTGCCGGTGCTGATCGTCGGCGGTGGGCCCAGCGGCCTGGCCGCCGCGATCGAGCTCGGCCGCCGCGGCATCGACGTGCTCCTCGTCGAACCGCGTGCCGCGCTGGACCCGCTGCGCCCGCGGGCCAAGACGACCAGCGTCCGCACCATGGAGCACCTGCGCCGCTGGGGCCTGGCCGACCGGCTGCGCGCCGCGGCACCGCTGCCGGTCGACCACGCCCAGGACGTCGTCTTCTGCACCGGGTTGTTCGGACACGAGATCACCCGGTTCCCGGAGGCCTTCGGGCTGACGACGTCGCCCCGCGAGCTGTACGCCGAGGCCGGTCAGCAGGCGCCGCAGCCGCTGGTCGAGCAGGTGCTCCGGGACGCCGTCGCCGAGCTGCCCACGGTCACCACCCTGGTCGGCTGGCGGGCGGTGTCGGTCACCGACGGCCCCGAAGCCGCGCAGGCGGTCCTCGAGGGTCCGGACGGCGAGCGGCGCGAGGTCGTCGCCGACTGGCTGCTCGGCTGTGACGGCAGCTCCGGGGCGAGCCGGCGGGCCATCGGCGCCCGCTACGAGGGCTCCTCGGGCAGCCTGCCCAACCTCAGCGTCACCTTCCGGTCCGCGGACCTGGAGACCCGGGAGCTGTGCGCGCTGGGCGTGCACTACTGGGTCATCGGCGCCGAGCGCGGCGGCCTGATGGGCCGGCTGGACCTCGACGGCACGTGGTGGGCGATCGTGCAGGGCGTCGACGCCACCGCCGGCGACGTCGACCCGGTCGCGCTGGTGCGGGCCCTCGCCGGTGCCGACATCGACGTCGACGTGCTGGCCACCGACCCGTGGTCGGCGCGGATGCTGCTCGTCGACCGGTACCGCGGGCAGCGGGTGTTCCTGATCGGGGACGCCGCGCACCTCAACCCGCCGTGGGGTGGGCACGGGTTCAACACCTGCGTCGGTGACGCGGTCAACCTGGGCTGGAAGCTCGCCGCGGTCCTCCGCGGCTGGGCGCCGGCAGCCCTGCTGGACAGCTACGAGGCGGAGCGGCGGCCGGTCGCCGAGCGCACCATCGCCGCCGCCGGTGCCCAGGAGGCGTTCCTCGCGCCGTCCTTCGCCGCCGGGGACCTCGACGACGACGGGCCGCGCGGCGTGGAGCTGCGGGGCGCCGTCGCCGCCGCGCTGGTGGTCAAGGACCCGGAGTTCCACAGCCTCGGCCTGGTGCTCGGCTACGACTACCCGGACTCGCCGCTCGTCGTCCCCTCCGGCGGGCCGCGGCCGGAGCCGACGGTGACCACCTACACCCCCTCGGCGCACCCCGGGGCGCGGCTGCCGCACACCTGGCTGCCCGACGGCGGCTCGGTCTACGACCGGCTGGGCGAGGAGTTCACCGTGCTCCAGTTGGGCCGGGACGCCGATCCCCGCTCGCTGGTCGAGGCCGCGGCCCGGGCCGACGTGCCGCTGCGGGTCGTCGACCTGAGCGCGCACCCCCGGCTGCGGGAGCTGTGCGGCGCCGACCTGGTGCTCGTCCGCCCCGACCAGCACGTGGCCTGGCGCGGTGAGCAGGTCGAGGATGCCGAGGCGCTGCTCGCCGAGGTCACCGGCGCCACCCTCGCCGCGACCCCCGTCCGCGCCTGACCCCCCATCGCCGAAGGCGCGCCTGTGGCGATGAGGGCTCAGCGCTCGGCGAGCGTGGCGGCGACCAGGGCGTTGGCGTGCCCGTGCCCCAGGCCGTGTTCCGACTTGAGCCAGTTCACCAGCTCCATGTGCTTGGTCAACGGCGAGGAGCGGACCAGGTCCTGCCACTCGGCGATCGGGCGCCCGTACTTCTTCTCGATCGACGGGAAGTAGCTGGCCGGGCCCTTCGGTGCCTCGCTCATGCGCCGGATGGTGCCACGCGGCCCCGCTGTAGGGGCCCGCCGCGAGCTTGCGAGTGGTGGGGGGCAGCGGGGACCTTTGGTTAGCGTGGCGGCGTGACCTCGTCGTTCATCGCCCGCCCCGAGCTCCTTGACGCCGACCCGCTGACCGCCACCGGGCGCCCGGTCCGGTGGGGCGTGGTGGCCACCGGCGCCGTAGCCGCCACGGTGACCGCCGACCTGGCACTGCTGCCCGACGCCGTGCTGCATGCGGTCAGCTCCCGGCGGGCGGACCGGGCCGGCGAGTTCGCCGAGCGGTTCGGCTTCGCCACCTCGTACTCCGACACCGACGAGCAGCTGGGGTACGAGGCGCTGTTCGCCGATCCGGACGTCGAGGCGGTCTACGTGGCCACGCCGCACGCCCAGCACGCCGAGGTGGTGGCGGCCGCGCTGCGGGCCGGCAAGGCGGTGCTCTGCGAGAAGCCGCTGACGATCAACGCCCGCGAGACGCAGCAGCTGGTCGACCTGGCCCGGGAGCACGGGGTGTTCCTGATGGAGGCGGTGTGGACGCGGTTCCTGCCGTCCTTCCAGCGCGCCCTGGAGATCGCCGCCTCGGGCGAGATCGGCACCGTGCAGTGGGTCGGCGCCGAGATCGGCTTCCGCGCCCGGCAGGACCCGGCCAGCCGGCTCTGGGGCCGGGCCGACGGCGGTGGCGCCTTGCTGGACCTCGCGGTGTACCCGCTGCTCTGGGTCTGGGGGACGTTGGGGCTGCCCGACGCGGTGACGGCCGTGGGCACGCTGAACGACGAGGGCGTCGACGCGCAGAACGCGCTGACCCTGACCTACGGCTCGGGCGCGCAGGCCTCGATCACCACCTCGCTGCTGGCCCGGTCCCCGAACACCGTCATCGTGGCCGGCAGCGAGGGCTGGCTCCGGGCGCAGGGGTCCGATGCCGTCTACCGGCCCACCCGGCTGGACGTGGAGGCCAGCAAGGGCGAGGTCCGCACCGAGGAGTTCGAGCTGGTCGGCTCCGGCTACGTGCACGAGCTCCGGGAGGTCACCCGCTGCCTGCAGCAGGGGCTGACCGAGAGCCCGGTGATGCCGCTGGAGCACTCGCTGGCGACGATGCGGCTGCTCGACGGCGTCCGGGCTCAGCTCGGCGTGGTCTACCCGAACGACGACTGAGGGCCGCCGCCGGTCAGTCGTGGTGCGCCACGACGTTGACCACGTTGCCGTCGGGCGCGCGGACGAAGAACCGGCGCACCCCCCAGGCCTCGGTGGTCAGCGGGTGCACGATCTCGTAGCCGAGTCGCTGCGCCTCGGCGTACGCGCCCTCGAGGTCGTCCACGTGCACCGAGATGACCGGGTTCTCAGCTGCGGTGGCGTCGCGGGTGACGAGCTGGACGTGTGCCCCGGTCTCGGGATCGGTGTACCGGGCCACCCAACCCAGGTGGAACTCCTCGGTGCTCAGACCGAGGTAGCCGGCGTAGAAGCCCTTCGCCTCCGCGATGTCGGCGACGCCGAGATCGGCCGTGATCCGCGTGACGCGCATGCTGCCCTCCTGTCTGCGGACGGAGTGTGCCACCCGCTCGTGCTCTGCTCACCAGGGTGAGCAGAGCACGAGCCCGCCGGGCGTGTCAGTTGTCGCCGGGCCGCCCGCCGCCCATCGGGCCGCCGCCGCC
>NZ_SJEW01000091.1 GCF_005930475.1 Modestobacter altitudinis
GCTCGACTTGCATGTGTTAAGCACGCCGCCAGCGTTCGTCCTGAGCCAGGATCAAACTCTCCGTAGATGATTTGATCACAGCTGAGACCGAGAGTTGGCACTCTCGTTCAATCAACCAAAGGAACCCCACGAGACCCCGAAGAGCCCCGCACATGGGGGTATTGATACTTGGCACTGACTTTCGGCACGCTGTTGAGTTCTCAAGGAGCGGACGCGCGGAGAACCAGACCTTGGAAGGTCGTCGTCTCCGGCGGCTCGTACTACGTTACGCCGTGCACGGCTCGCTGTCACACCCGGGGGTCTGACCTTGCGGCTCCCGGCCCTTCCGGCCCGGTCTCGCTCGGCGCAAAGAGGAAGTTACGCGGCCCTGAGGAACTCGTCAAACCCGGGGGGCACCTGATCGCCTGTGTTCCGGTGCCGGGGTCCCCCTGAGGGCACGAAACCGCAGGTCGCAGGCGTCTGGCGCCTTGGAAACTGCGACCCAGCTCACGTGACAGCGGGGTGTCCGGACGCCTCACCCGCCCCGGCGGTCACGTGTCGGTGCCGTCAGAGACCGAGCAGGGACTCGATCCCGACGGTCAGGCCGGGACGGTTGCCGATCTCCCGGACCGCGAGCAGGACCCCCGGCATGAAGGACGCCCGGTCGTAGGAGTCGTGGCGCAGGGTCAAGGTCTCCCCCGCCGAGCCCATGAGCACCTCCTGGTGGGCGACCAGACCGGTGAGCCGGACGGCGTGCACCGGGATCCCCTCGACGTCCGCGCCGCGGGCGCCGGGCAGGGAGTCGGACTCCCGGGTGGCGTCGGGTGCGGCTGGGACGCCGGCCGCCCGACGCGCCGCGGCGACCAGCCGGGCGGTGCGGGCCGCGGTCCCCGACGGGGCATCGACCTTGGCCGGGTGGTGCAGCTCGACGATCTCCACGCTGGGGAAGAAGCGAGCCGCCTCCGCGGCGAAGCGCATGAGCAGCACGGCGCCGATGCCGAAGTTGGGGGCGATCAGCACGCCCACCTCGGGCTTGGGCTCGAGCCACTCGGCGATGGTGGCCAGCCGCTGCTCGTCGAAGCCCGTCGTCCCGACGACGCAGTGGATGTTCTGGTCGATGCAGAAGCGGATGTTCTCCATGACCGAGTCCGGCCGGGTGAAGTCGACGACGACCTGGGCGCCGGCGTCGGCGACGTTGAACAACCAGTCGCGCTCGTCGACCATCGCGACCAGTTCCAGGTCCTCGGCCTCGTCGACAGCGCGGCAGACCTCGGTGCCCATCCGGCCACGGGCGCCGAGCACCCCGACCGCGATGAGCGGGGCTTCGGCAGGGGTGGTCGTACGCGGGGCTTGGTCCGGCGAGGTCGTCACCCCGCGATGCTCACGAACCGGGGGTCGGGATGCAAGGCGGCCGTCCGACCACCGGCGGTTCAGCGGGGAGCGCCGGTGCGGCGGGACGCGATGAGCCGCCACACCAGCAGGCCGGCGACGACCCCGGCCGAGTCCGCGACGAGGTCACCGATCGAGGCGTCCCGGTCCACGAGGGACGTCCCCTGGAGCAGCTCGCTGCCGGCGGCGTAGAGGACGAGCAGGCCGGCGAGCACGCCCTGGCCGACGCCGGACCAGCGGCCGGTGAGCGCCAGCACCGCGAACAGCGAGAAGTGGACGACCTTGTCGACCCCCGGGGGGCCGGACGGCACGTCCCCCGGGGGCGCGAAGAGCACGGCCAGTGAGACGAGCACGGCGACGGCGAAGGCCCCGCGGGCCAGCGCGCCGTGCTCTCGGAGCGGACCGGTCACCGGCTCAGGCGAGGAGCCGGTCGAGGTCGCGGTCCCGGTAGGGACCCACCACGGCCAGGCAGGTCGGCCGGGTGAGCAGGTCGGCGGCGACCGCCCGTACCTGCTCCTCGTCGACCGCGTCGAGCAGGTCGAGGACCTCCTGCACCGACAGGTACTCCCCGAAGGACAGCTCGCTCTTGCCGAGCCGGCTCATCCGGGAGCCGGTGTCCTCCAACCCCAGGACCAGACCGCCCTTGAGCTGGCCCACTGCGCGGGCCACCTCCTCCGACGTCAGCCCGGAGGCAGCCACCGCGCCCAGCTCGCCGCGGACCAGTCGGAGCACCTCGGGCACCCGCTTGGGTGAGCACCCGGCGTAAACCGAGAAGCTCCCCGACCCGGCGTAGTGGGTGAGGGAGGACCCGACGCTGTAGACCAGACCGCGCTTCTCCCGGATCTCCTGGAACAGCCGCGAGCTCATCCCGCCGCCGACCGCGGCGTCCAGGACGGCCGCGGCGTACCGGCGGTCGTCCAGGCGCCCCATGCCCAGGCTGCCCAGCAGCAGATGGGTCTGCTCGGTGGGCCGGTGGATCAGCCCGGCCGGCCGGGCGGGCGCGGTCAGGACCGCGTCGTCGCCCAGCCGCAGCGGGTCCGGTCGCGCTCCCCCGGTGAGCCGGTCCCCGAAGGCCGCGGTCACCAGGTCCAGCACCTGGGCGTGGTCGACCCGGCCGGCGGCCGAGACGACGATGGAGGGCACGGCGTACCGCTCCCGGTACCAGCCGTCGACGTCGTCCCGGGTGAGGGACTCGATCGACTCCACCGTCCCCAGCACCGACCGCCCCAGCGGGGTGTCCCCGAACAGGGTCTCGGCGTGCAGGTCGTGCACGGCGTCGGCCGGCTCGTCGTCGCGCATGGCGATCTCCTCGAGCACCACGGTGCGCTCGGACTCCAGGTCCGGTGCGGTGTTCAGGGCGTCGGTGACCAGGTCACCGAGCATCGCCACCGCGAGCGGCAGATCGCTTGCCAGCACGTTCGCGTAGTAGCAGGTGTGCTCCTTGGCGGTGAAGGCGTTCATCTCACCGCCGACGGCGTCCATCGCCGTGGCGATCTCCAGCGCCGTGCGGCTGCGCGTCCCCTTGAACAGCAGGTGCTCGAGGAAGTGCGAGGAACCGCCCAGCGCCGGGCTCTCGTCACGAGAACCGACGCCGACCCAGATGCCGAGGGTCGCCGAGAGCACCCCGGGCATGGTCTCGGTGATCACCCGCAGGCCGCCGGGCAGCTCGGTGCGCTCCACGCGCCCGCCGAACTCGTCGACGTCCAGCACCTCAGTGGTACCGACCGAGGCCGGGGTGGACGCCGCAGCGCCCACCCCGGCCCCGGTCAGGTGGTCCGTCCTCGTGTCACGCCTCCGCGGGAGCCGCGGCCTCGGCCGGAGCCGAGTCGGTCGCTGCCGCGGCGTCGCCCTCGACGACCGGCACCAGGCTGATCTTGCCCCGGGCGTCGATGTCGGTGATCTCCACCTGCAGCTTGTCGCCGACGTTGGCGACGTCCTCGACCTTGGCGATCCGCTTGCCGTTGCCCAGCTTGCTGATGTGCACGAGGCCGTCGCGGCCCGGCAGCAGCGAGACGAAGGCCCCGAAGGCCGTCGTCTTCACCACGGTGCCGAGGAACCGCTCGCCGACCTTGGGCAGCGTCGGGTTCGCGATCGCGTTGATCCGGTCCACGGCGGCCTGCGCCGAGGGGCCGTCCGAGGCGCCGACGTAGATCGTGCCGTCGTCCTCGATGGTGATGTCGGCGCCGGTCTCGTCCTGGATCGCGTTGATCATCTGGCCCTTGGGGCCGATGACCGCACCGATCTTGTCGACCGGGATGCGCACCGTGGTCACCCGCGGGGCGAACGGGCTCATCTCGTCCGGGCCGTCGATCGCCTCGAGCATGACGTCGAGGATGTGCAGCCGGGCAGCGCGGGCCTGGGTCAGCGCACCCGCGAGGACGTCGGAGGGGATGCCGTCGAGCTTCGTGTCCAGCTGGAGGGCCGTGACGAAGTCCTTGGTGCCGGCGACCTTGAAGTCCATGTCACCGAACGCGTCCTCGGCACCGAGGATGTCGGTCAGCGCGACGTACTGCGTCGTGCCGTCGACCTCGTCGGAGACCAGGCCCATGGCGATGCCGGCGACCGGGGCCTTCAGCGGGACACCGGCGTTGAGCAGGGCCAGCGTGGAGGCGCAGACCGAGCCCATCGACGTGGAGCCGTTGGAGCCGAGGGCCTCGGAGACCTGGCGGATCGCGTAGGGGAACTCCTCGCGGTCCGGCAGCACCGGCAGCAGCGCCCGCTCGGCGAGCGCGCCGTGGCCGATCTCGCGGCGCTTGGGCGAGCCCACCCGACCGGTCTCACCGGTGGAGTACGGCGGGAAGTTGTAGTTGTGCATGTAGCGCTTGCGGGTGATCGGGTTCAGCGTGTCCAGCTGCTGCTCCATGCGGAGCATGTTCAGCGTGGTGACGCCCATGATCTGGGTCTCGCCCCGCTCGAACAGCGCCGAGCCGTGCACCCGCGGCAGGACCTCGACCTCGGCCGACAGCGGCCGGATGTCGGTGAGGCCACGGCCGTCGATGCGGATCTTGTCGCGCAGGATCCGCTGCCGGACGACCTTCTTGGTGACCGCGCGGAATGCCCCGGAGATCTCCTTCTCGCGGCCCTCGAACTGGCCGGCCAGCGCGGCCTTGACCTCGTCCTTGAGCGCGTCGGTGGCCTCCTCGCGCTCCTGCTTGCCGGCGATGGCCTGGGCCACGGTCAGCTTCTCGGCGGCCTGGGCCTCGACGGCGGCGTACACGTCGTCCTGGTAGTCCAGGAAACGGGGGAAGTGCGCCTCGGGCTTGGCGGCCTTGCCGGCCAGCTCGCTCTGCGCCTGGCACAGCGCCTTGATGAAGGGCTTGGCGGCCTCGAGGCCCTGGGCCACGACCTCCTCGGTCGGGGCGGTGGCCCCACCGGCGACAAGCTCGATGGTCTTCTCGGTGGCCTCGGCCTCGACCATCATGATCGCGACGTCGCCGTCGGGCAGCACCCGGCCGGCCACGACCATGTCGAAGACGGCGTCCTCGAGCTCGGCGTGGGTCGGGAAGCCGATCCACTGGCCGTTGATGAGCGCCACCCGGGTGCCGCCGACCGGGCCGGAGAACGGCAGGCCGGACAGCTGGGTGGACGCCGACGCGGCGTTGATCGCGAGCACGTCGTAGACGTGGTCGGGGTCCAGCGACAGCACGGTGATGACGACCTGGACCTCGTTGCGCAGGCCCTTGGCGAAGGTCGGGCGCAGCGGGCGGTCGATCAGTCGGCAGGTGAGGATCGCGTCCTCGGACGGCCGACCCTCACGGCGGAAGAACGAGCCGGGGATCTTGCCGATCGCGTACATGCGCTCTTCGACGTCCACCGTGAGCGGGAAGAAGTCGAACTGGTCCTTGGGCTGGCGGCCGGCGGTGGTGGCCGACAGCAGCGTGGTGTCGCCCATGGTGGCGACGACCGAGCCGGCGGCCTGCTTGGCCAGGCGGCCGGTCTCGAAGGTGACGGTGCGGGAGCCGAGGGCCCCGTTGTCGATCACCGCGGTGGCGGTGAAGACGCCGTCCTCGGCGTCGAAGTCGGTCTCTGTCGTGGGTGCGGACATCGTGTCCTCTTCCTACGTCGCATACGGCGACGTCCTCTTCGCGGCTCTGCGCCGACGGTGTCCGGGGCGACCGGTCTTCGATCGAAGCCCTCGGGGTGTCGCGGGTCCCTGCTTCTGAGGCTCGCTGCGTCCCGGGGGCCACTACCGAGGACCGGCCCTCGCAGGACGGCCGGCGTGGTAGCCGGTGGTCTCCTCCGGCGGGTGCCGGACGAGAGAGGGGACCGTCCCGGCGTGCCGGAGCGGTCCCCTCGGTGGTGCTAGCGGCGCAGGCCGAGCCGCTCGATGAGCGAGCGGTACCGGTTGATGTCGGTCTTGGCCAGGTAGTTCAGCAGCCGCCGCCGGCGGCCGACCAGCAGGAGCAGGCCCCGCCGGCTGTGGTGGTCGTGCTTGTGCTGCTTGAGGTGCTCGGTCAGGTCGCTGATCCGTCGGGTCAGCATCGCGACCTGCACCTCGGGGGAACCGGTGTCGTTCTCGACCGTCGCGTACTCGGTCATGATCTGCTTCTTCGTCGCGCTCTCCAGCGCCATGGTGCCTCCAGGGCAGGTCACGTGTGGCCCCCGGTCTGTGTCACGGGGGCAGCATGCACACACGTCGGTCTCCCGACGTCAACACCCAGGTTACACAAGGCGTCCGGAGGCCTCTGCGCCGATCGGGGACGCGGGACGGGACCCGGGACGGAGGCTGTCGCGAGGCGTGGGCACGGGAGGCCCGTCCTGTCGTGGCGAGTGGGGGCCGGAGCCTGTCCTGTCGCGAGGAGTGGGGCCCGGAGGGTCCCGCGACCGAACGACGAAGCGGCTCAGCGCGACCGGGGAACGGCACCTGGCCGAGCTGTTCTGTGGCGAGGAGTGGGGCCCGGAGGGTCCCGCGACCGAACGACGAAGCGGCTCAGCGCGACCGGGGAACGGCACCTGGCCGAGCTGTTCTGTCGCGAGGAGTGGGGCCCGGAGGGTCCCGCGACCGAACGACGAAGCGGCTCAGCGCGACCGGGGAACGGCACCTGGCCGTGGTGCGGCCCGTCAGGGTCGCAGTGTCACAGCCCCAGGACGGCGCGGGTCCGGACGACGTCCTCGCCCATCGCCACCAGCAGCTCCGGGACGCCGGCGAAGGTGAGCATCGGGCGCAGCCGTTCCACGAACTCCACCCCGACGTGCTCGCCGTAGAGGTCGCCGTCGAAGTCGAGCAGGTGCGCCTCCACCGTGCGCCGGGCACCGGAGAACGTCGGGTTGCTCCCCACCGAGATGGCCGCCGGGTGGCTGCTCCGGCTCGCCCCGTGGCGGTCGCGCAGCACCAGCCGGCCGGCGTAGACCCCGTCGGCCGGAACTGCGGTGTGCGCGGGGCTCTCCACGTTCGCGGTCGGGTAGCCCAGCTCCCGGCCGCGCCGGTCGCCACGCACGACCACGCCGTCGACCCGGTGCGGGCGACCCAGCGCGAGGGCCGCCGAGGCCATGTCCCCGGCGGCCACGCAGGCCCGGATGTAGGTCGAGGAGATGGTGACCTCACCGGTCCCGGACGGGTCCGGCGCCGAACCGACGACGGTGAGGTCGACCCCCTCGACGCCGAAGCCGAACCGGCGCCCGTCGGCGGCCAGCGTCTCCACGGTCCCGGCGGCCTTGTGGCCGTAGCTGAAGTTGCGCCCCACCACGACCTGCGTCACGTACAGGTGCTCGACCAGCACGGTGTGGGTGAACTCCTCCGGGGAGAGCCGGCTGAACTCAGCAGTGAACGGCAGCACGCACATGCCGTCGACCCCGAGGTCGGCGACCAGCTCGCCCTTGCGGTCGGCCGAGGTGAGGATCGCCGGGTGCGAGCCGGGCCGGACCACCTCGGAGGGGTGCGGGTCGAAGGTCAGCAGCACCACCGGGCGCCCCAGCGACCGGCCCCGCGCGACCGCAGTGCTGATCAGGTGCTGGTGCCCGCGGTGGACGCCGTCGTACATGCCGATGGTGACCACCGTGCGCCCCAGATCGCGTGGGGTGTCCCCCAGCCCGCGCCAGCGCAGCACGCCGTCCGCCTCCCCCGGTGCCCTGGTCGCCGACTCAGGCGGCGGGCGCGACGCGGTGCAGCCAGCCGTGGGTGTCGGGCACCCGGCCGTGCTGGACGTCGAGCAGGTGCGCGCGCAGCTGCATCGTCAGCGGACCCGGCTCGCCGTTGCCGACGGTGAAGTCGCCCGTGCGGGCCTTGACCTCGCCGACCGGCGTGATCACCGCAGCGGTACCGCAGGCGAAGGTCTCGGTGACCGTGCCGTCGGCCACGCCGGCCCGCCACTCCTCGACGCTGAACTTCCGCTCGGTGACGGTGTGCCCCAGCTCGCGGGCCACGGTGATCAGCGACTCCCGGGTGATGCCGGGCAGCAGGGTCCCGGTGAGCTCCGGGGTGACGAGCTCGGCGTCGGCGCCGGAGCCGAGGACGAAGAACATGTTCATCCCGCCCATCTCCTCGACGTAGCGCTTCTCCACCGCGTCGAGCCAGACGACCTGGTCGCAGCCGGCGGCGATCGCCTGCTCCTGGGCCAGCAGGCTGGCGGCGTAGTTGCCGGCGCACTTCACGTCGCCGGTGCCGCCGGGAGCGGCCCGGATGTAGTCCTCGGAGAGGTAGACCGACACCGGGTGCACGCCGCGGGGGAAGTACGCACCGGCCGGGCTGGCGATCACCAGGAAGAGGTACTCGTGCGCGGGGCGGACCCCGAGGAACGGCTCGATCGCCAGCATGTAGGGCCGGATGTAGAGGGTCTGGTCCGGGCCGGTGGGCACCCAGTCGCGGTCGGCGTCGACCAGGGCGTCGACCGCGGTGATGAAGGCCTGCTCGGGCACCGGCGGCATGGCCAGCCGGGCCGCGCTGCGCGCGAAGCGGGCGGCGTTGGACTCCGGCCGGAAGGTGGCCACGGTGCCGTCGGGCTGGGCGTAGGCCTTGAGCCCCTCGAAGATCGACTGCGCGTAGTGCAGCGCGGCCGCGCTCGGGTCCACCTGCAGCGGGCCGTAGGGCGTCAGCCGGGCGTCGACCCAGCCCTCGCCGAGCCGGTGGCGGGCCACGAACATCGAGTCGGTGAAGTACCTGCCGAAACCGGGGTCCTCCAGCTGCTGGGCGCGCTCGGTGGCGGAGCGGCGCGGCACGTCCTCCACGACCAGCGGCACGCCCTCGGTGAAGTCCCGGGAGGAGGTACGGCTGTCGCTGAGCGTGTCGGTCATGGCTCCCACCTGCTGGTGCTCGTGCTGGAGCGGCCCGGCGGTTGCCCGGCCCGCACCGCCACCCTAGACCGGCTCGTCGGTGGCCAGGCACGAGCGGGGCGGTGCCCACGGATGCGCGCGGACGCGGAACCGGCCGCACAGCCCGCGCGCCCACCTAGCCTGCGGGGATGGAGCCCGACGGGAGCGAGCCAGCCGGAGCCGCGTGGGAGCCGGTGCGGTGGACCGGGCACGAGGTGCGCACCGAGGTGGTGCTGCTGCACGGTCACCGGGTCTCCTGCCGGATCGGCGGGAGCGCGGGACCGGTGCTGCTCCTGCTGCACGGCCTGCTCGGGTCCGGGGCGAGCTTCGGCCCGGCGCTGGACGAGCTGGCCCGCACCCACCGGGTGGTCGCCCCGGACCTGCTGGGCCACGGCGCCTCGGAGAAGCCCACCGGCGACTACAGCCTCGGGGCGCTGGCCACGCTCGCCCGCGACCTGCTCGTCGTCCTGGGCGTGGAGTCCGCCACCGTCGTCGGGCACAGCCTGGGCGGCGGGGTGGCGATGCAGCTGGCCTACCAGTTCCCGGCCTCGGTCGAGCGGCTCGTGCTGGTCGACTCCGGCGGCCTGGGCCGGAACGTGAGCCCGGCGCTGCGGGCGGTGGCCCTGCCCGGCGCCGAGTGGGTGCTGCCCGCCGTGTTCAACCCCTACGCCGCGCGGGCGGCCGCCCGGCTGCTGCGCCCGCTGCACCGGGTCACCCCGCCCGCGCTGGCGCAGGTCGTCGCCGGCCTGGCGACGCTGGCCGACGCGGAGGCACGGGCGGCGTTCGTGCTCACCGCCCGGTCGGTCATCGGCGTCGGCGGGCAGCGGGTGAGCGCCACCGACCGGCTGTACCTGACCGCGGCGCTGCCGCTGCTGCTGGTCTGGGGCGGCCGGGACCCGGTCATCCCGGTGGCGCACGGCGAGACGCTGCACGCGCAGCTGCCGGGCAGCACGCTGGTGGTGTTCGACCGGGCCGGGCACTTCCCGCAGGTGGAGGACCCGGGCCGGTTCGCCGGCGTCGTCGGGGAGTTCGTGCGCACCACCACGGCGGCGCCACCGGCGGCCCGCGACGCCGCGTGGGCGGCGGCGCTGCGGGCCGGCTCGGCTCAGCTGCCCTTGGGTGCGGCGGACTCCACGACGTCGTAGCTCCACAGGTGGGTCTGCGACCGCTCGGCGGCCGGGGCGAGGGTGTCGCCACCGCCGGAGTGGGCGCGGTCGAAGTCCTGCCCGGACTGCCATGCCTGGTAGGCGTCCTCGTCCGCCCAGCGGGTGTAGACGAGGTAGGAGTCGGTGCCCTCGACCGGGCGGAGCAGCTCGAACCACTCGAAGCCCGGGGTGGTCTCCACGGCACCGGCCCGGCCCTTGAAGCGCTCCTCGAAGCGGGCCCGCTTGTCCTCCGGCACGGTCACGACGTTGATCTTGACGACGCTCATGCCCGCATCCTGCCCAACTCCGGCGCAGCCGACACGGCGGGTGGGCGAGACTGGTGCGCGTGACCGATCAGCCGCGCACCGCCGACCTGGGCTTCGCCCGGCTGGACGTCGACCGGGCCGCCCGCACCGGGACCCCCGAGGTGGTCTTCGCCGGCGGCAAGACCCCGGCGGAGACGGTCGGCTGCCTGGCCGGCCTCCTGGACGCCGGGCTGTCGCTGGCCTGGGCGACCCGCGTCGACCCGGAGACCGCCGCCGCGGTCCTCGACCGGTGGCCCGACGCGCACGTCGACCCGGTGGCCCGGGTGGCGTGGGTGGGCACTCCCCCGCCGCCGGTCGGTGAGGTGCTGGTGCTCACCGCCGGGACGTCGGACGGCGCGGTCGCCGCCGAGGTCGCCGCGACGCTGGCCGCGAGCGGGGTCGGCTGCCGGCGGGTGGACGACGTCGGGGTGGCCGGCGTGCACCGGGTGCTGGCCGTGGCCCCGGACCTCGCGGCGGCCGACGCGGTCGTCGTGGTGGCCGGCATGGACGGCGCGCTGCCCAGCGTCGTCGCCGGCCTGACCGACCGGCTGGTGGTCGCCGTCCCGACGTCGGTCGGCTACGGCGCCGCCTTCGAGGGGCTCGCCGCGCTGCTGACCATGCTCACCGCCTGCGCGCCGGGGGTGCTGGTGGTCAACATCGACAACGGCTTCGGCGCCGGCGTCGCCGCGGCCCGCATCGCGCGCTCGGCCCAGAGGGCGGCCGGCGGACCGCAGCCCGGTCACCTGTAGCGCACCGGGCCCGGCAGCAGCTCGTTCATCGCGCCCGAGCGGAAGCCGCGGGGGTCCAGCTCCACCCGGTCGAAGCCGGTGACCGCGGCCAGCAGCTCCGGCCCGACGGCGGGCACCAGCGCGGCGTCCACCTCCACCTTCGCCACGCCCTCGCCCATGTCCCGGACGCGGAGGTCGCGCACCGGCAGCCCGGCGCCGGCCAGCGCCGTCCGCAGCGCCGCCTCGGCGGCCTCGACCCGGGCCAGCCGCTCCCGGGACACCGGCACGCCGTAGGCGATCCGGCTGGCCAGGCACGCGGCGGCCGGCTTGTCGGCAAGCGGCAGCTCCCAGCGGCGGGCGGCGGCCCGGACGTCGTCCTTGGTCATCCCGGCGCGGGCCAGCGGCGCCCACGCACCGCGCTCGGCCGCCGCCCGGATGCCGGGGCGGAAGCCGGCCCGCAGGTCGTCGGCGTTGGTGCCGGTGACGACGTCGGCGATGCCCAGTTCGGCGGCCAGCGGGGTGAGCACGTCGACCAGCTCGGCCTTGCAGAACGCGCACCGGTCACCGGCGTTGGCCACGTAGCCGGGCCGGGACAGCTCGTCGGTGGCCGGCTGCTCGTGCCGGACACCCAGGCCCACCGCGAAGGCGTGCGCCGCGGCCCGCTCGGCCGCCGGCAGGCTCGGTGACACGGCGGTGGCGGCCACCACCCGGTCCGGGCCCAGGGCGCGCACCGCGGCGGCGAGGACGACCCCGGAGTCCACGCCCCCGGAGAACGCGACCAGCACGCCCGGCGCGGCGGACAGCTCGGCGTCCAGCACGGCGAGGCGATCGTCGAGGCTCACCTGCGCGAGGGTGCCACCCGGCTCAGCGCGGCGGGAAGCCGACGGCGACCCGGGCCACCGGGCCGGCGTCCTCCACCAGCGCGACGAGCCGGCCGTCCGGGGCGAGCGCGGCGTGCAGGCCGGGGGTGCCGGTGGCCGGCACCCGCTGTCCGTGGCCGACGGCGACCGCCTCCTCGGCGCCGAGCTCGCGGGCGGGGAAGACGGCGCGGGCTGCGTCGGCGAGCCCGAGCACGCCGGCACCGTCGCCGGGCCCGGCGAGAGCCGCGGCGGCGTCCTCGACCGGCCGGGCCTGCGCGATCGCGAAGGGGCCCGAGGACGTGCGGCGCAGCGCGGTGAGGTGCCCCCCGACGCCGAGCGCGGCACCGACGTCCCGGGCGATCGCGCGGATGTAGGTGCCGGTGCTGCAGGCGACCGTCACGTCGACGTCGACGAGGTCGGGTCCGGGCCGGGCGACGCGGTGGACGTCGATGCGGTGCACGGTGACCGACCGGGCCGCCAGCTCGAACTCCTCGCCGGCGCGGACCCGGTCGTAGGAGCGCCGGCCGTCGACCTTGACCGCGCTGACCGACGACGGCACCTGCTGCAGCGCCCCCACCTGGGCGGCCAGCGCGGCGCGGACGGCGTCCTCGCCGACGCCCGCAGCCGACGTCGTCGCGGTGACCGCACCCTCGGCGTCGTCGGTGACCGTCGCCTGCCCCAGCCGGACCGTGGCGTCGTAGGTCTTGTCCGAGCCGGAGAGGTGCCCGAGCAGCCGGGTGGCGGCGCCGACGCCCAGCACGAGCAGGCCGGTGGCCATCGGGTCGAGGGTGCCGGCGTGCCCGACCTTGCGCACCGACAGCACCCGGCGGGCGACGGCGACCACGTCGTGCGAGGTCATGCCAGCCGGCTTGTCGACCAGCAGCAGGGACGGCGGGACGTCGGCGTCGGGCTTCTTCGGGCTCACCGACCCACCGTCTCACCCAGCCAGGCGCTCCCCCGCACCCGGCGCCCGACCGCCACCAGCCGCAGGACGATGAACAGGGTCAGCCCGGTCCAGACACCGGGCAGCCCCCAGTCCAGCCACCCCGACAGCAGCGACAGCGGCAGGAAGCCCAGCAGTGCCGACGCCAGGGTCACGGTGCGCAGGTAGGCGGCGTCCCCCGCGCCCATCAGCACGCCGTCCAGCGCGAACACCACCCCCGCCAGCGGCTGCATCAGCGCGAGGAACCACCAGACGACGTCGGCCTGGGCGAGCACCGCGGGGTCGTCGGTGAACAGCGGCGGCAGCACCGGCCGCGACGCCAGCAGCAGGACGGCGACGACGACGCCGGTGCCCAGCCCCCACCGGACCACCCGGGCGGCGGTGTGCCGGGCGTCGGCGGGCCGGCCGGCGCCCAGCGCCGTGCCGACGAGCGTCTGGGCGGCGATCGCGTAGGCGTCCAGCACCAGGGCGAGGAAGAGCCACAGCTGCAGCGCCACCTGGTGCGCGCCGAGCTCGGCGGTGCCGGACCGGGCGACGACCGCAGCCGCGGCGGCGAACGCCAGCTGCAGCACGGCGGCGCGCACCAGCAGGTCGCGGCCGAGCACGAGCTGCGCCTTGAGCGCGGGCAGCCGGGGCCGCCAGGAGACCCCGGAGCGGGCCAGCTCCCGGGCCAGCGCCCGGACGAACAGCGCCGCGGCGATCCCCTGGCCGGCCAGGTTGGCCAGCGCGGAGCCGACCAGGCCGAGGCCCACCGGGTGCACCAGCAGCGGGCACAGCAGGACCCCGACCCCGCTGCCGGCGAGCACGTAGCCCATCGGCCGGCGCAGTTGCTGGACCCCGCGCAGCCAGCCGTTGCCGGCAAGCGCGACCAGCAGCAGCGGCAGGCCCGGGCTGGCGACCCGCAACCACTGCTCGCCGGCGTCGGCGACCGGACCCGCGCCCCCGGCGAGCAGCCGGGTCAGCGGACCGGCCAGGACCTGGAACAGCAGCGCCAGTGCGACGCCGAGGCCGAGGGCCAGCCAGGTGGCCTGCACGCCCTCCGCCACCGCGCCGGCCCGGTCACCGGCGCCGGTGCGGCGCGCGGCCCGAGCGGTGGTCCCGTAGGCGAGGAAGTTCAGCAGCGCCGCGACGTAGGCGAGCAGCCCACCGCCGACGGCGAGCCCGCCCAGGCTGACGCTGTCCAGGTGGCCCACCACGGCGGTGTCGACCAGCAGGTAGAGCGGTTCGGCGGCCAGCACGACGAGCGCGGGCGCCGCCAGCGCCGGGACGGACGGCCCGGGGCCGCGTGGCCGTCCCGAGGACGGCGGGGTCACGACAGGTGCGCGGCCCGCAGCTGGGCGCGGAGCTGCTCGAGCGTCCCCTCGAGGTCGGAGTACGAGCTGTAGCCGGCCGCGGCCCGGTGGCCCCCGCCGCCCAGCGCCATCGCGACCCCGGTCAGGTCGGTGGCACCGCGGGAACGCAGCGACACGACCCACGAGCCGTCGTCCTGTCCCTTGACCACGCAGGCGACGTCGGCCTCGGCGGTGGCCCGGACGACGTCCACGAGCGCCTCGAGCTGGTCGGGGGCCAGGCCGTGCGCCCGTGCCTCGGCCGCGGTCGACCAGGTCCAGACGAGCCCGGCACCGACGTCGGGCTCGAGCACCGCGCGGCCGGTGACCGCCGACAGCAGGCCCAGCCAGCCGAACGCCGCGGTGTCGAAGAGCCGGCGGCTGATGGCGGCGTGGTCGATCCCGGTGCGGAGCAGCCGGGCGGCCAGCTCGTGGGTGCCGGGGGACGTGTTGCCGAACCGGAAGGACCCGGTGTCCGCGGTCAGCCCGGCGTACAGGCAGGTGGCCAGGCGTTGGTCCAGTGCGACGTCGAGGCCCTCGAGCAGCTCGGCGACCAGCACCACGGTCGCGGCCGCCGTCGGGTCGACCAGCTGCACCTCGCCGAAGCCGGGGTTGCTGGCGTGGTGGTCGACGACCACGGACCGGCCGGCGGTGTCCACGAGCGCGGCCAGGCTGCCCAGCCGGCCGGGGGACGCGGCGTCGAGGCTGACGAAGACGTCGACCTCGGCCGGCACCTGCGCGGGGGACACCAGCTCGTCGGCGCCGGGCAGCCAGCCGAGGGACTCGGGCAGGACGAACGGCTCCGGGAACGTCGTCACCACCCGGGCACCGCGACGACGCAGGCCCTCCGCCAGCGCCAGGGTGCTGCCCAGGGCGTCCGCATCGGGCTGCACGTGCCCGGACAGGACGACGGTCGCCCCCTCGTCCGCTGCCCGGGCCAGCACCTCGACCGCGGCCGAGGTCGAGGTCGAGGTCGAGGTGACGTCGGTGGTCGGGGCGCTCACGGGGTGTCGTCGGGTCCCGGATCGGCGACCGGGGAGGCGTTCGACTCCTCCTCGACCCGGCCACCCCCCACCGGGTACGTGGAGCCGTCATCGGGCTCGTCAGCGGCGATGCTCTCGGTCGTGCCGATGTCGCCGCGTTTGCCGCCGGCGGTCGGGTCGCCGTCCGATGGCTCCTGACGCCCACCGAGGGTGGTGCCCGGGGTGGCGGCCGGGTCCACCGGGTCCGGGTCGACGGCCTCGGTCACGACGCGCTCCGCTGGGCGGCGGAGGGCCGGCCGTCGGAGAAGTCGTCGGTACGCCCGGCGTCGGGGTCCTCGGTGGACTCGTCGTCGGCGACCAGGTCATCGTCCTCGTCGTCGTCACCGATGACCACGGGCTTGCGGTAGGGGTCGGCGTCGCCGGCGTACTGCGCGCCCTCGCGGGCCCGGGCCAGCTCGGCGTCGGCGTGCCGGACGCGCTCCAGCGCCTCCTCCAGCTCGCGGGCGGTGTCCGGGACGATGTCGGCGATGAAGGTCAGCGAGGGCACGAACTTGATGCCGGTCTGCTTCCCCACCGTCGAGCGCAGCACGCCGGTGGCGCTGGCCAGCGCCCGGGCGGAGTCCTCCACCTGGGTGGCGTCGCCGTACACCGTGTAGAACACCGTCGCCTCGCGAAGGTCACTGGTGACGCGGGCGTCGGTGACGGTGACCATCCCGAGGCGGGGGTCCTTGATCTGCATCTCGATCGTGGCGCTGACGATCTGGCGGATGCGCACCGCCAGTCGCCGTGCCCGGGCCGGGTCGGCCATCGGTCCTCCTCGGTACTGGGTGGCCCCCTCGCAGGGCCCCACCGCGAGCTCGCGAGTGGTGGGGGGCGAGGGGGTCCTTCTGCTAATCGGTGTCGCTGAAGAGCTGACGGTGCGTCGACAGCAGCGTCACCTCCGGCCGTTCGACCAGCAACCGTTCACACGCGTCCAGGACGTCGGTCACCTGGCCGGCCTGGCCTGCGACGGCGGCGACCCCGACCTGCACACGGCGGTGCAGGTCGGGGTCGCCGACCTCGGCAGCGGCCACGGTGAAGCGACGCCGCAACTCGGCCACGATCGGCTTCACCACGGCGCGCTTCTCCTTGAGGGAGTGCACGTCGCCCAGCAGCAGGTCCGCGGTGAGCGTGCCCGTGAATATAAGGACCCTCCTGCCCCCCGCCACTCGCAGGCTCGCGGCGGGCCCCTGCAGGAGGGCCGAAAGGCTCTCCTGCAGGGGCCATGTCACCTGTTACGCGCGCGGCTTCTCACGCAGCTCGAAGGTCTGGATGACGTCATCGGCCTTGATGTCGTTGAACGACCCGAGACCGATACCGCACTCGTAGCCCTCCCGGACCTCGGTCGCGTCGTCCTTGAAGCGACGCAGCGACTCGACGGTCAGGTTGTCCGCGACCACAGCACCGTCCCGGACGAGCCGGGCCTTGGAGTTGCGGACGATGGTGCCGCTGCGGACCAGCGAACCGGCGACGTTGCCGATCTTCGGGACGCGGAAGACCTCGCGGACCTCCGCAGTGCCCAGCTGGACCTCTTCGTACTCGGGCTTGAGCATGCCCTTGAGCGCGGACTCGATCTCCTCGATGGCCTGGTAGATGACCGTGTAGTACCGGACGTCCACCCCCTCGCGGGCAGCCAGCTCGGTGGCCTGGCCCTCGGCCCGGACGTTGAAGCCCAGGACGATGACGTCGTCGGCCAGCGCCAGGTCGATGTCGCTCTTGGTGATCCCACCGACGCCGCGGTGGATGACCCGCAGCGCGATGTCGTCGCTCACCTCGATCTTCATCAGCGCCTCTTCGAGCGCCTCGACGGTGCCCGAGTTGTCGCCCTTGATGATCAGGTTGAGCTGACGGGTCTCCTTGAGCGCCGCGTCCAGGTCCTCCAGGCTGATCCGCTTGCGCATGGAGGCGTTCTGCGCGTTGCGGATGCGGGCCTGGCGGCGGTCGGCGATCTGCCGGGCGATCCGGTCCTCCTCGACGACGAGGAAGGTGTCACCGGCGCGCGGCACGGAGGTCAGGCCGACGACCTGGACCGGACGGGCCGGCAGGGCCTCCTTGAGCTTGTTGCCGTGCTCGTCGAGCAACGACCGGACGCGACCGTAGGCGTCGCCGGCCACGATCGAGTCGCCCTGGCGCAGCGTGCCGCGCTGGACCATCACCGTGGCGACGGGGCCACGGCCCTTGTCCAGCTTGCCCTCGATGACGACACCCTGGGGGTCCTGGCCGATGTTGGCGCGCAGGTCCAGCGAGGCATCGGCGGTGAGCAGGATCGCCGAGAGCAGGTCGTCGAGACCCTGACGCGTGGTCGCGGAGACGTCGACGAACATCGTGTCGCCGCCGTACTCCTCGGCCACCAGGCCGTACTCGGTGAGCTGCTGGCGGATCTTGGCGGGGTTGGCCCCCTCCTTGTCGATCTTGTTCACCGCGACCACGATCGGCACGTTGGCCGCCTGGGCGTGGTTGAGCGCCTCGACCGTCTGCGGCATGACGCCGTCGTCGGCGGCGACCACCAGGACGACGATGTCGGTGACCTTCGCGCCACGGGCACGCATCGCGGTGAACGACTCGTGACCCGGGGTGTCGATGAAGGTGACCGGACGCTCGTTGCCCTCGAGCTCGGTGATGATCTGGTAGGCGCCGATGTGCTGGGTGATGCCACCGGCCTCCTTGCCCGCCACGTTGGCGTGCCGGAGCGCGTCCAGGAGCTTGGTCTTGCCGTGGTCGACGTGACCCATGACGGTGACCACCGGCGGACGGATGTCCCAGTCGTCCTCGTCGTCGCTCTCCTCGTCACCGAAGGTGAGGTCGAAGGTGTCGAGGAGCTCGCGGTCCTCGTCCTCGGGGCTGACGACCTGGATGACCCAGCCGATCTCGGCACCGAGCAGCTGCAGCGTCTCGTCGTTGACCGACTGCGTCGCGGTGATCATCTCGCCCAGGTGGAACAGGGCGGTGACCAGCGCGGCGGGCTCGGCGTTGATCCGCTCGGCCAGGTCGGTCAGCGAGGCGCCACGCGGCAGCCGGACGGTCTGCCCGTTGCCGCGGGGCAGGCTGACGCCGCCCATCGACGGCGCCGCCATGGAGTCGAACTCCTGACGCCGCTGCTTCTTGCTCTTGCGCCCACGGACCGGACCGCGTCCACCCGGACGCCCGAAGGCACCCGCCGTGCCGGCGCCCGAGCCACCGCGCCCACGGCCACGGCCACCGCCGCCGCCACCGGGACGGAAGCCACCGGCCGGAGCGCCGCCGCCACCACCGGGACCACCGGGACCGCCGCCACCGGGACGGAAGCCACCGCCGCCGCCACCGCCGGGACCACCCGGACGGCCACGGCCACCGGCACCAGCACCGGCACCGCCGGGACCACCCGGACCGCCACCAGGCCGGCCGGCCGGCCGCGGCGGCATCATGCCGGGGCTCGGCCGCTGCGGCATCATGCCGGGGTTGGGCCGGGGCCCACCCGGACCTGCGGCCGGACGAGGTCCACCGGGACCGGACGCCGGACGCGGACCACCGGCACCGGGGCCGGGGCGCGGGCCGGCCGGGCCCGGACGCGGACCGCCGGGACCAGCGGCCTGGCCGGGGGCACCGCCGGGACGCGGGCCGGCGGCAGCCGGACGCGGCGCACTGCTGAAGGGGTTGTTGCCCGGCCGAGGGGCCGGACGGGGACCCGGGCGG
>NZ_SJEW01000092.1 GCF_005930475.1 Modestobacter altitudinis
GCTCCGCGACGCCCCCGCCTCCTGAAGGAACCCCCTCCCCCCACGGTTTCGCGCGCGAAAGTACGGGCGGTTTCGCGCGCGAAAGTGCAGCCGTCCGACTGGGGGATGACAGGGGGTCATCCTGGGGCAGCACACAGGTGACGAACAGGACCCACCTGTGCGGCGACGCGGGGGCAGGGCTCCGGGCGAGAGCGTGATCACGACCTGATCACCGCTCCAGGAGGCCCCCGTGTCCGTCCCCGTCATGACCGTCCCCGGCGAGGCGCCCGCTGCGCACCGGGACGCCGCTGTCCGCGCCAGCGGGCTGCGCAAGACCTACGGCAGCGGTGAGACCGCGGTGCACGCGCTCGCCGGGGTCGACGTCGCGTTCGACCGCGGCCGCTTCACCGCGATCATGGGTCCCTCGGGCTCGGGCAAGTCGACGCTCATGCACTGCCTCGCGGGGCTCGACGCCGCCAGCGACGGCCAGGTCTGGCTGGGCGACACCGAGCTGACCCGGCTGCGCGACGACCAGCTCACCACGCTGCGGCGCGAGCGGATCGGCTTCGTCTTCCAGTCCTTCAACCTGCTGCCGGTGCTCGACGCGCAGGAGAACATCCTGCTGCCGATGCAGCTGGCCGGGCAGCGCCCGGACCGCGCCTGGATGGATGCCGTCATCGGCCGGCTGGGGTTGCGCGACCGGCTCCGGCACCGTCCGCACGAGCTCTCCGGCGGTCAGCAGCAGCGCGTCGCCGTCGCCCGCGCGCTGCTCCCCCGGCCGGACGTCGTGTTCGCCGACGAGCCCACCGGCAACCTGGACTCGCACGCCGGCGCCGAGGTCCTGGACCTGCTGCGCTCCAGCGTCCGGGAGACCGGCCAGACCGTCGTGATGGTCACCCATGACCCGGTCGCCGCCGCCTACGCCGACCGCGTGGTGCTGCTGGCCGACGGTCGGCTCGCCGGCGAGGTCCACCAGCCCACCACCGACTCCATCATCGGCGCGCTGCGCGGACTGGGGGCCTGACCCGGTGCGTGCAGTCACCCTCGCCAGCATCCGGGCACATCTGCCCCGGTTGGTCGCCTCCACCCTGGCGATCGTCATCGCCGTCGGCTTCGTGGTGGCCACCCTGGTGCTGGACCAGACCACCAGGTCGACGGTCCTCGAGGCGGCCGGCGCCCAGTACGTCGACACCGACGTCGTCGTCACCAGCGACGACGGCAGCGGCCTGAGTGACCGGGTGGGCACGCTCACCGCGCTGGACGGCGTCCAGGCCGTCGACCCCAGCTGGGAGACCAGCGTGCAGGCGGCCGTCCCCGGGCGGACCGGCACCCAGTACCTGAGGGTGGAGTCGGTGGCCGGTGACCCCGGGCTGCGCTGGCAGCAGCTGGCCGCCGGCGCCCTGCCGGTGCGCCCCGGCGAGATCGCGGTGAGCGAGCGGACCGGCGCCTCCGTCGGCGACGTCGTCCCGGTCACCAGCTACGACGCCGAGGGCGTGGCGACGACGACCGAGGCCACCGTCACCGGCGTCGTCGACCTCCGCGGCGACCCGACCGCCGGCCTCTACGGCCGCGCGTTCAGCACCGCCGCGCAGGCGCAGCAGTGGGGCGCCCTGGACCCGGTCGAGCTCCGCATCGCGGGGCAGACCGGCACCGACCCGGCGGCGCTGACCGACGCGGTCACCGCGGCGCTGGCCGGGCAGGACGTCACGGTCGCGACCGGCACCGAGCAGGCCGAGCGCACTGCGGCGGACCTCACCGGCGGCACCGAGTGGCTGACCGCGATGCTGCTGGTGTTCGCCACCGTGGCCGTCCTCGTCGCCGGCCTGGTCATCGCCAACACCTTCGCGGTGCTGCTCGCCCAGCGGACCCGCGACCTGGCGCTGCTGCGCTGCGTCGGCGCCACCGCGCGGCAGGTGCGCCGCAGCGTGCTGGGCGAGGCCGCGCTCACCGGGCTGGCCGCCTCGGTCCTCGGCGTGCTCGCCGGCATCGGCCTGGCCGCCGCCGTCTCGGCGGTCGTCGCCTCGACCGACTCGCCCATCCCGCTGTCCGGGGTCTCCGTCCCGGTCACCGCCGTCGTCGTCGGCCTGCTCGTCGGGACGCTGACCACGCTGCTCGCCGCGCTGGCCCCCGCCCGGGCCGCGACCCGGGTCGCGCCGCTGGCCGCCCTGCGGCCGGTCGACCCCTCGCCGCTGCGCTCCCGCGGCGGGGCCGCCCGACTCGTCCTGGGCCTGCTGCTGCTCGTCCCCGGCGCCGCTCTGATGGGGCTGGGCGCCGTGCGCGCCGACATCCTCTTCTCCCTGCCCGGTGGCGTGCTCAGCTTCCTGGGCGTCGTGCTGCTCGCGCAGCGGGCGGTGCCGCCGGTGGTCGCGGCCGTCGGCGGTCTGCTCAGCCGGGTCGGAGGACTGCCCGGCCGGCTGGCGGCGGGCAACGCGACCCGCAACCCGCGCCGGACGGCGGCGACGGCGACCGCGCTGCTCATCGGCGTCACGCTCACCACCGCGATGGTCGTCGGCGCCTCCTCCACCCGGGCGACCGCGCAGGCCGGGCTGGCGGCCGCCTACCCGACGGACGTGGTCGTCGACGCCGGGCAGGCGGTGCCCGCTGCGCTGTTGGGCCAGCTCCAGCAGGTGGACGGCGTGGTCGGGACCACCGGGCTCACCGGCGCGACCGTCGTCGGCCCGGACGGCGTCGAGACGCAGGTGAACGGCGTCGACCCGGCGCAGGCACGTCCGGTGCTGCGTTCCACCGCGGACCTCACCCTGCCCGAGCTGGGGCAGGTCGCCCTGCCCAGCTGGGCCGCGGACAGCTGGGGCGTGCGGACCGGTGACCCGGTGACACTGACCGCCGGCGACCGGTCCCGCACGCTCACCGTCGTCAGCGGGGACGCCGACCGGCCGCTGCTGACCGCGGTGGACCTGGCCGGGCTCTCCCCGGGCGCGGCGGTGGACACGGTCTGGCTGCGGCTGGCCGACGACGCCGACCAGTCCGACGCCATCGACGCGGTCACCGACCTGGCGGGCGCTGCCGTGCCCACCGCGTTCGTCACCGGGCTGGCCTCGGAGCGGGCGGCGATCGACTCGGTGCTCGACGTGCTGCTGCTGGTGGTGACCGGGCTGCTGGGCGTCGCGGTGGTCATCGCGCTGATCGGCGTGGGCAACACGCTGGCCCTCTCGGTGGTCGAGCGGCGCCAGGAGAGCGGCCTGCTCAGGGCCCTGGGGCTCACCCGCGGTCAGCTCCGCGGCCTGCTCGCCTGGGAGGCGGTGCTGGTGGCCGGCGTGGCCGCGCTGCTCGGCGTCGTCCTCGGGGGTGCGTACGGGCTGATCGGTGCCGCGTCGGTGCTCGGCGAGCTGGGCGAGATCGTGCTCAGCGTCCCGTGGCTGCAGGTGGGCGCGATCGTCGTGGTCGCCACCCTGGCCGGGCTGCTGGCCTCGGTGCTGCCGGCCCGCCGCGCGGCCCGCACGCCCCCGGTGGCCGCGATCGCCGGCTGACGGAGGTCCGGGAGCGCCCTGTCCCCGCGCTCCCGGACCCCACCCGGCGACAGTCGAGCTCTGCTCCACATGTGGAGCAGAGCTCGACTGCGTGCAGGACACCTGCCGCTCCCGGGAGGGGCCGAGCGCGACCAGAGGTGCTCGGGGGATGCTGGGGACGTGCCGTTCCTCCGCCGTGCCGCCACCGTCACCGCTGCCGCCGCTCTCGCCGGGGGTGCCGGCTGGGTCGCCCGCGCCGCCTGGGGCCTGCCGGTCGCCGTGGGCGCGAGCCGACGCCGGCTGCGTCCCACCGTCGCCGGCTCCCCGCAGTTCTCCGAGGGGAAGTTCCACAACAGCATGCCCACGCCGACCCTGCGCCCGGCCAACGCCCGGGACGGGCTGCTGCGGCAGTGGCACGAGGAGCGGTACAAGGGGCTGCCGGGCGGGCCGATCCCGGTGGTCTCCCCGGAGCTGCCCGAGCAGGCCGGCGAGCTGGCGGTCACCTGGTTCGGGCACTCCAGCGCGCTGCTCGAGATCGACGGCCAGCGGGTGCTGGTCGACCCGGTGTGGGGCGAGCGGGTGTCGCCGTCCCCGCTGATCGGCCCCACCCGGCTGCACCCGGCGCCCACGCCGGTGGAGACGCTGCCCGCGGTCGACGCCGTGCTGATCAGCCACGACCACTACGACCACCTGGACCTGCCGACCGTGCGGGCGCTGCTGCGCGAGCAGTCCGCGCCGTTCGTCGTCCCGCTGGGCATCGGCGCCCACCTGCGGGGCTGGGGCGTGCCCGAGGACCGGATCGTCGAGCTCGACTGGGACGGCGCCACCACGATCGGCGGCCTGACCCTGACCTGCACCGAAGCGCGGCACTTCTCCGGCCGGTTCTTCCCCCGCGACACCACGCTCTGGTCCTCCTGGGTGGTCGCCGGCCCGCGACACCGGGTCTTCTTCGGCGGCGACACCGGCTACACCCCGGCCTTCGCCGGCATCGGGGCGCGGTTCGGCCCGTTCGACCTGGCCCTGCAGCCGATCGGCGCCTACAACGCCGCCTGGCACGCCATCCACATGACCCCGGAGGAGGCGGTGCGGGCCCACGGTGACCTCGGTGGCCGGGTGCTGGTGCCGATCCACTGGGCGACGTTCAACCTGGCGTTCCACCGCTGGGCCGAGCCGGTGCAGCGGCTGCTCGCCGCCGCCGACGCCCGCGGCGTGCAGGTCGTCGTCCCGCGGCCCGGCGAGCGGGTCGACGTCCTCGACGCGCCGCCGCTGCGCGACTGGTGGACGGCGGTCGGCTCGGCCGACGACGCGCCGACGTCGGCGACGCCGGTGCCGCGACGGACCGGTCCGCTGCGCCGGGTCAGCCCCCGGCGCTGATCCGGGCCAGCACGGCGGGCAGCTGCGCCAGGTCGTCGACCTCGTGCTCGGGCTGCGGGCCGGCGGGGTCGACCCGGTGCCCGGGCCGGCGCACCCGGACGACGGCCAGCCCGGCCTCCAGAGCCCCGCGGGTGTCCCGCGCGGAGGCCGGCACGTGCACCTGCGCCCCGGCCTCGCGAGCCCGCAGGTACAGCTCCGGGTGCGGCTTGTAGGCCCGCAGCCGCTCGCTGGTCAGGACGGCCTCCGGGGCCACCAGCGCGGCGGCCCGGGTGCGGGCGAACAGCTCGTCGTCGACGTTGGACAGCACGCCGACCCGGGAGCTGCGGCCGACCGCGGCGAGCCCGGCCTCGACGTCGGGCCACAGCGGCCAGTCCGGCAGCGAGCCCAGCAGCAGCTCGACGTCCGCGGTCGGGTCCGCCTCCAGGCCCCGCGCGGCGTAGGTGGCGGCGAGCGCCCGGCGGGAGTGCTCGGCGAAGGACACCCACGGCGCGGCGTCGTCGTGCGGCAGGTCCTTCTGCGAGGCCTTGTTGCGGGCGTCCCAGTCGTCGTAGAGGTCGGCGCCCCCGACGTCCCAGCCGTGGGCGGCGGCGAGGCCGGCGAAGGCCGCCGAACCTCCCGTCCGTGAGTCGATCAGGGCGCTGAACAGGTCGAAGGTCACCAGGGCCATGCCGCCATGGTGGCCGCCAGCGGCCCCCGGCGCCGCGGCGGGCACGGTTGAGCCCGTCCGCCAGCGGGCATCCACGGGGCCACCGATCCAGCCACGGATCAGCCAGGAGGTCCTCGCATGGCCGCTCAGAAGCGCGTGTCCGACACCGTCCGCGCCGTGTTCAGCGGCAACCGGACCGCTGACGACACGAACGCCATCTCCGGGGCGGGGTCGCACGCCGTCACCGCCGACCGCGCGGACACCGTCGACACGAGCCAGCTCGGCGGCAGGTCCCAGCCGGCCGACACGACGCACACCGCCGACGACGAGGTCACCATCGCCTCCCCCGTCGTGGACCGGACGCCGACCCTCCCGAACACCACCGTGCCCGCGAGCGCCCCCGCTCCCGAGCCCGCTCCCACGGCGAGCGCCTCGGACGCCGACGTCGACCGGCACCGCGGGTTGGGCCGTACCGACCGGCAGCAGGTCATCGCCGCCCAGCAGGCCCGCTACGGCGGCATCTCCTGGGGTGCGGCGTTCTTCGGCTGGCTGTCGGCGAACGGGATGGCGGTCATCCTCATCGCGCTGCTGTCGGCCGGCGGGCTGGCCTTCGGCCTCTCCGACGCGGTCAGCTCGGTCGACGAGGCCGCCGACTCGGCGGCGTCCGGGATCGGGCTCGGCGCGGGCATCGCGCTGCTGATCGCGCTCTTCCTGGCCTATCTCGCGGGCGGCTACTGCGCCGGCCGGATGGCGCGCTTCGACGGTGCCAAGCAGGGCGTCGCAGTGTGGTTGATCGGCCTGGTCGTGGTCGTCCTGCTGGCGCTGGCCGGGATCTTCTTCGGGTCGGAGTACAACGTCTTCTCCGAGCTGGACCTGCCGCGCATCCCGGTCGACGAGGGGAGCGCCACGACCGCGGGCATCATCGCGCTGGTCGCCGTCCTGGTCGTCACACTGGTCGGCGCCGTCCTCGGCGGCGTCCTCGGTGCCCGCTACCACCGCAAGGTCGACCGGGTCGGCTTCGACGCCGTCTGAGTGGAGTGGGAGGGCGCGGAGAACGCGCCCGTCCCACTCCACTCAGCGCAGCAGCTTGGACATCCGCCGGTCCGCGAGCGGCTTGCCGCCGGTCTGGCAGGTCGGGCAGTACTGCAGCGAGGTGTCGGCGAAGGAGACCTCGCGGACGGTGTCCCCGCAGACCGGGCAGGGCAGCCCGGTGCGGGCGTGCACCTGCAGCCCGGCCCGCTTCTCGCCCTTGAGCGTCGCCGCCCGCTGACCGAGCTGCCGGTCCAGCGCATCGGTCAGCGTCTCCCGCATCGCCGCGTGCAGCCGGAGCAGCTCGTCGTCGGTGACCTTGTCGGCCATCTTGAACGGCGACAGCTTCGCGAGGTGCAGGATCTCGTCGGAGTAGGCGTTGCCGATGCCGGCGAGCACGGTCTGGTCGGTGAGCGTCCCCTTGAGCTGGGTGTGCCGCCCGGCCAGCAGCGCGCCGAACTGCTCGGTGTCCACGGTCAGGGCGTCCGGGCCGAGCCGGGCGATCCCCGGCACCTCCGACGGCGAGCGGACGACGTAGACCGCCAGGCCCTTGCGGGTGCCTTGCTCGGTGAGGTCGAACCCCTCCGGCAGCTCCCCCTCGCGCGGCTCGAGGTGCACCCGCAGCGCGAGCGGCCCCTTGCCCGGCTTGGGCGGCGCGGTGGGCAGGTCCTTGCGCCAGTGCAGCCAGCCGGCCCGCGCCAGGTGCACGACCAGGTGCACACCGGAGACGTCGAGGTCGAGGAACTTGCCGTGCCGCGTGGCGCCGGTCAGCTCCAGCCCGGCCAGCGCGGACAGCGGCGGGTCGAAGGTCTTGATCGCCTGGACGGCGGCCAGGTCGACGCGCGCGACCACGCGGCCGACGGCGTTCTCACGGAGGAACGCCACCAGGGCCTCCACCTCGGGCAACTCGGGCATCCGCCCATGATCCACGCCCGGCGGCCCCCTCGGCCTCCCCCGTGAGGGCCATGTTGGCCAACATGGCCCCCGCTCGGGGCAGAAGTGGCCACTTCTGCCCCATCGAGGGCCCTCACCGGGGGAGAGCGGCGGCCATCCGGGCGACGATGGTGCGCAGCACCGGGCGGGGCGTGGCCAGGTTGAGGCGCACGTGCCCGACCCCCGGGGCGCCGCACTCCGGTCCGTCGACCAGCGCCACCCCGGCCTCGCGCAGGAAGAACTCGCCCAGCGACCCCTCGACGCCCAGCTCCCGGCCGTCCAGCCAGGCCAGGTAGGTGCCCTCGGGCGGGGTGTACCGGACCTGCGGCAGGTGCTCGGCGAGCAGCTCCGCGAGCAGCCGGCGGTTGCCGTCCAGGTAGGTCAGGACGTCGTCCAGCCACTCCTCCCCCGAGGTGTACGCGGCGGTGGTGGCCAGCACGCCCGGCGTGGACGCCCCGTGCCCGGCGAGCTCGCCGACCTCGGCCCAGCGCGCCGCGTCCGCGGCGTTGGACAGCACCAGCTGCGCGGCCTTGAGCCCGGGCACGTTGAAGGCCTTGGACGCCGAGGTGGCGGTCACGGTGTGCGCGGCCGTCGCCGGCGACAGCGCGGCGTAGGGCCGGTGCACCGCGCCCGGGTACACCAGCGGCGCGTGGATGGCGTCGGCGAAGACCCGGGCACCGTGCCGCTCGACCACCTCGGCGAGCGCCCGCTGCTCGGCCTCGGTGGCCACCCGACCGGTCGGGTTGTGCGGGTCGACGTGGACGAGCAGCGCCCCGCCGGCGGCGAAGGCCCGGTCCAGCCCGTCGAGGTCGTCGGTGAGCCGGCCGGCGCCGTCCCGGACCATCGGCACCTCGATGATCTCCCGGCCCATCGCCCGGGGCACCACCAGGAACGGCATGTACGCCGGCGTGGGCAGCACGATCGGTGCGCCCGGCGGGGTGAAGTGCTCGATCGCGGCCTGCAGGCCGGCCGTGACGTCGGCCAGCGGGGTGATCCACTCCGGCGGCAGCTCCCAGCCGTGGCGGCGGCGCTGGAAGTCCGCGCACGCCACGGCCATGTCCCGGGCGGCCGCGTCGGGCAGGTAGCCCAGCGCCCCGGCGTCCACCGCGTCGTGCAGCGCGCGGGTCACCACCGGCGCCGTCCCGAAGTCCATCTCGGCGACGAAGGCACCGATCACGTCGCCGTAGCGGGTCCACTTGAGACTGCCGGCCGAACGCAGCGCGTCCTCGGTGAGCGCGTCGAAGGAGGCCGTGGGGCCGGTCATCGGGTCAGTTCGGGTCTGTGGTGGTCGGGGCCGTCGCGCCAGGCTCGGCGCGCGCCGACTGCTCCACGGCGGCGGCGACGGCCTGGGCCACGGCCGGGTCGAAGACGCTCGGGATGATGTAGTTGGCGTTGAGCTGCTCGTCGCGCACCACCGCGGCCAGCGCCTCGGCGGCGGCCAGCAGCATGCCCGGCCGCACCTCCTTGGCGCGGGCGTCGAGCAGCCCGCGGAACACCCCGGGGAACGCCAGCACGTTGTTGATCTGGTTGGGCAGGTCCGACCGGCCCGAGGCCACGACGTCGGCGTACTGCCGGGCCCGCACCGGGTCGACGTCCGGGGTGGGGTTGGCCATCGGGAAGACCACCGCCCGCTCGTTCATCCCGGCCAGCGCCTCGGCCTGGATCACGTTGGCCGCGCTGACGCCGATGAAGACGTCCGCCCCCACCAGGGCGTCGGGCAGCTCACCGCGCCGGCCCGCGGGGTTGGTGCGCAGGGCCAGCTCGCGCTTGGTCGGCGAGAGCCGCTCGTCGTCCGGGGAGAGGATGCCCTCGCGGTCCCACACCAGCACCTTCGTAGCGCCGGCCTCCAGCAGCAGCGAGACGATCGCCGTCCCGGCCGCGCCACCGCCGGCGACGACGACCTGCACGTCCTCCAGCTGCTTGTCCACCACCCGCAGCGCGTTGCGCAGCGCGGCGAGCACGCAGATCGCCGTCCCGTGCTGGTCGTCGTGGAAGACCGGGATGTCCAGCTTCTCGCGCAGCCGGGCCTCGATCTCGAAGCAGCGGGGGGCGGCGATGTCCTCGAGGTTGATGCCGCCGAAACCCGGGGCGATGAGCTCGACGGTGCGGACGATCTCGTCGACGTCCTGGGTGTCCAGCGCGATCGGCCACGCGTCGATGTCGGCGAACCGCTTGAACAGCGCGGCCTTGCCCTCCATGACCGGCATCGAGGCACCCGGCCCGATGTCGCCCAGCCCCAGCACGGCCGAGCCGTCGGTGACCACGGCGACGGTGTTGCCCTTGATCGTCAGCCGGCGGACGTCCTCCGGGTGCTCGGCCAGCGCCAGGCAGACCCGCGCCACGCCGGGGGTGTAGGCCATGGACAGGTCGTCGCGCGTCTTCAGCGGCACCTTGGAGGCGACCTCCAGCTTGCCGCCGAGGTGCAGCAGGAAGGTGCGGTCGCTGACCTTGCGGACGTGCACGTTGTCGACCGCGTCGAGCGCGGCGACGACCTCCTCGGAGTGCGCGGCGTCGGCGGCCGAGCAGGTGACGTCGACGATCAGGCCGTCGGGACGGGACTCGACGACGTCGATGGCGGTGACCGCGCCCCCGGCGCTGCCCACCGCGGTGGCGATCCGCCCGACGCTGGCCGGGTCGCCGTCGGCGGCGAGGCGGACGGTGATCGAGTAGGACGCGGAGGTCACCAGCCCACGGGCGACGGGCGGTGCGGTCGGCGCGGGGCTGCTCGCTTCAGGGGTGATGGCCGTCACACGTCCATCGTGGCACTCAGCGTGGTCGTCCCACCACAGGGGCACCTCCACCAGGTCAGCCGGTCAGTCGGGGCGGGGTGAGGTCCACCGGTGCGCCTGCTCCGGCGGCGCCGGCCAGCCGCTCTCCCCACGCCACGAGACCGGGGACGTCGACCCCGTGCCGGTCCGCCGCGACGCCCGCGGTGCCCAGTGACCGGGCGCCGCGGGCCAGCAGGGTGGCCGCACCCGGGCCGTTCCCGCGGGCGGCGTGGGTGAGGCCGACCGCGAGCTGCGCCAGGCCGCGCCACAGGTCGCGCTCGTCGTCCGGGCCGGTCTTCCAGGCGTCCTCGAGCACCTCGTGGGCGTGGAAGGGACGCCCGGCGTCGAGCAGCTCCTGCGCCTCGCGCAGGGTCGCCCCCGGCGTGCGGACGACGCCCTCCGGAGCCCGCGGCTCGCCGACCGAGCCGCGGGGCAGCGGCCGGCCGAGCGCGTCACGAGGGCGGGCGTTGCGGGCCCGACCGGCGGCGTCGCGGTCCCGAGCGGCGCCGGCCACGTCAGCGCAGGACGGTGGTGAGCCGGACCCGGACGCCCTCGTCGGCGACGGTGATGTCCACGTGGTCGCACAGCTGGCGGGCCAGCCACAGCCCCATGCCACCCAGCGACAGGTCGTCGCCGTGGGCCGGTCCGTAGCCGATGAAGGGGTCCTGCAGCCCGGCGCCGCGATCGGTGACCGTGCAGACCAGCCTTCGGTCGTCGACCCACAGGCGCAGGTCGACCGGGGGCCGGCCGTGGCGCAGCGCGTTGGTGGTCATCTCGTCGACCGCGAGCAGGAAGTCCTCCAGCGCCGACTCGGTGCCGCCCGGGAGCCGGGCGTCCGCCGCGCGCGCGGCCAGGTCCCGGCGCAGCCCTCGCAGGTCCCGCACCGAGTCCGCGCGCACCAGCGGCTCGGTCTCCTCCAGCGGCTCGGCCGGCACCGGCAACGAGGTGAGGTACGCGGCGGCGTCGACGTGCCCGGGGTTGACCACCGCGGCACCGTCGACCTGCAGCGAGGGGTGCGTGTCGCGGGCTGCCTGGACCAGCTCGGGCGCCACCCGGCGGGTGTCGCACAGGCACAGCACCAGCAGCGGCTCCTCGCCGAGCAGCTCCGCCTCGTCGAGCTGGTGGTCCAGCACGGCGTCGTAGCGCTGCCACTCCCGCCAGGTGTCGCGGTCGGGCCCGGCCAGCGGCTCCAGGACGACACGCACCACCGGGTGGCCGGGGGTGCGGTACCGCTCTCCGAGCCGCCGGACCGCGGTGACCGCCGCGGCCGGGCCGTGGCCGTACACCTCGCCCCACTCGGCCCAGGCGACCTGCGGACGGTCGGCCAGCGCCTTCTGCAGCAGCTCGGTGGTCTGGTCGGTGCAGGCGATGACCACGTGCTCACCGGCGTCCAGGGCGTCCCGGACGAAGGCCTCCGTGCCGTCGACCAGTTCCTGGTCCGAGGCGCCGATGAGTGCCCGGTGCGCCCCGTCCATGCCGCTGGTCCCCGTCCTGTCGTCGCCGGGCTGCCGTGCTGGCTGCCGCGCTCGTGTCCCCTACCCGGCCGGAGCGGACCTAGGCGTGCTCTCGCCCACCGCCCCACCGGGGGGCCGGCCGTGCCCTAGCGTCGGGTGGGTGAGCGTCCTCCCGCACGACGACCTGGGCACCGGGTGGCGGGCCGCCCGGCCGCGGCCGGCCGTGGTCCACCTGAACTCGGCGGCCTGCAGCCGGCAGAGCGAGCAGGTGCTCGCGGCGGTGGCCCGGCACGCCCGCCACGAGGCGGAGGTGGGCGCGCACGTGGCCGAGGCCGCCGCCGAGGGGCTGCTGCAGCAGGGCCGCTCGGTGCTCGCCGGGCTGGTCGGGATGGCCGCGGCCGACGTGGCGTTCACCGAGAGCGCGTCGGCCTCGGTGCGCACGCTCGTCGGCCGCTGGCGGCTCGCGCCCGGTACCCGGGTCGGCGTGCTGCCCGGCGAGTACTGGCACAACGCCGCCGTCCTCGCCGACGCGGGCCTGGTGCCGGTGGTGCTGCCGGCCGACGACCTGGGCCGCGCCGACCTGGCCGGCGTCGAGCGGGTGCTGCGCGACGACCCGCCCGCGCTCGTGCACGTGACCCTGGTGGCCAGCCACCGCGGCGTCGTCCAGCCCGGCCGCGAGCTGGCCGTGCTCTGCCGGGCTGCCGGGGTGCCGCTGGTGCTCGACGTCGCGCAGGCGCTCGGGCAGGTCGACTGCGACCTGGGGGCCGACGTCGCCTACGCGCCGGCCCGTAAGTGGCTGGCCGGGCCCCGTGGCGTGGGCTTCCTGGTGATGCGGCCATGGATCACCGCCCAGCTGACCCCGCTGGTCGGCCCGGAGCTGTTCGACGACGGGGGCGCAGGCGTCGACCACGCCCGCTGGTACGAGTCCGCCGACGCGCACGTCGCCGGCCGGGTGGGCCTGGTGGTCGCCCTCGGCGAGCACCTGGCCGCCGGGCCGGACCGGGTGCGCGGCCGGCTCGCCGCCCTCGGCCGGGCCACCCGGGAACGGCTCGACGGGCGGGGCGGCTGGTCGGTCGTGGAGCCGCTGGACTCCCCGACCGCGATCACCACGCTGCGGCCCCCGGCGGGCGTCGACGTGGCGGGGACCGTCGCGCGGCTGCACGCCGAGCACGGCGTGCTGGTCACGGCGGTCGGCCGGGAGCGCGCCCCCGCGGAGCTGGCCGGCCCGGTGCTGCGGGTCTCGCCGCACCTGGACGCCACCCTCGACGACCTCGACGCGCTGGCGACCGGGCTGGCCCGCTGAGGGGGCGCTGCATCCGGATCGGGCGACCGGGCGGAAGGAGCAGTCGACAGACCCTCCTACCGGAAGGAAGCACCGTGAGCCGGACCCGCAGCACCACCCTGGCCGCCCTCACCGCCGGCGGCCTGGTCCTCCTGGCCGCGCCGCCCGCGCAGGCCGCCGACACCGCCACCGTCTCGGTCCTGCACGCCGTCCCGGGTGTCCCGGTCGACGTGTACGCCAACGGCGAGGAGCTGATCCCGGACTTCCAGCCGGGCACGCTCACCGACGAGATGTCCCTGCCGGCCGGCGACTACGACCTGGCCATCTACCCGGCGGGCTCCGACCCGGCCAGCACGACGCCCGCCGCGAAGGCCGACGACGTCAGCGTCCCGGCCGGCGCGAACGCCACCGTGGTCGCGCACCTGACCGAGACCGGCACGCCGGTCCTGACGCCGTTCGTCAACGACGTGTCGGCGGTCCCGGCCGGTCAGGCGCGGGTCACCGTGCGACACACCGCGGCCGCTCCCGCCGTCGACGTCCGGGCCGGCGGCACCGTCGTCGCCCCCGGGCTGACCAACCCGCAGGAGGCGACGCTGGAGGTCCCCGCCGGCACCATCTCCGCCGACGTGACGCTGGCCGGCACCACCACGGTGGCGATCGGCCCCGCCGACCTGACGCTCGGGGAGGGCACCGTCACCGCGGTCTACGCCTGGGGCTCGGCCGACGCGGGCTACCAGCTGGCCGTGCAGACGCTGAGCGGGATGGACTCCGCCCCCTCCGCCGTCCCCGGTGGCTCCGGTGGCCTGACCGGCGACGGCCTGCCGCTGCCGCTGGTCGCGCTGTCCGGCGCCGGCCTGGTCGCCGCGGCGCTCGCCGGTCGCCGGCTGCTCGGCACCCGGGTCTGAGCTCCCCGTGCGCGCTCCCGCCGCCGTGCTGGTCGCCGGTCTCGCCCTCGCCGTCGGTGTCCCGACGGCGTGGGCGGCGACCCGCCCCGGCCCGGCGGCGGGGCCGCCGGTGGCCTCGGTGCTGAGCGCCCCGCGCACCGACGCCGACCCCGCCGACCCCGCTGGCGCCGCGCCGGGGGTCACCGCCCGCCCGGCCGCTCCCTCCGCGGTCGCGCCCGTGGTGCCCCCGGTCCGGCTGCGGCTGGCCGGGGTCGACGCCCCGCTCGACCCGGTCGGCGTGGGACCGGACGGGGCGATGACCCTCCCGGAGGACGTCGACCGGGTCGGCTGGTACCGGTTCGGCCCGGCGCCCGGCGCCGACGAGGGGACCGCGGTGCTGGCCGGGCACGTCGACGACGCCGAGCAGGGCCTGGGCGCGCTGGCACCGCTGCGCGAGCTCGACGCCGGCGCCGAGGTCGAGGTGACCGACGCGGCCGGCGCGGTCACCCGGTGGCGGGTCGTCTCCCGTGAGCTGATCGAGAAGCGGGCCGTGCCGCTGACCGCGCTGTTCCAGCGGGCGGGCCCGCCGCGGCTGGTGCTGCTCACCTGCGGCGGGGAGTTCCTGCCGGAGCTGCGCAGCTACACCGACAACGTCGTCGTCGTCGCCGAACCCGTGTCGTGACCGCACTGTCGCGCCCCCGGCTGGGGCCGATCCCCTACGTTCGGGAGGTGGTCAGGGAGGTGACGCCCGTCCCCGCTGCCGACCCGAGCGACGCCGAGGTCGCCCGGCGCTTCTGCGCCGGCGACGAGCAGGCGCTCGCGGAGGCCTACCAGCGGTGGGCCGGCCAGGTGCACGGGCTCGCCGTGCGCGCGTTCGGTCCGGGCCCGGACGCCGAGGACGTCACCCAGCAGACCTTCGTCGCGGCGTGGACCGGCCGCGCCGGGTACACCCCGGCAGCCGGTCCGCTGCCGGCCTGGCTGGTGGGCATCTGCCGGCACAAGATCGCCGACACCTGGGCGAAGATGGCCCGGCAGCGCCGCTCGGCCGAGGCTGCCGCCGCCGACGCACGGACCCGGCCCAGCTCTCCCGACGCCGACCGGGTGGACGACGCCGTGGCCGACCGGGTGCTGCTGCTCGGCGAGTTGGACCGCATCGGGCAACCACAACGGACGATCATCGAGCTCGCGTTCTTCGCCGACCTGACCCACACCCAGATCGCCGCCCGGACCGGGATCCCGCTGGGCACCGTGAAGAGCCACATCCGACGAACCCTGGAACGACTGCGCGACCGCTTGGAGGTGGACGGTGCCGCACTCCACCCCTGAGCAGCTCGCCCTGGCCGCACTCGGCGAGCCGCTGCCCGACACCGACGCCGCCCACCTCGCCGGGTGCGCGCAGTGCTCGGCCGAGGTCGCCGGGCTGCGCCGTCCGGTCGAGGTCCTGGCCGTGCCGGAGCTCTCCGGCACCGCACCCGAGGTCACCCCGCCCCCGCAGGTCTGGACGGCGATCGCCGCGGCCACCGGGGTCTCCGCCGTCCCGCCGTCCTCGGGGGCACAGGTGGTCCCGTTGCAGCCGCGGCGGTCGCGGACCCGCTGGCTGACGATCGCCGCCGCCGTCCTGGTGGGCGGGGTCGTCGGCGCGGGTGCCGTGGCGCTGACCCGGGACGACGACGGCGGGGGTGCGGTGGTCGCCACGGCGGCGTTGGACCCGCTCCCCGCCGAGGACGCCTCCGGCCGGGCCGAGGTGCGCGACGTGGACGGGGTCCGCTCGCTGCAGGTCGACCTCGACGCGCCGTTCCTCAGCGACGGCTACTACGAGGTCTGGCTGCTGCAGCCCGACGCCGTCCGGATGGTGCCCGTCGGCGTCGTGCACCGCGGCGACACCGTGCTGCCGCTGCCCGACGGGCTCGACCTGGGTGCCTACCCGCTGGTCGACGTCTCGGTGGAACCGATGGACGGCGACCCGACCCACTCCGGCGTCTCCGTCGCCCGCGGCTCCCTGCAACGCTGAGCCCTTGCCCCTGCACTTTCGCGCGCCAAACCACTCGCCCTTTCGCGCGCGAAAGCGCGCCCAGCATTCGGCGCCGAAACCGCAGGAGGGCTCAGTCCACGGCGGCCTGCATCCGCTGCGACACCCGGCGGTGGACGGCGAGCTGCTCGTCCAGGCCGGGGTGTGTCACCGCGCCGTCGGCGACCACCAGCCGGCCGGCGACGACGGTCTCCCGGGAGGACACCGGGCCGCAGCGCAGCCAGGACTCCACCGGGTCGCTGAGCGCACCGGCGAACCGCACGCCCTCCAGCGACCAGACCGCCAGGTCGCCGCACGCGCCCACCGAGAGCTGCCCGATCTCCCCGCTGCGGCCCAGGCACGCCGCGCCGCCGCGGGTGGCGATCTCCAGGGCGTCCCGCGCGGACATCGCCGCGGCGCCGTGCCGGAGCTTGCCCTGCAGCATCGCGGTGCGGGCCTCCAGCCACAGCGACGCGGAGTCCGCCGAGGCCGAGCCGTCCACGCCCAGCCCGACCGGGGCCCCGGCGGCGCGCAGCTCGGCGACCGGCGCCAGGCCGCTGCCCAGGATCATGTTCGACGACGGGCAGTGCGCCGCCCCGACGCCCGCGGCACCCAGCCGGACCACCTCCTCGGCGTCGGGCCACACCACGTGCGCCAGCCAGGTCCGGTCGGTCATCCAGCCGACGTCGGCCAGGTAGTCGACCGGCCGCCGGCCGAAGGTCTCGAGGCAGAACGCGTCCTCGTCCTGGGTCTCGGCGAGGTGGGTGTGCAGCCGGACGTCGAGGGCCTCGGCCAGCTCGGCGGTGCGGGTCATCAACGAGGTGGAGACGCTGAACGGCGAGCACGGCGCCAACGCGATCCGGGTCATCGCAGTCGGCGTCCGGTCGTGGTGGGCCTCCACCATGCGCTGCGAGTCAGCCAGGATCTCGTCGTCGTCCTGGACGACGGAGTCCGGCGGCAGCCCGCCGTCCTTGACCGACAGCGACATCGACCCGCGGGTGGGGTGGAACCGCACGCCGAGCTCCCGGGCCGCCGCCACCTCGGCGCTGATCAGGTCGCCGGCGCCGCGCGGGTGCACGTAGGAGTGGTCGGTCGACGTGGTGCAGCCGGACAGGGCCAGCTCGGCGAGCCCGACGTAGGCGCTGACGTACGCGGCCTCCTCGTCGAGCCGCGCCCACAGCGGGTAGAGGGTGACCAGCCAGTCGAACAGCCCGCCGGTCAGCGCGGGGGCGTAGGCGCGGGTCAGGTTCTGGTACAGGTGGTGGTGGGTGTTCACCAGCCCGGGGGTGACCAGGCAGCCGCGGGCGTCGACCCGCCGCACCGCCTCCGGCGCCGGGTCCCCGGGTCCGCCCAGGGCGGTCACCACCCCGTCGGTGACGGCGACCCACCCCCCGGCGATCTCCCGGCGGGCGTCGTCGACGGTGGCGATCAGCTCGGCGTCGTGCACGAGGAGGTCTGCGGTCTGCACGGGCGCATCCTGCCCACCGGATGTGTCGGGCGCGCACCGGCACGTCATCGCACCGTGACACCGGGGCGTTACCGTGACCGTCCCCTGCACCGGAGGCGAGACGCGACGATGGAGTTCCTGCAGCCCGCGACCTGGGCCGAGGCCCTGGAGGCGAAGGCCGCCCACCCGGACGCCGTCCCGATCGCCGGGGGCACCGACGTCATGGTCGGCATCAACTTCGGCCACCTGCGGCCCTCGCTGCTGCTGGACCTGACCCGGGTGGACGACCTGCGGGAGTGGACCACCGTGGACGGCGCCGTCAGGCTGGGTGCCGGCGTCAGCTACGCCCGGGTGATCACCGAGCTCGGCGACCGGCTGCCCGGCCTGGCCATGGCGGCGCGGACGATCGGCTCACCGCAGATCCGCAACCGCGGCACGGTCGGCGGCAACCTGGCCACCGCCTCCCCGGCCGGCGACGCGCACCCCGCGCTGCTCGCCGCCGACGCGGTCGTGGAGGTGGCGTCGGTCCGCGGCAGCCGGCGCATCCCGGCTCCCGACTTCTACACCGGGGTGAAGCGCAGCGCGATGGACGCCGACGAGCTGATCGCCGCGGTGCACGTCACCCCGCCGAGCGGCCCGCAGCAGTACAGCAAGATCGGCACCCGCAACGCGATGGTCATCGCCGTCGCGGCCTTCGGCCTGGCCCTGCACCCGGACCGCCGCACGGTCGGTGCCGCGATCGGCTCCGCGGCCCCCACCCCGCGC
>NZ_SJEW01000093.1 GCF_005930475.1 Modestobacter altitudinis
GCATGTCATCTCCCGCCCTCCCCGCCGCCGCGCCGTCCCGGGACCGGGTCGACGCCTGCCCCGGCGCGCTGCAGACCCACGCCGCGGCCGACGGCGGCCTGGCCCGGGTGCGGGTCCCCGGCGGCACGCTGCGCGCCGACCAGCTGCAGGCGCTCGCCGCCGCGGCCCGCGAGCTCGGCGACGGGCACCTGGAGCTGACCAGCCGGGGCAACCTGCAGCTGCGCGGCCTGGCGCCCGCCGCGGAGGCCGCCCTGGGCGCCCGGCTCGCCGACGCCGGCCTGCTGCCCAGCGACACGCACGAGCGGGTGCGGAACGTGCTGGCCAGCACGCTGTCCGGCCGGACCGCCGACGGGCACCTCGACGTCCGGCCGTGGGTCCGCGACCTGGACGCCGGGCTGCGCGCCGACCCCGTCCTCGCCGGGCTGCCCGGCCGGTTCCTCGCCACCCTGGACGACGGCCGGGGCGACGTGGCCGGCCTCGGCGGGGACGTCGGCCTGCTCGCCCTCTCCCCCGGCTCCGTGGCGCTCACCCTCGCCGGCACCGACTCCGGCCTGCGTACCCGGCCGGAGGACGCCGTCGCCCTGGTGCTCGCCGCCGCGCGGGCCTTCCTCGCCGAGCGCGCCGCCCAGGGGTCCTCGGCCTGGAGACTCGCCGAGCTGACCGACGGCGCCGTCCGGGTCGCCGCCCGCCTCGCCCGCCTTCGTGGCCACGATGGCGAACCGGTGGCGGTCCCGGTCGCGCCGGTCACCGGGCCGGTCGGTGCTGCGGCGCAGCTCGACGGCCGGACGGCGCTGATCGGGGTCGTCCCGCTCGGCCGGCTCACCGCCGACCAGGCCGACCTGCTCGCCCGGCTGGCCGCCGAGGTCCAGCTGACGCCGTGGCGCAGCGTCGTCGTGCCCGACCTCGCCGAGGACGCCGTGGACGACGCCGCGGTCGACCTGTTCCGCACCGGCGTGGTGTTCGACGAGGCCAGCCCCTGGCTGCAGGTGACCACCTGCGCCGGGCGACCGGGCTGCGCGAAGTCGCTGGCCGACGTCCGTGCCGACGCCACCGCCGCTGTCCGCGCCGGGACGCTGCCCGCCGGCGGCGCCCGGCAGCACTGGGTGGGCTGCGGGCGCCGGTGCGGCCGGCCCCAGGGGGACGTCGTCGACGTCGTCGCGACGGCCACCGGCTACGACGTCCACAGCAGCCGAGTCGAAGAGGACTGATGTACGACTACGAGCACGACGGCGCCGAGATCTACCGGCAGTCCTTCGCGACCATCCGCGCCGAGGCCGACCTGTCCCGACTGCCGGCCGACGTGGCCCGGGTGGCGGTGCGGATGATCCACGCCTGCGGGCAGGTCGACCTGGTCGACGACGTCGGGTGGTCCCCCGGCGTCGTGGAGCGGGCCCGTGAGGCGCTGGACGCCGGCGCCCCGGTGCTGTGCGACGCGCAGATGGTGGCCTCCGGGGTCACCCGCCGCCGGCTGCCCAAGGACAACGACGTGGTCTGCACGCTGAACGACCCGCGCACCCCCGACCTGGCCCGCGAGCTGGGCACCACCCGCACCGCCGCGGCGATGCACCTGTGGGGCGACCGGCTCGACGGCGCCGTCGTCGCCATCGGCAACGCGCCGACCGCGCTGTTCCACCTGCTGGAGATGGTCGCCGACGGTGCGCCCCGGCCGGCCGCCGTCATCGGCATCCCGGTCGGCTTCATCGGCGCCGTGGAGTCCAAGGAGGCGCTGGCCGCCTCTGACCTGGAGCACCTGGTGGTGCGCGGCCGGCGCGGGGGCAGCGCGATCACCGCAGGCGCCGTCAACGCGATCGCGAGCGACGTCGAATGAGGGCAGAAGTGGCCACTTCCGCCCGGGCGGGTGCGGCGTGACCGGGCGGCTGTACGGGGTCGGGCTGGGCCCGGGCGACCCGGAGCTCGTCACGGTCAAGGCCGCCCGGCTGATCGGCGCGGCCGACGTCGTCGCGTTCCACGCCGCCCAGCACGGCCGGTCGGTCGCCCGCGCGCTGGCCGCCCCGTACCTGCGGGAGGGCCAGGTCGAGGAGCTGCTGGTCTACCCCGTCACCACCGAGACCACCGACCACCCCGGCGGCTACCAGGGGGCGATCGACGAGTTCTACGAGGCCGCCGCCGCCCGGCTGGCCGCGCACCTGGACGCCGGCCGGGACGTCGTCGTCCTCGCGGAGGGCGACCCGTTCTTCTACGGCTCCTACATGCACATGCACAAGCGGCTGGCGCACCGGTACCCGACCGAGGTGGTGCCGGGCGTGACCAGCGTCAGCGGCGCCGCCGCGGTGCTCGGCCGGCCGCTGGTCGAGCGGGACGAGGTGCTCACCGTGCTGCCCGGCACGCTGCCCGGCGACGAGCTGGCGGAGTGGCTGGCGACCACCGACTCGGCCGCGGTGATGAAGCTCGGCCGCACCTTCCGCAACGTCCGGGACGCCTTCGACGCCGCCGGTGTGCTGGACCGCGCGTACTACGTGGAGCGCGCCACCACCGATCGGCAGCGGGTCGCGCCCCTGGCCGAGGTCGACCCGGACACCGTGCCCTACTTCTCGCTGGCACTGCTGCCCAGCGAACTGACCGGCGCGGTGCCGGGTCCGGAGCAGCCGCGCGAGGACGAGCCGCACACCGGCGAGGTCGTCGTCGTCGGGCTGGGGCCGGGGCAGCGCAGCTGGACGACGCCGGAGACCGCCGAGGCGCTGTCCCGCGCCGACGACCTGGTCGGCTACGGCCCCTACCTCGACCGCGTGCCAGCCAACCCGCGGCAGGTCCGGCACCCCAGCGACAACCGGGTCGAGGCCGAGCGGGCGGCCGCCGCGCTCCGGCTGGCCCAGACCGGCCGCCGGGTGGCCGTCGTCTCCAGCGGCGACCCCGGCGTCTTCGCGATGGCCGCGGCAGTGCTCGAGGTGGCCGCGCAGCCGGAGTTCGCCGACGTCGAGGTGCGGGTGCTGCCCGGGCTCACCGCCGCCCAGGCGGTGGCCTCGCGGGTGGGGGCGCCGCTCGGCCACGACTTCGCCGTGCTCAGCCTGTCCGACGTGCTCAAGCCCTGGGACGTCGTCCTGGACCGGCTGCGGCACGCGGCCGCCGCCGACCTGGTCATCGCGCTCTACAACCCCCGCTCCCGGGCCCGCCCGCACCAGCTCGCCGAGGCCCGCGACCTGCTGCTCGAGGTGCGCAAGCCCGAGACGGTGGTCGTGGTCGGCCGGGACGTCGGCGGGGCGGAGGAGTCGATCACCGTCACGACGCTGGACGCGTTCGACCCCGAGACCGTTGACATGCGCTGCCTGGTGCTCATCGGCTCCACCCAGACCCGGGTCACCCCGGCCGGGAAGGTCTTCACCAGCCGCCGCTACCCCGGCGGCTGAAGGACCCCGCCCCTCGCGAGCTCGGGCGAGCCTCCGGGCGGGGCCGGGGGAACACCGCGGGCCGGGAACACCGCGGGCCGGGGAACACCGCGGGCCCGGTGCGGCTTGCACCGGAGCGTGCCCCGTCGAGTGCTCGCCCGGCCCGCCGCCTTCTGGACCGTCGCCGTCCTTCTGGTGCTCGTGCTCGCCGCGTCCGGGGTGCCCTCGCCGCTGTACCGGGTCTACGCCGAGCAGTTCGGGTTCGGACCGGGTGTGATCACCGTCGTCTTCGCCGTCTACACCTTCGCGCTGCTGGTGTCGCTGCTGGTGGTGGGCGGGCTCAGCGACCACGTCGGACGGCGCCCGGTGCTCGCCGCGGCGCTGGTCCTCGAGGCCGCGTCGATGGTGCTGTTCCTGACCGCGGACGGCGTCGGCTGGCTGCTCACCGCCCGGATCGTGCAGGGCTTCGCGACCGGTGCGATGACCGGCGCGTTCGGTGCCGCGCTGCTGGACCTGCAGCGCCCGGACCGCCCGCTCGGCCCGCTGGTCAACTCCGCCGCCCCCGGCTTCGGCCTCTCGCTCGGCGCCGTCGGCGCCGGTCTGGCCGTGGAGTTCCTGCCCTCCCCCACCGACTGGGTGTTCGGGGTGCTCACCGCGCTGTGCCTGGTCGCCGCCGTCGGCGTGTGGGTGTTCCTGCCGGAGTCCTCGCCGCGGCTGCCCGGTACGGCTGCCTCGCTGGTGCCCAGCGTCCGCGTGCCCAGCTCGCAGCGCCGGGCCTTCGCCATCGTCCTGCCCTGCCTGGTCGCCACCTGGGCGCTCGGCGGTCTCTACGCCTCCCTCGGTCCCTCGCTGGTCGCGGGCGTCTTCGGGGTGCAGGACCACGTGGTCGGCAGCCTGCTGATCCTCGCGCTCAACGGCACCGGTCTGGTGGGCTCGCTGAGCATGCGGGGCGTGGCTCCGGCCCGCCTGATGGTGATCGGTGCGCTGGTCTTCGCCAGCGGTGTCGGCTGCACCGTGGCCGCGCTGGAGACGGGGTCGCTGGCGTTCTTCTTCGTCGCCGCGGTCATCTCCGGGTTCGGCTTCGGGTCGGCCTTCCTCGGCGCGATGGCCACCGTCACCCGCGACGTCGCGCCGGGTGAGCGCGCCGCCCTGCTCTCCGCGGTGTTCACCGTGAGCTACCTCGGGTTCAGCCTGCCGGCCATCGCCGCGGGCATCGCGGCCGGCCACGTCGGCCTGGAGCGGACCGCGCAGGTCTACGGCATCGGCGTCATCGTGCTGGCCCTGCTCGCCGTCACCGGGCTGGCCCTGAACGCCCGCCGCCCTGCTCCCACCCCGACGTCATCCCCGTCGCCGGAGGTGAGCGCCGCCGCCAGGGACTGACCCGGCTGCTGCTCGTGCTCTGCTCACCAGGGGTGAGCAGAGCACGAGCGCTCCCGACCGGGGTCAGCTGCCGGCGCGGCTGACCGCGGCGCAGAACCGGTCGTGGTCGGCGCGGGCCTCGGTCAGCGGCTCGAGCACCTCGGTGTCGGCCACCTCGGCCACCCGGTCGGTCAGCCGCCGGCGCACCTGCCGGGCGCGTCTGCGCGCCCCGGCGCGCACCAGCGGTCTGCTCACCAGCGCGAGCAGCAGGCCGGCGAGCAGCCCGCCGACCAGCAGCAGGGTGGGCACCGGGATGCCCTCCACCCGGGGCAGCGGGACGACGTCCTCCAGCTGCAGCAGGCCCAGCCCGACCAGGCCGAGCAGCCACAGCGCCCCGGCCAGCGCCACCAGCGCGAGCACCCACTGCAGCCCGCCGACCGCCCGCTGCCAGACCGGCGTGCGGTCCGGCCCCAGGTCGGTGCCGGCCACGGCTCGGTCCAGCCGGTCGGCCAGCCGCTCCTCCGACAGCTCCGAGGTGCGCCGCAGCTCGTCCCGCCAGGCCTGCGGCAGCCCCTGACCGGCGGCGTCCCGGGCCCGGCGCAGTGCCGCGTCCATGCCCGCGGTCTGCACCGCACCGGCCTCGGGCAGCGAGGTCCGGGCCGCCTCGTCCCCGAGGTGCAGCCGGCTCAGCGGATCGGCGCGGAGCTTCGACGTCCAGCGCAGCACCGGCCAGCCGGTGTGCTGGTTCCCCCGGCGGCGGGCCGAGCGCTCGACCGCGCTGACGACGGCCGGCACCCCGGCGGCGTTCGCGAGGGCGTCGGCCAGGCCCTCGCGCTCGTCGCGGTCCCGGCTGCGGTCCTCACCGACGTCCGGCGCGCAGTGCTCGGACAGCGCGGCCGCCGCGGACCGGGCGTCGGCGGCCAGCCGGTCGGTGGCGGCCCGCCGGGCGGCCACCCGGGAGGTGAGCTCGCGGCGCAGCTCGGGCAGGCCGGCGCCGGTGCGGGCCGCGGTCGGCACGATGGGCGTCGCGGCCAGCCCCTCCCGGTCGAGCAGCGCGCGCAGATCGCCCAGGCAGGCCCGGACCGCGGCGTCGTCCAGCCGGTCGACCTGGTTGAGGACGACGACCAGCACCCCCGCGTGCCCGGCCAGCGGCGCCAGGTACCGCGAGTGCACCGCCGCGTCGGCGTACTTCTGCGGGTCGAGCACCCAGACCAGCACGTCGACCAGCTCGACCAGCCGGTCGACCTCCAGCCGGTTCTCCAGCCGGATCGAGTCGTGGTCGGGCAGGTCCAGCAGCACCAGCCCGTCCAGCGCGGGATCGGCCGGCTGCACCCGGTGCCGGCGCGGCACCTGCAGCCAGTCCAGCAGCCGGTCGGCGCCGTGCTCGCCCCACACGCTGGCGTGCGCGACGCCGGTGGTCGGCCGCCGCACGCCCGGGGTGCTCACCTCGCTGCCGCTCAGCGCGTTGAACAGGGTCGACTTGCCGCTGCCGGTCGCGCCGGCCAGCGCGACGACGGTCGCGTCACCGAGTGCCTCCCGGGCACCGGCCTTGGCCAGCAGGGTGCGGGCACGGGACACCTCCGGCACCTCGAGCCGGTCCTCGGCGACCTCGACCGCCTCGCGCAGCGCGGCCAGCCGGTCGGTCAGGGAGAGCTCGGTGCGCCGCCCGCTGCCCAGCCTCACGCGCGGGCCCCGCGGGCGGCGGCCAGCCCGGCGACCGCGGCGCGCAGCTCGGCGGCGGCGTCCGGGGTGGGCGCGACGCCGTCCAGCAGCTCGGCGAACCGCTCCTGCTCCATCCGCAGCACCCGGTCGGCGCGGGCGTCCAGGTCGGCCCGGGCCTTGACCGCGAGTTCACGGACGGCGTTGTCGCCGAACACCGCCTCCAGCAACCGCTGGCCCACCGCGGTGGTGCCACCGGCGATGACGACCTCGGCGCCGGAGAGACCCGCCGTGGAGGCGAAGACCGCGATCATCAGCGCCGCACCGGCGCCGTTGACCCCCCAGGACAGCAGCCGGGCCTGCGACCGCTTGCCCGCGCCCTCCTTGCGGACCAGCTCCAGCACGAAGCCCTGCCAGTCGCGCACCTCGTCGGCAGCCACCCCGGTGAAGGCCGGGGAGACGCCGTCCAGCTCGGTCTCCCGGCCGCCGATCAGCGCGATGCCGCCGGGCAGCGTGCGCCAGGCGGTGACGGTCCGCTCCGCAGCACGGTCGGCCTCGGCACGGAGCAGCAGCTCGACGCCGGACTCGAGCGCGCCCTGCAGGTCCGCGGCCGGGTTGGGCCGGCCGCTGAACGCCGCGGCCACCCGGTCGCGCAGCCGGCCGACCTGCCCCTGCAGGCTGCGCATCCACTCGCCGGTGCCGACGAACTCCTGCCAGCGGGCGAGCACCTCCCCGCGCAGCAGGCTGCCGTTGCCCACGCCCTCGTCGATGGCGGCGCGGGCCCGGGCGTAGGCGGCGTCCACGGCGGCCCGGAGCGCCTCGGCGGAGGTCGCCTGCTCCTCGACCCCGGCGACGACGACGTCGACCCGGCCGCTCAGGCTCTCCAACGCCCCGGCCAGCGTCTGCCGGACGACGGCGGAGCGCTGCTCCTGGTCGGCGGCGAGCGCGTGCAGCCAGTCCCGCAGCGGCGCCACCTGGTCCGCGGGCAGGAACCCGTCGGCCAGCGGTCGCTCCTCGATGACGAACAGCCGGGCGCCGCCCAGCCCGCCGCGCTGCAGCATCGCGGCCAGGTCCTCGGCCACCTCGCCGACCGCCTCCGGCGGCACCCGGTCCAGCACGACGGCCAGGGCGGTGCCCCGCTCCTGCGCCGTCCGCAGCAGGTCCCAGGGGACGGCGTCGGCGTAGCGGGCCGCCGTCGTCACGAACACCCACAGATCGGCGGCGCCGAGCAGCTGCCCGGCGAGCTCGCGGTTGGCCTCCACGACCGAGTCGACGTCGGGGGCGTCGACCAGGGCCAGGCCGGGCGGCAGGGCGTCGGTGGGCACGAGCGTGATGCCGCTGAGGGTGTCGCCCTCGCCGGTGGTGCGCGCCAGCCCGGGCAGCACCCGGTCACCGGAGAAGGCGCCCACGTCGGCGGTCGAGCAGACCAGCACCGGCGAGCGGGTCGTCGGCCGGAGCACGCCCGGGGTGGTGACCCGGGCGCCCAGCACGCTGTTGACCAGCGTGGACTTCCCGGCGCCGGTGGAGCCGCCGACGACGGTCAGCAGCGGGGCGTCCAGGTCACGGAGCCGGGGCAGGAGGTAGTCGTCGACCTGGTCGACGACGGCACGGGCGGTTCGGGCGGCGGCATCGCGGCCGGTGGTGGCCAGGCCCAGCGGCGCTGCGGCGACGGAGTCGCGCAGCCGCTGCAGGGCGTCCGGCAGCCCGGTCGGGGAGGTCATGTCCGCTACGTGCCCGCCGCGGTGGATCTTCACCCCTCGACGGCTCAGCCGGCTACGGCCGGGGCACGAACGCCTCGGTGGTCACTCGCGGACCGGCCAGCCGATGACCGGGCCCAGCGCGACGCGGGCGTCGTCCACCCCGTCGTCGGGACGGACGACCTCAGCGTGCTCGTGACTGCCCGCGGCGTGCGCGAGGGCGGCCAGCAGCAGGGTGAGCTCGGACCGGTCGACCCCCGCGGTCAGGTCGGCGAGGTCGACCGGCTGGCCGTCGGCGAGGCCGGCCGCCGCCCGCAGCAGGCGGAGCTGGCCCCCGGTGCCGGAGATCGCACCGCGGCGCAGGGCGCCGTCGAGGTCCGCCCACTGGACCGCGGCCCACGGGCCGCCGTCGGCGTCGCCGTCCAGCGCGATGGCGATCAGCCCCGCGGACTGCAGCTGGGGCAGCCAGTGGCCGGAGTTCGCCAGCAGCAGCACGGCGGCCTCGACGGCGTAGTCGCCCACCGCCGCCCGGAGCAGCGCGCTCTCCACGTCCAGCAGGTCCAGGTCGATCGCCCGCGGTTCACCGATCACGGCAGTGCACCTCCACGGCAGAGCACCTTCATGGCAGAGCACCTGTCGTGCACCCGACCCCACTCTGCCCGCAAGGTCCGACAGAACCGCGCGGGTCACGGCAGGGTCACCGGCGTGGCGGTCCCCGGTCCCGCTCACCGTCGCGGCCGGATCGTGACCCGACCGGTGCCGGCCGCGGGTCAGGGGGTGGCCGGGGCGCGCTCGGCGTCGCTGCGCAGGATGCAGAACTCGTTGCCCTCCGGGTCGGCGAGCACCACCCAGCCGCTGCCGTCGGGACGGCGGCGGTCGTCGACCTCGCGGGCGCCCAGCCCCAGCAGCCGCTGCAGCTCCTCGTCCCGGGTCCCCGCGGCCGGCACCAGGTCCAGGTGCAGCCGGTTCTTGACGGTCTTGGGCTCGGGCACCTCGATGAACAGCAACCGCTGCCCGCCGTCCGGCGCGGCGATCATGCACTCGTCGTGGCCGGGTTCGTTCGGGTCGTCCGGGTCCTCGGCGAACCCCAGCACCGCCGACCAGAACAGCGAGAGCCGGTACGCGTCGGAGCAGTCGAACGACGTGTGCGAGATGCGGGCCGTCATGGGCGGCAGCGTCGTCGTCCGCGAGCCGGGCTGTCCACGGGATTGCCCGGGAACCCGGTTGTCGCCGTCCCGCGGTCGCGGGATCCTGCCGCCATGTCCGCGCACGGGTACGCCGCGCTGTTCCGCATCCACGAGCGCTACGCCGCCACGGCCGCGGCAGGGAGCCGGCTGGTCGACCCGCACCTGGTCAGCCCCGCCGAGGCGGTGCGCCTGGTGGCCGGTCTCGGCGGCGGCAGCCTCGCCTACACCGACGACGCCGAGCCGCAGGTGCAGGCCGCCGACCTCCTCGCCGCGCTCAGCCTGCTGCCGCTGCTCCGCGCCGAGCTGGACGCCCTGGAGGCCGGGCTGCTCGACATGGCCCGGGGCGAGGGCGCCTCGTGGGCCGAGATCGCCCGGGCGACCGGCTCGGACGACGCGGCTGAGGCGCAGCGGCGCCACGAGCTGCGCCAGGACTAGAGCGAGGTCAGCGCCGCGACCACGTCGGCCGGGGTGGCGGCGATGGCCGCCGCGCCGGCCGCGGCCAGCTCGCCGGGCAGCGCCGGGCCCCAGCCGGCACCGACGCAGGGCAGTCCGTGCGCGGCGGCGCCCAGCACGTCGTGCGACCGGTCGCCGACGAGCACCGGCCGCTCGCCGTCCGGGTGCGCGGCCAGCGCGGCGGCCACCACCTCGTGCTTGTGCCGCACCGCGCCGTCCAGCGTCGCGCCGTGGACGCCGGCGAACGCCGGCAGCAGGCCCGCGTGGTCGAGGATGCGCACCGCGAACGGCTCGGGCTTGCTGGTCGCCACGGCCAGGGTCGCCCCGTCGGCGCGGAGCACGGCCAGCAGCTCGGGGATGCCGGGGTACACGGCGGCGTCGAACATCGCGCCGGCCCGGTAGTGCGCGCGGTAGGCCGCCACCGCCCGGTCGACGTCGTCGCCGGCCAGGCCGAGGGCGCTGGCGAAGCCGTCCTGCAGCGGGGGGCCCACCATCGACCGCAGCTGGCCCGGCGTCGGCTCGGGGAGGCCGAGCTCGGCCGCGGCGACCCGGACCGAGGCCCAGATCCCCGGCGTCGAGTCGACCAGGGTGCCGTCCATGTCGAAGAGCACCAGCCGGCTCATGGCCCGGCCCAGGGGCCCGCGCCGAGCTTGCGAGGTGTGGGGAGGGGCGGGTGTTTGATCCAGGCGAGCGCCTCGTCGACGGTGGCCACGGTCTCGACGCCGGCCGGCAGCGGTGGCCGGCGGACCAGCACGACCGGGACGCCCAGCTCGCGGGCCGCGGTCAGCTTGGCCTCGGTCAGGTGCCCGCCGGAGTCCTTGGTGACGACGACGTCCACCGCGTGCTCGCGCATCAGCGCCAGCTCGTCGTCGACGCTGAACGGCCCGCGGTCCAGCAGCAGCGTGGCGCCGGCCGGCAACGGCTCGTCGGGCGGGTCGACCGAGCGCACCAGCACCCGCCCGGGCAGGTCGGCGAACGCGCGCACGCCCTGCCGGCCGGTGGTCAGGAAGACGCTGGCGCAGTCGGCGACGGCCGCCGCGGCCTCGGCCAGCGAGCCGACGAACCGCCAGTCGTCCCCGGGCTGCGGCGTCCAGCCCGGCCGCTGCAGCCGGAGCAGCGGGGTGCCGTGCGCGGCCGCGGCGGCGGCCGCCGACGCGGTGATCTCGGCGGCGAACGGGTGGGTGGCGTCGACGACGGCCCGCGGGCGGTGCTCGGCCAGCCAGGCCGCCAGCCCGGCAGCGCCGCCGAACCCGCCGACCCGCACCTCACCCGCCGGCAGCACCGGCTCGGCGACCCGGCCGGCCAGCGAGGAGAGCACGTCGACCCCGTCCGCGACGAGCGCGGCGGCCAGCCGCCGCGCCTCCCCGGTGCCGCCGAGCACCAGCACCTGACCGGTCATCGACGTCCTCCAGGCACGATGGGACCGTGACCAGGGACGGCGCGGGGCTGCGGCACGGGTGGACGACGGGCGCCTGCGCGACCGCCGCGACCACCGCCGCCTACACCGCGCTGCTCACCGGGGAGTTCCCCGACCCGGTGACCATCGACCTGCCGGGGGACCGGCACCCGTCGTTCGCGCTGGCCCGCGAGTCCCTGGACGGCGCCCGCGCGACGGTCGGCATCGTCAAGGACGCCGGCGACGACCCCGACGTCACCCACGGCGCGCTGGTCTCCGCGACGGTCTCGCTCGGCGACCCCGGCAGCGGTGTGGTCTTCCGGGCCGGCGAGGGCGTGGGGACGGTGACCAAGCCCGGCCTGCCGCTGGCCGTCGGCGAGCCGGCGATCAACCCGATGCCCCGGCAGTTCATGACCGCGCACGTCGCCGCGGTGGCCGACCGGTTCGGCGGCACGGGGGACGTCGTCGTCGAGGTGTCGGTGGAGAACGGCGCAGAACTGGCCCGCAGGACCTGGAACCCGCGGCTGGGGATCCTCGGTGGCCTGTCGATCCTGGGCACCACGGGCGTCGTCGTCCCGTACTCCTGCTCGTCGTGGATCGACTCGATCCGCCGGGGCATCGACGTCGCCCGCGCCGCCGGGCACACCCACGTGGCCGGCTGCACCGGCTCGACCAGCGAGCGGACCGTCCAGCAGCTCTACGGCCTGCCCGAGGACGCGTTGCTCGACATGGGCGACTTCGCCGGTGCGGTGCTCAAGTACCTGCGCCGGCACCCGGTGCCGCGGCTGACCGTCGCCGGCGGCATCGGGAAGCTGGCGAAGCTCGCCGAGGGGCACCTGGACCTGCACTCGGGCCGGTCGCAGGTCTCCTTCGGGGCGCTCGCGCAGCTCGTGGCGGACGCCGGCGGCTCCGCGGAGCTGACGGCCGGCGTCCGCGCGGCCAACACCGCGCTCGACGCGCTGCAGCAGTCCCAGACCGCCGGCCTCCCGCTGGGCGACCTCGTGGCCGCCGGCGCGCGCCGGACGGCCGAGGGCGTGCTGCGCGGCGCCCCGGTCGAGGTCGACGTCGTGGTCATCGACCGCGCCGGCACCATCGTCGGCCGCGCCTGAGTGGAGTGCCACGGCGCGGAAGACGCGCCCCTGGCACTCCATCAACGAGCCCGGGTGGTCGAGTAGAGGTGGCTGTCCAGGAACTGCTCGGCGGCCAGCACCCGGCCGACGATCACCACCGCGGTGCGCCGCACGCCGGCGTCGGCCACCTGGCCGGCGATGTCGGCGAGCGTGCCGCGCAGCACCAGCTCGTCCTCCCGGCTGGCCTTCGCCACCACCGCCACCGGGCAGTCGTCGCCGTAGTGCGCGGCCAGTTCCGGGGCGAGCTCGTCCATCCGCTGCACCGCCAGGTGCAGCACCAGGGTGGCGCCGGTGGCCGCGTAGGCGGCCAGCTCCTCCCCCGGCGGCATCGGCGTCGACCGCGCCGACGTCCGGGTGAGGACTACGGTCTGCGCGACCCCCGGCACGGTCAGCTCCCGCTTGAGCGACGCCGCCGCGGCGGCGAACGCCGGCACCCCCGGGACGACGTCGTAGGGGACCCCCGCGGCGTCCAGCCGGCGCATCTGCTCGGCCATCGCGCTGTAGACCGACGGGTCACCGGAGTGCAGCCGGGCGACGTCCTGCCCGGCCCGGTGCGCGGCGACCAGCTCTGCGGTGATCTGGTCGAGGTCCAGGTCTGCGGTGTCGACCAGCCGGGCGCCGGCGGGGGCGGTGTCCAGCAGCTCCCGCGGGACCAGCGCGCCGGCGTAGAGGCAGACCGGCGCCGACGCGATCAGCCGCGCGGCCCGCACGGTGACCAGGTCCGCGGCCCCCGGCCCCGCCCCGATGAAGTGGATGGTCATCGCGTCATGCTCCAGTTCGTTGCACTCCCGCGCGCGAAACCGTGCGTACTCCCGCGCGCGAAAGCGTGCGTGCTCTCGCGCGCGAGAGCGTGCGTCATCGGGTGACGCTCCAGATGGTCACGGGCATGGCCGGCTTCCAGCCGGTGAGACCGCCGACGGGCTGGGCGTGCGCGACCAGCAGCCGGGTCAGCTGCCCACCGACCCGCGCCTGCCACCGCGCCAGCACCGCCTCGCTCTCCACCGTCACGGCGTTGACCACGAGCCGGCCACCGGGCGCCAGCGCGTCCCAGCAGTTCTCCAGCACGCCGGGCACCGTGGCCCCACCGCCGACGAAGACGGCGTCCGGGGCGGGCAGCCCGCCCAGCGCCTCCGGCGCCCTCCCCTCGACCACCTGCAGCCCGGGGACGCCGAGCCGCGCGGCGTTCTGCCCGATCCGGTGGGCGCGGTCCGCGCGGGACTCGACGGCGACCGCCCGGCAGGAGGGGTGCACCCGCATCCACTCGATGCCGATCGAGCCGGCGCCGCCGCCGACGTCCCAGAGCAGCTGCCCGGGCAGCGGGGCCAGCCGGGACAGCGTCACCGCCCGGACGTCGCGCTTGGTCAGCTGCCCGTCGCTGGCGTAGGCCTCGTCGGGCAGGCCCGGCACGGTCGGCAGCGGCACCGTCCCGGGATCGGCGACGACCTCGATGGCGGTGACCACCAGCGGGTCGGTCTCGGCGTGCGCCCACTCGTCGGCGGTGCCGGTGAACCGGCGCTCGGTGGCGCCACCGAGCTGGGCCAGCGCGGTCAGCCTGCTGGCCCCGTAGCCCCACTGCCGCAGCCGGTCGGCCAGCTGACCGGGCGTGGTGGTGTCCGCGCCCAGCACGACCAGCCGCCGTCCGGGCGTGACGTGCGGGACCAGCAGCTCCAGCGGGCGCCAGACCACCGACACCACCGTGGCCTCCTCCACCGACCAGCCCATCCGCGAGCAGGCCAGCGTCACCGACGACGGGTGCGGGACGACGTCGACCGCGGCCGCGCCGAACCAGCGGACCAGCGTCGTCCCGATGCCGGAGAACATCGGGTCCCCGCTGGCCAGCACCACCACCCGGCGGCCGGGGTGGGCGGTCGGCAGCTCCCGGACGGCCAGTGCCATGGGAGAGGGCCACGGCACCCGCTCCGCGTCCACCTCGGCGGGCACCAGGCCGAGCTGGCGCGAGCTGCCCCGCAGCACGTCGGCGCCCGCGATCGCCCGCCGGGCCGCCGGGGACAGCCCGTCCCAGCCGTCGGCACCGATGCCCACGACGGTGACGGTCCACCCCTCCGGCGCGCTCATGCGGGCAGCTCGCCCTCCGGGCCGGCGGCCTCGGCGAGCAGCCGCTCGCGCAGCTCCTCGGGCAACCGGTCGACGTAGACCGTGCCGTCGAGGTGGTCGACCTCGTGCTGCAGGCAGCGGGCGGCCATCCCGGTCGCCTCGATCGAGGCGGGGTCGCCGTGCGCGTCGACCCCGTCGACCCGGGCCCGGAAGGCGCGCTCCAGCTCGGCGTAGGGGCCGGGCACCGACAGGCAGCCCTCCTCGGTCACCTCGACGGCCGGCTCGTCGCCGACCGGCTCCAGGACCGTGAGCACCGGGTTCACCACGTACCCGATGACGTCCTCGCCGTCGGCGTCCGGGCAGTCCATCACGAAGACCCGGGCGTCGACGCCGATCTGGTTCGCCGCCAGCCCGACCCCGTCGGCCGCCTGCATGCTCGCGAACATGTCCAGCAGCAGGTGCCGCAGCGCCCGGTCGAAGTCGGTGACCGGGGCGCACGGGCGGTGCAGCACCGGGTCACTGCCGTAGGTGACGATCGGCCGGGCGACGCCGTCGTAACGGCCGGGCAGGCGCATGACCGTCGATCCTAGGGACGTCCCGGCTCTCTACAGTCACCGGCGATGTCCTCCGCCGACGCTCGTGCTCTGCTGCCTCCCCGGGAGCAGAGCACGACCGTCGGCGGACCAGGTGCTGCGACGGCGGCCGGACTGGCCCTGGGCGCGCTCGCCGACCTGCTGCTGGCCGACCCGCGGCGGGGCCATCCGGTCGCCGGCTTCGGCCAGGCCGCCGCCGCGCTGGAACGCCGCACCTGGCGGGACTCGCGCGCCGTCGGGGCCGGCTACGCCGCCGTCTGCACCGGGGCTGCCGTCACTGCCGGTGCGGTGGGACAGCGGCTGACCGCCGACCGCCCCATCGCCCGCGCCGCCCTGACCGCCGTGGCCACCTGGGCGGTGCTCGGCGGCACCTCGCTGGGCCGGGCGGCCACCACCATGGAGCACCACCTGACCGACGGCGACCTGACCGCCGCCCGGACGCACCTGTCCAGCCTGGCCGGCCGGGACCCCCGTGCGCTGGGCGAGCCGGAGCTGGTCCGGGCAACGGTCGAGTCGGTGGCGGAGAACACCTCCGACGCCGCCGTGGCGCCGCTGTTCTGGGGCGCGGTCGCCGGGTTGCCCGGCCTGCTCGGCTACCGGGCGGCCAACACGTTGGACGCGATGGTCGGGTACCGGTCACCCCGCCACCTCCGGTTCGGCTGGGCCGCCGCCCGCCTGGACGACGTCCTCAACTGGCTGCCGGCCCGGGCCACCGCCGCGCTGACCGTGCTCACCGCGCCGCTGGTCGGGGCCTCCCCCGCCGGTGCGTGGCGCACCTGGCAGCGCGACGGCGCCGCGCACCCCAGCCCGAACGCCGGGCGCTGCGAGGCCGCACTGGCCGGCGCCCTCGGGCTGCGGCTGGGCGGGCGCAACGTCTACGGCGAGCGGGTCGAGGAGCGGCCCGTCCTCGGCGACGGTCAGCCGCCGGTGCGCGGCGACATCCGCCGGGCGGTCCGGCTCTCCCGGGCGGTGTGGACCGCCGCGGCCGTCCTGGCCGCCGCCGCCCGGCTGGCCCGCCGGGGCTGAGCGCCCCGCCGCTGGAGCACGCCGCGGGCTGCGGGGAGGACCGGGAAGCCGGCCGGGTCGGTGCGCTGGTGGCTGGCCGGCGGGTCGCCGGGCCCCCGTCCGCCGCGGACGGCGATGACGAGGGTGGTGCCGGAGAGGCCACCCAGCCCGAGCAGGAACAGCAGCACGAGGACTCCACCTGTGGTCATGGGACGACAGTGGCACCGTCTGGACTGGTGCGGAGCAGGCCAATCCGGCATGGTGTCCCCATGCCACGTGCGGCCGAACAGTCCACCACGGCGCGCGAGGCGGCGACGCTGATCGGGCCGGCAGACGCTCTCGCCACGCCGCGGTACACCGGGCTGGCCCGGCGGATCCGCGAGCTGGTGCTGGCTGGGCAGCTGCCGGCCGGCACCCGATTGCCCGCCGAGCGCGATCTGGCCGCCGCGCTGGCGGTGAGCCGCGTGACCGTCGCGTCGGCCTACCGGGTGCTCCGCGAGGAGGGCTGGGCCCGGACCCGGCACGGCTCGGGGACGGTGACCGAGGTGCCCGGCGGCAGCGACGACCGGGCGAGCTGGCTCCCGCAGCACACCACCGGCCTGGTCGACCTGGCGCACGCCTCCCCCTCCGCCGTCCCCCAGCTCGAGCCCGCCTACCGCCGGGCCGTCGAGCTCCTGCCGTCGGCCACCGACGGGCACGGCTACTCCCCGGGTGGACTGCCCGAGCTGCGCGCGGCGATCGCCGACCGCTACACCGCTCGGGGGCTGCCGACCGAGCCCGACCAGGTGGTCGTCACCTGCGGGGTCGGCGACGCGGCGGCCGCCGTCATGGACGCCCTGCTCGAGACCGGTGACCGGGTGCTGGTCGAGCACCCCAGCTACCCCGGGGCGCTCCGCCTGGTCGAGAGCGCCGGCGCCCGGCTGGTCCCGGTGCCGGTCGACGAGACCCGGCCCGACGACCTGGTCGAGGCCGCGCACCTGGCCGCCCGGCAGAGCAGTCCGCGACTGGCCTACCTGATCCCGGACTTCACCAACCCGACGGGCGCCCGGCTCACCGCGACCGGGCGCCGGCGGCTGGCCGCCACCCTCTGGCAGCAGGGCGTGCTCACCGTGGTCGACGAGTCCTGCGCCGAGCTGTACCTCGACGAGGGCCCGCTGCCGCCGTACGCCGCGGGCCTGCCCGACGCGGCGACGGTGACCCTCGGCGGGCTGGCCAAGGCGGTGTGGGGCGGGCTGCGGATCGGCTGGATGCGGACCGACGCCGCACTCGCCGCCCGGCTGAGCACCGTCTACGGCCGCCGGCAGCTGTCCGTCGGCCTCGTCGACCAGCTGGTCGCCACCCTGCTGGTCCGGGACCTGGACGCCGTGCTGGAGCACCGCCGCGCCCAGCTGCGCACCCAGCGGGACGCCCTGCTCGTCGCGCTGGCCGACCAGCTCCCGGACTGGCAGGTGCACCCCCCGGCGGGCGGCCTGTCGCTGTGGTGCCGGCTGCCGCCGGGGCTGAGCTCGGCCGCGCTCGCCGCCGCCGCGGCGCCGCACGGCCTGCTGCTCGCCGAGGGGCGGGCCTTCGGCACGGGCCACGCCTTCGACGACCACCTGCGGCTGCCGTTCACCCGCCCCGCTCCGGCGTTGCGCGCCGCGGTCGAGCTGCTCGCCCAGCTGGCCGGGAACCTGCGCGGCGGCACCAGCCACCCCGCCGTCCCGGCCCGGACGGTCGTCTGACCAGCCGGGCGGGGACGCCCGAGCCCGCTCCCACATCCCCTCACCCAGTGTGAGTGCAGGTCAGCGGACCGTCAGCGTGCTCGCGCAGTGTGCGTGTCGGGCTCCAGCGCGGTAGCTTCTCCCCACTGGAGCGGTCGCGCCCCACAAGGGCCGACGGGTCGTCCTGGGTCGAGTCAACGGCCGGACGACCCCCACCGGAGCACTCCGGTGCGCCCGGCTAGATCGGTCGATGCAATGTCCTCCACCTCCGAGCTCCCCCGCACGACGCAGGCGCGCCCTGCCGCGCCGGTCCGGTCCGCTCGCCCCGCCACCTCCCCCCCGGCCGCGAC
>NZ_SJEW01000094.1 GCF_005930475.1 Modestobacter altitudinis
CCCTCCCGCTGCGCCCGTGCACCTGCGCCCGTGCACCGGCGCCCGGGCTCAGCCCCGCTGCCCGCCCGCCGCGGGAGGTCGGCGGCCCCGGCCGGACCGGGACCTGCGGGCCCGGCCGGAGTCGTCGGGGGTGCGGTCCCCGCCGTCCGGCCGGGCCGGACCGCAGAACGTCAGCAGGGCCAGGCCCCGCCCGGACGTCGGCGTCACGGTCGCCCCGTCAGCCCAGCGTCGCGCGGTCGAAGGACATCCAGACCGCGCGGCGGTCGGCCCGGGTGCGCACCTCGGCCATCGCCGTCACCCGGCGCTGCTGGTCCGGGGTGGCGCGGTGCTCGACCACGGCCAGCTCGGCGTCGCGCATGGCGCGCTCGGCGGCCCGCTCGGCCGGGGTCTCGGGCAGCTGCTGGCTGGTGTCGTCGTCGTCCGGGACGCTGCCGTCCTCGGCCCGGTAGGGGCTGTCGGGGGGCAGGTTCCCGCTCACCCGGCCGTAGGCGCCCAGGGTCAGCAGCACCAGCCCGGCGACGATCGAGAAGATCACGTTCGCCATGGAGAAGGCCAGGAAGTTCAGGTCGGTCTCCAGGACGGCGAGGTTCGCCAGCGCGGACACCAGGAAGAGCACGCCGATGACCAGCATCGTCGTCGAGGCCACCCGCGACCCGCGGAACGCGGCGACGACCAGGACGAGGGCGGTGACCAGCGAGATGGTCGACAGCAGCCCGTTGGACGACAACCCGGCGACCCGCTGGCCGTCGGTGGAGAAGTAGGCCAGACCGTTGACGAGGCCGAGGACGCCGAAGGCGGCGATCACCGCCGCGACGACCACGGCGCCGATCCGGTGGACGGCCGGGACGAGCCCCTCCTCCTTCTCGGTCGAGGAGGACCAGTGCGGCAGGTGCAGTGCGTGGGTCATCTCAGGAACTCCGGGCGGGAGTCGGGTACCGGGCCGAGCGGCAACCGGCGACCGTGAGCTACCCCACCTTCTGCGGATCAACTCGGTTGGACACGACTTTTCCGTTCCGTTGCCCGTCCCTGCGCGGGAACGTCTGCGGGCGACGTCCTGTTGGGGGGCGGTGGAAGGAGCGTCATGACCCAGCCCAACGCCCGTCAGCCGCACGACACCGATCTGCACTCCGAGTACCTCCGCGCCGACCTGTTCCTCGCCATGGGCCAGCCCATCGAGGCGGCCAAGGTGCTCGAGGGGGTGCTCGAGGCCGAGCCGGACAGCCAGGCCGCCCTCGAACTGCTCGCCCGCAGCTACTTCGGTTCCGCCCAGCTGAACCGGGCCGAGACGTCGTTGACCCGCCTGGTGGAGCTGGCCCCGGCCAACGGCTGGGCCCGCCGGGCACTGGCCCGCACGCTGGAGCGGCAGAGCCGCGCCGCGGACGCCGCCGTCCACCACCGGGTGGCCGACGCCCTCGGCGTGGCCTGAGGGTCAGCGCAGCAGGTCGATCAGCGCCTCGCCGGCGTCGCCGTGGATCGCGGCCGTGCTCGCCTGCGGCCACACCGGCACGGGCCGGTCGAGCTGCGCTGCTGCCGCGTGCAGGACCTGCGTGGGCTGCACCCGTGACCGGGTGAGCAGGGCGATGTCGCGCGGGGTCGGCCGGCGGTCGACCAGCTCGCCGGCCAGGTCCACCACCGCGGCCCGCTCCAGCTCCCGGGCCCAGGGCCCGACCGTGACGCCGTCCCAGCCGACCTGGCGGAACGGCCCCGGCCGCGGGGGTCCGGGAGAGGACGACGACCTCGTGACCCCGGCCGGCCAGGTCGGTGCACCGCCTGCGTCCGAGCGCACCGGACCCACCGGCGACCACGATCCTCATGCCGGCGAACCCGCCCGGCCGCGGCCGGATCGGCGGGAGGCGAGGCAGCCCGGGGCGACGAGCGCCGCCCGGGTGTGGGCGGGAGCGGCCCGGCACCGGACCGCTCCCGCCGTCCTCAGACGACGATCGACAGCAGCAGGACGCCGATCAGGCCGACCACCGAGATCAGGGTCTCCATGACCGACCAGCTCTTGATGGTCTGCCCGACGGTCATCCCGAAGTACTCCTTGACCAGCCAGAACCCTGCGTCGTTGACGTGGGAGAAGAAGAGCGAGCCCGCCCCCACGGCCAGCGCCAGCAGCGCGACGGTCGGGGAGTCCAGCCCCTCGGCGAGCGGGGCGACGATGCCGGCGGCGGTGATGGTCGCGACCGTCGCCGAGCCGGTGGCCAGCCGGATGCCCACGGCGACCAGCCAGCCCAGCACCAGCGGGGAGAGGTCGGCGCCCTCGGCGGCGTCGGCGATCAGGCCGCTGATCCCCGAGTCGACGAGCAGCTGCTTGAACCCGCCGCCGGCCGCGACGATCAGCAGGATGCCGGCGATGGCCGGCAGTGAGCCGCCGATCGTGTCCGAGATCTTCTGCCGGCCGAAGCCGACCGCCGTCCCGAGGGTGAACATGGCGACGACGACGCCGATCAGCAGGGCGATGACCGGGGTGCCGAGCGTGTTGGAGACCGTCCGCAGGGTGGTCCCCTCGTCCAGGGTCAGCTCGCCGATCGCGCCCAGGCCCATCAGCACCACCGGCAGCAGCACCGTGCCGACCGTGGCGCCGAAGCCGGGCTGACGGCGCGCGCCCTCGGCGGGACCGGATCGGTCGCCGGTGTCGAGCAGGTCGCGCTCGTCGGCGTCCGTCGTCCCGGCGCCGGCCGTGCCGGTCTCCCGGCCGCCCACCGCCGCGCCGACCAGGGCGGTCGGGGTGGCCACCTGCAGTCGGTTGCTGATGAAGCTGCCGAACAGCGGGCCGGAGATGATGACCGCGGGGACCGCCAGGATGAGCCCGAACAGCAGGACCAGGCCCAGGCTGGCGCCGAGCGCGTCGATCGCGACGAGCGGCCCCGGGTGCGGCGGGACGAACCCGTGCAGCACCGACAGGCCGGCCAGCGCCGGGATGCCGACCCGGAGCACCGGCTGGGAGCTGCGGTGGGCGACCAGCAGCACGATCGGGATGAGCAGCACCACGCCGATCTCGAAGAACAGCGGGATGCCGATCAGCGCGGCCACCCCGCCCATCGCCCACGGCAGAGCCTGGGGGCTGACCCGGTCGACGATCCGGTTCACCACCCGGTCGGCACCGCCCGAGGCGGTGAGCAGGCCCCCGATCATCGCGCCGAGCGCGATGAGGAGCCCGACGTTGCCGACGGTGGAGCCGACCCCTTGGGAGAAGCTGGCGACGATGTCGCTGACCCCCACCCCGGCGACCACGCCGAGCACCGCCGATCCCAGGATCAGCGCGAGGAAGGGGTGCACCTTGAACACGGTGATCAGCACGACGACGACGGCGATGCCGAGCAGTGCGGCGACCACGAGGAGTGGCTGACTGCTGGTGTGGTCGACCTCGGCGGCCAGGACGGTCATCGCTGCTCAGGGCCTGCGGTCGGCGTCATGATCGCAGTCTCGACCCGGTGGTTGCACAGCGGCAACCGCACCTCGGGGAGTCGCGGGCAGCGACCGGACACCCTCGATCGGCGATTGACCCTGGGCGGTCGACAGCGCACGCTCGCACAGGAACCGCACATCTCGAGAGGGTCACGATGACGTCACCCACGCCCTACCGCCGCATCATGGCGATCGCTGCCCTGCTGGTGCTCGGCCTGTTCGCGCCGACGTTCGCCGGCACCGCCCAGGCGGCGCCACCGCCGTCGGCGGGCGCGCAGTCGTCGATCGAGCCCGTGATCGACGCCAACTTCCCCGACCCCGACATCCTGCTCGTCAACGGCGTCTACCACGCCTACGCGACGAACAACGCCGGGCAGAACGTCCAGCACCAGACGTCGAGGGACCTGGTCCACTGGACGCCGCAGGCCGACGCCCTGCCGGCGCTCGGCGCCTGGACCGGCCCGTGCACCTTCGCTCCCGGCGGGGCGACCGACCGCTGCGTGTGGGCTCCCGAGGTCAGCGCGGTCCAGGGCGGGTACGCGCTGTACTACACCGCGCGGGACGGGACGACGGAGCGCCAGTGCATCGGGGTCGCGACGTCGACCTCGCCGGACGGGCCGTTCGTGCCCGTCGGCACCGAGCCGCTGGTCTGCCCGAACGGGGAGAACGGCACGCAGGACCTCGGCGGGGCGATCGACGCCAGCACCTACCGGGAGAACGGCCAGCTCCACCTGCTGTGGAAGGCCGACGGCAACTGCTGCACCGGCAAGACGGCGATCATCTTCATCCAGCCGCTGTCCGCTGACGGCAGGACGCTCACCGGCCTGCCGACCGAGCTGATCCGCCGCGACCTGCCCTTCGAGGGCAACGTCGTCGAGGCACCGACCCTGGTCCAGCACGACGGCACGTACTACCTCTTCTACTCGGCCAACGACTTCGCCGGGGGTGGCTACCGCACCAACTACGCCACGTCGGCCAGCATCACCGGGCCGTACACCAAGTCGCGCACCGAGCTGATGACCACCGACCGGTTCCAGGGCGACGTGCGGGGCCCCGGTGGCCAGGACGTCGTGACCGAGCCCGACGGCAGCACCTCGATCGTCTTCCACGGCTGGGACCCGACCTACTCCTACCGCGCGATGTACCTCAGTGACCTGAACTGGTCCGCTGCCGGCGTCCCGTCGGTCGAGGAGGCCGCCACCCGCTACGAGGCCGAGCTCGGCGTCGTCACCGCCGCGCGGGTCGTCGCGGACGACACCGCCTCCGGGCTGGCCAAGGTCGGCGGCCTGGACTTCGCCGACAGCTCCGTCACCCTGCAGGTGTTCGCGGCCAAGGCCGGGCCGGGGACCCTCGGCATCCGCTTCGCCAACGGCTCGGAGAAGGGCGGCTACCCCGTCGAGTCGACCGACACCGTCACGGTCAACGGCCGGGACGCCGGCACCGTGACCTTCTGGCACACCACCTGGGGCAACTGGCAGATGGTCGAGCACCAGGTGCAGCTGCAGAAGGGCTGGAACACGGTCACCCTGACCCGCGGCACCTTCTACGCCGAGCTCGACGCGGTCGACGTGTACTGACCTCCGCGGCAGCGACGGGCCCTCGGCCGGGGAACACCCCGGCCGGGGGCCCGTCGTGCTGAGCGGGGGCCGGTCGGCTGCGGGGCCCACCCCGGGGCTGTGGTGTGCTGGATGCCGCCGCGCCCAGAGCCACGACTCGAGCACACCTGCTCGGCCAGGAGAACCCCGATGAACCGCCGCACCGCCCCGCGCCTGCTCCTCACCCTCGCCGTCGCCGCCTCGCTGACCGCCTGCGGCGGGGACGACGAAGGGGCGTCGTCCGCCGGGTCGGGGGCGACGTCCTCGTCCTGCGAGAGCCGGCCGCCGTCGACGGAGGCGCCGGCCGGGGTCAGCGCCGACCTCGCGGTCAAGCCCGAGGCGCCCTGCTTCGACGCGGCGCCGCCGACCGACCTGGTGGTCAGCGACGTGGTGGTCGGCACCGGCGCCGAGGCCGTGGCCGGCAGCACCGCGACGATGAAGTACGTCGGCGCCTTCTACGAGACCGGCGAGGAGTTCGACTCCTCCTGGAGCAGCGGGGCGGACGAGACGTTCCCGGTGACCGTCGGCGGCGGGCAGGTCATCGCCGGCTTCGACCAGGCCGTCGAGGGCATGCAGGTGGGCGGACGGCGGATGGTCGTGATCCCCAGCGACCTCGGGTACGGCCCGGACGGCGCGGGACCCATCCCCGGCGACGCGACCCTGACCTTCATCATCGACTGTGTCGACGTCACCTGAGCAGCGGTCAGAGCAACCGGGCGCGACCGGCCTGCACGCCCGCGGCCGCCTGGACGACCAGGACGGCGAGCAGCACCCACAGCGGCGCGGTCCAGCTGCCGGTCGCGTCGTGCAGCGCCCCCAGCAGGACCGGGCCGGCAGCGGCCAGGGCGTACCCGACGGACTGGGCCATCCCGGACAGCGCCGCGGCCTGGTGGTGGTCGTGGGTGCGCAGCCCGAACAGGGACAGGGCGAGGACGATGTTGGCACCACCGCCGGCGCCGGCGAGCACGATCCACAGCAGCGAGGCCGCCGGCAGGGCCAGCTGACCCGCGATGCCGATGGCCACCAGCGCGGCCGCGCCACCGATCAGCAGCCGCTGGTCCGCGCGGCGGGGGATGAGCCGCGCTGTCGCCAGGTTGGCGAGCAGGCCGGCGACCTGGAGCGCGAAGAGGTGCCAGCCCGACGCGGCGGCGGAGGTGCCGTGAGCCTGCTCCACCGAGGGCCACCAGGTGATCAGCGTGTAGTAGACGGTCGACTGCGTCCCCATGAACACGGTGACCTGCCAGGCCAGCGCCGATCCCCACGGCGACCGGGAGCGGACCGTGGTCACCGCGTCCACCGGCACGCTGCGGCGCCGGAGCCGGGGGAGGAAGACCGCCAGCGCGATCAGGGCCAGCCCGGCCCAGATGCCCAGCGCGAGCCGCCAGCCGTGCTGGGTCGTGCCGGCCAGCGGGACCGCGAAACCGGACGCCAGCGCCGCGGCGGCGCCCTGGACCGAGGAGTAGAGGCCGGTGACCTGGCCGATCCTGTCCGGGTACTCCCGCTTGACCAGGGACGGCAGCAGCACGTTGATCACCGCGATGGCGATCCCGAGGAAGGCGGTGCCCACCCACAGTGCGGGGATCGAGGGCAGCGAACGGACCACCGTCGCCACGGCGAGGACAGCGAGCGCGGCGCCCAGCGCGCGCTCGATGCCGATCCGGCGGGCCAGGGCCGGCGCGAGCGGGGACACCACGGCGAACGCGACCAGTGGCAGGCTGACCAGCACCGACGCCGTCGCACCGCCGATGTCCAGGTCGGTCCGGATGTCCTCGATGACCGGGCCGACCGAGGTGATCGCAGCCCGGAGGTTGACCGCGATGAGCAGGATGCCGGCCAGCAGCAGCCCGGACCGGGGGGCCGTGCCGGTCCGGGTGCCGGTCGCCGTACCGCTGGCCATGGGGGATCTCCTCGTCGTCGACGGCGGCTGCCGCCGGTTTCGCTGTGCAACTGAGCCGCGGGTCACGGTAGCCGGTGGTCGGTCGACGGGCCGAGCGCCCGCTCCGATCCGGCCGACCCGCCGGGTAGCGTCTGGGTCACCCACGGCAGTGCAGCAGGGAAGCCGGTGCAAGACCGGCGCGGTCCCGCCACTGTGACCCCCGATCCGGGGGAGCCAGACACCTCGGCTGCCGTGCCCGACGACCCGGGGCGCGGACCCCGAGGGAGGCACGGCCTTGAGCTCTCGCACCTACACCCTGCTGTCGACGTCGGACACCGACCTGCTGTCGGCCCGCTCGAGCACCGCGGACTGGCGGCTGGGCAACCCGGCCCGGCTCGGTGCCGCCGGGATGGTCGAGCTCGCCGCCGGCAGCGACCTCGTCGTCGTCCGGATCCTCGGCGTGCGCCGGCAGTACGAGGAGGTGCTGGCCCCGCTGCTGGCCGGGCCGGCGCCGGTCGTCGTCCTCGGTGGGGAGAACGTGCCCGACGCCGAGTTGATGGAGCTGTCGACCGTCCCGATCGGCGTGGCCACCGAGGCGCACGGCTACCTCGCGCAGGGCGGCCCGGACAACCTGGCGCAGCTGCACCGCTTCCTCGGTGACACGGTGCTGCTCGAGGGCGAGGGCTTCGAGCCGCCGTCGGTCGCGCCGGAGTGGGGGGTGCTCGACCGGGAGTCGCGGGGGAGCGGCCCGGTCGTCGCCGTCCTGTACTACCGGGCGCACCACCTGTCCGGGAACACCGGCTTCGTCGAGGCGCTGTGCACCGCGATCGAGGACGCCGGCGGCCGCGCGCTGCCGGTGTTCACCGCCTCGCTGCGCACGGTCGAGCCGGGCCTGGTCGAGGTGCTGCGCACCGCCGACGCCCTCGTGGTCACCGTGCTCGCCGCCGGCGGGTCCCGGCCGGCCACCGCCCAGGCCGGCGGCGACGACGGCGCCTGGGACGTCGGCGAGCTGGCGGGGCTCGACGTCCCGGTGGTGCAGGGGCTGTGCCTGACGTCCAGCCGCGCCGACTGGGCGGCCAGCGACGACGGGCTGTCCCCGCTCGACGTCGGCAACCAGGTCGCCATCCCGGAGTTCGACGGCCGGCTGATCAGCGTGCCGTTCAGCTTCAAGGAGACCGACGCCGACGGGCTGACCTCCTACGTCGCCGACCCCGAGCGGGCCGCGCGGGTCGCCGGGACGGCGGTCGCGCACGCCCGGCTCCGGCACACCCCGCCCGGCGAGCGCCGGATCGTGGTCATGCTCAGCGCCTACCCGACCAAGCACGCCCGGATCGGCAACGCGGTCGGGCTGGACACCCCGGCGTCGGTCGTCCGGCTGCTGGCCGCGATGTCCGGCGCCGGGTACGACATCGGCCCGTTCGACGGCCCCGAGGCGCTGCCCGGCGTCGCCGACCTGGACGGCGACGCGCTGGTGCACGCGCTCATCGCCGCCGGCGGGCAGGACGAGAACTGGCTCACCGAGGAGCAGCTGTCCGGCAACCCCGTGCGCATCTCCGCCGCCGACTACCAGCGGCACTTCGACACGCTGCCGGCCGAGCTGCGCGAGGCGATGACCGAGCACTGGGGTCCTGCCCCCGGTGCGCTGTTCGTCGACGACGGGCACATCGTCTTCGCCGCCCTGCGCGCCGGGAACGTCGTGGTGATGGTCCAGCCGCCGCGCGGCTTCGGGGAGAACCCGATTGCGATCTACCACGACCCGGACCTGCCACCGTCGCACCACTACCTGGCCGCCTACTGGTGGCTGCGGTCGGGATTCGGGGCGCACGCGATGGTGCACGTCGGCAAGCACGGCAACCTGGAGTGGCTGCCGGGCAAGACCGTCGGGATGTCGGCGGCCTGCGGGCCGGACGCCGCCATCGGCGACCTGCCGCTGGTCTACCCGTTCCTGGTCAACGACCCGGGCGAGGGCACCCAGGCCAAGCGCCGCGCGCACGCCACCCTGGTCGACCACATGGTGCCGCCGATGGCGCGGGCCGACTCCTACGGCGACATCGCCCGGCTGGAGCAGCTGCTCGACGAGCACGCCAACATCGCCGCGATGGACCCGGCGAAGCTGCCGGCGGTCCGCCAGCAGATCTGGACGCTGCTGCAGGCGGCCAAGCTGGACCACGACCTGGGCCTGGACCAGCGCCCCGAGGACGACCACTTCGACGAGATGATCCTGCACGTCGACGGCTGGCTGTGCGAGATCAAGGACTCGCAGATCCGCGACGGGCTGCACGTGCTCGGCGCCCCGCCGTCCGGCTCGGACCGGGTCGACCTGGTGCTGGCGATGCTGCGCGCCCGGCAGATCTGGGGCGGCGCGGTGGCGCTGCCCGGGCTGCGCGAGGCGCTCGGGCTGACCGAGGACGGCACCGCCGGCCTGCACGCCACCGACGCCGTCGAGGCCCGGGCGGCCGCGCTGGTCGCCGGCATGGAGGAGCGCGGCTGGGACGCCTCGGCGATCGCCGACGTCGTCGGCGGGGTGCTCGGGACGACGAACGACCAGGTCACGGCCGTTCTGCGGTTCGCCGTCGACGAGGTGGTCCCCCGGCTCGAGCGCACCACCGACGAGCTGGACATGACGCTGCACGCCCTCGAGGGCGGCTACGTGCCGGCCGGGCCGTCCGGCTCGCCGCTGCGCGGGCTGGTCAACGTGCTGCCGACCGGCCGGAACTTCTACTCCGTCGACCCCCGCGCCATCCCGTCCCGGCTGGCCTGGGAGACCGGGTCGGCGATGGCCGAGTCGCTGGTCGAGCGCTACCAGGCCGACCACGACGGGCAGTTCCCGCGCTCGGTCGGGCTGTCGGTGTGGGGCACCTCGGCGATGCGCACGTCCGGCGACGACGTGGCCGAGGTGCTGGCGCTGCTCGGCGTCCGGCCAGTCTGGGACGACGCGTCCCGGCGGGTCACCGGCCTGGAGCCGATCGACCTCGACGAGCTGGGCCGGCCGCGGATCGACGTCACGGTGCGGATCTCGGGCTTCTTCCGGGACGCCTTCCCGCACGTGGTGACCATGCTGGACGACGCGGTGACGCTGGTGGCCGGTCTCCCCGAGTCCGCTGAGCGGAACTACGTGCGTGACCACGTCGAGGCCGACCTGGCCACCCACGGCGACCGGCGGCGGGCCACCACCCGGGTGTTCGGCTCCAAGCCGGGCGCCTACGGGGCCGGGCTGCTGTCGCTGATCGACTCCCGGGACTGGCGCGGGGACGCCGACCTGGCCGAGGTCTACGCGGTGTGGGGCGGCTACGCCTACGGCCGCGACCTGGACGGCGTGAACGCCCGACCGGACATGGAGGCGGCCTACAAGCGGATCGCGGTCGCCGCCAAGAACGTCGACACCCGTGAGCACGACATCGCCGACTCCGACGACTACTTCCAGTACCACGGCGGGATGGTCGCCACCGTCCGCGCGCTGACCGGTACGTCGCCGGAGGCCTACATCGGCGACTCGACGCGGCCCGAGCAGGTCAGGACCCGCTCGCTGGTCGAGGAGACCTCCCGCGTCTTCCGCGCCCGGGTGGTCAACCCCAAGTGGCTGGCCGCCATGCGCCGGCACGGCTACAAGGGCGCCTTCGAGCTCGCCGCGACCGTCGACTACCTGTTCGGCTACGACGCCACCACCGGCGTGGTCGCCGACTGGATGTACGAGAAGCTCGCGCAGACCTACGTGCTCGACCCGGAGAACCGCGAGTTCATGGAGAAGTCCAACCCCTGGGCGCTGCACGGCATCGCGGAGCGGCTGCTGGAGGCCGTCGACCGCGAGATGTGGGCATCGCCGGACCCGGAGCTGCTGGCCCAGCTCCAGCAGGCCTACCTGGACACCGAGGGAGACCTCGAGGGCGGCGACACCCCCGCGCAGTCCGGCGCGCACTGAGCTCGCTGCGGCGCTCCGGGATCAGCGGAAGGACCCCGTCCCTCTCACCCCTCGCAAGCTCGGGGCGAGCCTCCGGACGGGGCCGATGAGCCACGCCGGAGAGCGATGAGTTCGTCGTCGCCGGGCGGTCTGGTGCTGCATGGCGACGACTCTGCTGGCGATCGGCACGCGCAAGGGGCTCTGGCTGGCGACGAGTGAGGACCGGCGCAGCTGGTCGCTGTCCTCGCCGCACTTCCTGATGACCGAGGTGCCCAGCGTGGGCATCGACACCCGCGGCGGGCGGACCCGGCTGATGGTCGGGGTCCGCTCGGAGCACTTCGGCCCGACCGTCGTGCACTCCGACGACCTGGGCGTCACCTGGGACGAGCCGGAGCACGGCGCCATCCGCTTCCCGGCCGACACCGGCGCCGCCGTGGAGCGGATCTGGCAGCTGCAGCCGGACGCCGCCGACCGGCCCGGGGTGGTCTGGGCGGGCTGCGAGCCGATCTCGGTGTGGCGCTCGGAGGACGGCGGCGACTCGTTCACGCTGAGCCGCGGCCTGTGGGACCACCCGCACCGGATGAAGTGGGGCGCGGGCTACGGCGGAGCGGCCGCGCACTCGGTCGTGCCGGGCCCGGACGGCACGGTGCACGTCGCGATGAGCACCGGCGGGGTCTACCGGACGACGGACGGCGGGGGGTCCTGGCGGCCGCGCAACTCCGGCATCTCGGCCTACTTCATGCCCGGGCCGGCGCCGGAGTTCGGCCAGTGCGTGCACAAGATCGCCCGGGACGCCGTCGACCCGCGGCGGCTGTACGCGCAGAACCACCACGGCGTGTACCGCTCCGACGACGACGGCGACTCGTGGACCTCGATCGCCGACGGGCTGCCCTCTGACTTCGGCTTCGTGATGCTGGCGCACCCGCACCGTTCCGGGACCATCTGGGTGGTGCCGCTGGTCGCCGACGGCGAGCGGATCCCACCCGACGGGGAACTGGCGGTGCACCGCAGCGACGACGCCGGGTCGAGCTGGCGCCGGCTGACCGACGGGCTGCCGGCGCACGAGTACAACGCGGTGCTGCGCGACGCGGCCTGCGTCGACGCGGGCGACCCGGTCGGCGTGTACGTCGGCACCCGCGGTGGCGAGGTGTACGCCAGCGCGGACGAGGGGGAGTCGTTCAGCACCGTCGCCTCCCACCTGCCCGACGTGCTCTGCGTGCGGGCGGCGGTGCTGCCATGACGGTCCAGGTGCTGCTCCCGCGGCTGCTGGCCGACTGCACCGGCGGCCGGACGTCGATGGCGCTGGACGTGCCGGCCCCGACGACCGTCCGCGCGCTGCTCGACGTGCTCGCCGCCGAGCACCCGGTGTTCGGCCGCCGGGTCCGCGACGAGACCGGAGCGCTGCGCCGGCACGTCAACGTCTACGTCGACGGTGAGGAGGTCCGCCGGCTGTCCGGGCTCGACACGCCGGTGCCGGCCGACGCCGAGGTCATGGTGGTCCAGTCCGTGGCCGGTGGCTGAGCGCAACGCCACGCCGTGCTCCCAGGCCCGGGAGCCGTCCGGCGCGCTGCCGGACGCGACGGGGAGGACGGTGACCAGATGGGCATCCTGAGCAGGCTGACCGGCTCGGCGAAGAGCACCGGCGCGCGCAGCACCGGGGCGGGCGCCACCGGCAGGCGCACCACCACCGGCAAGGGCATGGGCGGTGGACTGGGCGGTCGGGCCACCGACGACCGCGGGCTGACCGGGCGTTCGTTCGGGGGCTTCCGCTCCCGCAGCCAGGCCGGCACCGGCCGGGCGGGCACCACCGGGGGGCAGTCCCGGGGCGGACGTTCCTTCAAGGGCTTCGGCACCCGCGGTCAGGCCGCCGCCGGACGTGGGCGCGCCGCTGCCAAGTCCTCCGGTGGGATCGGCAAGCTGTTCGGGCGCTGAGTCAGCGCACCAGCACCGCGGCGGCCAGCAGGGCGACCGTCGCCGTCACCTCGCCCATCGCGCCCATCACGTCACCGTTGACCCCGCCGAGGCGGGCCTGGGCCCGGCGGCGCAGTGCGCCCGCGGCCAGCCAGCCCAGGGCCGTGGCGCCGACCAGGGCCGCAGCCCGCCCCCACCCGTGCCCGGAGGCGAGGACGACGGCGGCGACGGCGGCCAGGAAGACGACCACCGTGCCGGCCAGCCAGCGCCGCGACACGGTGCCGGCCACCGCGGCGCCCAGCGTCGAGCCCGCGGCGATCGGGGTGCCGGCCAGCCCGGTGCCGGCCATCGCCACCCGGGCCGCGACCGTCGCCGCGGGCAGGGCTGACCAGCCCCCGTCGACGGTCAGCAGCTGCGCCGTGCAGGCGACCTGCAGCAGCAGGGTCAGCACGAGGGTGGTCACGCCGAAGGGGCCCACGTCACCCGCCCGCATCACCTGCAGGGCCCGCTCGCGGCCGCGCAGCGGGCCCAGGCCGTCCGCGGTGTCGGCCAGGCCGTCCAGGTGCAGGCCGCGGGTCAGCGCCGCGAGCACGACCACGGCGAGGACGGCGCCGACCAGCGGGCCGGCGGAGCGGCCGCCGAGCCACCCCACCCCGGTGGCCAGCGCGCCGAGGACGAGCCCGACCAGCGGCGCCCACGGCAGCACCCCGCGGGCCGACGACGCGGCCGGGACCCGGGCGATGCTGAGCACGGCGAAGGCCTCGGCCGGACCCGACCAGGGCCGGCGGGTCGCCGGGCTCACCGGCGCACCTCCGGACGGCGGCGGTGCCTGCCTCCCCGCCGGGTCACCGGAGGCGCTGGGGGAGACCGGCGACGACGAACCACACCTCGTCGGCGGTGGCGGCCAGCCGCTGGTTGACCGACCCGAGGGTGTCCCGGAACAACCGGCCGGCGCGCGTCTCGGGCACCACACCCAGACCGACCTCGTCGCTGACGGCCACCACGTGCGCAGGCGTCATCACCCAGTTGTTGACCAGTGCGTCGCAGCGCCCGGCGAGCCGCTCCAACGCGGCCCGGCCGTCGCCGGACCGGTCGGCGGCGTGGGCGCCCCCGGCGTCGACCGCGTCCCAGACCCCGGTCTCGTCCATCAGCGCGGCGACCCAGGTGGTGATGCTGTCGACCAGCACGGCACCGCCCCGCACGAGCTCCGAGGGCGCGGTGCTCTCCACGGTGGTCCAGCTGACCGGACGGCGTGACCGGTGGGCGGCGATCCGGTCGCTCCACTCGGCGTCGGCGTCGTCCCGGCGGGAGGTGGCCAGGTAGGTGACCTCCAGCTCGCTGTCGAGCAGGTGCTCGGCATGGGCGGACTTCCCCGACCGAGAACCGCCCAGCACCAGGATCTTGCTCATGGCTCGACTCCGGGGTCGTTCCGCACCAGCTCCAGCCGGGTGACCGACCCGTTGTGCGGCGTGACCGCGGGCAGCTGGTCCGGGCCGAGCCCGGCTGCCACCGCCTGGGCCGCCCGGATGGTGTCGCCGTGCGTCACCAGGGCGAGCACCGGGGCCGGCGGGTCGGCCAGCAGCTGCCCGAACAGCCCGGCGACCCGCCCGTGCAGCTGGGCGAGGCTCTCCCCGCCCTCGGCGCACCAGTGCGGGTCGGTCCAGTCCACGACGTCCCACAGCTCGCGGGACGGCCGCCCCTCGAGCACGCCGTAGCCCTGCTCGCGCAGCGCCGGGGTGGTCGCGACGGCGAGCCCGGTGGCCGCCGCGCAGTGCTCCGCCGTCTGCACCGCGCGCAGCAGGTCGCTGGACAGCAGCACGCCGGGTCCGGAGCCGTCGCGGGCCAGCACGGCCAGCTCCGCAGCCGCACGGGCGGCCTGCTGGTGGCCGAGCTCGGTCAACGGCACGTGCGGCGTCTGCCCCTGCATGAGGCCGGCGGCGTTCCACTCGCTCTGGCCGTGCCGGACGAGGAGCAGGGTCAGCGAGGCGGCCATCGTCGGGGGAGCCTATGCGGCCGACGGCTCCGGGGTGCCGGTGGTCCGGCGCCGCGCGGCTCGTACCGTCGCAGCCGTGACCATCCCGCTCCGCCCCGGCGCCGGCCGTGTCTCCCGACCGGCGGCCCGCCCGACCGGTCCTGATCCGCTGGCCGGCCTGCTGGGCCTGCCCGGTGTCGCCGAGGCCGCCGAGGCCGCCCGCACTTCGGTCGACCGTCTCCTCGGCCACAAGGTGCTGCGCCGGGAGTCAGCCGGGGTCAGCGCGGAGTCGGCGCTGCGCGGTGCGCGGGCCTCGGCCGCGCTCGAGGGCGTGGACCTGCCGCTGGCAGCGCTCCGGGCCGGCGAGGTCGACGACCCGACGGTGCAGGGTGCGCTGCGGGTCTCCGTGGGGCTGGGCTCGATGGTGGAGACCTGGGACCGGGCGCCGGGCCAGGTGCTCGCCCGGCTGCACGTGCTGGCCGCCACCGGTCTCGCCGGCCCGGCCGATCTCGGCCGGCCCTCCGGGAACGCCGGGCCGCGGCTGGCCGGGCTGTTCGGCGTCATCACCGGCACGACCACCGTCCCGGCGGTCGTGGTCGCCGGTGTCGTGCACGGCGAGCTCGCGGCGCTGGCGCCGTTCGGCACGCAGGACGGCGTGGTCGCCCGGGCCGCCGGCCGGCTCGTGGGCATCACCCGCGGCCTGGACCCGAAGGCGGTCTCCGTGCCCGAGGTCGGGCTCGCCGAGCTCGGGCGGGACGCCTACGCGGAGGCGCTCGCCGGGTACCGCTCGGGTGAGCCCACCGGCGTGGCCGGCTGGCTCGTGCACTGCGCCCGGGGCACCGAGCTCGGCGCGACCGAGGGCCTGGCGATCTGCGAGGCGATGCTCCGCGGCTGAGCGCTCAGGCCCCCCGGCGGCGCCGCCGGGTCGCCGACGAGGCGACCGGGGCGGCGAGCGGCACGACGTCGGGCAGCCCGGGCACGGCCCGGAGGGCCCGGCGCCGGGCGTACCAGGCCAGCCCGGCCACCGCCGCGCCGACGCCGACGGCGGCGCTGGTCACCGCCGGCGCGCGACCGCCGGAGAACCGGGACCGCAGCCGCACCGGCCGGTTGAACTGCAGCACCGGCCAGCCGCGCTCGGCGGCCACCCTGCGCAGACCGCGGTCGGGGTTGACCGCGGTGGGGTGGCCGACCGCCTCGAGCATCGGCACGTCGGTCACCGAGTCGCTGTAGGCCCAGCAGTCGGCCAGGTCCCAGCCCTCCTCGGCGGCGACCTCGCGCATCGCAGCTGCCTTGTTCGCCCCGTAGGCGTAGAAGGCGATCTCGCCGGTGTACCGGCCGTCGACGGTGACCATCCGGGTGGCGACGACCCGGTCGACACCGAGCATCTCCCCGATCGGCCCGACCATCTCGGCACCGCTGCTGGAGACGATGACGACCTCCCGACCGGCCGCGCGGTGCTCCTCGATCAGGTCGGCGGCCTCGGCGTAGACGAGCGGGTCGACGATCTCGTGCAGGGTCTCCCGCACGATGTCGTGGACCACCGTCACGTCCCACCCCGTCGTCATGGCGGTGATCTGACGACGCATCCGCTCCATCTGGTCGGCGTCGGCGCCGGCCAGGGAGAACACGAACTGCGCGTAGGCGCCCTTGAGGACGGCGCGGCGGTTGATCAGCCCGCCCTGGAAGAACGGGCGTCCGAAGGCCAGCGTGCTGGACTTCGCGATGACCGTCTTGTCGAGGTCGAAGAACGCTGCGGCGCAGGTCACATCCTCCACGGTAGGTGGATCGGCAGTTCCGGCGGCCGGGCGCACCGCCGTCCACACCCCGAGGGGTCATCCACAGATCCGGCCGGGCACTGTCCCGGGCCGCCGGACCACGCTGGGCTGGTCCCGTGCCTGCCTCGTCCCCCACC
>NZ_SJEW01000095.1 GCF_005930475.1 Modestobacter altitudinis
CCCCACCCATACCCGGGACACGGCGACCCAGCGGCGGGGGCGGACGGCCCCTGCGGCGGTCCCGGGAAGCCCTCAGGGGCGCAGCGCGGCGACGGTCCGGTCGCCGACCTGGGTGCTCACGAAGTCGGAGGAGGCGAACAGGTCCGCCGGCAGGCGGACCGTCCACGCGGTCGAGGTCGCGGTGTCTGGGTCCCACGAGGAGGAGGAGAACCGGTAGGCGTCGCCGTCGAGAGCCAGCACGAAGACCGTGGGCGCCGTCGGGTCGGCGCGCAGCGCGGCCACCACCTCTGCTGGTGACCGCCCCTCCAGGTCCTCCAGGAACGCCTGGCGCGCCGGGTAGTCGCCCACCGGGTTGGAGTACAGCTCCCACCACTGCAGGTAGCCGTGCAGCGGGCTGGTGGCCATCAGCGGGATGTCGTCGGTCAGGACCGGGCCGGTCTCCCGCTGCCCGGCCGCGCGGGCTGTCCGCACCGCCGCGGCGTGCAGCTCGTCGGCCGAGGGGTCCCCGGTGTACTGCATCCGCATGGCCCGGCTGGCCACCACGGGGTGCGAGCCGTCCGGGTAGGCCACGCCCCGGGCGAGGTCGCGCAGGTCGCTGTCGAGGGACAGCCACTCCTGGGCGTGTGCGCTCGTCCCGACGAACAGGCCCACGGCGAGGGCGGCCGCGGCCGGCCGCCGCCAGTCCCGGCCCCGGGTCCAGCGGGCGGCCCGCGGCAGGAACTCCACCGTGGCGAGGGTCCCGCCGGCCAGCAGCGCGGTCGACAGCACCAGGACCAGCCGGTGCGCGAGGACGCCACCCCCCAGCTGCCCGATGACCAGCTGGACCAGGCTGAGCACCAGGACGGTCACCAGCAGTCCTTGGCAGCCGCGCAGCCGGGGGTGCGCCTTCCCCGACAGGCCCAGCAGCGCGACGGCGCCGAGCACCGCCACGACGAACCACGGCGACCCGGTCACGGTGAACAGGTGCACGTAGGACTCGCCCTCGACCCAGGAGGTGGCCGCCGAGGACGGTCGGCCGGCGTCGACCCACGCCAGCGCGAAAGGGCCCAGCCAGGGCAGCACCAGCAGGACCGAGGTCAGGCCGGCGACCGCGACCTCCCCCCAGGCCGCGCGGCCGCCACGCCGCGCGGCCACCACGAGCACGGCCAGCACGCCGACGACGGCGTAGAGCAGGTAGAGCCACGCGGCCACGGCCAGCGCGACGCCGAGCGCCACCCCCCGGCGCCAGCCGACCGGGCCGCGGGACGTCCCCCACCAGGTCAGCAGCGGCGGGAGGGACAGGGTCACCACCCAGCTGTAGGGCTCCGATGCGCCGGCGCCGAGCAGCGTCGTGGCGCCGAGCCAGGCCGCGGACGTGGCGGGCTGGCCGACGATCGTCACCGTCAGCAGCAGGGCGGACAGCCGGGTGCTGCAGGTGCGGCGCCAGAGCCAGAAGGCGAGTGTCGCGGCCAGGAACAGCGTCGCGACGGCCGTCCACTTGTAGGCCTGCCAGGCCGGGACGCCGCTGGTCGCCGAGGCGGCCCCGACCAGCCAGAACCAGCCGGGGGAGTAGAAGGCCGGGGCGCCGGCGTAGGTGTAGTCGGCCAGGCTGGTCAGGTCGTCGGCGAACCGGGTCGCGTACTCCAGCCGGAAGGACTGGTCGCCGAACGGGCCGGAGAAGAACCAGTCGGTTCCTTGCAGCGAGACGACGGTCAGCGCCGGCAGGAGGCAGGCGACCACGGCGGCGGCGGTGTGGTGCGCCACGGCGGCGCGCCGGGTGAGCAGCCAGCCGAGGAGGCCGGCGGTGAGCAGCGCGACCAGGGACGCCTGGTACTGCAGGTGCAGCTCGCCGACGTCGGTCAGCGCCAGGTGCACCAGCCACAGCGCGGCCGGCACCAGAGCCCAGGGCAGCAGCGACAGCGCTCCCGGAGCCCTCTGGGGCCGGTCGGTCGGCCGGGCCACGGCGGTGTTCTCGGCGGTGTCCTGGGTGGGGGCCTCGGCGGCGACGTCGGGCTCGACGCTGTCGTGGTCGTGGTCGTGGTCGTCGTCGGTCGTCGGGTCGGACTCCATGTGCGTCCTCATCCACTGGCGGCGGGCTGCGCGTGCCGTGCCCCGGAGGGACCGTGGCCGTGTGCGCCGTCTCATCCAACAGGGCCCGGCCTACCGGTCGGCCACGGGCCCGGGCGCAGAGGGCACGGACGGGTGACGTCCGGCCGCCGCAGTCCTCGGGCGTCCTGGCCGATACGTTGGTTCGGTGTCCGCCCTGAACGAGCCGCCGCCGCTGCGGGTGGTCGCCGTGACGTACTCCCCGGGGGAGTCCCTCGACGGCTTCGTCGAGTCGCTGGCGGAGGCCACCACCGCACCGACCGACGTCGTCCTGGCCGACAACGGCTCCACCGACGGTGCCCCGGAGCGGGTCGTGGCGGCTCACCCGCACGTCCGGCTGCTGCGCACCGGCGGCAACGTCGGCTACGGGGCGGCAGCAAACGCCGGGCTGGCCGACGTCCCGACCGGCTGGGCGTTGGTGGCGAACCCCGACCTCCGGTTCACGCCAGGGTCGGTCGACGAGCTGCTGGCAGTGGCCGCGCGGTGGCCGCGCGCCGCGACCGTGGGCCCGGCCATCCGCACGCCGGACGGCGAGCTGTACCCCTCTGCCCGCGACCTCCCGCGACTGTCCACCGGGATCGGCCACGCACTGCTGGGCTGGTTCTGGCCGGCCAACCCGTGGACGGCGCGCTACCGCCGCGAGCGGGAGGCCCCGCGGGAACGGCCGGCCGGCTGGCTGTCCGGGTCCTGTTTCCTGGTCGACCTGGCCGCGTTCCACTCCGTCGGGGGCTTCGACCCCGGCTACTTCATGTACTTCGAGGACGTCGACCTCGCCGCGCGGCTGGGCCGGCGGGGCTGGCTGAACGTGTACGCGCCGTCGGCGGTCGTCGTCCACGAGGGTGGTCATGCGACCCGTCGTGACCCGCACCGGATGCTGCGGGTGCACCACACCAGCGCACTGCGCTATCTGTCCGCGGAGCACCCCGGGCGGGTGAACGTGCCCCTCCGGACGGTGCTGAGACTGGGCCTGGGGGCCCGGTTGCTGGTGTCCTGGGTCAGCGGCCGGGTGGCCGCCGGGGCGCGCTTCCAGCGCGCCGCGGACGAGTTGGACTGACGGGGGCGGCACGGTGCAGCACGCAGTGATCATGGCCGGTGGCTCGGGGACGCGGCTGTGGCCGCTGTCCCGGTCGGCGCGACCGAAGCAGCTCCTGGACGTGGTCGCCGACGGGGACGGCGCCGGCGCCGGCGCGCACAGCCTGCTCGCCGAGGCGTTCACCCGGCTGCAGGCGGTGCTGCCGGCCGACCGGATCTGGGTCTGCACCGCGGCCCGGTACGCCGCGGCGGTGCAGGCGGCGCTGCCCGAGCTGCGCCCCGACCGGCTGGTCCTCGAGCCGGTGGCCCGGGACACCGCCAACGCGGTGGGCCTGGCCGCGGCCCTGGTCGCCGACGTCGACCCCGACGCGGAGCTCGCCGTGGTGAGCGCCGACCACGTCATCCGGCCGGTCGAGCGCTTCGCCGCCGCGCTGCGCACCGCCTACGACGTCCTGGCCGTGCGGCCGACGGCGCTGGTCACCCTCGGGGTGACCCCGACGTCGCCGGCGACCGGGTTCGGCTACGTGCAGAAGGGCCCGCCCACCGAGGTGCCCGGCGCGGCCGAGGCGGCGTCGTTCCGGGAGAAGCCCGACCGCGTGACCGCCGAGGCCTACCTGGCTGGCGGCGGGTACCTGTGGAACTCCGGCATGTTCGTCTGGCGGGCGAGCACCGTGCTGGCGGCGCTCGCCGAGCACCTGCCCGAGTCAGCCGCCGGGCTGGACCGGATCGTGGCCGCCCAGGCCGGGCCGGCGCGGGACGCGGTGCTGGCCGAGGTCTTCCCGACGCTGCCCAAGATCAGCGTCGACTACGCCGTGCTGGAGCCCGCGGCCGCCGAACCCGGCCGGGTGGTCGTGGTCGACCTCGACGTCGACTGGCTGGACGTCGGCTCCTGGCCCGCCCTGGCGCACACGCTGACCACCGACGGCGCCGGCAACGCCACCCGGGGCCTGACCGTGCTGCTGGACAGCTCGGGCAACGTCGTCCTCAGCGACGACCCCGAGCACCTGGTCGCCCTGGTCGGGGTCCGGGACAGCGTCGTCGTGCACACCTCCGACGTGACGATGGTCTGCCCGGTCACCGACGCCGAGCGGGTCAAGCAGCTGCTGGCCGCGGTCCAGGAACGCTCCGGCCCGCGCTACAGCTGACCGAGGCCGCCGGGATACCTTGGCGGGCATGAAGGACCTCGACGTCGCCGCTGTCGTCACCGGAGGGGCCTCCGGCCTCGGGGAGGCCACCACCCGCGCGCTGACCGCCGCGGGCGCGGCGGTCACCGTGCTGGACGTCGACGCCGACCGCGGGCAGGCGCTCGCCGCCGAGCTCGGGGGGCACACCACCTTCGTGCGCACCGACGTCACCGACGAGGCGTCGGTGCAGGTGGCGATCGACGACGCCACGGGCAAGGAACGGCCGCTGCGGATCGCGGTCAACTGCGCGGGCATCGGCTACGCCGCCCGGGTGCTGAACCGGGACGGCTCACCGCACGAGCTCGCCGCCTTCACCCGCACCGTGGGCGTCAACCTGATCGGCACCTTCAACGTGCTGCGGCTCGCCGCAGCTGCGATGGCCCGCACCGAGCCTGACGCGGAGGGCGAGCGCGGGGTCGTGGTCAACACCGCCTCGATCGCCGCCTACGACGGCCAGATCGGCCAGATCGCCTACGCCGCCTCCAAGGGCGGGATCGTCGGGCTGACGCTGCCGGCCGCGCGGGACCTGTCCTCGGTCGGCGTCCGGGTGTGCACCATCGCCCCCGGCCTGGTCGACACCCCGCTGCTGGCCTCGCTGCCGGAGGAGGCCCGTACGGCGCTCGCCGCCGGCATCCCGTTCCCCAAGCGGCTGGGGCGTCCGGAGGACTTCGCCGAGCTGGCGCTGGACATCGTGCGGCACGGCTACCTCAACGGCGAGGTCATCCGGATGGACGGCGCGCTGCGCATGGCGCCGCGCTGATGGAGCAGCTGCTGGCGCGCGAGGCGCCGGCGTACGAGGACGTCTGGGCGCCGGACTGGGCGCTGGACGTCCGCCGGGTGGTCTCCCGGGACCGGCGTGGCACCGGCGACCCCACCCTGCGCTTCGCCGAGGACGGCGTCTGGCGCACCACGACGACGCCCGACGGGCCGGCCACCGTGCGGCTGACCGGCTCCGCGGCCGCGCTGCGGGTGCAGTCCTGGGGGCCGGGAGCGGACTGGGCCGGCCGGCGGGTGCCCCGCTGGCTGGGCGCCGAGGACGGCCTGACCGGCTTCGACGCCGCTTCCCACCCGCTGGTGGCCCGGGTGCACCGCGCCACCCCGTGGCTCCGCCTCGGCAGCACCGGCCGGGTGTGGGACGCGCTGGTGCCCGGCGTCCTGGAGCAGAAGGTGACCGGCATCGAGGCGCACCGCACCTGGCGGGAGCTGCTGCGGCTCACCGGGGACCCGGCGCCGGGGCCGGCGCCGGCCGGGATGCGGGTGGTGCCCTCGCCCGAGCAGGTGCTCGCGGTGACCGACTGGGAGTGGCACCGCTGCGGCCTGGACGGCGCGCGCCGGCGGGCGCTGCGGGCCGTGGCCTCGGTGGCGTCCCGGCTGGAGGCGGCCGCGCACGGGGCGGACGGCTGCGCGGCGGACTGCGCCGACCTGCGTCGGCGGTTGCAGTCGGTCCCCGGCATCGGGGTGTGGACGGCGGCGGAGGTGGCCCAGCGGGCGATCGGCTGCCCGGACTCGGTGAGCGTGGGCGACTACCACCTCAAGAACCTGGTCGGCTGGTCGCTGGCCGGACGGAAGACCGACGACGCCGGGATGCTGGAGCTGCTGGAGCCCTGGCGGGGTCATCGCCAGCGGGTGGTCCGGCTGCTCGAGGTCGGCGGCAGCATGCCGCCCAAGCGGGGCCCGCGGATGGCGCCCAGCGACCACCGCGGCCGCTGACGCACGAACGGCCTGCGCCGCGCCCCGTGTCGACGACAGGCGTGGCGCAGGCCGTGGGCCGTGCGGGGAGGTCAGCAGAACTGGCCGCGGGCCTCGCCGGGGTCGACCGGGATGCGGAACGAGGTCATCTCCGGCGCGTGGACGACGTTGGAGAAGAAGCGGCCCACGGTGAGCTCGCCGCTGGTCGCCTCGATCAACTGGGCGGCGTCGCCGCAGCTGAGCGCGGAGCGCGCGGCGGCCACGCCCGCGGGGTCGGAGAGGCCGGGCGTGACCTCCTCGGCCAGCTCCGGGGCGCCGTACCGGGCGAGCAGGTACCAGGCCGGGAAGATCTTCTCGTGGCCCGGCCGTCCCGGCGGCCCGGGGGCGATGTGCGAGGCGATCGGGTCGGTGAGGCCGAACCCGTCGATCACGAAGACCGAGCTGCTCGAGGCCACGCCGTAGAACCCGGCGTTGCCGACGGAGAAGACCATCCCGCCCGAGGAGGGCGCGAGGACGGCCAGCGGCGTGCTCGGTCTGACCGGCACGACCTGCAGCACGATCTCGTCGCGGCCCTCGCGCGCTGCCCGGTTCACCTGGTCGGTGTAGGCCGACACCCCGGCGCCGCCGTGGTCGGCGAGGGTGATCGGGTTCTTCACACCCGCGAGCGCTGCGTAGAAGCCGCGCTCGTCGGCGAGGCCGCTGTCGGCGACCGAGTCGGCGTAGTCGATGCGGAGGAGGAACACGGAGCTGACCGCCCACACCGCGGCGCCGGCGAGCAGCGTCCCGGTGACGGCCGCGTGCCGGCGGGTCACCGGCAGCGCCGCGACCGGGCACAGGGCGAGGAAGACGCTGGGCATCAGCAGCCGGGCGTGCATGAAGTCCCCGCCGACCCGGACGACGTAGAGCGCGTGCACCGCCGCGGCGCCGAGGACGACGACGACCAGCACGAACTCCCGCCGCCGCCACCGGGCCTGCGGGGCGAGCACCGCCAGCAGGGCCAGCGCGAGGAGCGCGGGGACCCACAGCAGGTGCGGCGCGACCAGGTCGGCCAGGTAGACGAAGCCACGCGACCACAGCGGCCGGCTGGACTCCTTGGCCACCGCGGTGTTCGGCACCAGGAGGCCGTAGTAGCCCATCCGGAACACCTGGTAGGCGACCGGCAGCACGCCGGCGATCACCAGGCCGAGGGCCCGCTGCCACCAGCGCCCCGCGCCCATGACGACCACGAACAGCAGCAGGATGCCGGCGATGACGGCGAAGTCCGGCCGGACGAGGGGGCCGACGCCGAGCAGGACCAGCAGCCAGACCGGGCGGTGGGCCAGCGGGACGTCGCGCTGCACCCAGCGGACCAGGCCCCAGAAGCTCAGCGCGATCCAGGAGAAGGACAGCCCGGTCTCCAGGCCGGAGGTGGTGAAGTCCCAGGTGGGCGGCAGGGCGGCGAAGACGGCGATGCCGAAGGGCACGACCACCCAGGACGGCGCCTGGGCCCACAGCCTGGCGGCGGCGATCGAGGCGACGGTCACCGCCGTCGCGGTCAGGGCGAGGCCGAGCACGACGCTGACCCAGGGTGCGGCGTCCCCGGGCACGATCGCGTCCGCGACGGTGAGCACGGCCAGCCACAGCGGGCTGGTCGCCACCTCGACCCGCTCGCCGGCGTTGAAGACCGGCCCGTTGCCGGCCAGCAGCTCGTGGACGACGCGGAAGTTGATGAAGGCGTCGTCGGAGGTCCAGCGCTTCAGCCAGCCGAGGACGAGGACCGCCAGCGCCACGGCGGCGGTCAGCGCGAGGTGGACGCCCCAGCCGCCGCGGGCGGGGGGGTGGTCGGAGGCCGTCGAGCCGCCGCGCTCCACGGGCGTCGTGGCCGAAGTGCTGGTTGACAAGAGTCCGTCCGTCCTCGTTGGTCTGCCGCGGGGGGAGGCGGTCCGGTGCCGCCTGCACCGGAGGTCCTCCGAGCGTCCCCTACCGGGAGCCGTGAGGGGAGGGCTCCGCAATGCTGACCATACGAGGTGGAACGGTCCGGCTCCCGGCACCCGGCGTGTCCTGACGAACGGACGGGGCGGCTGGGCTGGATGGTGCGGAGCGGGTGCCTCAGAGGGCGGTCAGCCGCCCAGCAGACCCAGCAGGTAGGCACCGTAGCCGCTCTTGCCCAGCGGTTCGGCGATGGCGCGCAGGCCGTCGTCGTCGAGCCAGCCGTTGCGCCAGGCGACCTCCTCGATGCAGCCGATCTTCAGACCCTGGCGTTCCTCGACGACGGAGACGAACTCGGTGGCCTGGCGCAGCGAGGCGAAGGTGCCGGTGTCCAGCCAGGCGGTGCCGCGGTCGAGCACGGTGACGGTGAGCCGGCCGGCCTGCAGGTAGTGCTCGTTGACGGCGGTGATCTCCAGCTCTCCGCGGGCGCTGGGGGTGATGCCGGCGGCGACGTCGACGATGTCGGGTGCGAAGAAGTACAGGCCGGGCACGGCGTAGGAGCTCTTCGGGGTGGCCGGCTTCTCCTCGATGGACAGCACCCGGCCGGCCTGGTCGAACTCGACCACGCCGTAGTCGGTGGGGTTGGCCACGTGGTAGGCGAACACGTGGCCGCCGTCGGGCTCGGGGAGCCGGGCCAGCGCGGTGCCCAGGCCGGCGCCGTAGAAGATGTTGTCCCCCAGCACCAGCGCCGCGGACTGCCCGGCGAGGAAGTCCGCGCCGATCAGGAACGCCTGGGCCAGGCCCTCGGGCCGCGGCTGGACGGCGTAGTCGATGCGCATGCCCACCCGGCTGCCGTCCCCCAGCAGCCGGGCGAAGGCGTCCCGGTCCTCCGGGGTGGTGATGACCAGCACCTCACGGATCCCGGCCATCATCAGCGTGGACAGCGGGTAGTAGATCATCGGCTTGTCGTAGACCGGCATGAGCTGCTTGCTCACGCCCAGGGTGATGGGCCACAGCCGACTGCCGGTCCCACCGGCCAGGATGATCCCGCGCACCCGGTGACCGTATGCGGTGGGCGCGACGAGCCACGCCGTCAGGGCGTTGGCGCTCACCCCGCCGGATGAGCCCCACCGTGGCGGGCTCCGGTGGGCCGGTCGCGTTGGTTAGCGTCTGCGGCATGCGCGTCCTGGTCACCGGCGGTGCCGGCTTCATCGGTTCGCACTACGTGCGCACCATGCTCTCCGGTGGTTACCCCGGCTTCGAGGACGCGCAGGTGACCGTCTTCGACAAGCTCACCTACGCCGGCAACCTCGCCAACCTGGCCCCGGTCGCGGACAACCCCCGCTACCGGTTCGTCTTGGGCGACATCTGCGTGGCCGCCGACCTGGACGCCGCGCTGCCCGGGCACGACGTGGTGGTCAACTTCGCCGCCGAGTCCCACGTCGACCGCTCCCTCACCGGCGCGGCCGGGTTCGTGCTGACCAACGTCCTGGGCGCCCAGCAGGTCTTCGACGCCGCCCTGCGGCACCGGGTGCGGCGGGTGGTGCACGTGTCCACCGACGAGGTCTACGGCTCCATCGAGCACGGCTCGTGGACCGAGGACCACCTGCTGGAGCCCAATTCGCCCTACTCCGCGGCCAAGGCCGGCAGCGACCTCATCGCCCGCGCCTACGCGCAGACCTACGGGCTGGACATCTCCATCACCCGCTGCTCCAACAACTACGGGCCCTACCACTTCCCGGAGAAGGTCATCCCGCTGTTCGTGACCAACCTCCTGGACGGGCACAAGGTGCCCCTCTACGGCGAGGGCGCCAACGTCCGGGACTGGCTGTTCGTCGACGACCACTGCCGCGGCATCCAGCTGGTGCTAGAACAGGGCGCGGCCGGGGAGTTCTACAACATCGGCGGCGGCCGGGAGCTGTCGAACAAGGAACTGACCGCCAAGCTGCTGGAGGCCACCGGCCGCGACTGGTCCTACGTGGACAACATCGTCGACCCCCGCGGCGGCGGACACGACCTGCGCTACTCCGTGGACCACTCCAAGACCGCCGCCCTGGGCTACGCCCCCCGGATGTCCTTCGAGGACGGCCTGGCCCTCACCGTCCAGTGGTACCGGGACAACCGCCCCTGGTGGGAGCCGCTCAAGGCCGCCGCCGCCACCGCCCGCTCGTGAGCACCTCCTGGCTGGTGACCGGCGCCGCCGGGCAGCTGGGCACCGACCTGCAGACCGTGCTGGCCGACCGCCCCGGGGACAGCGTCACCGCCGTGGGCCGGGACCGGCTCGACCTCACCGACGAGGCCGGGGTCCGCTCCGTCGTCCGGGAGTGGCTCGACGGGTCGGCCGGACGCCGTCCGGTGCTGGTCAACGCCGCGGCCTACACCGCCGTCGACGCCGCCGAGACCGACGAGGCGACCGCCGAGCTGGTGAACGGTGCTGCGCCGGGCTGGCTGGCGCAGGAGCTCGCCGGTCGGGGCCGGCTGGTGCACGTCTCCACCGACTACGTCTTCGACGGCGCGGCCACCGAGCCCTACGCCGTGGACGACGAGCCGGCGCCGCGCACCGCCTACGGCCGCACCAAGCTCGCCGGGGAGCGGGCCGTGGCAGCCGCGGGGGGCGACGCGGTCGTCGTCCGCACGGCCTGGGTCTACGCGGCGCACGGCAGCAACTTCGTGCGCACCATGCTGCGGCTGGAGGCCGAGCGGGACACCGTGTCCGTCGTCGCCGACCAGACCGGCAGCCCGACCTGGTCCGCCGACCTGGCCCGCGGGCTGGTGCAGGCGGCGTCCTCCGACGTCACCGGGCTGCTGCACGCCACCAACAGCGGCGCGACCACCTGGCACGGTCTGGCCCGGGCGGTGTTCGAGCTCTCCGGCGCGGACCCGGCGCGGGTGCTCCCCACCTCGACCGACGCGTTCCCCCGCCCGGCGCACCGGCCTGCCTACAGCGTGCTGGACCCGGTCGGCTGGACCTCGGCGGGGCTCACCGCGCTGCCGCCCTGGCACGAGTCGCTCCGGGCCTGCCTGGCCCAGCTCGGCGCCCTCCGCCCCTGACCCCCGGAGGGGCAGGAGTGGCCACTCCTGCCCCTCCGGGGGTCAGGCGCGGAGCTGGTCGTAGCGGGCGGTGCACTGCTCCAGGGTGGGCAGCAGGCCCTGCTCGCGGGCCTGGGCGAGGGAGGGCGCGGCGAGGTCCTTCGCGGACAGCTCGAACTCCACGTCGGCCGGCCACGGCAGGTCCAGTTCGGGGTCCATCGGGTGCACCCCGAACTCCCGGCCCGGCGAGTACCCGCTCGACACCAGGTAGGTCACCGAGCTGGCGTCGGCCAGCGACACGAACGCGTGCCCGAGTCCCTCGGCCAGGTACACCGCGCGCGGTTGCTCGCTGTCCAGCAGCACCGCGTCGTGCACCCCGAACGTCGGCGAGCCCACCCGCACGTCCACGACGACGTCCAGCACCTTCCCGGCCGGGCAGTACACGTACTTGGCCTGCCCCGGCGGCACCAGCGCGAAGTGCACCCCGCGCAGCGCCCCGCGGGCGGACACGCTGTGGTTGGCCTGCGCCAGGGTCAGCCCGAACCCGGTCGCCTCGGCCAGCACGTCGGCCCGGTACCACTCGGTGAACCGGCCGCGGGCATCCCCGTGGGGCACCAGGTCCAGCACGTAGGCATCGGGCACGGCGAGCTCGCGGATCTGCACGCCACGACGCTAACGACCGCCGGCCGGCGCGCCGCGGGACGTCCCCTCAGGTGGGGGGTGCGCCCATCCGCAGCCGGCCGACCAGCCCGCTGCCGCCCAGCGTGGCCACCGGCTGCCAGCGGGTCGCCCAGCCCTCGGCGGAGAGCTGGACCAGGGCCGCGCCGACGATCGCCCCGACGGCGAGGGTGGCCCGGGGGGTCACCGGCTCGGCGAGGTGGACGTCGATCACGTCGCCGTCGTCGCCGTCCTCCTCGGGTCCGTACCGGAAGACGACGGGGAACTCGGGCAGCGCGGCCACGGCGACCCGGAACGCGTCGGTGGCCGCGGCGAGGGCGCCGTCCCGGGCGATGAGCCGGTCGGCCGGCGCGCGGCCGGGGACCACGTCCCGGGTGCCGGCGCTGAACAGGTCGCCGGCGCCCAGCCGCACCAGCGGGCGGGCTCCCGGGTCGGGGTCGGGGGCGGTGAAGGCCAGGCCGCGGACGACCGCCACCGGCACCCCGGCGAGCTTGCCCTTCACCAGGTCGCCGGCCGCCGCCAGCTCGTCGACCACGGCCACCTGGGTGGTCTCCAGCCGGTTGCCGTGGGCGTCGACGGCGCCGCGGTGGTCGACCAGCGCGGGCAGCCCGGCCGCGCCGATGGCCACGTCGCTGACGCCGTCCCGCCACGGCCGGCCGAAGGTGTCGCTGACCACGACGGCGACGGTGACGCCGAGCAGCTCTCGGAGCCGGGCGCGCAGCAGCCGGGCGGAGGCGTCGGCGTCCTCGGGCAGCAGCACCAGGGCGTCACTGGCGACGTTGGAGGCGTCGATGCCGGCCGCGGCCACCACCCACCCGTGCCGGGTCTCCACGATCCGGAGCGGGCCGCGGCGGGCGACCACGCGCACCGTCTCGGCGTCGATGGCGCGCTGGCGGGCGGTCTCCCGGTCGGTGCCGGGGTCGACCCGAACGAGGTTGCCCTCGACCTTGGCCACGACCTTCGAGGTCACCACCAGCACGTCGCCGTCGGCCAGCCACGGGGCCGCGCCGGCCAGCGCCCCGGCGAGGTCGTCACCGGGCCCGAACTCCGGCAGCCCCGGCACCGGGTGGACCGAGATGCCGGCCGTCGGTTCAGACACCGGCGGCGTCGAGCGCGGCGCGGGCCAGCGCCCGGGTGGCCTCGGGGTCGGTCATCAGCAGCGGGACGGCGCGGACGTCGACACCCGGCACCGTGGCGCGGTCCCCGGTGTGCACCAGCCAGGCGTCCAGGACGCCGTCGGCCGACCTGGCGCCGTAGTGCCTGCCGACGCCCTCGGCGCTCACCTCGACCCCGACCACGGGCAGGCAGCGGTCGGCCATGCCGCGCAGCGCCGCGCCGTCGACGATGGGGGAGACCCCGACGACCCGGCCGGCGGCGGCGCGGACGGCGTCCCGGATGCCCGGCACCCCGAGCACGGTGCCGATCGACACGACCGGGTTGGACGGGGCGAACAGGACGGCGTCGGCGGAGCCCAGTGCCTCGACCACGCCGGGGGCCGGGCGTGCGTCCTCCACCCCGACCTGGACGAAGGCCTGCGCGTCGAGGGCTGCGCGGTGCCGCACCCACCACTCCTGGAAGTGGACGGCCTGCGGGCGGCCGGTGTCGGGGTCGGTCACGACGACGTGGGTCTCGACCCGCTGGTCGCTCATCGGCAGCAGCCGCACCCCGGGCTGCCAGCGCTGGGCCAGCGCGGCGGTCACGTCGGAGAGCGGGTACCCGGCGTCCAGCATCCGGGTGCGGACGAGGTGGGTGGCGAGGTCCCGGTCGCCGAGCCCGAACCAGGTGGGCTCGGCGCCGTAGGCGGCCAGCTCGTCCTTGACCGTCCAGCTCTCACCGCGGCGGCCCCAGCCGCGCTCCTCGTCGATCCCGTCACCGAGCGTGTACATGACGGTGTCCAGGTCGGGGCAGATCCGCAACCCGTGCAGGGTCACGTCGTCCCCGGTGTTGACCACGACGGTGACCTCGGCTGCAGGGACTGCAGCGAGCACGCCGCGGAGGAACCGGGCGCCACCGACGCCGCCGGCGAGAACGACGATGTGCACGCCACCATGGTGCCTGATCGTCAGATGTGCACTGTGCACCGGATGGGCAGATGCCGATCTAGCCGAAACACGCCCGACGATCTCGGCAGATGGTGCTGTGATAGACGGCGTGTCGAGGTCTCCTGTCACCACATAGGTACATGTTGTGACGGGTGAGACGCATGGGGGCGTTCGTTACACCGACCCGACTTGACCTCGACTCAACGACACGCGTGTAATTCCGACATTGTCATCAGGCGCTGGCGGTCCGGGAAGAGCCCGGAGCGAGCACCGTGACGGAGCGAGGGGACGCAACGTGATGGCCGAGGTGTCGTGGTTGAGCGAGTACAAGAGCGCAGCAGCAGGGTCGACGCCGGCCGCCTACGGAGCAGACGTGCTCGGCAAGGCCGGGGCCTTCGACGCCTCCTTCCCGGGCATGGACGCCGACGACCAGGGCTGGCAGGAGCAGGCGCTGTGCGCCGAGACCGACCCCGAGGCGTTCTTCCCCGAGAAGGGTGGCTCGACCCGCGAGGCCAAGAAGATCTGCACCGGCTGCGAGGTCCGCACCGAGTGCCTGGAGTACGCGCTGTCCAACGACGAGCGCTTCGGCATCTGGGGTGGCCTGTCCGAGCGCGAGCGCCGCCGGCTGCGCCGTCGCGCCGTCTGAGCAAGGACCCCCTTCCTCCCCACCCTTCGCAAGCTCAGGGCGGGCCCCTGGGAGGGGGCCGTTCCATCGCGTCACCAGGCTCGCGGCGGGCCCCTGCAGCGGGCCGTTCCATCGGGTCGCCTGCCGTTCCATCCGCTCACCACTGCACCACCTCCCCTCGCACGGGCGGCGCAACGAGGCGCCGGCTCGTGGGTGGGCCGACCTCCCCGCGGGGGCGCCGGCCCTGATGTGGTCGACTGGACCCGTGTCCACCCGGGTCGTCGACGGTCGGGCCCGCGTGGTCCGTGAGGTCCGCGCCGCCGCCCCGCTCATGTCCGATCTCGCTGCTCCCGTCCCCGCCTCAGGGCCGTGGTTGACCGCAGCCCTGAACGCCCAGCCGACCCGCCCGTTCTCTCCGGTCTCCACCCGGGCGGTGGTGGTCGGGCAGTCAGGCCTCCCTGCAGGGGCCCGTCGCGAGCCTGCGAGCGGCGGGGGGCAGGGCGGTCCTCCCACGGACGGGCTGGCCCTGCTGTCGTACCGGCGTCGCGGCCCGGCGACGGCGGTCACCCTGCTGGGTGTGGACCCCGGTCCGCTGCCCGGAGGCCGGCCGGCCGGCCGGTTGTACGCGCGCGACGACGAGGTGGCCGGCCGGCTCGCGGACGGGGTCGCCGACGCACTCGACGGCCTGCGCGGCCCGTGGACCCTGCACCTGGCCGGACTGCCGCTGGGGGACCCCACGCTGCGACGCCTGGCCGCGGCGATGCCCGACTCGTCGCTGGCCACCAGCCGCAGCCGCCGGCTGGTCGACGAGCTGGACACCGTCGCGGAGGTCCAGCGCAGCCGCGACCCCGCCGAGGTGGAGCGCCGGCTGCCCGCCGTGCTGGCCCGGGTGCCCGAGCGCCAGCGGACCTTCGTGCGCGCCGTGGCCCGGCTGCTCGCAGCGATCGGCCAGCTCGAGGTGGCGGTGGTCCCGGCGGCGGACGGTCCGGCCGCCGTCCTGCTCACGCTGCTGGACCGCCGCACCACCGGCGAGGACCGGTGGCCGTGGTGGGGGTCGAGCGACGTCGGGGGGCTGCGGCGGGAGCTCGGCTCCCCGACCGTGGCGCTCACCGCCTCGGCGGGCCTGCGCCGGCTCGGCCGCCGCGGCGCCGCCCGCCAGCTGTCGGACTAGTCGTCCGGTCCGCCGGCCGGCAGCTGCAGCACGTTGACGCCGCGGTCGGCCGTGGTGGACGCGCTGTCCGCGCCGAGCCGCAGGACGCCGGTCGCCGGGACCGGGGCGCCCGCGGTCGCGGCTGCACCGGCTGCAGTGACCGCCACGGTGAGCTGGTACGTCCGGCCGGTGTAGGTCGGCGCGCTGCCGTTGGGCCGGGTGTAGGTGGGGAACCGCCCGGCCAGGTCGATCCGGTCGCCGTCCCGGGACAGCCGCAGGTCCGGGTCGGTGAGGTCGGCGTACTCGGTGAGCGAGGGCACGCAGCCGGCGCCCACCGGGTCGGCCGGGGGCTCGGCGGTCAGGCAGTTGAAGGTGGGCAGCCGCACGTGGGCCAGCGACCGGCGACCGTCGGTGGTGAGGCTGACGCTGGGGTAGGTGACGGTCAGCCCGACGGCGCGCGGCTCCAGGACGACGCCCTCGAAGGTCACGCTGGCGGCCACGCCGGTCCGGCCGAGCGGCACGGACTCGAAGGCCAGGGCGGCGGCTGCGGTGGCCGCGGGCGGGACGGCGGCGGGGGTGGAC
>NZ_SJEW01000096.1 GCF_005930475.1 Modestobacter altitudinis
GCGGGACGGCGGTCCCCGGCCGGGGGCAGGAGGAGGGGAACAGCTCGGCGGACTCCCCCGGCGACCAGCACGACCGGCGCTCCACGAGCCGGACCGGGGTGACGGTGTGCCGGCGGAGGCGTCGCTGCGGGGACGCCAGGCGCGCCACCGCCCGCTCGGCGGCCAGCCGCCCGAGGACGGCGGGGTCCTGGTCGACGACGGTGAGCGCCGGCGAGAGCATGTGCGCCATCGGGAAGTCGCCGATGCCGATCACGGCCCAGCTGCTGCCGGCCAGCGCCGGGAGCAGCGTCATCGTGGTGCGCGCGTCGGCGCTGAGCAGCGCCGAGGGCGGGGTGGCGGCACGGCAGAGCCGGTCGACGACCTCGACCGCGCTCCGGGGGTCCGTGGCGCCGAAGGCGACGAGGTCGTCGCGCTGCGCCAGCCCGGCGTCCGCCAGCGCCGAGCGGTGTCCGGCGAGCCGGTCGGCGGTGGTGGACATCCCCGGGCTGTCGCCGACGAACGCGATGTCGCGGTGCCCGTGGGAGACCAGGTGCGCGGTCGCCATCCGGCCGGCCTCGCGGTCGTCGCCGGTGAAGGCGTCGGCCGGCAACCCCTGCGGTGGGCGGTCGACGAAGACCACCGGGAAGCGCCCCGCCCACCGGGCGAGGTACCGGTGGTCCTGGCCGGTGGGCGCGATGACCAGCCCGCTGAGCGAGCGGCCCAGCAGGGACGCCAGCGCGCCGGCCTCACGGTGGGGGTCGTAGCCGAGGCTGGCCACCACGACGGCCATGCCCGCCCGGGCTGCGACCTCCTCCACCGCCTTGGCGATGACGGCGAAGAAGGGGTCGGCGAGGTCGGGCACGGCCACCCCCAGCACCGGCGACCGGCCGGTACGGAAGTCCGACGCCAGCGCGTTGGGGACGTAGCCGAGCTCGCGCAGCGCCTCGGCGACCCGCGCCCGGGTCTCGGGCAGCACGTGCGGGTCGTCGTTGAAGACCCGGGAGACGGTCTTGGCGCTGACCCGGGCGCGGGCGGCGACGTCCCGCATCGTCGTCATCGGAACGTCCCGACCCCGACCGGCAGCCGGCTCAGCGGGCGGTGTAGCCGCCGTCGATCGGCAGCGACACCCCGGAGATCATCCCCGCGCCGTCGCTGAGCAGGAACACGATCGGCGCGGCGATGTCCTCCTCGGTCGCCCACCGGCCGAGCGGCATCTGGTCCAGGAACGGCCCCTCGATGTCCGGGCGCCCCCAGTACCAGGCCGACATCGGGGTCATGACGACGGTCGGGTTGACGCCGTTGACGCGGATGCCGTGCTTGCCGAGCTCGAGGGCCGAGACGCGGGTGATGTTGTCCAGCGCGGCCTTCGAGGAGCCGTAGGAGATGTGGCCGGACAGCGCCACCAGGCTCGCCTGGCTGGAGACGTTGACGATGGCCCCGCCGCGGCCCAGCCGGATCATCGAGGCGGCGGCGTACTTCGTCACCAGCAGCGCGCCCCGGGCGTTGATGCTGATCACCTTGTCGAAGACGTCGATGTCGGTCTCCATCGGGGTGGCGATCTCGCCGCCGTACCCGCCGCAGTTGACGACTCCCCACAGGTCCAGGCCCTCGAGCGCAGAGCGGACGCTGTCCTCCGACGTCAGGTCGAAGGCCAGCGTGCGGGCACCGGTCTCGGCAGCGAGCTGCTCCAGCTTCCCCACATCACGGCCGCTGGCGATGACGTCGGCGCCGGCCGCGGCGAGCTGGCGGACGGTGGCCCCGCCGATGCCCCCGGAGGCGCCGGTCACCAGGATGGTGCGGCCGTCGAAGTCCGTCATGTCAGCGCTTCTCCTCGGTGGACCGGTGGTGGCAGTGCCGGGAGTGGCCGGCGACACACCGATGCAACCACACGGCCGTCCCCATGCCACCGGTGACATGACCGGCGCCGGCTCACACGGTCGGTGCCCGGACACCACCGACGCCCCGCTCCCGGGAGGGGAACGGGGCGCCGGTGGTCGTGCGGTGGATCAGCAGTCGGACTTGTAGAGCGCGTCCTGGTTGTCGGCCAGGTTGTCCTTCGTGATGATCGTGAACCCGGTCTGGATCTCCGCCTCGGGCTCCTCACCGTTGAGCGAGGCGACGACCTGTTCGAGTCCCTGCTTCCCGATCTCCGCGGGCTGCTGGGCGATCAGTGCCTGGACGGTCCCGTTCTCCAACGCCTCGACCTGGGCCGGGCCGGCGTCGAAGCCGACGACGGTCACCTGCTCCTGGGCGCCGGCCTGGCGCAGGCCGGTCGCGGCACCCTCGGCGGCGAACAGGTTCGTGCCGAAGATGCCGATCAGGTCCGGGGTGGACTGCAGGGTCGAGGTGACGATGCGGGCCCCCTCGGCCGGGTCGTTCTGGGCGTACTGCGTGGGCAGCGCGGTGAACTTCGGGTCTGCCTCCAGGGCGTCGAGGAAGCCCTTGATCCGAGCCTCGTTGGTGCTGATGCCCGGCTCGTGCCCGACGACGAGCACCGTGCCGCCGTCGGGGTTGGCCTCCTGGATGGCCGTGAACGCCGCAGCGCCGCCGCCCTCGTTGTCCGAGGCGACCTGGGTGACCGCCATCGACGGGTCCTCCAGGGTGGTGTCCACCAGCCCGACGGTGATCCCGGCGTCGGCGGCGGCCTTGAGCGGCCGGTTCATGGCGGTGACGTCGGTCGGGGCGATGAGCAGCCCGTCGGGTGCGCTGGCCACGACGCTGTCCACGATCGGCGTCTGCAGGGCGGGGTCGAACTGCTGGGCACCCTGGGTCTCGACCGTGACGCCCAGGTCCTCGGCCGCCGCCTCGATCCCGCACTGCATCGTGATGTAGAACTCGTCGCCGGCCACGCCCTGGATGAAGGCGACCTCGTAGCTGTCCGAGCCGCCACCTCCGCCGCCACCGCTGTCGTCGTCGCTGCCGCCGCACGCGGCGAGCGCGAGAGCCAGGGCCGAGACGGCGGCCACCTTCGCAGAGCTCGTTCGGTTCACTGTGCTTCCTTTCGACGTGCCCCAGCAGGGCGGGAAAAACGGGAGGACAAGGACCGCCGACTGCTCGCACCACGGGCTGCCGAAGCGCGGCGGACCTGGTCGACGTAGACGGCGGTGATGAGGAAGGCCCCGACGACGACCTGCTGCCAGAACGGCTGGACGCCCATGATCACGAAGCCGTTCTGCAGGACGGCGGGGATGAAGAGGCCGACGACGGTGCCGGCGATCGTGCCGATCCCGCCGAAGAGGCTGGTGCCGCCGATCACGACGCCGGCGATGACGTTCAGCGCCGTGTTCGACTGACCGGCGATCGTCGTCGACGCGAAGAACGCGAGGTTCAGGATTCCCGCCAGCCCGGCGCAGAAGCCGGCCAGCGTGTAGATGAGGATCAAGTGCCGGTCGACCTTGACCCCGGCCCGCCGGGCCGCCTCGTCGTTGGAGCCGACGGCGTAGGTGTAGCGCCCGAACCGGGTGCGGTGCAGCAGCACCGCGCCGAGCACCACGACCACCAGGGCGATCAGCGACAGGTACGGGATCTGCCCGAACAGCCGCCCGAACCCGATGTTGTCGGTCAGCACCGTGGGGGCGCCGCGGACGTCGATCCCGCCGGTGATGATCTGCGCCCCGCCCAGCGCCATGCCCAGCGTGCCGAGGGTGACGATCAACGGCGGCACCTTCGCCTTGGCGATGAGCACGCCGTTGAGCAGCCCCCAGCAGACACCCGCCACGCAGGCGACCAGGGCACCGATCAGCGCCACCCCGACGCCCTCGCCGCCGAGCGACTCCATCGTCTTGGCCGCGACGACCCCGCTGAACACCAGAACGCTGCCGACGGACAGGTCGATGCCACCGGTGATGATCACGAACGTCATCGCCACGCCGATGATCGCCAGGATCGAGACGTTGACGACGATGTTCCGGAAGTTGTTGACCGACAGGAACGCATCGGACTCGGCGATGCTGAACAGGATCACCAGGATCAGCAGGACGCCGAGGATCTGGACGGCCTGGGCGCCCAGCAACCGCTGCAGCGCGGTCTTCGGGCGTTCCTCGTCGGCCGGCGCCGGACCGGCGGCCTGCTGCTGACCCGTCACGGTGGTCACGCCGCCCCCTGGCTGATCGCGCCGGTCATTGCCCCCACCAGTTCCTCCATCGAGGTCTTCTTGGCGTCGTAGGTCGCCACCCGCCGGCCCAGCCGCAGCACCTGGATCCGGTCGGCCACCTCGATCACGTGCGGCATCGAGTGGCTGATGAAGACGACGGCGATGCCGCGGTCCCGCACCCGCCGGATCAGGTCCAGCACGTTGCGGGTCTGCACCACGCCGAGCGCCGCGGTGGGCTCGTCCAGGAAGATCACCCGGCTGGCCCACGCGGCTGCGCGCGCCACGGCGATCTGCTGGCGCTGGCCACCGGACATCGACCCGACCGGAGCGGCGAAGTCACGCACCGTGGCACCGAGGTCGGTGAACGCCGTGCGGGTGTGCTTCCTCATCTCGGCGTGGTCCATGAACCCGAGCCGGCCCAGCAGGCCGGGCTTCATGACCTCCCGGCCCAGGTACATGTTCTGCACCGGGTCGAGGTGCGGCGCGAGCGCCAGGTCCTGGTAGACGGTCTCGATGCCCAGCGCCCGGGCCGCGGTCGGCGTGTCGATGGTCACCGGCCTGCCGTCGCTGAGCAGCTCGCCCGAGTCGACTGCCAGCGAGCCCGACAGCGCCTTGACCAGGGTGCTCTTGCCAGCGCCGTTGTCGCCGATGAGCGCGACCACCTCCCCGGGGTCGACGTCGAAGTCGACGCCGTCCAGGGCACGCACGTGCCCGAACTCGCGGCGGAGACCCCGGGCCTCGAGGGCGGGGGTCACCGCGCCTGCTCCTGTCCCTGTGGCGACGTCATGGTCGACGCCCTCCTTCCACTCCGTGGTGTGCCATGTCCTGCTCCCTGTCGTCGTCCGGGACCGGGTCCTGGACGCGTTCTCGGTCCGGGCCGGCCGTCGCGCCGGGCGGGCGGAGCTCACCGGACCCCCGCGGCACCAGCCGGAACGGCACGACGACGGTCTCGGCGTCGGCGTCGGGGTCCTCCAGCCGGCGGAACAGTCGCTCCGCAGCCGCTCGGCCGATGACCTCCGGGTCGTGGTCGATGACCGTCACCGCCGGCACCAGCGAGTCGGCCATCGGGAAGTCGTCGAAGCTCACCACCGCCACGTCGGTGCGGCCGCTGCCGTGCAGCAGCGGCACCAGCCCCAGCGAGCAGCGCATGTTCGAGGAGAAGATCGCCGTGGGCGGCCGCTCACCGCCGAGCAGCTGCTCGGCGGCCGAACGCGCCTCCCCGGCGGAGCCGGCACCCACGGCCACCAGCGACTCGTCCGCGTCCAGGCCGTGCCGGGCCAGCGCCCGGCGGTAGCCGGCCAGCCGCAGTCGCGTGGTGGGGTTGCGGAGCTCGGAGCCGAGGAAGGCGACCCGGCGGTGGCCGTGGTCGATCAGGTGGCCCGTCGCCACCTCCCCGGCGGCGAGGTCGTCGACCAGGACGGCGTCGCTGACGATCCCCTCGGGGAGCCGGTCGACGAACACGACCGGGGTGCGCTGCCGCGCGCCGGCCAGGTAGCCGTGGTCCTGCGCCATCGGGGCGACGATGAGCCCGGCGACCTGGCGGACGAGCAGGCTCTCCACGACCAGCGACTCCCGCTCGGGCACCTGGTTGCCGACGCTGGAGACCATCACCGCCAGGCCCCGCTCGTGCGCCGCCTGTTCCACGGCGCTGGTGAGCCGGGCGAAGAACGGGTCGGCCAGGCTCTCGACCACCAGACCGATCACGTCGGCCCGGCCGACGCGCAGCGACCGGGCCACCAGGTTGGGCTGGAAGCCGAGCTCGGTGATGGCCCGCTGCACCCGGGCCCGCGTGGTGGGGGTGACGTGCGCGTCGCCGTTCACCACGCGGGAGACGGTCTTGGCGCTCACGTCGGCGACGACCGCCACGTCACGCAGCGTGACGCGCTCAGGCACCTGGGCCTCCGGGACGAGCTGCCGCAGGGCCGCCGCCGAGGAGGCGAGAAGACCTGCGGGAGGAGAGCACGGCACGCGCCTTTGCGAGTCGAATGGGTGCCACAGGAGTGACGTGGGTCATGGAACAGCGGCGTTGTCATCGATGTCAAGGCAGCGGGGCTCAGCCGAGACACACTCGTTGCCAACGGCTAACGTCCCTCTCCTCAGCGCTGCGGCCGGCTCCCCGACCGCTCTCGAAGGAGGACCCATGACGTCGACCGGTGACTCCCCGCAGTCCGGTAGCTGGACCTCGCTCGCGAGCCACCGCGCCTGGCTGGACGGCGAGGGCGACCGGCTGCTGTCCTTCGCCGAGGGCGCCGGCAGCGGCTCGGCGCCCGGGTTCGGCTGGCTGGACGACGACGGCCGGCCCGACCCGACCCAGTCCCCGCAGCTGTGGATCACTGCCCGGATGACGCACGTCTTCGCCCTCGCCTCCCTGCGCGGGCGGCCGGGCGCCGGACCGCTGGTCGACCGCGGGCTGGCCGCGCTGACCGGGCCGTTCCGGGACCCCGAGCACGGCGGCTGGTTCTCCTCGCTGACCGCCAAGGGCGCACCCGCGGCCACGGACAAGTCCGCCTACGACCACGCCTTCGTCGTCCTCGCCGCGGCCAGCGCCACGGCAGCCGGGCGACCCGGCGCCGCCGAGCTGCTGCAGGAGGCGCTCGACGTGGTGGAGGAGCACTTCTGGCGGGACGACGAGGGCCGGAGCGTGGAGAGCTGGGACCGCACCTGGACCGAGCTGGAGCCCTACCGGGGCGCGAACAGCAACATGCACACGGTCGAGGCCTTCCTCACCGCCGCCGCGGTGACCGGGGACGACCGGTGGCTCACCCGGGCAACCAGCATCGTCGAGCTGCTCGTGCACACGGCCGCCAAGGACAACGGCTGGCGCCTCCCCGAGCACTTCGACCCGGAGTGGCGATCGCTGCCGGACTACAACGCCGACCGCAAGAACGACAAGTTCCGCCCCTACGGGTCCACCCCGGGGCACTGGCTGGAGTGGTCACGACTGCTGCTCCACCTGGAGGCGGCCCGGGGCGCCGACGCCCCGGAGTGGCTGCTGGACGACGCCCGCAGCCTGTTCGGCGCCGCGGTGGAGGTCGGCTGGGCACCGGACGGCGAGTCCGGGTTCGTCTACACCCTGGACTGGTCGGACCGGCCGGTCGTCGCCTCCCGGCTGCACTGGGTGCTCACCGAGGCCATCGGCGCGGCGGCCGCCCTGGTCCAGCGCACCGGGGAGCCCGAGTACGAGCGCTGGTACCGGACCTTCTGGGACGAGGCCGCCGCCCGCTTCCTCGACCGGGACCGCGGCAGCTGGGTGCACGAGCTGCCCGTCGGGGACGCGGACGCCGTCTGGTCGGGCAAGCCGGACGTCTACCACGCCTACCAGGCCACGCTCCTGCCCCAGCTGCCGCTCGCGCCGGTGCTGCCCGCCGCGCTGCGGCAGACGCTCGGCGATGGCTGACCGGTCAGCCGGCGAGCAGCCGGACCAGCCGCTCGACCTCGCGCGCGGTCGCCGTCCGGGCCGCGCCGAGGTACCTGCGCGGGTCGACCAGCGCAGGATCGGCGGCGAGGGCCTCCCGGACCTGACCGGTGAACGTCCCGTTCAGGTGGGTCGAGATGTTGATCTTCGTCATGCCGGCTGCGACGGCCTCGCGGAGGTGGTCGTCCGGTACGCCCGAGGAGCCGTGCAGCACCAGCGGCACCGGCACGGCGTCCCGGATGGCGCTGATCAGCGCGAGGTCGAGCTGCGCGGTGCGGGTGGTCATGGCGTGCGAGCTGCCGACCGCGACCGCGACCGCGTCGATGCCGGTGGCCGCCACGAACTCGGCGGCGTCCTCGGGGCGGGTCCGGACGCCGGGGGCGTGCACGCCGTCCTTGCCCCCGATCTCGCCGATCTCCGCCTCGACCGAGACACCGAGGGCGTGCGCCTGCTCGACGACGCCGCGGGTGGTGGCGAGGTTGTCCTCGACGGCCAGCGTGGAGCCGTCGTACATCACCGAGGTGAACCCCAGCGCCAGGGCCTGGGCCACCAGGTCGAGGTCGGTGGCGTGGTCCAGGTGCACGACCACCGGCACCGCGGCCGCGTCGGCGATCTCCAGCATCGCGCGGCCGATCGGTGCCAGGGCACCGTGGTAGCGGACGGCGTTCTCGCTGACCTGCAGCACCGTGGGCCGGCCGGCGGCCTCCGCACCGGCCACGATCGCCTCGGCGTGCTCGAGCTGGATGACGTTGAACGCGCCGAGCCCGCTGCGCCCCCGCTGCGCCGCGGTCAGGACGTCGGTCAGTGCTGCGCGTGCCACGGCGGGCTCCTCGGGTCGGCGGTCCTCCGGGCACCGTCGCGAGTCGTGGGCGGCCCCGGGCCGGCGGCGAAGGTAGCAGCAGCCCAGCTCCGGCCCGCACGGCACGGCACCGGCCGGACCAGGAGGACACGTGCCCGCACCCCCCGCTGAGCCGACGGTCCACGTCGTCAGCCCGAACCCCGCGCAGGACCGCCTCCAGGTGGTGCCCCGGCTGGTGGTCGGCGAGGTCCACCGCGCGACCGAGGTGGTCAGCCGGCCAGGCGGCAAGGGCATGATCGTCGCCCGCGGGGTGGTGCGGCTCGGCGGTCGCGCCGCGCTGCACGGCTTCGTCGGGGGGTCCGTCGGCGCGCAGATCTCGGCCGGCTGCCGGGAGCTCGGCATCGTCGACCGGCACGTCCCGATCGACGGGGAGACCAGGGTGACCACGGTGATCGTCGACAGCAGCTCCGGCGTCTCCACGGTGGTGAACGAGCCCGGTCCCGAGGTGCGCCCGGTCGACGTGGACGCGCTGGTCGACGGGTTGCTGGCCGCCGTGCACCCCGGCGACCTGGTGGTGTGCACCGGCAGCCTGCCGCGGGGGGCCCCGGCCGACCTGTACGCCCGGTGCGTGGCGGCGCTGCGCGGTCACCGGGTGCGGACCGTCGTCGACACGTCCGGTCCCGGACTGGCGCTGGCGGTCCGGTCGGGTCCCGACGTGCTGAAGGTCAACGAGGAGGAACTCCGCGCCGACGCCGGCCTGGCCGACCCCGCAGCGGACGTCGACCTCCCGACCCTGATGGAGCGCACACTGCACGCCGGTACCCGGGCGGTCGTCATCACCCGGGGGGCGGCGGGGCTGTCCTACCGGTCCGCCACCGAGGCGTGGGACGTGGCCAGCCCGTCGGTGTCGGTGGTCAACGCCACGGGCTCCGGGGACATGATGCTGGCCGGGTTCGCCACGGCGCTGGCGCGCGGCGACGACGTCGAGACGGCGTTGCGCACCGGCGCAGCGGCCGGCGCGGCGAACGCCGCCCGGCTGGAACCGGACATCAGCGGCACCGAGGTGGACGGGCTGCTGGCCGGTGCCGTGGCCACCGCCGTCCCGGGGGTGCGCGCGTGACCGCCACCTTCCTCGGCATCGACGTGGGCACGACCCGCACCAAGGCGGTGCTGCTCGAGGCCGGCGGCGGGACCGTCCTGGCCGCGGCCGCCGCCCCGACCCCGCAGGGCGACGCCGGCGGGGTCGCGGTCCACTCCCCCGGCGCGGTCCGCGGCGTGGCCGTCGACGCCGCCCGCCGCGCGCTGGCCGAGGCCGGCCCCGAGGCGCGGGCCGGGCTCGGCGGCATCGCGGTGACGTCGGTCGGCGAGGAGGCCGTGCTGCTCGACGCCGCGGCCCGGCCGGTCGGCGACGTGCCCACCTGGTTCTCCGGCGTCGGGCACGCCCCGGCCCGGGAGCACGCCGCCGAGCTGGACCGCCACGCGCCGGTGACCGGGCTCCGGCACCCCGAGTACACGGTCCACACGCTGGCCTGGTGGGCGCGCTCCCGCCCCGCCCAGGCACGGGCCGCCGTCACGCTCACCGACCTGGGCAGCTGGCTGCTGTCCTCCCTCGGCCCCGGCGACCTGGTGATGGACCACTCGCATGCGTCCCGGACCGGCCTGTTCGACGCACCGAGCCGGTCCTGGCGGGCCGAGGGGTTGGCCGTCGTCGGCACCGGGCACCTGGCCCTCCCCCGGCTGGTGCCCTCGGGGACGGTGGTCGGCGAGCTCGGCCGGGAGCCGGCCGCCGAGCTCGGCGTCGCGGCCGGGGTCCCGCTGGTCTCCGGCGGGCACGACCACTTCTGCGGTGCGCTCGCCGCCGGCGCCCGCTCCCCCGGCGACCTGTTCATCTCGGCGGGCACCTCCGAGGCCCACCTGCTGGTGACCGACTCCCTCGACCCGGCGGCCACCGCGGACAGCGAGGTCGGCTGCTTCGTCACCGACGGGCTGTTCTACCTGCACGCCGCGGTGCCCTCCGGCGGGCTCTACCTGACCTGGACGCGGCTGCTGGGGCTGGACCCCGCCGCGCCGCTGGACGCCCTGCTCGACGGCGAGCCGGTCGGCAGCCGCGGCGTCCGCGGGCGGGTCGGTGCGGACCGGCGGCTCGCCCTGGACGGCCTGCCCCTCGACGTCAGCCCGGCCACGCTGCTGCGCGCGCTCATGGAGGCCACCGCGGTGGCGTCCCGGGACCTCACCCGCGCGCTGAGCAGCACCGCCGGCCGGGGGGTCGCCCAGCGCCTCGTGGCCGGCCGGCCCACCGAGTCGGCCACCTGGCGGGAGATCCGGACGGCGGTCGGCGAGGGCGCCGCGGCGTTCGTCGACGCGAAGGAGGCCACGGCCCTGGGCGCCGCCCACCTGGCCGTGCGGGCGGTGACCGGCACCCTGCCGCCGCCGGTCCCCCGGCGCCGCCCGGACGCACCGCTGACCTCGGCCCGTCTGGAGGAGTACGCGCGCGCCGTCGGCTGAGGTCGACCCCTTCGATCGCGCTCCCGTCCGGTGGGCCGCGCGCTGTTACCTTCCCCGAGACGTGCGCCACACCTGACCGGGTGCCACGGAGAGGAGCTGCCGTGTTCGAGGACCTGGACGGCCGGGTCGCCGTGGTCACCGGAGGAGCCCGGGGCCTCGGGTTCACCATGGCCCGCGCGCTGGCCCGCTGCGGGGTGCGCCCGGCGCTGCTCGACGTCCTGCCGGAGGTCGGCGACAGCGCGGCGGCCCTGCAGGCCGAGACCGGCAGCCCGGCGGTCGGCATCACCGCCGACGTGACCGACGAGCAGAGCGTCGCAGACGCCTTCGCCGCGGTGGAGCGGGCGCTCGGCAGCCCCACCATCGGGGTCAACGCCGCCGGCGTGACGGTGTGGGAGGACAGCATCGACGCGCCGCTGGAGTCCTGGCGGCGGGTCATCGACATCAACCTGACCGGCACGTTCCTGTGCTGCCAGGCGCTCGCCCGGGCCGCCCGCAACGCGGGCCGGCGAGCCGCGATCGTGAACGTCTCGTCGATGTCCGGCTCGGTCGTCAACGTCCCCCAGCACCAGGCGTCGTACAACACGTCCAAGGCCGGGGTCGACATGCTGACCAAGACGCTGGCCGTGGAGTGGGCCCCGCTGGGCATCCGGGTCAACGCGATCGCCCCCGGCTACATGCTCTCGGACATGACCCGGCAGTTCACCGACGCCAACCCCGACCTGGCCCGCCGGTGGACCGACATGATCCCGGCCGGGCGGATGGGTGAGCCCGCCGACCTGGAGGCGCTCGTCGTCCTGCTGTGCTCGGACCGGTCGTCGTACCTGGTGGGCCAGAGCATCGTCATCGACGGCGCCTACACCGCCGTCTGACCGCGGACCGCCGAGGAGCGCCATGACCACCCCCACCGCCGAGGAGGGGCCGGGCGCCCCCGTCGCCCTGGTGACCGGAGCCAGCTCGGGCATCGGCCTGGCCATCGCCCGCTCCCTGTCGCGAGCGGGGACGCACGTCGTCCTGACCGCCCGGTCGGCGGACCGCCTGGCCGCGGCCGCTGCCGGGCTGCCGGGCCCGAGCACGGTCCTCCCGGCCGACGTCAGCCAGCCCGGTGCGGGTGGGCGGGTCGTCGAGGCCACCCTGGCCGGGCACGGACGGCTCGACGTCCTCGTCGCGAACGCCGGGATCTACGTGCAGGGCGACGTCTGGGAGAACGAGGCCGGCCAGATCGACCAGCTGATCAGCACGAACGTCACCGGGGTGCTGACCACGGTGCACGCAGCGCTGCCCAGGATGATCGCGCGCGGCTCGGGCGACGTCGTCGTCACCAGCTCGGTGTCCGGCCACCAGGCGATCCCGTGGGAGCCGGTCTACTCGGCGTCCAAGCACGCACTGCAGGCGTTCGTGCACGGCGTCCGGCAGCAGCTGGTCGGCACCGGCGTGCGGATCATGTCGGTGGCACCCGGCGTCGTGCTCAACGACCTCTGGGCGGTGACCGACGAGGGCCAGGTCGCCGACGGCGTCACGACCGGCACGGGCATGCGGTCCGAGGACGTCGCGGACGCCGTCGACTTCATGCTCAGCCGACCCCGGCACGTCACGGTGCGCGACCTGGTGCTGCTGCCGACCAACCAGCCGATCTGACCGCACCGCTGTTCGCCCACGGCACGCCTGTGGCGAACAGCGGCGTCAGAGCAGGCGGTTGGTCCAGAGCAGCGAGGCGACGATGCCGAGGAAGGCGAACAGCAACCCGCCGCGGACGAACCACGGGCTGATGTCGTGCGGCTCGCTGGTGTACCCGATCTGGCTGCCCAGGTCCTCGTACACCTCCTCCAGCTCCTGCGCGGTCGCCGCCTCGCTGTAGCTGCCGCCGGTGTCGTCGGCGATCTGCTCGAGCGTGGAGCGGTCGACCGGCACCGGCACGGTCTCGCCGTTGAGGTCGAGGGTGCCGTAGTCGGTGCCGAACGCGATGGTCGACACCGGCACCTGCGCGGCGTTGGCGGCGTCGACCGCCTGCGTCGCCTCTCGGCCGACCGTGCTGTACCCGTCGGACAGCAGCACGATCCGGGCCGGCGGCAGCTCCTCCCCCGCCGAGTCCAGAGTCGACTGGAAGTTCGTGATCGCCTGCAGCGAGGTGAAGACGGCGTCCCCGATGGCGGTCGCCTCGGCCAGCTGCAGGTTGTCGATGGCGGTGCGCACCTCGTCCCGGTCCGTGGTCGGGGTGACCAGCGTGCTCGCCGTCCCGGCGAAGGACACCAGCCCGAGGTTGATCCGGGTGGGCAGCACCTTGACGAACTCCTTGGCCGCCACCTGCATCGCCGAGAACCGGTCCGGCTCGATGTCGGTGGCCTGCATGGACAGCGAGACGTCGACGGCCATGATCACCGTCGCCCGCTCCCGGGGCACCCGGATCTCGGTGCTCGGAGCGGCCAGCGACACCACCAGCACGCCCAGCCCGAGGCAGACCAGACCGAACGCCACGTGCCGCCGCCACCCGGCCCGCTTGGGCACCAGCGAGCCGAGCAGCGCCACGTTGGTGAACCGCGCCGCGTACCGCGCCCGCCGCAGCTGCAGCAGGACGTAGAACCCGGCGAGCGCGACGACGGCGATCAGCGCCAGCAACCACCAGGGCGACTGGAAGGTCATCGGGAAGCTCCCCCGCTGCCGGCACGCCGGCGGTCGGCGACGAAACGGACCACGTCGGCCAGCCAGTCACGGTCGGTCTGCAGCCGCAGGTGCCCCGCGCCCGCCCGGCGCAGCGACGCCGCGATCTCCTCGCGCTGCGCCGCGGCGCCCTCGGCGAACCGGCGGCGGACCTCGGCGTTGCCGGTGGGCACCTCCAGCGTCTGGCCGGACTCCGGGTCGACCACGGTGAGCAGCCCGACGTCGGCCAGCTCCAGCTCCCGCGGGTCGACCACCTCGATCGCCAGCAGGTCCTGCCGGGCGGACAGCCCGCGGAGCGGGCGCTCCCAGTCCGCGTCGCCCAGGAAGTCGGAGATCACCACGACCAGCCCGCGGCGGCGCGGCGGCCGGCGCAGCGACTCCAGTGCCGCGGCCAGGTCACCGCGGCGACCGCCCGCGGCCCGCGGGGTGGCGACGACGTTGCGCAGCAACCGGTCGGCGGCCAGCCGCCCCGCCGTCGCCGGGTAGCGGTCCACCCGCTCGCCGGTGGTGACGACGGCGCCCAGCCGGTTGCCGCCGCGCACGGTGAGGTGGCTGACGGCGGCCAGCCCGGCGATCGCCAGGTCCCGCTTCTCGCAGTTGGCGGTGCCGAAGTCCAGGCTCGCCGACAGGTCCAGCACCGCCCAGGTCTCCAGCTCCCGGTCGGCGATCGTCTCCCGCACGTGCGGCACCTGAGTGCGGGCGGTCACCGGCCAGTCCATCCGCCGGACGTCGTCGCCCGGGTGGTAGCTGCGCGCGTCTCCCGCCTCGCTGCCCGAGCCCGGCACAAGCCCCAGGTGGTCGCCCTGCAGCAGCCCGTCCAGCCGGCGCCGCACGGTGAGCTCCAGCCGGCGCAGCAGCACCTCCGCCGAGCTGCCCGCGCCGAAGTGCGGTGGCGCACCGTCCTCCGCCGGCCGGTCGGGCGTCCACCCGACCGGCTGCTCCTCGGGTCCGGTCACACCAGGTGCGGCCCGGAGCCGCCGTCCGGGCGCTCCGCCTGCGACGCGGCGGTCGAGCCGGTGCCCGGCTGCCCGGCAGGCGGGCCGTACGGGTTCGGCTGCCCCTGCGGCTGCCCCTGCGGCGGGCCGAACGGGGGCTGGCCGGGCTGCTGGCCGGGCTGCTGGCCCTGCGGCTGGCCGGGCTGCTGCCCGAAGGGCCCGGGCCCGTAGGGACCCTGCGGCTGCGGCGGACCGGTGGGCGCACCGAACGGACCGCCGCCGAAGCCGGGGACCACCGGACCACCGGGGTTGCCGGGCCCGAAACCGCCGGACCGCTGGCGCGGGGTGACCTGCGGCAGCGGCACGCTCTCCACGACCCGGCGCACGATGTGGTCGGCCGGCACCCCGTCGGCCAGCGCGTCGTAGCTGAGCACCAGCCGGTGCCGCAGCACGTCGGCGGTGATGTCCAGGACGTCCTGCGGCAGCACGTAGTCCCGGCCGCGGATGAGGGCCAGCGCGCGGCCGGCCGCGATCAGGCCGAGCGAGGCACGCGGGCTCGCGCCGTAGGCGACCCAGTTGGCGACGTCGGCCATGCCGTGCTCGCGCGGGGCGCGGGTGGCCACCACCAGCCGGACGACGTAGTCGACGAGCGCGTGGTGGACGAAGACCTCCGAGGCGGTGCGCTGCAGCCGGCGGACGTCGTCCGGGCCGAGCACCGGCTGCGCCTCCGGCGGCGTGGAGCCCATCCGGTAGATGATCTCGCGCTCCTCCTCGGGGGACGGGTAGTCCACCAGGATCTTCAGCAGGAAGCGGTCGCGCTGCGCCTCGGGGAGCGGGTAGACGCCCTCGTTCTCGATCGGGTTCTGGGTGGCCAGCACGAGGAACGGGTCGGGCAGCGGGTGGGTGACCCCGCCGATGGAGACCTGGCGCTCGGCCATGACCTCCAGCAGGGCGGACTGCACCTTCGCCGGCGCCCGGTTGATCTCGTCGGCCAGCACGAAGTTGGCGAACACCGGGCCGAGCTCGGTGTCGAAGGCGTCCTGGCCGGCCTTGTAGATCCGGGTGCCGATGATGTCGGCGGGCACCAGGTCCGGGGTGAACTGCAGCCGGGCGAAGTCGCCGCCGACGACCTTGGCCAGCGTGCCGACCGCGAGGGTCTTCGCGACGCCGGGCACACCCTCCAGGAGCACGTGCCCGCGGGCGAGCAGGCCGACCAGCATCCGCTCCACGAGCCGGTCCTGACCGACGATCACCCGCTTGATCTCGAACAACGCGCGCTCCAGGCGGGCGGCGTCGACCGACGGCGGGGTGGGCTGATCGGGGA
>NZ_SJEW01000097.1 GCF_005930475.1 Modestobacter altitudinis
CCCCGCCCCTCCCGGGACGGGTGCACAGCGCTGGCCGTTGCTCGGATGCGCACTGGTCTCCCTGCTCTGCTCCCTCGCCTTCGTCCTCGCCCCGGTGCACCGGCCGCACGCGGTCTACAGCTGGCCGGCGGCCTCCGGTGACGCCAGCCCGGTCGCCGTCCCGCTGATGCTCCTGCAGCCCGCCGCGGTGCACGCCTCGGTCAGCTGCACGGCAGCCAGGAACGCGGAGCCGGGCTCGGTGCTGATCTCGACGACCACCCTGGACCCGGCTCCCGGGCGGGAGGAGCTGGACGGTCTCCGGGTCAGCGTCGACAACCGGGGCGACCTCCTCGTCACCACGGACCGCACCGACCTGACGCTCCAGGAGGTGCCCACGTCGGGAAACTGCAGGTGGGACCTCGACTCCGACTCCTCGAGCACCGTGCTCAGCCGCGACGGCCAGGTGGTCGACGAGCGCTCCGGCGACCTGCGACCCGCCGTGGCCGGGGTCTTCACCGCCGGCAGCAGCGCAGACGGGCTGGCCGTCGACGTCACCGCCGACACCGTCTTCCAGACCAGTGCCTCGCTGCTGAAGATCGTGCTGGCCGTCCTCGCCCTGCTGTCGCTGGTCACCGCCCTGGTGCTGCTCGCCCGGGGCGACCGGCGGGCCGCACCGTCCCCGACGGACACCGACACCGACCCGGACACCGGCCGGGAGCCCGTGGTCGCCCACCGGTCCGGCAGCTCGGCGTCCACCGCGGGCGCGGGCGGCAGGTCGCCTACCTGGGGCACCGGTCCGCTCCGCTGGCTCGTGGACACGGCCGTGGTCGTCGGGCTCGCTGTGTGGACCGTGATCGGGCCGCTCACCCCCGACGACGGGTACATCGCCGGCATCATACGCAGCCGGGACGCCAACGGCTACGTCGGCGACGTGTACCGCTGGTTCAACGCCCCCGAGGCGCCCTTCGGGTGGTTCTACGAGCTGATGAACGGCTGGTCGAAGATCAGCGAGGCGACCGTCTGGATGCGGGTCCCCTCCTCGCTGCTGGGTGTGCTCACCTGGTTCCTGCTCAGCCGCGGGCTGCTCCCGCGGCTCGGCTCCTTCGCCCGGACGCCGCTGTTCCACCTCGCCGCCGCGCTCACCTTCGCGGTGTGGTGGCTGCCGATCAACCTCGGCCTGCGACCCGAGCCCTGGGTGGCCGCCGGCCTGGTCGCCGTGGTGGTCCTCGTCGAGCGCGGACTCGCCCGTGGGCGCCTGCTCCCGGTCGCCGTGGCGCTCGTGGTCGCCGCGGCCACGCTGGCGGTCACCCCCACCGGCGCGGTGGCGTTCCTCCCGCCCCTGGCCGCGGCGGTCCCGGTGCTCCGGCTGGCCCGGCGCCGGACGGACGTCCGGCTCGTCGCCCTCGTCGCGGTCGCCCTCGCGGCGGCCGCCACCACCGTGCTGCTGATGTTCAGCGACCAGAGCCTGGCGGCCATCCGACTGGCCAACAGCATCCGTGCCGACCTGCCCGGTTCCGTCCCCTGGTCGCAGGAGCCCGAGCGCTGGTACCTGCTGCTCAAGGCGGACAGCGGCCAGGGCGCGCTCGCCCGCCGTGTGCCGGTCCTGCTCGGCCTCCTCGCTGCGTTGGGGATCCTCCTGCGGCGCACCCGGTTGCCGCGGCCCGCTCGGGACGTGACCGACCGGCTGGTCACCACCTCGGCGCTGTCGTTGGTGGTCCTGCTGTTCACGCCCACCAAGTGGACGATGCACTTCGGTGCCTTCGCCGGCACCGGGACGGCGCTGGTCGTCGTCGCCGTCCACCTGTACGCGACGAACCGCGAGCCGGCGGCCGAGCGGCGCAGCGGCGCGATCAGCGCCTCGGCGCTGACTGCCGCCACCGCTGGCCTGGCGGCTGTGCTGCTGGTCGCGGCGCAGTCCTACGCCGGGTGGAACCAGTGGACCTGGCTGTCCAACGCGGCCATCCCGTGGCGGAACATCCCGCCGCAGCTGTTCGGCGTCCAGTTCTCCATGGTCTTCCTCGTCGGGTCGGTGCTCATCGCCGTCGTCGGGGCGACGCTGGTGGTGCTGGCCCGGTCCCGTGGCGCCTCCGAGGTCCGGCTGCCTGGCGCCCGGTGGCTCCCCTCCCCAGGCCTGGTGGCCATGGGAGTGGTCCTGCTCACCGTGGTCCTGCAGACGGGGAGCTTCGCCAAGTCCAGCCTCGCGCTCCGCGACACCTACTCCCTGGCGTCGGACGCCGTCCACACGGTCCAGGGCTCCCCGTGCGGCCTCGCCGAGGACCTCAGCGTCGAGCCCGACCCGCGCGTCGGCCTGCTCGAGCCGACCAGCGCCCGCAGCGCACCCGACAACGGTCCGGTCTCCGACGGGTTCGGCGACTCCGGCGGAGCAGACCCCGTCGGCCCGCCGCTGCGGATGGCCGGTCAGGAGCTGCCCGGCTGGTCGGCCACCGGCCACCGGAACGGCGAGGGCACCGGGCCGGCGACGCTGACCACCGAGTGGTTCACGCTGTCGAAGACGCTGATGCCCGGTCAGGCACCCCTGGTCGTCACCGTGACCGGGGACCGCGGTACCGGCAGCAACGTCGTGGCCGAGTTCGGCACTGTCTCCGCCGACGACGAGGTGATCGCCCTCGGAGCGGTCGGCGTGCCCGAGGCGGGCAACGCCCCGGCCGCGCGCGACTCCCGCGTGGACCCGGCCGTGGTGCCCGCCGGCGCGCAGGTCGTGCGGCTGATCGTCACCGACGGCGGCGCCGACATCGACGTGCCGATCTCGGTGTCCCGGCCTCGGATCCCGGTGACCGTGCCGTTCCAGCAGGTCCTCGACCCGGCGACGCCGGCGCTCGTCGACTGGCCGGTCGCCTTCGTGTTCCCCTGCCAAGAGCTGGCCGTCCAGTTCGGTGGCCTGACCGACCTGCCCGGCTGGCGCATCGCCCCGGCGCTGCCCAGCGACGCCGGCGACATCATCGTGGCCGAATTCGTCGGAGGCCCGTACACGGCCGCGTACAGCCTCGTCGACCAGGACGAGATGCCGGTCTACCAGGCCGCCCGGCCGCTGGAACGGCCGGTCAGCCTCTTCCGGTGGACCCCGCGGGTGGAGCTCGAGCAGCCGCGCACGGAGGTCGAAGAGCGGTCGGTGACCGGCTGGGCGACCTGACCCGACCGGCGGGATCGTGCAGGGGGCGGCACCCGACGGGTGCCGCCCCCTGTCGTCAGCGGTAGGTGACGGTGGTCTTTCCGGTGGCGGCGTTCCAGGTGATCTTCCCGTGCTGGGAGGAAGTCGCCCGGCCACCGATGACGGCGTACTCGTCGCTGGTCGGGAAACCAAGCCGGGAGGTCGCCGCCCCCACGGACACGTACCTGGTGTAGATCGACCCGTACACCGCATGCGAGCCCAGCGCCGCGGTCCAGAACACCGCCCCCTGCTGGAAGGTGCTGTACCGCCCACCGGCCGTGGGACGCTCATCGGCGGTCGGTTGTCGCAACGGGCTGTTCGCCCAGCCCAGCCGCGCCCACAGATCACGGATCGGCCCGCTCACCCGTCGCCGGGGTCCAGTAGATCGAGGACCCGGTCGCGAAGTGGTTGTAGCGCCCCACCCGGTCCGGGGTGGTCAGCTCATTGGTCGTGGGCACCCCGAACCCGGTGCTCAACGTCCCCAACGACGTCCACTTCTCTGCGATCGCACCCGGCACCGCGTGCGCGCCGGTGCCCGCCGTCCAACAGACCGCCCCGCCCTGGAACGTCGAGTACAGCACCCCCCGGCCGCGCCCTTCTCATCCGAGGTGGGCACCCCCAGCCGGCCCGCCAGGCCACCCAGCGCCAGCCACACCTGCCGGATCTGACCCTGCACGACCTTCGCCCCCGTCGCCGAGGTGTAGTAGATCGAGCGGTCCCCGGAGAACGTGTTGACGTACGTGCCCGTCGCCGCCTTCTTCTGGCTGCTCGTGGGCACCGCCCACGACAGCCCACCCAGCGCCGTCCAGCGCGCGGCGATCGGCCCGTGCACCTCCACCGCCCCGGCCTGCGGCGTCCAGTACACCGTCCCGGTCTTGAACGTCTGGTACAGCGCCCCACCCCCAGCCCCCAGCTCACCGGAAGTCGGATAACCCAGCGGACCGGTCTCCCAACCCGTGGACTGCCACAGGTTCCGGATCTGGCCAGCCACCAACTGCGCCTGCGTCGCCGGCGTCCAGTACACCGACGCCCCGTTCGCGAAGTGGTTGAACCGCCCCACCCCATCCGGGGTCGGCCGCTCATCGGTGGTCGGCGCACCCAGCACCGTCGGACCCCCGGCGGCCATGTACACACCCCAGATCTGGCCCGACACCGAATGCGCACCCGTCGCCGCCGTCCAGTACGCATACCCACGCTCGTACTGCTGCCACGACACCCCAGCGGTCACCTGCTGGCTGCCGATGGCGGTGCCGAGCAGGGTCCGCCAGCCAGCGTCCGAGGCGTAGCGGGCCGAAATGGTGGGCTCCGCGGTCCGGCGCATCAACGCGGTCACCCCGGCGCGGATCTCGTCCATCCTGGCGTAGCCGTACCTGCCCGGGCAGGCAGTGCTCCCGACGTCCCGGTGGGCGAATATCGTCGGCTTGGTGACCTTCACCCCAGCGGCGTACTTCGACGTGCCGCCGCCGGATGAGGTGAGCGTGGCCGTGCCGGTCGGGTCGATCCCGTAGAGGGAGAACTTCCAGGCGATGATCGCTTCGACCGCGTCGATCATCGGCTGGGTGGTCGGCGCGATGTCGTAGTTGCCCAGCATCGAGACGCCGAAGGTGCTCGTGTTGAACCCGCCGGCGTGGGCACCCATGACGGTGGTGGACAGCCCGCCGTACCTGCCCTCCCACAGCCGGCCGAACTTGTCGACGATGACGTTGTAGCCGATGTCGCCCCAGCCGAGGCTGACCGTGTGGTAGCGGTAGATCGAGCGCATGATCGCCGGGACCTGGTCCGCGGTGTAGTTGTTCGAGTCAGCGGTGTGGTGGATCGTCGCCGCCTTGAGGGTCGCGGCGTACTGCGGTGACCAGGTGCGGATCTTCTCGTCGGCACCCCACTGGGCGCGGGAGTAGACCGCCGGCATGGTCGTCGCCGCGTGGGCGGTGTCGGTGGCGTCCGGGACGCCGAGCGCGCTGTCCGCATCGCTCTTCCCCGGGTCGACCAGGTCGAGTTGCACGTCGGTCGGCTGGGCACCGGAGCGCGTCACCAGCTCCACCTCGACCCCGGTGCTCGGGCCGGTCCACAGCGGCGAGGTCCCGCCGCGCAGCACCGCACCGGTGTCCGCGCCGGCCGACTGGTCCTGGGTCTCCTGGGTGACCTCGGTCCACCCGCCCCAGTCGCCGTCGGCGTCGGTGACCCGGACCTGCACGAGTGTGTCGCTGACCGCCGCGTCGTAGGACCAGGTGATGCCCACCAGTGAGAACTCGTCGACGTCGGTGCGCCGGACGGTCAGCGTGGGGGTGTCGGACTCGACGCCGCTCACCGGGTCCGACGTGCCCTCTCGGACGTCCGCGGCCCTCGCCGGTTCGTCCACCGAGCCCAGGTCCACCACGTCGCTGGACGTGGTGACCGGCTCCGGCAACGGCTGGGGTGACGCGTACACGGGCAGAACCAGGAAGGTCGCGGTGAAGGCCAAGAAGGCGGTGGTTGCGGCGGCCGTTCGGCGCACGAGGCGGTCCTCCGTACAACAGTGTGTGTCTCGGTCGACACGGAGTGCGACCGCTTCCCCACAGACCATCGGCCATCCGGCGAGCAAGTTGAGTGCACCGCGCCATGTCGGTACCTGTGATGTGAGTCCACGACGGCGGCCGGACGGGTTCGTACTGGACAGCCACGCGCCCCGTGGCCACGAAAAAGGACCATGGGGACTGGAACGACTGCCTTTCCCCATGGCAGTCAGCGGGCGCTGGGGCCGCTGCGCGGGTTGTGGAGGGTGTGGTGGGTGAGGCTTCGGGCGCTCGTGTCGGGCGGCTGGGGACACGGGTGCGCTGCCTACCATGACCGCGCCGCCCGACGTCCGACGACGGCCATCGCACGGCGCGGGAACGTGTGCCGCGATCGTTCCCGAACCCCGATCTGCAGCGAGGAAACCGTGAGCCGAGAGCGTGACGAACGAGTCGACCCCGTGGGTCCTCGCCCGCTGCCCCCGCGGCTCGACCCGCGCGTGGGTCGGCAGCGGCAGCAGGCCGAGACGTCCGACCGCGCCACCGGCCGGGGCCGGCTGACCCTTGCTCTCCGCGTGGTGGCGGGCCTGCTCTCCCTCGCCCTGGTCGTGGGCTCGGGGTGGGGGTGGTACCTCGGCCGGGTCGCCTCTGCGACGGTGAACCGGACCGATGCCCTGCCGGCGTCAGGCAACGAGGGCAGCGGGAGCACCGGTGCCGCGATGAACATGCTGCTGGTCGGCACCGACAGCCGCAGCGAGCTCACCGAGCAGCAGCAGGACGAGTTCCACACCGGCGGCGACTCGGGGCTGAACACGGACACGATGATCCTGGTGCACGTGCCCGCCGACGGGTCAGCGGCGTCCTTCGTCTCCTTCCCGCGCGACTCCTACGTCGACATCCCTGGCCACGGCCAGGACAAGCTGAACGCCGCCTACGCGTACGGCTACGCCGACGCTGACGCGTCGGCCACCGAGGACGGCAAGCTCGCGTCGGGCGCGCAGCTGCTGGTGCAGACCATCAGTCAGCTCACCGGCCTGCAGGTCGACCACTACGCCGAGGTCGACCTGCTCGGCTTCTTCAACCTCAGCTCGGTCGTCGGAGGTGTCGAGGTCAACCTGTGCAAGGCGGTCGATGACTCGGAGTACTCCGGCGCGGTGTTCCCTGCCGGCGTGCAGACCATCAGCGGCGCCGACGCGCTGAAGTTCGTCCGCCAGCGGCACGGCCTGCCGCGCGGCGACTTCGACCGCATCGTCCGCCAGCAGGCCTTCATCGCCGGCATCCTCCGCAAGATGCTCTCCGAGGACGTCCTGCTCGATCTGGGCAAGCAGCGCGAGCTGGTGCAGTCCGTCGCCCAGTCGATGACCGTCGACCAGTCGCTGGACCTGATGCAGCTCGCCCAGCAGATGCAGTCCGTCAAGCCCGGCTCCGTGGACTTCCAGACCGTGCCCAACGTCGGGACCGACAAGGAAGGCGGCAAGTCGATCGTCCGGCTCGAGGACGCCGACACCCTGCACGCCTTCTTCGCCGACCTCTCGTCCGACCCGGAGGACACGGCGGAGAGCTCCGCCGCGGCTACGACCTCGGCAGCGCCGTCGGTCGTGCCCGGTGATGTGACCGTGGACGTCTACAACGGCTCGGGCACGTCCGGGCTGGCCGCCTCCGCGGCCGAGGCCCTCGCCGGTGCCGGCTACGTCGTCGGCACCACGGGCAACGCCGACACCACCAGCCTGGCGACCACCGAGATCCGGTACGGCACGGATGGCAAGACGCTGGCGAAGGCAACCGCCAAGGCGATTCCCGGGGCCAAGCTGGTCTCCGCGGACGACGTCGCCGCGGGGCATGTGCAGTTGGTCATCGGCACCGACTTCAACGGGGTCGGGCAGGCGGTCACTCCGGTCACCTCGGCCGCGGCCAGCAGCTCCGACGCAGCGCCGGGCGGGTCCGCCCGCAGCGCCGCGGACACCAGCTGCATAAATTGATCGATCTGTCCGACTGGGGGCGCGCACCCAGCTCCCAGCTGAGCCCGGGTAGCGTCGAGCGCCCCGGTCGCGTGCGCGCCTCCTCCCTGTGGAGTTCCTGTTGATTACCCAGCTGACGGCGGACGAGCAGGGGCTGGCCTTCACCGCCTCCGCCGAGGACCGGTCCGTCGTCCTGGACCTGCTGCTGGACGGGCGGCGGATCTGGTCCTTCCGCTGCGCCGACGCCGACCGAGGTCTAGGTGCGGTCGCCGACAGGTGGTCGGTGCCGTGGCCGTCTGTGTTGCGCCCACACCTGGAGGGCTCCGCCACCTTCACCCTCCGCCCGGTGGGCGGCGATGGCGCAGCGCAGAGCGTCGACGTCACGCTCGGGACCGGCAGCGGGAGGATCCGGTTCACCGACCGCGACGGCATGGCCCTCATGGTGAACAAGTGGGGCCAGCTGGGCCATGCGCTCGGCGACTGGGACGACGGGATGGTCACCCGGCTGCTCGACCACGTCGACCAGGTGCGCGCCGGCCTCCTCGCCGGCAACGACCTCGACGTCTACGTCACCAGCGGGACGCTGCTCGGCCCGTACCGGGACGGCCACCTCATCCCCAGCGACGACGACGCCGACCTGGCCTACCTGAGCCGGCACACGCATCCGGTGGCCGTCATCCAGGAGTCCTTCCAGCTCGGCCGCCGGCTGGCGGCCGCTGGGCTGACCGTGCAGCGCTACTCCGCAGGCCACCTGCAGGTCCACTTCGAGAACCAGGGCAGACCCGACGTCTACGTCGACGTCTTCACCGGCTGGATCGACGACGTCGGCTGGTGGTACCAGACCTTCGCGGTGCGTTCCCGCGTCGCCCGGGATCGGCTGGTGCCGGTGTCCACCATCGAGGTGGAAGGGCGGACCGAGCCGGCACCGCGCGAGCCGGAGGCGGTGCTCGCGACGATCTACGGCCCCAACTGGCGCACCCCCGACCCGGCCTTCACCTTCGAGGTGCCGCCGGCCACCAGCAACCGCTTCTGGGGGTGGCTCTCCGACGCCGGGATGGACCGCTCGCTGTGGGAGCTGGTTCTCGGCGACGCACCGCACGGCGACCCGGCCGGTCCATCAGGGGCCGCCCGGCTGCTCGCCGAGCGCCTGGGCCCGGGGTCAGCGGTCCTGGAGCTGGGCTGCGGCCGCGGCGAGGACGCGCTGTGGTTGGCCGGCCGCGGGCACCGCGTCGAGGCCGTGGACTACGCACACCGCCCGCTCCTGGACGCTCAGTCGGTCGCAGACGTGAACATGTCACCCGCACGGTTCCGCCCGCTGAACCTGTACGACCTGCGGCGGGTGATGGCTCTCGGCACCGAGGTGGCCGCCCGCGATGAGCCCGTGCACGTCCTCGCCCACGACCTGCTGCCCACGCTCTGGGACGTCGGCCGGCCTGCCCTCTTCCGGCTGCTGTCGATGGTGCTGCGCACCGGGGGCGAGGCGCACCTGGACGTCATGACCAGCCCACCGAAGCGGTCAGCCGGCGCCCCACCGGAGCCGGGGCCGCTGTGGCGAGAGCTCGCGGTGGCGGATCTCGAGGCGGAGATGCGCCCGTTCGCACTGCACGTCCGCGAAGCCCACCCGTTGGTGGAGGAGGTGCGCACCGGCCCCGGGGCGGGTCGCGGACCGGTGACGAGGACGAGGATGGTGGTGGAATGGCAGCGGTCGACCAGGTGAAGCGGTTCGGGCGGGGCGCTGCGCGGCTGATGGCCCGGCGAGCGCGGCGTCTCCTCGTGCCCGACTACGACGAGCTGGTGTCCGACCGGGACCGGGCGCTCCATGAGCTGCAGGTGGCCTTCGAGTCGGTCACGGCGGCCCACCAGGGCATCGCCGACCTGCAGGCCGAGCAGCGTGCACTGCAGGAACGGCTGAACGCGACCCTGCTGCTGGCCGAGGCCGCGGAGCCGCGGCTGAATGAGGTCGTGGTCCGGGTCGAACCGCGCCTCGAGCAGTTGGAGGACGGCCTGCACGAGGCACGCCGGCTGAACCTCCGCATCGCAGAGCTCACTGACATCGTCACCGAGATCGTGCTGCCGCTCCACCACCGGGACATCGACGCCGAGCGGGTCGCTGACCTGGCTCCCGACACCCAGTGACGTCGTAGAAGGGGGCACCCCGATGGCGGCCCAGGTGACCGGCCGCCGCACGGCCAGTCGAGCCTCTCCTCGTCACCGGACGTGACCACGTGCCTGACCCGCCCTGCAGGATGGACCGCCGCTCCCCCGACGGTCCGGTACGACGTTGCCGCACAGACCATCACAGCCGCCGACGCACTCGGACTCCACCACCGTCGGTCGAGCGGCACACCTCGACCGCAGGGGTCGACGACGAAGCACGCGCACGCAGCAGACGCGAGCTGCACCAGCGGACCGCGGCCCGCAGCGAACACGAGCCGCCGGTGCCCCGCAGGAGGGGATCGGACGGTGCCGAGTCCGCCCCAGAGATCAGATGGGCAGCTTGCGGAACACCGCTCGTGGCGTGTGCCGCAGGCCGCTCATCACCCAGCGCATGGCGCCGGGCACCCACACGGTGTGCCGGCCCTTGCGGATGCCGGTGACGATCGCCTCGGCCACCGCCTCGGGCGTGGTGGCCAGCGGCGCGTCGGCGATCCCCTCGGTCATCTTCGACCGCACGAAGCCGGGGCGGACCACGAGCACCGAGACGCCGGAGCCCACCAGGGAGTCCGCGAGACCGGAGTAGAAGGCGTCCAGGCCGGCCTTGGTCGACCCGTACACGAAGTTCGACGCCCGCGGCCGCTCCCCCGCGACCGAGGAGAGCGCGACGATGACCCCGTGCCCCTGCCGGCGCATGAGGTTGGCCAGCTCCGTGCCGACCACGGTGGGCGCCACGTAGTTGACCTGCGCCAGCTGGGCCACCGCGGCGGGCTCGCTACGCAGCTGGTCGGCGTCGCCGAGCAGCCCGAACGCGACCACCGCGACGTCGACGTCACCGCCGGCGGCCGCCGCGGCGACCATCCGCGCCGGCGAGGAGGCGTCATCGGCGTCGAAGTCGACGACCTCGACCATGCCGCCCGCGGCCTTCAGCTCGTCGGCGACGACGCTGCGGCGCGGGGTGTCCCGAGCCGCCAGGACGATCCGCAGCGGCCGCTCGGCCAGGTACCGGCGGGCGGTGGCCACGGCGATGTCGGAGGTGCCGCCGACGAGCAGCAGCGAGCTGGGGGAACCGAGTGCGTCGATCACAGTGCGAGCCTCCTGGCCAGGTCGGAGGTGAAGACACCGTCGGGGTCCACCCGCTTGCGCACGGCCCGGAAGTCGTCGAGCCGGTCGTACATCTTCTCGAACGTCTCCGGGCGCACCCGGGAGTCCTTGGCCAGGTAGGTCCGGCCCCCTGCTGCGATGACGACCTCATCGAGGGAGTCGAGCAGGCCGGCCAGCCCCTTCATCACCGGGATGTCCAGCGCCAGCGTCCAGCCGGGCGAGGGGTAGGACAGCATGCCCGGGTTGCCCGGGCCGAACCGCTTGAGCACGGCCAGGAACGACGCCGTCCCGAAGGAGCTGAGCCGGTCCAGCACCTCGCGCATGGCCTCCTCCTGCCCGAAGGGCACGGTGACCTGGTACTGCACGAAGCCGCGCGGACCGTAGATGCGGTTCCAGCCGCCGACGGCGTCCAGCGGGTGGAAGAAGGTCGGGATGCTCTGCAGCTGGTCGCGCTTCATCTTCGGGGCCTTGCGGTACCAGACCTCGTTGAACGCCGCGACCGTGGCCAGGTTGAGCAGGCCGGGCGGGAAGACGTCGGGCACGGAGGCCTTGACCGAGCCGTGATACCTCAGCGGGTCGGTCCGACGCTTGGCCGGCAGCTCATCGAGCTTCGCGAACCGGCCGCGGGTGACCACCGAGCGGCCCATCCGCTTGCCCTTGGCGAGGGTGTCGATCCAGGCCACCGAGTACTCGTAGAGGTGGTCGGTCTCGGTGAGCAGCGTCATCAGCGAGTCCAGGTTCTCCGTCCGGTCGGTGTCGACCAGGCAGCGCGAGGACTCGATCGCCTTCATCTGCACCTGCGCCCGCAGGATGACCCCGGTCAGGCCCATGCCGCCGGCGGTGGCCCAGAACAGGTCGGCGTCGGACTCCGGGCTGATCCGGCGGACCTGCCCGTCCGCGGTCAGCAGGTCGATCCAGCGGACGTGCTGGCTGAAGCTGCCCGCGACGTGGTGGTTCTTGCCGTGGATGTCGGCAGCGATGGCCCCGCCGACGGTCACCAGCCGGGTGCCCGGCGTCACCGGGACGAAGAAGCCCTGCGGGACGAACTGGTTCATCAGCTCGTCCAGGGAGATCCCGGCCTCGACGTCAACCAGGCCGGTCTCCAGGTCGGCGTGCAGCACCCGGGCCGCGGCGGTCATGTCCAGCACGGTGCCGCCGGCGTTCTGCGCGGCGTCGCCGTAGCTGCGGGCCAGTCCGCGGGCCACGACACCGCGAGCGGTCGCGGCCAGCACGGCGGCGCGGACGTCGTCGTCACCGTGGACCGGGGTGAGCGCGGCACGGGTCGGGGCGGTGCGGCCCCAGCCGACGAGCGGGACGCGGGCGGGTTCGGTCGTGGTGGTGGAGAGGAGAGCGGTGTCAGCCACTGAATACCCCCAGGGCGACGGTCAGCGCCCAGAGGGCGCCGAGGATGAGCAGGACACGGTCGTGCATGACGATCTCTTCGGGGGCGCCGGCGGCGCCCTTGTCGACGTCCCGCGCGTACCGCAGGATCGCCAGGACGAAGGGGGCGATGGAGAAGGTGGCCCACGGGACACCGTCCTGCGTCTCCGACATCTCGAAGGCCCAGAGGCAGTAGGCGGACAGTGCCACCGCGGCCGACAGGCTCCACACGAAACGCAGGTAGCTCGCGGAGTACTCCCGCAGCGTCTTCCGCGTGGCGCCGGCATCGCCGACGACGATCAGCTCGGAGTAGCGCTTCCCGGCCACCATGAACAACGACCCGAAGGCCGCCACGAGCAGGAACCACTGGGAGAGCACGAGCCCGGCGGCCACACCGCCGGCGATGCCGCGGAGCAGGAACCCGGAGGCGACCACGGCCAGGTCGATGACCGGCTCGTTCTTGAGGAAGGTGCAGTAGGCCAGCTGGATGACCACGTAGCTGGCCAGCACCCACGCCAGCGCCGGACGGGTGAGCAGCACGCCGGCGGTGAGGGTGCCGGCGAAGAGCACGACGGCGATCGCGACGGCCGCCGAGCGCGGTACGAGGCCGGCGGCGATCGGCCGGAACCGCTTGCGCGGGTGCCGCCGGTCCTCCTCGACGTCGATCGAGTCGTTGACCAGGTAGACGCCGGAGGCGGCGAGGGAGAACAGCACGAAGGCGACGGCGGTGGGCCCCATCACGTCGGGGTTGAACACCTCGCCCGCGGCGAGCGGGGCCGCCAGCACGAGGACGTTCTTGACCCACTGCCGCGGCCGCAGGGCGCGCACGAAGCCCCAGGGCCGCGAGCCCCGGAAGCCCGGCGTGCGCGGCGGCGGGGCGACCTTGCCGGGCTGCTCCGTGTCTGCCACCCGGCTGAGCGCCGGACCCGTGCGCACGGTCCCGGGAGAGGTGGTGGCCGGTTGCGGCTCAGCGGTCACGATCAGGCCTTCCTGGCGGTGGGGGCGGTCATGCGGCGCCGGACGACGGTGGCCACGGTGGCTCCGAGCGCGGCGCCGGAGACGACGTCACTGGGGTAGTGCACACCCAGCAGCACCCGGGACACCAGCATCGCGCCGGTCACGGTGGCCATCACCGGCGCACCCAGCATGGGCGCGAAGCCGACGGCGGCCGCGGCGGTGGAGGTGCTGTGCGCACTGGGGAAGGACAGCCGGCTGGGCGTGGAGACCAGGGCCGGCACGTCCTCGAGGGCAGGGCGCACCCGCCGCACCACCCGCTTGACGACCACACCGGCGGCATGGGCGGCCACCACCCCGACGGTCGCTGCGGCCCACTCGTCGCGCCGGCGGCCGGAGAGCCAGCCGACGGTGCCGAGGGCGATCCAACCGAGGGCGTGCTCACCGAAGTGGGACATCCCCTGGGCGACCGGGACGGCGGGGGTCTCCCCGAGGGCGCGGCGGGTGGAGCGGAGCACCGCGTGATCGAGACGGATCAGGCCGGGGCCGCGGGCAGCAGTCATCGGGAGTTGACTGTAACCGGGATGGCATCCCGGCCGCCGGAGCGTGGCGGACCGGTCCGACTTCAGCTGTCACTCTGTTCCCGTGCCCCCCTCTGCCCCCAGACCACCCGCCGCCCTGCTCACCGCGGCCCTCCGCCGGGACGCCGCGGCGCCGCTGGTGACCTACTACGACGACGTGTCCGGTGAGCGGGTGGAGCTGTCGGCCACCACGCTGGCGAACTGGGTCGCCAAGACAGCCAACCTGCTGCAGGAGGAGTTCGACGTCGGGCCGGGCAGCGTGGTCGCGGTGGCGCTGCCGGTGCACTGGCAGACCGCCGCGGTGCTGCTGGGCACGTGGAGCTGCGGCGCCGCGGTGCTCGACACCGCCGGGGAGGACGACGACCGGTTCACCGAGGCCGACGTCGTCCTGGCCGCAGCCGACCGGCTGCCCCCGCTGGAGGAGCAGGGCCTCCCCGAGCTGATGGGCCTGTCGCTGCACCCGATGGGTCTGGGCATGGCCGGCTACGTCGGCCCGGCCCGGGACTTCGCCCTCGAGGTGCGCGGGCACGGCGACGTCTTCACCCCGTGGCAGCCGGTCGACCCCGGCGGCCCGGGGCTGGTCCTGGCCGCCGGTGAGCTGACCCTGGGCGGTCTGGTCGAGGCGGCGACGGAGCTGGCCGGCCGGCTGGGCATCGGAGCCGGCGACCGGGTGCTCGTCGACGAGCGGACCGCGCTGGAGGCCGGGCCGGTGGCCTGGCTGCTCGCTCCGCTGGTCGCCGGCGCCTCCCTGGTGCTCTGCCGGTCCGCGGACCCCTCGGGGCTGGCGCACCGCGCAGCGGTCGAGCGGGTCACCGCTACGCTCGGCCTCACGCTCGACGGGGTACGTGAGCTGGGCCGCCCCGCCTGACCCACTTCGCCCAGCTGTGATGGACGGTGGTCAGCAGTGGACAAGGTCGTTCCCAGCACCCGTGAGGCCGTGGCGGACATCCCCGACGGCGCCACCCTCGCAGTCGGCGGGTTCGGGCTCTGCGGGGTGCCGATCCAGCTGATCGACGCCCTGCTGGAGCAGGGCACCAGCGGGCTCACCACGATCTCCAACAACTGCGGCGTCGACGACCAGGCCCTGGGGGTGCTGCTCTACGCCGGCCGGATCGGAAAGACGATCAGCTCCTTCGTCGGCGGCAACAAGGAGCTGGCGCGGCTGTACCTGACCGGCCAGATGGAGGTCGAGCTGACCCCGCAGGGCACGCTGGCCGAGCGGCTGCGCGCCGGCGGTACCGGCATCCCGGCCTTCTACACCCCCACCGGGGTCGGCACCCTGGTCGCCGACGGCGGCATCCCGGTGCGCTACGACGCCGAGGGCAACGTGGTGGCCACCAGCCCGCCCAAGGAGGTGCGCGAGTTCGGCGGCCGGCAGTACGTGCTGGAGACCGCGCTGACCGCCGACTTCGGGCTGGTCCGGGCCGCGGTCGGCGACCGGCACGGCAACCTGGTGTTCCACGAGTCCGCGCGCAACTTCAACCCGCTGGCCGGCATGGCCGGGCGGGTCACCATCGCCGAGGTCGAGCAGCTCGTCGAGCCCGGCGAGATCAGCCCCGAGGACGTCCACCTGGCCGGGGTCTACGTGCAGCGCGTCGTCGAGGTCGGCACCGAGGGCAAGAAGATCGAGTTCCGCAC
>NZ_SJEW01000098.1 GCF_005930475.1 Modestobacter altitudinis
CCCCACCACCCCGGCTGACACCAACCCCTACCGCGGCCTCCTACCGGACCTGCCCGCCTTCGCCTGCACCAACTGCGGGCACTGGCAGCGCTGGCCGGCCCCCGGCCCGCAGGTCTGCCCGGTCTGCGCCGACGTGCGCAACGCGCTGCCCGAGCACGGCTTCGAGTTCGTCACCCCCAAGCAGGCCGACGAGCTGGTCACCGGCTTCTGGCGGCCCACCGCCGTCGCCGGCATCACCGAGTTCGGCACCGAGCCGCGCTTCGGGCTGGACAGCCGCGGCTGGGTCATCGAGACCGACGCCGGGCTGGTCGGCTTCGAGTGCGCCCCCTGGTACACGGACGCCATGCTGGCCGAGCTGCGCCGGATGGCAGCTGCCCACGGCGGCCTCGACGTGCTCGCCTCCAGCCACGTGCACGGCTACGGCGCGCTGTGGCAGCTGCAGCTGGAGCTGGAACCGAGCACGGTCTGCGTCGGCGTGCGCGACCTGGAGTGGACCAAGGCCTTCCGGGTCACCTGGCCGGCCGACGACGTGCTCACCCTCGCCCCCGACCTGGTCCTGCACCGCACCGGTGGGCACTTCCCGGGCCACTCGGTGCTGCACGACAGCCGCCGCGGGGTGCTCTTCTGCGGCGACTCGCTCAAGGTCGACCTGGACGACGGCGGCAACCCGGTCGGGCTGAGCGCGCACAAGGCGTTCCACGCGCAGATCCCGCTGTCGCACGGCGAGCTGCGGGAGTACCTGGCGGTGGTCGCCGAGCTGGAGTTCGACGCGGTGGCCACGCCGTTCGAGCTGGTCCCGGGCGTGACCACCGACCACGTCGTCCACCTGGTGCAGCGGCTGCTCTCCGGCCGGCCGGACGCCGCGCCGATCGCGCTGGCCGAGCTGTGACCGCCCCCTCCCAGCGCTACCTCGACTCCTTCCCCGCCGGCGTCGAGGAGTTCGCGATCGAGGGCCTGGACGTGCTCGACGTCCCGCTGCACAGCGCGTTCCTGTCCTCCTCACCGGCGCACCCCGGGGGCAGCGGCCTGGGCTACGGCGCCACCCGCGAGGAGGCCCGCACCGGCGCGCTCGGCGAGATGGCGGAGATGGCGCTGTCCATCCGCGCCCACCGGGGGCTGGACCGGGTGCACGGCTCCTACCGCGAGCTGGCCCGCACCGAGGGCCGCGACCGGGTGCAGGACCCCCGCACACTGTGCCTGCAGGCCGGCAGCAGCTACGACGACGACCGGGAGCTGCAGTGGCTGCCGATGAGCCGTTCCCGGGACGGCGAGACCGTGCTGGTGCCCGCCGAGCTGGTCGTCTCCGCCCCCGAGGAGCTGCCCGGCGACCCGCCGCCCCACGGCTGGCTCACCACGGTGATCACCAACGGCCAGGGCGCGGCGTTCGACGCCGACCGGGCGGTTCGGCACGCCCTCCTCGAGGTGCTGCAGCGCGACGGCAACGCGACCACCTTCCGGGCGCTGGACCAGGGCGCGGTGGTCGACCTGGCCGGGCTGCGCGACCCCGACGCGCTGGCCCTGCTGGACCGGCTCGACGCCGCCGGCATCGACGTGCTGGTCAAGCTGGCGAGCACCGGGCACGGCGTCGTCGACGTCTACGCCGTCGGCTGCTCGCGGGACGGCTCGGAGCCCACCCCGATGATGGTCACCGCCTGCGGGGAGGCAGCCGACCCCGACCGGGACGCGGCGGTGCGCAAGGCGCTGCACGAGTTCGCCGCCGCCCGCAGCCGGAAGGCGTTCATGCACGGCCCGCTGGACGCCGTCGCCGCCGCGACACCGCCGGGCTACCTGGACCAGTGGCTGCACGGGCACCCGCCGGAGCGGATGGTCGAGGAGGACCGTGCGCTGCAGGCGATGCTCGAGTGGACCCGGCTGGGCACCGACCGGCTGACCGACCTGCTGCGCGGCTCGGTGCTGTCCCGGCGGAGCACCGTGGCGCTCGCCGACCTGCCCACCGGCGGGGACGACGACGCTGTCGGCACGCTGACCGCGGAGGGCTTCGACGTGCTGGTCGACCTGCAGCCCTCGCAGGGCGAGGCCGTCGCGGCGAAGGTGCTGGTGCCCGGTCTGGAGGCCGAGACGATGTCCTACGGCCGGATCGGCGAGCGCGGCGTGCGGCGGCTGCTCGACCGCGGCGAGGGCCCCGGCGCCGGCCTGGCCGTCGTCGGCGCCGACCCGGGCGGCTGGGCGCGGGTGCACCTGACCGCCGACGCCGAGGAGCGGCTGGGCGGCCCCGCCTGGTTCGACCGGGCCGGCGCCGACCGCATCGTCGGAGGGCTCTACGCCCTCTACCGGGAGCCCGGCCGGCACGTGGCAGCACTGGCGGTGGCCTCGTGAGCCTGCGGTACGCCTACAACACCAACGGCCTCACCTCGCACCGGCTGGACGACGCGCTGGCCTTCCTGGCCGACACCGGGTACGCCGGGGTGGCCCTCACCCTCGACGTCCACCACCTCGACCCGTTCGCCGACGACGCGGTCGCGCACGCCGAGCGGGTCCGCCGCCGCTGCGACTCCCTCGGGCTGGGCGTGGTGGTCGAGACCGGCGCCCGCTTCCTGCTCGACCCGCGGGTCAAGCACGAGCCGACGCTGGTCAACCCGACGCCGGAGGGCCGGGCCCGACGGCTGGCCTACCTGCGGCTGGCCTGCGACCTCGCCGAGGTGCTGCAGGCCGAGGCGGTGAGCTTCTGGGCCGGCGTGCCGCAACCCGGGGTCGACCGGGACGACGCCCGGCGCTGGCTGGTCGACGGCGCGCGTGCGCTGGTCGACAGCCACGGTGGGCGCTCCTACGCCCTCGCCGTCGAACCGGAGCCGGGGATGCTCGTCGAGGACGCCGACGACTGGGCCGCCCTCGCCGACCAGGTGCCGGGCCTGACCCTCGCGCTGGACACCGGGCACTGCGTGGTCAGCGGCCGGTACACCCCCGAGGAGGCGGTGACCACCTTCGGGCCGCAGCTCGGGGCGGTCGCTGTGGAGGGCATGCGGCGCGGCGTCCACGACCACCTGCCGCTCGACGAGGGCGACGTCGACCTGCCGGCGGTGCTGGCCGCGCTGCGCGCGGTGGGCTACGACCGGCTGGTCAGCCTGGAGCTCTCCCGCGACGGCCACCGGGCGCACCAGATGGTGCCCCGCTCCATCGAGCTGCTGAGGAAGGCCGAGGGATGAGGGTCTGCTTCGTCAGCCGGCGCTACTGGCCGGCGGTGAGCGGCATGAGCGTCTACGCGGAGAACCTGCTGCGCGAGCTGGTCGCGCTGGGCCACGACGTGACGCTGGTCAGCCAGTACCGGGACGACGAGGCCGGCACGCGGGTCTACGGGGGTGGTCCGCCGCCGGCCGACCGGGTGCCCGCCGGCGTCGAGGTCCACGCGCTGCCCAGCCGCGGCGAGACCGTCGTCCCCGCCGACTGGGAGGGCGACATCGAGCAGATCGTGCGCACCGTGGTCGGGCTGCACGCCGAGCAGCCCTTCGACGTGCTGCACGCCCAGTACGGCTACCCGCCGGGCCTCGCCGTGCTGGCGGCGTCCCGGGAGACCGGGGTGCCGAACCTGGTGAGCATCCAGGGCGGTGACGGCCACTGGGTGGGCACCTGCTGCAGCACGCACGCCGAGGCGATGCGCGCGGTGCTCGACCACGCCGGCGCGGTGCTGATCGGCAGCGCCAGCTTCCGCGACGAGGTGGTCGGCAACCTGGGCACCGACCCGGCGCGCTTCCGGATCGTGCCGGGTGCGACCGACACTCGGCGGTTCACCCCGGCCGACCAGCCGCTGGGCAGCCTGGCCGACCCGCCGGTGCTGCTGTTCCACGGCCGGGTCGACCGGCGCAAGGGCGTGCTCGACCTGCTCGAGGCACTGCCCGAGGGAGTCCGGCTGGTGGTCTCCGGCATCGGCCCGGACCTCGAGGAGGCCCGCGCCCGCGCGGACAGCCGGACCACCTTCCTCGGCTACGTGCCCCCGGACGCGGCGCCGGAGGTGTACCGCTGCGCCGACGTCTTCGTCAGCCCGACCTACAGCGAGGGGTTCAGCAACACGCTGCTGGAGGCGATGGCGAGCGGCCTGCCCACGGTGAGCACCGACAGCGTCGGGGTCGTGGACTGCCTGCGGCACGAGGAGAACGGCCTGCTGCACGCCCCCGGCGACGTCCCGGGCCTGACCAAGGAGCTGGACCGGCTGCTCTCCGACGCCCCGCTGCGCACCCGGCTGGCCACGACCGCCCTGGAGGAGGTCCGCCGGCTCTACTCCTGGCCGGTGCTGGCCGGTGCGATCGACGGGGTCTACACCGAGCTCGCCGGAACCGCGCCGGACCTGGACTGGACGCCGCCCGCGACCGTCGACCCGAGCTGCCGGTTCCGGGCCGCGGCGCACCTGCTCTGATGCGCGTGCTCGCGGTCAGCCCGCACCTGGACGACGCGGCCTTCTCCGCCGGGGCGACCCTGGCGGCGCTGGCCGACGCCGGGCACGAGGTCACCGTGGTCACCTGCTTCACCCGCAGCGTGCCCGACCCGACCGGCTTCGCACTGGCCTGCCAGCTGGACAAGGGCCTGACCGCCGACGTCGACTACCTGGCGCTGCGCCGCGCGGAGAACGCCGCGGCGATGGCGGTGCTCGGGGCCACCCCGGTCGACCTCGACCTGCCGGAGGCGCCGCACCGCGGCTACACCAGCGCCGCCGACCTGTTCGCCGGCGTGCACCCGGGTGACGACGTCTGGCGCGAGGTGGCCGACCGGCTGGCCGGACTGGACGCGGACCTGTGGCTGGCGCCGCAGGCACTGGGCGCCCACGTCGACCACCTGCAGGTGTTGCGCGCGGTCGCCTCGCTGGACCGTCCGACGCTGTGGTGGCGGGACAGCCCCTACGTGCTCCGCCAGCCCGACGCTGTCCCGGGCGAGGCCCTCCCCGACCGGCTCACCGCGGTCGAGCTGGCCCAGCGCGCGGACCGGCGGGCCGACGCGTGCGCCTGCTACACCACCCAGCTCGGCTTCCAGTTCGGCGGCGAGTCGGGGATGCGGACCGCCCTGGCCGGGCTGCCCGAGGTGCTGCTGGCCGGACCGGCGGCCCGCGCCGTCCTCGGCACGGCGGTGCCGGCATGACCTGGCTGGTCACCGGCGGCGCCGGCTACATCGGTGCGCACGTGGTGCACGCGATGGTGGCGGCCGGCGAGCTGGTGGTGGTGCTCGACGACCTCTCCACCGGGGACGCCGTCCGGCTGGAGGAGCTGCCCGGCGTGCCGCTGGTCGTCGGTTCCGTCCGGGACCGGGGACTGGTCCGCCGGGTGCTGCGCGACCACGCCGTGCAGGGCGTGGTGCACGTGGCCGGCAAGAAGCAGGTGGCCGAGTCGGTCGCCGACCCGCTGACCTATTACGCGGAGAACGTCGAGGGGCTCGTCGCGCTGCTGGAGAGCTGCCGGGTCAAGGGCGTGGCCCGGTTCGTGTTCTCCAGCAGCGCCGCCGTCTACGGCACCCCCGAGTCCGACCCGGTGGCCGAGGACGCGCCGTGCCGGCCGCTGTCGCCCTACGGGCGGACCAAGCTGGTCGGCGAGTGGCTGCTCCGCGACTGCGCCGCCGCGTGGGGGCTGGCCGCCACCTCGCTGCGGTACTTCAACGTCGCCGGCGCGGTGGCGCCCCGGCTGGGCGACTCGGGCGCGGCCAACCTGGTGCCGCTGGTCTTCGCGGCGCTGGACGCCGGCCGCGCCCCAGTCGTGTTCGGCGACGACCACGGCACCCCCGACGGCACCGGCGTCCGGGACTACGTCCACGTCGCCGACGTCGCCGACGCCCACCTCGCCGCGGTGCGCGCCCTGACGGCCGGCTCGCCGGGGTGCACCTACAACGTGGGCCGCGGGCACGGCAGCAGCGTGCTCGACGTCCTCCGCGTGGTCGGCGAGGTGACCGGCGCGGACACCACGCCCGAGGTGGCCGGCCGCCGTCCCGGCGACCCGGCGAGCGTGGTGGCCGCGGTCGGCAGGATCGAGCGCGAGCTCGGCTTCCGCGCGCGGCGCGACCTGCACGACATGGTCACCAGCGCCTGGGCCGCCTGGCGCCTGCTCGAACCGCTGTAGTGGAGTGCCACGGCGCGGGAAGTGCGCCCGTGGCACTCCACTAGGTGGGCAGGACCCAGGTGTCCTTGCTGCCGCCGCCCTGGCTGGAGTTGACCAGCAGCGACCCCTCGGTGAGCGCGACACGGGTCAGCGCGGACGGCAGCGCCCGGGTGCTGCTGCCGGCGACGGCGAAGACCCGCAGGTCGGCGTGCCGCGGCACGACCATGCCGTCGACGACGGTCGGCACCGTGGAGAAGTCGACCGGCTCCTGGGCGACGAACCGGTGCGGGGCGGCGAGCACCTCGGCCCGCAACCGGGCGAGCTGGCCGGGAGAGCACAGCGGGCCGAAGACCACGCCCTGCCCGCCGTACCCGTCGACGGGCTTGACGACGAGCTCGTGCAGCCGGTCGCGCACCTGCGCGAGGTCGGCCTGCTCGGCCAGCAGCCAGGTCGGCACGCAGGACAGCACCGGCTCCTCGGCCAGGTAGAACCGGATCATCGCGTCCACGTAGCGGTAGGTGGCCTTGTCGTCGGCCACGCCGTTGCCCGGCACGTTGGCCACCGCGAGCTGCCCGGCGCGGATCGCCCCGGCGAGCAGCGCGCCGACCGAGACACCGCTGGGGGTGAGGTGGGCGGCCAGGTCGGCCTCGTCGAAGCGCCGGTACAGGACGTCGACCGGCACCCGCTCGCCGTCCCGCTGCACGGCCACCCCACCGGTCGCGGTCGGCCAGAGGACGTCGGGGGTGACGATCGGGATGCCCATGACCTCGGCGAGGAGCTGGTGCTCGAACCAGGCGGAGTTGTGCGGGCCGTCGGTGAGCAGGCCCAGCTGCGGCACGCCGTCGCACCCGACCGGGGCGGCATCGGCCAGCGCGGCGCGCAGCAGCGCCACCGACTCGGCCGGGTCGACCAGCCCCGCGGCCTCGGCCTCGCCGTAGAGCTGCGGGAGCGCGGCGCGGCCGCTGTCCCGGTTGGTGAGGGCGTAGCCGATGCCGGAGGGCACCCGGAGGTTGTCCTCCAGCACCACCCAGCCGTCCGGCCCCCGCAGCAGGTCCATCCCGGAGACGGTGATCCGCTGCTGCCCCGCCGCCGCGAACCCGACCGCGTCCGCCCGGTACCCGGGGCTGGCGGAGACGACCCAGTCCGGGACGACGCCGGCCCGCACCGCTTCGGGCTGCTTGTCCTCGTCGGAGCGCCGCCGTCCGGACGGGCGGTAGACGTCGGCGAGGAAGGCGTTCAGCGCCCGGGTGCGCTGCTCGACGCCGGCGGACAGGTGCGCCCAGTCGGCCGCCGAGAGCACCCGTGGGACCGGGCAGAGCGGGAAGGGTCGCTCCTCGAGCCGGCCGTCGACGAAGCTGCCGAAGACGACCCCGCGCATCCGCCGCTCCTGGGCGACCGCGCCGACGACGGCCGTGAGGCCGACCCCACCGAGCCGGTCGAGGACCCCGGCCACCGGTGCGTAGCCCGGCCGCACCGAGCCGTCCTCGGTCACCGCCTCGTCGCCGGCCGACGCGGGGTACCGGGCGAAGACGCTGGGACCGCTGGTCATCGCGGGCTCACAGCGACGACGGTTCGACTCCGGGCTCGCTCCGCTCCTCGGTCGCCGGCGCTCTCTGCGCTGCTCACTCGCACGTCGTCACAGCCATCGATCGAACCACTCGGCCACCCGCTCGGACAGGTGCAACAGGTTCTCCCGTCCCACGATCGTGTGCCCCTCGCCGCGGAGCAGCACCAGCTCCGCCGGCGCCCCCAGCGCGGTGAGCTCCTGGTGCGCCTGGACGGACTCGAGCACCGGCACGTTCGTGTCCCGGTCGCCGTGGGTCAGCAGCACCGGGGCGGTCAGGCGGTCCAGCGCGGTCATCGGCGAGAGGGCGGCGAGCATCTCCCGGTCGGCCACCGGGTCGCCGTACTCCGTCACCGACGCGGCCGCCATCCACGGTTCGGTGCCGGCGAAGAAGGTGCGCAGGTCGCTCATCCCGGCGAGCGTGGCGCCGGCGGCGAACAGCGCCGGCCAGCGGGTCAGCGCCACCAGCGTCAGGTAGCCGCCGTAGGACCAGCCGTGCGCGCCGACCTGCCCGGGCAGCGCGATGCCCGCGGCGACCAGGTGCTCCACGGTGGCCACCACGTCGTCGAAGGAGGCCTCCCGGGCCGCCAGGTCGTCGGCGGCCATGAACGCCGCACCGTGCCCGCCGGAGCCGCGCACGTTCGGCGCGAACACGGTCAGCCCGGCGGCGACCAGCGCCTGCGCGACCGGGGAGAAGTCCGGCCGCTCCTGGCCCTCCGGGCCGCCGTGGAAGCTGACCACCGTGCGGTTGGGCCCGTGCACCCCGGGCGGCGTGTAGAGCCAGCCGTCGAGCTCGGTGCCGTCGCCGGCCGGGTACCGGCGGTGCTCCGGGGTGACGAGCAGGTGCACGTCGGGACGCCGGGGGGTCGAGGGCAGCGGGACCGGGTCGTCCCCGCCGTCCAGGGCGACCAGCCACAGCGACCGCGGGGACAGCGGGCCGGTGAGCTCGGCGAGCAGCGTGCGACCGTCGGGTGACAGCGACCAGCCGGGCATCACCGGCTGGGGCAGCGCGACGGTGTGCCGGAGCGTGCCGTCGGCCAGGTCGCGGACGTCGGTCTGGGTGCACCCGTCGGCGTTCCAGACGCAGACGACGGTGCCGTCGGCGCGGACGGCGTAGGCGTCGAGGTCGGCGTCCGGGCGGGCCACCAGCACCTCGCCGCGGCCGGGCACCCGGTCCTCGTCCAGCGGGACGCGGACCAGCGCCGTCCGGTCACTGCGCGGCACGCCGGGCAGGCCCGGCAGCCCGGCGCGCAGGTAGACCGCCCGGCCGTCGGGGGCGAACCGGCCGTCCTCCGACGCCCGACCGCCGGGGTCACCGAGCGGGACGACCCGGCGCTGCACGCCGGTGACAACGTCGACCAGCACGACGTGCCGGTGCCCGCGCGGCCCGCGGCGGGCCAGCACGGTGCGCTCGTCGGCGGCGACCGCGGTGACCGACAGGAAGCCGCCGGTGGCCAGCGTGCGGCGGGCACCGCTGACCACGTCCACCAGGACGACGTCGGCGTCCGGGCCGTCGCCGGGGGCGATCGAGCAGACGTAGTGGCCGGCCGCGGCGGTCCAGCCGCCGGCGAAGACGGTGGACCGCGGGTCCTCCCCCGCGACCAGGTGCCGCTCGGTGCCGTCGGGCCGCACGGCCCACAGCTGAGCGCAGATCGACCCGCCCGGGCTCACCAGGTAGGCCAGCCACTCGCCGTCCGGCGACCAGGCGACCGAGACGACCTCCTCGTCGACGCCGGACAGCACGGCCGGCGGCGTCTGCTGCTCCAGGGTGGCGACCTCCAGCCGCGGCAGCCCGGAGCGGTCGCTCACGTAGGCGACCCGGTCACCGGTGGGCGCGAGCGTGGGGCACCAGGCGCCGGAGGCACCGGCGATCTCGGCGATGGCGAGGCGGACGTGGGTGGACAGGCCGGCTGACCGCAGCGCGTCGGTCATGTCACCTCCTGGACGGGACGGGCAGAGCGGGACCGCCCGGGGTGGACGTCGTCGTCCTCCCCGGCATCGGCAGGGCGGGTGGGGTCCGTGAAGAGCCCCGGGCGTCAGCGGATGCCGTGCCGCTGCAGCCAGAGCTCGAGCAGGCCCACCTGCCACAGCTGGTTGGACCCCAGCGTGGTGCGGTGGCTGTTCGGTGCGGCCAGCAGCCGGTCGACGTACTCGGGGCGGAAGAGGCCGCGCTCGCGGGCCTCGGGTGCGTGCAGCGCCGCGCGCACCGTCTCCAGGTACTCCCCCTGCAGGTCGATGATCGCCGGCACCGGGAAGTAGCCCTTCGGCCGGTCGATGACGTCGGCCGGGACGACCTTGCGGGCGGCGTCCTTGAGCACCCCCTTGCCGCCGTGCAGCAGCTTCAGCTCCGGCGGCACGGCGGCGGCGAGCTCCACGAACTCGTGGTCCAGGAACGGCACGCGGGCCTCCAGGCCCCAGGCCATCGTCATGTTGTCCACCCGCTTGACCGGGTCGTCGACCAGCATGATCGTCGAGTCCAGCCGCAGCGCCCGGTCCAGCGTGGTGTCCGCGCCCGGCCGGGCGAAGTGCTCGGCGACGAAGGCGCGGCTGACGTCCTCGCTGGTCGCCCACCGCTGCGAGAGGACGTCGGCCATCGCACGGTGCGGGCGGTCGATGAAGACGCTCGCGTAGGCGTCGACGGCGTCGGCGACCGGGACGCCGTCCAGCGGTGGGTACCAGTCGTACCCGGCCATGACCTCGTCGGCGCCCTGCCCGCTCTGCACCACCTTCACGTGCTGGCTGACCTGCTGGGAGAGCAGGTAGAACGCGACGGCGTCGTGGCTGGTCTGCGGTTCGCTCATCGCGCCGATCGCGCCGTCGAGCCCCGCGTGCACCTCGGCGCTGGGCACCATCAGCCGGTGGTGGTCGGTCGCGAAGGTCTCGGCGATCACGTCGGAGTAGACGAACTCGTCCCCCGACCGCTCCCCCACCGCCTCGAAGCCGATGGAGAAGGTGGCCAGGCCGTGCTGCCCCTCCTCGGCGAGCAGGCCGACGATGAGGCTGGAGTCCAGGCCGCCGGAGAGCAGCACGCCGACCGGGACGTCGGAGACCATCCGCCGCCGCACGGCGACGCGCAGCTGCTCGAGGACCCGCTCCTGCCACTCCACCGGGTGCAGGTCGGCCAGCTCGGCCCGCCGCTCGTGCACCGGGCGCCAGTACTCCCAGTCCGACTCGCGCCCGTCCGGCTCGTAGGTGCGCACCGTGGCCGGCGGCAGCTTGCGCACCCCGGACAGGATCGTGCGGGGCGCGGGGACCACGGCGTGGAAGGACAGGTAGTGGTGCAGCGCGACCGGGTCGATGCCGGTGTCCACGCCGCCGGCGCGCACCAGCGCCGGCAGCGAGGAGGCGAAGCGCACCCGGCCGGGGCCGCGGCTGAGGTAGAGCGGCTTGATGCCCAGCCGGTCGCGGCCCATGACCACCCGGCCGGTCTCCCGCTCGACCACCACGAACGCGAACATCCCGAGGAAGCGCTCCACGCAGGCCGCACCCCAGCGGTGGTAGGCCTTGAGGACCACCTCGGTGTCGGAGGTGGAGAAGAACCGGTACCCGGCCTGCTGCAGCTCGGCCCGGAGTTCCTTGTAGTTGTAGATGATCCCGTTGAAGACCATCGTCAGGCCGAGTTCAGCGTCGACCATCGGCTGGGCGCCGGCGTCGGTCAGGTCGATGATCTTCAACCGGCGGTGGCCGAGCGCCACCGGCCCGGACTGCCAGCCGCCGGAACCGTCCGGTCCCCGGCGCTGCAGCTGGTCGCACATGGCGCTGACCGCAGCCATGTCGGCGATCCCACCGTCGAACCGGAGCTCACCCGAGATGCCGCACATCGCGTGCTCCTCCCCGTGCCGGTTGCCGTGACGTCCGGACCACCATGCCCCCGGACTGTTTCAGGCACGTGACCTGGCGTCGGTCGTGGGCGTCGAGGGGACCATCCTGGCGGCTGCGGCAGCGGCCTGCGACCGGGCGGTGACCGACGGCGAGGACGTCGGCAGGGCTCTTGTCGAGCCGACGCGCCGGGCCGGGCGTGTCGGCCGTACACGTGTGCGGAGGCGCGGATAGCGTTGCAGCTGGTCCGTTCCCCCGGACGAGCACCGGTTCCCTGCTGGAGGTCGCCCCATGCGCTCCTTGCGCCTCGTGGCGCTCTCCGAGGACGGCACGCACCTGGTGCTCGCCGCGGAGGGGCCCGACCCGTCCGACGACGTCGAGCACCTCGAGCTGGCGGTCGACGAGCACCTCCGGTCGCTCCTCGCCGGCCGGCCGGCCGAGCCGACCGCGGAGCCGGCTCCGCAGCCCGTCCCCGCACAGCCGGCCAACGACCTGCCGCCCCGGGTCATCCAGGCGCGCATCCGCGCCGGGGAGAGCCCCGAGCAGGTCGCGCACGCCTCGGGCACCCGGGTCGAGCGGATCATGCGGTTCGCCCATCCCGTGCTGCAGGAGCGCACCCGGGTGGCCGAGCAGGCCCGTGACGCCCGGGTCCGGCTGTCGGAGGGGACGCCGAGCGTGCCGCTGGAGCAGTTCATGTCCGAGCGGTTGCGGCTGCTCGGCGCCGACCTGGACGCCGTCCGGTGGGACGCGCACCGGTCCGAGGACGGCACCTGGCAGGTCCGCGCCGCCTGGCGGGCCGGCCACAAGTCCGGCACGACCCGCTGGAGCTACGACATCCCGGCCAGGACGGTGACGCCGGTCGACGCCACGACGATGGACTTCGCCGAGGGCACCCGGCTGGTCCGGGTCGTCCCCGACGTCCCGGTCGGCCTGCCCGCGGCACCGATCTCACGCCGGTCCATCGCGATGGTGACCGGCGCGGACGGGCACGGCGGCGAGGGACGCGGTGACGAGGAGCCCGGCCTCCTCGACCGGTCCGACGACGAGGTGCGCAACGTGGTGCCCGCCGACGGCAACCCGGTCGACGTGCTCCTCTCCGGCGACGACGGCCCGTACGGCGAGGCCCGGCCGGCCCACGGCGGCCAGTCCGCCCGCAGCCCCTACGACGAGGCCGACACCCAGGACACCGTCGTCCTCGGCTCGCTCGGCGACGGCGAGACCGACGACCCGCGTGCCCGGATCCCGGCGTGGGAGGACATCGTCTTCGGGGTCCGCCGGCACCGCTGAGAGCAGACGCCTGCGCTCCTCCGTACGACCCGCCTGACCGAGGCGGGGAGGCCGGGTGGTCTCCGCAGCTCGTGCTCTGCTCACCATGGTGAGCAGAGCACGAGCGTCCTTGTGCCTCCCTGCCCGGTCCTGGACCGTGACTGCCCGGCGGTCGCGACGCCGGCGACGGGGAACACGGTGTCCGCGAAGATCGTCCTGGGTAGTGCGCCGGGTGGTCGTCCGGGTGGACGCGCGTGGCAGCCGGGTCCACCGGCCGCCAGCAGACCGGTACGGAACGGGAGACGGACGTGTCAGCATCGGTGTCCATGCCGCTCGGCGGCGTGCAGGTGGGGTCCTACGAGAACTACCAGCAGGCACAGCGGGCGGTGGACTTCCTCTCCGACCAGAAGTTCCCGGTGGAGAACGTGACGATCATCGGCAGCGACCTCCGCCAGGTCGAGCGGGTCACCGGCCGGCTCAGCTGGGGCCGGGCGATCGGCGCCGGCGCGGCGAGCGGCGCCTGGTTCGGGCTCTTCGTGGGCCTGCTGCTGGGCATCTTCGCCACCGACGGCGCGGACTGGATCGGCTCGGTGGTCAGCGGCCTGCTGATCGGTCTGGTGTTCGGTGCCGTGTTCGGCGCGGTCGGCTACGCGGCGTCGCAGGGCAAGCGTGACTTCACCAGCACCAGCCAGATCGTGGCCGGGCGCTACGACGTGCTCTGCGCCCCGCAGGTCGCCGAGCAGGCCCGCGCCGAGCTGGCCAAGCTCTCGCTGCGCGGCTGACCGAGGACCCCGTCCTCCTCACCCCTCGCAGGCTCGGGGCGAGCCTGTGGACGGGGCCGCTCCAGCACGTCACCTCAGCGTGGCGAAGGCGACCGCGGCGGCGGCGGCGACCCCGAGCGAGTCGACGCCGCTGCGCATCGGGATCCGGGCCCGCACCTGGGCCGCCTGCTGCGCCTCCCGGGTGAGCCCGGGTCCCTCGGCGCCGAGCAGCACCGCGGTGCGCGGGTGGGCCCGCGGGTCGACGTCGATCAGGTCGACCGCGTCGTCCGCCGGGGTGAGGGCGACCGTGTGGTACCCGGCCGTGTGCAGCCGGTCCAGACCGCCGGGCCAGTCGCCGAGCACCGCGATGGGCAGCGTCAGCACGTGCCCCATCGAGACCCGGACGCACCGCCGGTAGAGCGGGTCGGCGCAGTGCGGGTCCAGCAGCAGACCGTCGATGCCGAGCGCGACCGCGGACCGGGCGATCGACCCGATGTTCTCGTGGTCGTTGAGCCCCTCGAGCACCGCGAGCCGGCGAGGCGCCGCCGGATCCGGACCGGTGACGAGCGCGTCGAGGTCCGGTGGCGGCAGCCGGTCGGCGGAGGCGAGGACCCCGCGGGTCAGCCGGAAGCCGATCAGGTCCGAGAGCACCCACTTGTCCGCCTCGTACGCGGTGGTGCCGACGGGGAGGTCGAGGGCGGCCACCCGGCCGGGGATCCCGATCACGGTGCGCACCGGGTACGGCGAGGCCAGCAGCCGCTCGACCGCCGGGACGCCCTCGACGATGACCGGCCCGGTGCCCCGTTCGGTGCCCGGACGACGGTCGCCGGCGACCAGGTCACGGAAGTCCGCCACCCGCTCGTCGGTCGGATCGGTGATCACCTCGGGTGCGGGCACGCCGACGATCATCCCCGCCGCCCCCGCC
>NZ_SJEW01000099.1 GCF_005930475.1 Modestobacter altitudinis
GGTGGGGGCCGGCGGGGACTTCGACGACGTCGTCACGACCGGCATCCTCGCCGGTCGGACGGTCAGTGGGCGGTCCACCCGCCGTCCATCACCAGCGAGCTGCCGGTCACCGAGGTGGCGGCCGGGGAGCAGAGCCAGGCGACGGCGTCGGCGACCTCCTCGGGTTCGATCAGCCGCTTGAGCGCCGCCGGCGCCAGCATCACCTGCTCGACGACCTCGTCCTCGGTCAGCCCGTGGGCGCGGGCCTGGTCGGCGATCTGGCCCTCCACCAGCGGCGTCCGCACGTACGCGGGGTTGACGCAGTTGGAGGTCACACCGTGCTCCGCGCCCTCCAGCGCGATGACCTTGGACAGCCCCTCGAGACCGTGCTTGGCGGTGACGTAGGCGACCTTGTACGGCGATGCGCGCAGGCCGTGCACCGAGCTGACGTTGACCACCCGGCCCCAGCCGCGCTCGTACATCCCCGGCAAGGCGCCCCGGACCAGCCGGAACGGGGCCTCGACCATCAGCCGCAGGATGGAGCTGAACCGGTCGACCGGGAACTCGTGCAGCGGTGCGACGTGCTGCAGTCCGGCGTTGTTGACCAGCACGTCGACGTCGAGGTCGAGGCGGTCGATCGCGTCCAGGTCGGTCAGGTCGACCGCGACGGCGGTGCCGCCCACCTGGTCGGCGACCGCCTGCGCCGCACCCGCGTCCCGGTCGACGACGACGACCGCCGCGCCCGCCGCGGCCAGCCGGACCGCGCAGGCCCGCCCGATCCCGGACGCACCGCCGGTCACCATCGCGCGTCGTCCGGTCAGGGGCTCGGAGGAGGCCATGGCGGGAGGTTAGGACGCCCGCGACCGCGCGCCCATGGGCGGGTGCCACACACCCGGACCGGGGTGCGTGGGCGAGCCTCACATGCGCTCGACCGGGAGGAGTTGGTGACGTCCCGGCCTTCGTTATGGCGTGGGAGCACATGGCACTGCTCACAATCCCCGCTGATCAGCACATGGTGGCCCGCACAGCCCACCCCTAGCGTCTGCAACGCCCGTCCGCCGTCGGCCTCGATGAGGAGACCACATGTCCGCAGCTCCGCAGCCCGGAGCGGCACCCGCTCCACCCCTCCGGGGCCGGTCGGCGGGTGTGGTCGCGCCACGGGGTGCTGCGGTCACGGTCCTGTCTCAGTCCTCGTACAGGTCGTGACGTGCGTCACCTCATGACGTTGACTGCGCACGCCTGGGCGCCGGTGAGCGCTGCCCCCACCGTCCGTGCCCCCCGGCGGACGGTCGATCCCGAGAGGAGCTGCCCGTGCTGAGCGTCGACGCGCTGCACGTGACCTACGGCGGTGCCGTGCAGGCCCTCCGCGGGGTGTCCCTGGAGATCCCCGACGGCAAGGTCGTCGCCGTCCTGGGCAGCAACGGTGCCGGCAAGAGCACCCTGCTGCGCACCCTCTCCGGCACGCTGCGGCTGCACCGCGGCCGGATCGACTCGGGGTCGGTCCGCTACGGCGACGTCGCCCTGGGCAGCCGGGACGCCGCCGCGGCCGTGCGGATGGGCCTGGTGCAGGTGCCCGAGGGGCGGCGCATCTTCGGTCGGCTCACCGTCGAGGAGAACCTCCGCGCCGGCGGCATGGGCAACCGCGACAAGGCCGCCAAGGCCCGGGCCCGCGACCGGGTCTACGAGATGTTCCCGGTGCTCAAGGAGCGCGCCGGCCAGCGCGGGCTGCTGCTCTCCGGTGGCGAGCAGCAGATGCTGGCGATCGGCCGCGCGCTGATGGCCAGCCCGAAGCTGCTGCTGCTCGACGAGCCGTCGCTGGGGCTGGCGCCGCGGATCATCGGCCAGATCGGCGAGGTCATCGCCGAGATCAACCGGCAGGGCACCTCGGTGCTGCTGGTCGAGCAGAACGCCACCATGGCGCTCGGGGTCGCCGACCTCGCCTACGTGCTGGACGTCGGCGAGGTCTCGCTGTCCGGCTCGGCCGCGGAGCTGGCCCGCACCGACGAGGTCCAGCGGCTCTACCTCGGGCACGACAGCGACGAACCGGCGGCGGCCGAGCCCACCCCGGGGACCCGCAAGACGTTGTCCCGGTGGACGGCGTGAGCGCCCCGGCCGAGGCCGGTCGGGAGACCCGGGACGACATCCCGGCGGTCGAGGTGGACGCGGTCAGCGTCCGCTTCGGGGCGATCAAGGCGCTGTCCGAGGTCTCCTTCACCGTGGCCCCCGGCGCCATCCACGCCATCATCGGCCCCAACGGCGCCGGCAAGTCGACGATGTTCAACGTCCTGTCCGGGGTCTACCAGGCCGCCGAGGGCCAGGTGCGCTTCGGTGAGCACCGACTGGACCGGATGCGCCCGTTCGAGATCGCCGGCATCGGCGTCGCCCGTGCCTTCCAGAACATCGCGTTGTCGGCCGGCCAGTCGGTCGCCGAGAACCTCATGCTGGGCCGGCACCACCTCACCAAGGCCGGCTTCCTCGCGGCCGGGCTGCGGCTGCCGAAGGCCACCCGGGAGGGGAAGCGGCACGGCGAGCGGGTCGCCGAGATCGCCGAGTTCCTCGAGCTCGGCGACAAGCTGCACACCCCCGTCGGGGTGCTCTCCTACGGCGACCAGAAGCGGGTCGAGGTGGCCCGGGCGCTGTGCACCGAGCCGCGGCTGCTGCTCCTGGACGAGCCGGTCGCCGGGATGAACGCCGAGGAGACGACCCGGATGGCCCAGGCGATCCGGGAGATCCGCTCGGCGCTGGGCATCTCGGTGGTCCTGGTCGAGCACGACATGGGGATGGTCATGTCCCTCGCCGACCGGGTCACCGTCCTGGACTTCGGCCGCCGCATCGCCGACGGCACGCCGGCGCAGGTGCAGGCCGACCCCGAGGTCATCCGCGCCTACCTCGGCTCCGGTGACGACTCCAGCCCGTCGGACGCCGCCGGCGCCGACGGCTCCCCCTCCGAGACCACCGGGACGCGCCCGTGACCCAGTTCCTGTCGCTGCTGCTCAACGGCATCTCGCTGGGCGCCATGTACGCGCTCATCGCCCTGGGCTTCGTGATCATCTTCAAGGCGAGCGAGGTGGTCAGCTTCACCCAGGGCTCGCTGCTGCTGCTCGGCGCCTACTCGATCGCCCGGCTGTCCGAGCCGATCGGCTTCCTCCCCGCCGTCGTGGTCGGCATCCTGCTGACCGCGCTGGCCGCGTTCCTGATCGAGCGGCTGGTGATCAACCGGCTGCGCGGGGCGCCGGTGATCAGCCTGGCCATCGTCACCATCGGCATCGACATCATCCTGCTGACCGAGCTGATCCGGCGGATCGGCTCGGACATCCTCAACGTCCCGCACCCGTGGGGCAGCGAGTCCGTGCGGATCGGCGACGTCGGCATCAGCCAGAACCGGTTGATCGCCACCGGGGTCGCCGGCGTGCTGATCATCGCCTTCTTCGCGGCCTTCAAGTACTCCAGCTGGGGTGTGGCGATGCGCGCCTCGGCCGAGGACGGCGAGACGGCGGCGCTGATGGGCATCCGGCTCGGCCGGGTCTCCGCGCTCGCCTGGATCGTCGCCGGTGCCCTCGCCGCGGTCGCGGCGCTCTTCCTCGTGGGCGCACCGACCCCGGGGGTCAGCGCGGCGGCGTACACCGTGGCGCTGCGGGCGTTCCCGGCCGCGATCCTCGGCGGCCTGGACTCCACCGGCGGTGCGCTGGTGGGCGGCCTGCTGATCGGCCTGGCGGAGTCCTTCGCGGCCGGCTACCAGGACCAGCTGCTGTTCCTGGGCCGCGGCTTCGGTGACGTCGTCCCGTACGTGGTGATGATCGCCGTCCTGCTCGTCCGCCCCTCTGGCCTGTTCGGCACGAAGGAGCTGACCCGTGTCTGAGACGACCGCCCCGGCGGCGCACGGAGCCACCCGCGCCTCGGCCGGCACCTCGGCGGCGGGCGGCCGCACGGCAGCCGCGCCGCGCCGGTCCCTGCTCAAGCCGCTGCTGTTCGCCGCCGTGCTGCTGTTGCTGCTGCTCGTGCCCTTCTACGTCGAGGAGTTCTGGCTCCGCACCGGGTTCGCGGTGTTCGGCGCGATCGTCGGGGCGATCGGGCTCAACCTGCTGGTCGGCACCACCGGCCAGCTGTCGCTGGCGCACGCCTTCTTCCTCGCGGTCGGCGCGATCAGCTACGTCTTCGTCTCCGGCGAGTCCGGGGGCATCGGGGTCGCCCAGCTCAGCGGGCTGGGGCTCCCCCCGTTGATCGGCATGGTCGTGGGGGTGCTGCTCGCCGGCCTGGCCGGGCTGCTGTTCAGCCCGATCGCGGCCCGGCTGCGGGGCATCTACCTCGGCGTCGCCTCGCTGAGCCTGGTCTTCATCGGCCAGCACGTCCTGAACTCCTGGACGTCGGTGACCGGCGGCTTCAACGGCCGGGCGGCCCCGGACTTCGAGCTCTTCGGCTTCACCTTCGCCAACCGGGACCCGCTGCTGTTCATCGCCGGCGTGGAGTTCCGGGAGGCCGAGCGGCTCTGGTACCTGGGGCTGGTCCTCGCCCTGGCGGCCTACCTGTTCGCCCGCAACCTGCTGCGCAGCCGGCCCGGGCGGGCACTGCAGACGCTGCGGGACAGCGAGGTCGCCGCCTCGGTCATGGGCGTCAACGTGCAGCGCTACAAGGGCCGGGTGTTCCTGGTCAGCTCGATGTACGCCGGCCTGTCCGGGGTGATGTACGCCCTGTCGATCGGCAGCGTGGCACCGGAGTCCTTCGGTCTCGAGGTGTCCATCCAGTACCTGGCCATGATCGTCCTCGGCGGGCTGGGGTCCGTCGGGGGCGCGGCGCTCGGCGCGGTGTTCGTCAGCGCGCTGCCCCTGGTCTTCCAGCGCTACGCCGACTCGGTGCCGTTCGTGAGCAGCGTCGGCGAGGGCGGGCTGGCCGCGGGCGAGGCGGCGCGCTTCCTCTACGGCGCGGCGATCGTCCTGGTCATCCTCTTCCAGCCCGCCGGCCTGGCCGGGCTCGGCCAACGGTTCCGCCGCCGGGGCCGGGACCCCGGCGGCGGCCGGGCGACCAGCACGTCCTCGACCAGCACCGAGACCACCGCCGTCCCCTCCGACCGACCCGCACAAGGGAGCACCTCATGAAGCTCGGCAAGCGTTCCGGCAGCGCCGTCGTCCTGGCGGCCGTGGTGGTCACGGCCGCCACCGGCTGCAGCAACAAGGCCCAGGACTCCGGCGGTGGCACCGCGGCGAGCGGCGACGCCGGCGAGGTCACCACGGACGTGGGGGTCGAGGGGAACACGATCACCCTGGGCGTGCTCACCGACCTGACCGGTGTCTTCGCCGCGCTGGGCAACGACATCACGAACGCCAACCAGATGTTCTGGGAGGACAACCAGGTCTGCGACACCTACGACGTCGAGCTGGACGTCCAGGACACCGGCTACGTCCCGCAGCAGGGCGTGCAGCTCTACAGCGGCATGAAGGACGGCATCCTGGCCATGCAGCAGACGATCGGGTCGCCGATCAACACCGCGCTGGCCCCGGAGTACGAGGCCGACCAGATCGTGAACTTCCCCTCGGCCTGGGCGCAGACCCTGACCGAGATCCCCGGGACGGGCGTCGTCGGCGCGACCTACGCGGTCGAGATCGCCAACGGCTACGACTACATGTTCCAGCAGGGCCTCCTCAAGGAGGGCGACACCGTCGGCCACATCTACTTCGAGGGCGAGTACGGCGCGAACGGGCTCGCCGGAACCCAGGCCGTGGCGAAGGAGCGCGGACTGAAGGTGGTCGAGGCGCAGATCAAGTCCACCGACCAGGACATGAGCTCGCAGATCACCCAGTTCAAGGCGGCCGGGGTCAACATGGTCGCGCTGACCGTGGCGCCGGGGCAGCTGGCGTCCGCGGCGGTGGCGATGGAGGCCCAGGGGCTGGACGTGCCGATCCTGGGCAGCAACCCGGTCTTCGCGCCGGGCCTGCTCGCCGGCCCGGCCGCGAACAAGATCAAGCAGGACCTGTACGTGGCGTCGCCGGTGTCGGCCTTCGACCAGCACCAGGACCTGCTCGAGCAGTACCAGGCCGCCTACCCCGACGCCGTGCCCAGCCTGGGTGTGCTGGTGGGCGTCGGCATGAGCGAGATCATGAAGCAGGTGCTCGACGCGGCCTGCGAGAACGGTGACCTGACCCGGCAGGGCGTGCTCGACGCCTTCAGCGACCTGCAGGACGTCGACACCGGCGACGTCGTCGTGCCCATCCGCGGCTTCGAGCCGGGTGCGTCCCCGAGCCTGGAGAGCTTCGTGCTCCAGCCGGCCGACGTGCCCGGTGGCGCCAAGGTCGTCCAGGAGGCCTTCGAGGGCGAGTTCGCGGCGGCCATCGCCGGCTGATCGAGGACTCCTCGCCGTGCGGCGCCCCGTCCCCTCGTGGGACGGGGCGCCGTCGTGCGTCCGGCGGCGCTACAGCTGCCGGCGTCGGACGGCCGGCAGCAGACGGAGGGCGAGGAGCGCGCTGAGGACCGCAGCCACCGTCAACGGCACCGTCGCGCTGGTCGCCTCGGCGGCGGAGGCGATGACGAAGGGCGCGGCGAACCCGACGTAGGCGAAGGCCAGGAACAGCGAGGTCAGGGCGCCCAGCCGGGCCGGTGCCGCGAGCCGGGCAGTGAGCGTCAGGCCGGCGGCGAGGCACAGCCCGCTCCCGGCCCCCAGCAGGGGCGCGGCGGCGACCAGCCAGGGCAGCGCCGCGGTGGCCGTGAAGGCCGTCGCGGCGGCGAAGCCGGCGACGCCCAGGACGACCCCGACGACGGCGGTCCACACACCCAGCCGACGCTGCAGGCCGGCGACCAGGGTGCCCGCGCCGAGGGTCACCCCGGCGAGCACGCCGGTCACCGCGACACCGGCCGCGGGCAGCTCGACCAGCAGGGGCACCGCCGAGATGACGGCGGTCGGGAAGGCGTAGACGCACACGGCCACCGGCGCGAGCACGGTGAGCACGGTCAGCCCGTCACCCGGCCGGATCAGCGGCACCGGTGAGGTGAGGGGGAGCCCGGACGACGGCGCTGCCGGGCGCAGGTCGACGGTCTCGGGCAGGCGCAGGGCGAGGGCCAGCCCGGCGGCGGCGAGCACGGCGTGCACCAGGTAGGGCAGGACGGTCGGCGCCGGGGCGTACTGGCCGAGCAGACCGCTCACCAGCGGCCCGAGCGAGAAGCCCGCGGTCATGGCGAACGCCGCCCGGCGCCCGCCGGCGCCGTCCCCGGAGGCCAGCGACAGCTCGCCGATCCAGGCGCTGGCCACGCTGAAGACGACCCCGCTGACCACCCCCTGCAGGAACCGGGCGGTGAACAGCAGCTCGAGGGACTCGCCGGCCGCAGCGAAGGCCAGGGACGCGACCGCCGACAGGAGGATCCCGGGGACGGCGACGCGGCGGCGTCCCAGCCGGTCCGACAGCGGCCCGGCGACGAACAGGGCGGGCACCAGCCCGGCGGCGTAGCTGCCGAACAGCGCGGTGAGGACCTGCGGGGAGAGGTCCAGCCGCTCCTGGTAGACCAGCAGCAGCGGCGTGGGGACGTTGGTGCCGGCCGCGACGGCGAACAGCGCGAACACGCCCCGCCGCCAGGTCACCGGCAGGACCCTAGTGCCCCGCGGGACGGTCGGGGCTCCCCGACGGGAGCCCCGACCGGTCAGCCGACGGAGTTGCCCGGGCGGGCCACCGAGTCCTCGCGCTGGGCCTCGTCGTCGGTGAGCAGCACGGTGTCCTGCTCGCCCCCGTCGCCGGCGTTGTCGCCGGTCCGCCCGTCGATGAGGTTCTCGTCGGAGTCGGCGGTGTCCGGGGACTCGTGGTAGCCGGTGTTGTCGCTCTTGGTCATGGCTGCTCCTGTTCGTGGCGGGATGGAATGGCCCTCCTGCAGGGGCCCGCCGCGAGCCTGCGAGCGGTGGGGGCAGGAGGGTCCTTCGTCAGTGCGCGTCGGGTTCGGTCTCCGGCGGCGGGTAGACCGGACCGGCCATGCCGTCGGCGCCGTCGTCCCCGTCGGGCTCGGAGACGGCACCGCCCAGGGGGGCGACGTCCTGGTCGTGCTGCGGGTCCTCCGGTGAGCTCATCTGCCGAGTCTGCGGCGTGCGGCGGGAACCGGCGAGCGCTAGTCGTCGAGCGCCGGTCCGGCCTCGTGCCGTGGGTGGCCGGAGGTGCGCTCGCCCTGCTTCATCCGGGCCTCCAGCACGTGCCGGTCGCCGTCGGAGAGCGTGCTGCGGGCGCGTTCGTCGAAGGCCCGGAAGGTCGTCCAGTAGTGGGCGTCGTAGTCCTCGACGACCTGGAAGGTCCACCGGTCGGCGATGACGTTGCGCCCGACGAGGTCCCGCTCCAGGTCGTCGGCGAGCTCGGTGTGCCCGGCGTCGCGGAACCGGGCGACGGCGTCCTGGAGGAGCAGGTCGGCCTTGCCGGTCAGCTGGTGGAAGCCGTACAGCAGGCCGCGGGCCTGCTCGACGGTCTCCAAGGACTCCGACAGCTTGCCGAGGGCGGCGACGGTGTCGTCGTCGAGGTCGGGACGGGAACGGTCGGTCACCGCACCATCCTGGGGCGGACGTCGTCCGCCCGCAGGTTCAGCGACGGGCGCCGGTGATCGCGGTGTCGATGAGCTTCTCGGCGAGCCGGCGGCCGTGCGCGGCCGGGCCGTCGGGCCCGAGGAGCCCGCCGGAGAGGTACATGCCGTCGATGATCAGGTGGATCTGGGCCGCGAGGTCCTCGCCGTGGCCGGGAACCAGTCGGCCGGCCAGGGTCAGCAGCCGCATGTGCAGCTCGTACTTGTAGTCGGCGGCCGCGCTGCGGGCCGGGTGCTGCGGGTCGTCGTACTCACTGCTCACGTTGGTGAAGGGGCAGCCGCGGAAGCCGGTACGGGTGACGTCGGACTCGACGGCGTCCACGACGGAGAGCAGCGCCGCCCGCGGGTCGCCCTCCAGACGGTGCAGGTCGGCGTCGATGAACCCCAGGACCGTGGCCGCCTTGCGGGCGAGGTAGGCGCCGACCAGGTCGTCCTTGCTCTTGAAGAGCCGGTAGACGGTCATCTTGCCCAGGCCCGTCTCGCGGACCAGCTCGTCCATGCCGACGCTGCGCGAGCTGCGTGTCGAGAAGAGGCGCTCGGCGGTGTCCAGGACGATCTCCTGCCGTTCCGCGCGGGAGCGACGGGCCGGCACGGAGCCGATCACGGTCGTGTGCAGGGGGAGGGCTGCGGCAGTCACGAGGCCGATGGTGCAGCACTGCGTGACGGAGCGGTCCACGGCACGCCGGGCCGCGCCGCCAGGCCGTTACGCAGGGCGAATGCCGTGACGGTGGGTGTTGCTGGTGCCCGTGTGACCTCGCGTGGGACGCCCGTCGGAGGCCCGCGGGACGGGTGGGTCCGGTCAGGCCCGGCGGGTCCGGCGCGGGTTCGCCAGCATCCGCATGCCCGGCGCCGGCTCGGCCTGCGCGTCGGCGTGCTCGGTGCGCGCGGTCTCGTGGTCCATCGGGTGCTCACGGCGGCTCTCCTGCATGCCGTCAGCGTGCCCTCCGTGACCGTCGGTGGGCCGCGCTCGTCCCAGGACCACCCCATCGGGTGGGTGAGGCGCCGGCCACCACGGCCCCGGTCACCGCGCGTGCTCCCCCGCGAGGGTGTGTCGTCAGCCGACCGGGGGACCGGTTACGCTATTGACAATCATTCTCATTCTCACGAGACCTGGAGGACCGATGCGCCCCCTCCCGCGCCGAGCGACCCCTGCACTCCTGGCGTCCGCGCTCGCGCTCGCCGCCGTCGCCGGGTGCGGCTCCGACGAGGCCGCGGCCGACGACGGGGTGCAGGTCGTCGCCTCCACGAACGTCTACGGCGACCTGGCCCGCACGATCGGCGGGGACCGGGTCGAGGTGCACTCGGTGATCGACGACCCGTCGGCCGACCCGCACTCCTACGAGGCCAGCACCCGCACCCAGCTCGCCGTCTCCGAGGCCGACCTGGTGATCGAGAACGGCGGCGGCTACGACGACTTCATGGACACCCTGCTGTCGGCCACCGACGCCGACCCCACCCTGCTGACCGCGGTCGAGGTCGCCGGCATGGACACCGGCGCCGAGGGGTTCAACGAGCACGTCTGGTACGACCTGCCGGCCATGTCCCAGCTCACCGGCGCGATCGCCGACGCGCTCGGCGAGATCGACCCGGACCGCGCCGACGTCTACACGGCCAACGCCACCGAGCTGCAGGACGGGATCGCCGGGCTGGTGGCCCGGGGGGAGCAGGCCCGCACCGCCACCGACGGTGCCGGCGTGGCGGTCACCGAGCCGGTGCCGGGGTACCTGCTCGAGGCGCTGGGCGCGCAGGACCGCACCCCGGCCGAGTTCTCCGAGGCGATCGAGGAGGGCGGCGACGTCTCACCCGTCGTGCTGCGGGACACCCTCGACCTGTTCAGCACGGGGCAGGTGCGGGCGCTGGTCTACAACTCCCAGACCAGCGGACCGGAGACCGAGCAGGTGCTGGACGCCGCCCGGGCCGCGGGCACCGCCGTCGTCCCGGTGACCGAGACGCTGCCCGACGGCGAGGACTACCTGTCCTGGATGGGCGGGAACCTCGACGCGGTCGTCGCCGCCCTGTCCGCGTGAGATCCTCGGTCCAGTGACGACCTCCGCCCTCAGCCTCCGCGACGCCGGCATCCGCTTCGGCGACCGGGTGCTCTGGAGCGGGCTGGACCTGGAGCTGCAGCCGGGGGAGTTCCTGGCGGTGCTGGGCCCCAACGGTGCCGGCAAGTCCACCCTGCTCAAGGCGGTGCTCGGGCAGCAGCCGCTGTCGGCCGGGGAGCTCCTGATCGGCGGGCAGGGGCCCGGCCGGGGCAGCGACCGGGTCGGCTACGTGCCGCAGCAGAAGTCGATGGACGCCGCGACCCCGCTGCGCGCCCGTGATCTCGTCGCGCTGGGCATGGACGGCCACCGCTTCGGCCTGCGCCGGCGGACCGCCGAACAGCGCCGGCGGGTCGCCGACGCCCTCGAGGCGGTCGGCGCGACCGGCTACGCCGACGCCCCGCTCGGCCTGCTCTCCGGTGGCGAGCAGCAGCGGGTGCGGATCGCCCAGGCGCTGGCCACCGACCCGTCGCTGCTGCTCTGCGACGAGCCGCTGCTCTCGCTGGACCTGCGGCACCAGCGGGCGGTCGCGGACATGATCGACCGGCGCCGCCACGAGCACGCGACCGCCGTCGTGTTCGTCACCCACGAGATCAACCCGGTCCTCGACCTGGTCGACCGGGTGCTCTACATCGCCGCCGGTGGCCACCGGATCGGCGCGCCTGCCGAGGTGCTCACCTCCGAGACGCTCAGCGAGCTGTACCGGACCCCGGTGGACGTGCTGAACGTCCGCGGCCGGGTGGTCGTGGTCGGGACGCCGGACGAGCCCGGTGGCTGCACCCACCACGAGCTCACCCCGGAGGCGCAGCCCGCCGGAGGTGCCGCCTGATGGACCGGCTCTTCGACTTCTCCGACTACGGCGCGCTGCTGGGGCTGGTGCACAACTCGCTCGTCGCGGCAGCCCTGCTCGGCGTGGTGGGCGGCCTGGTCGGGGTGTTCGTCCAGGTCCGCGACATGCAGTTCGCCGTCCACGGCATCAGCGAGCTCTCCTTCGCCGGCGCCGCCGCGGCGCTGCTGCTCGGCGGGAGCGTCGCGCTGGGCTCCGTGCTGGGCTCGGTGCTGGCCGCCGCCCTGATCGGCGGCCTCGGCGTCCGCGCCCGGGACCGGAACTCGGTCATCGGCGTGCTGATGCCCTTCGGCCTCGGCCTGGGCGTGCTCTTCCTGTCCCTCTACGAGGGCCGGGCGGCGAACAAGTTCGGCCTGCTCACCGGCCAGATCGTGGCGGTCGACACGGTGCGGCTGGGCTGGCTGGTCGGGGTGTCGATCGTGGTGCTGGCCGGCCTGGCGGTGATCTGGCGGCCGTTGATGTTCGTCAGCGTCGACCCCGAGGTGGCCGCCGCCCGCGGGCTGCCGGCCGGCGTGCTGTCGGTCGTGTTCACCCTGCTGCTCGGGCTCGCGGTGTCGCTGGCGGTGCAGGTGGTGGGGGCACTGCTGGTGCTCTCGCTGCTGGTCACCCCCGCGGCCGCGGCCTTCCGGGTGACGGCGTCACCGGTGCTCGCGCCGTTGCTCAGCACGCTGTTCGCGGTCGTCTCGGCGGTCGGCGGCATCCTGCTGGCGCTGGGCGGCTCCATCCCGATCAGCCCGTTCGTGACCACGATCAGCTTCGCCATCTACCTGGTCTGCCGGGTGGTCTCCGCCCGGCGCCGGCGCTCGGGCTGGGGGACCCGCGTCCAGGACGCGCAGCTCACCCCGGCACCGGCACCGGTGCGGTAGGGCCCGTCGTGCCGGTCGGACCCGGGAGGACCTCCGTGCGCCCGCCGACGGCGCCGCCGCGGCGCCCCCGCCCCGAGCAGCCGGCGGCACCGACCCCGGCGCCGCCCGCCGGACCGACCGGTGACCCGGTGCGGCCTGCGGAGGACTGACGGTCAGGCGCCGGTGATCCGGTTCGCCGGGTCGACGCCCTCGGCGGCCTTCTCCTCCGCGCCCTCGGCCGGCTCCTCGGTGTGTGGCGTGCGGCCGGTGCCCTCCTCGCCGGGCGTCACGGCGCCCTCGGCGGGCTCATCGGTGTGCGGGGTGCTCTCGGTCATGCCGGTCCGGTGCCCGCGCCCGGCCGGGCCCAATCCTCAGTCGACCGAGGTGGGCGCCGGGGTGCGGCGGAGCAGCGCCTGCACCGCGTCGTCGTCCGGGAGGGCGCCGCGCGCACCGGCGCCGGTGGTCGACAGGGCCGCGGCGGTCACCGCGTAGCGGACGGCGTCGGCCAGCGGCTCGCCACGGTCCAGGGCGCTGCTGAGCGCGCCGCAGAAGCAGTCGCCGGCCCCGGTGGTGTCCACCGGCTCGACCGGCGGCGGCGCCTGGAGGAGCACCGCTCCCTCGGCCGGGACGACGAGCGCGCCCCGCTCGCCCAGCGTCACCACCACCGACCGCGCGGCCAGCCCGCGGGCCAGCTCCACCAGCGCGGACGGCGACGCGTCACCGTCCGCCGCCCCGGCCAGCCGGCGCAGCTCGTGCTCGTTGGGCACCAGGACGTCGACCTGCGCGAGCAGCTCGGCCGGCAGCGGCTGCGCGGGCGCCGGGTTGAGGACGACGGTGCCCCGGGTCGCCGCCGCGGCGGCCCGGACCGTGGCCAGCGGCGTCTCCAGCTGCAGCAGGAGCACCCCGGCGCGGTGCACCGACTCCACGTCGACGTCGGCCGAGGTCAGCTCGGCGTTGGCGCCCGGGACGACCACGATCAGGTTCTCCCCACCGGTGGCCTCCACGGGGATCGTCGCCGTCCCGGTCGGCACGCCGGCGGTGCGCTGCACCCGGCCGACGTCGACCCGCGCCTCGGCGAGCGCGGCCAGCTGGCGGCCGGCGGCCGGGTCGTCGCCCACCCGGCCGACCATGTGCACGCCGGCGCCGAGCCGGCCCGCGGCGGCGGCCTGGTTGGCGCCCTTGCCACCGGGCAGCACGGCGGTCGACGAGCCGATGACCGTCTCACCCCGGCCGGGCAGCCGGTCGACGGTCACCACGACGTCCTCGTTGAGGCTCCCGACGACGGTCACGGACACGAGGGGCTCCCGGAGGTGGTCACGGACGCCGAGCCTAGGAGACCCGCTCAGCGGCCCGAGCGGGCCGACCACTCGACGTGCGTCCGTTTCCCGGCCGCGGAGCTGCGGTACCGCACCGGGGGACCGCTGACCCCCGGGAGGACCCCATGGCCGACACGGACGCCGACACGACCCGCCGCGAGTTCGGCGAGGCGGTCAACATGACCGCCGGTGAGCTGGAGGAGTGGCTGGGCACCGAGGAGTCCCAGGCCGTCGGCCAGAAGAGCGGCGGCTCGGAGGAGTCGACCGGGCACGAGTCCGGCCGGCGCATCGTCGAGCTGCTGCACACCAAGAAGGCCGACCTCACCGATGACGACCTGGCGCACATGCGGAAGGTGCACGGCTACGTCCAGCGACATCTCGCGCAGGAACCGCACCACGAGGACGTCGAGACGTCGAAGTGGCGGTACTCGTTGATGAACTGGGGCCACGACCCGCTCAAGGCACGGGGCGGGTCGGGCG
>NZ_SJEW01000009.1 GCF_005930475.1 Modestobacter altitudinis
GATGGGGGTCGGCGCGGGCGTGCCGGTCGGGGCGCTGGTCGGTGTCGGGGTCGCCGTCGGCGTCGACTCCCTGGTGGGGGTCGCCGCACCGGTGACGCCGCCTGGCCGCGGTCGGACGCCGCTCGCCCGCACCGGCGTGCCGGCCGTGGGGACCGCCGCGTCGACCGTGGCGGGAGCCGTGGCGGCGGCCGCGGGGAGCAGGACCGGGACGTCGGCCGGGGTGGTCGCCCCCGTGGTCGCCCCCGTGGTCGCCCTCGTGGTCGCCCGGCTGGTGGCGCTGGGGGCCGCCGGCGTCACCGGAGCGGTGGTCACTGCGGGTTCGGTGGTGATGGCAGGCAGCTCGGCGGGTGGGACCACCGCCGACGGGGCGGCCGGCTGCTCGGTGCGCCGCGGCGCGACGGGGACCGTTGCGGTGGTCGGCGCGGCGGTGGCCGCCTGGCGCTCCGACGCCGCCACCTCGGCTCCGTCGCCGGACGAGGTGGTGGTGAAGGCGAAGCCCGCCAGCAGCCCCGCGACGAGCAGCACGGCCAGCGGGAGCAGCAGCCGCCTGCGCAGCCGCCCGGGTGGGGGCGCGGCACGGACGACGGGGACGTCGGGCACCGCGTCGTCCACCACGGTCGTGTCTGCGGTCGTGTCTGCGGTCGTGTCTGCGGTCGTGTCTGCGGCGAGGAGCTCGACGGGCGGGAACTCGACCGGCACCGGCTCGACCGGCACCGGCTCGACCGTCGGGGCCGCGGGGAGCGAGGACGCCGACCGCTCGGCGAGCGCCTCCCCGGCGCGGATGGCCTCCTGCCAGGCGGCCAGCTGGGCCGCGGCCTGCGCGTCGGCGGCACGCTGGGCGGCCAGTTCCTCCTCGCGCAGCTCGGCGAGGGCGGCCTCGAGGCGGGTCGGCAGCGGCCCGGCGGCGGCCTCCGGCGGGTCGTCGGTCTGGGCGCGGGGGTCGAGGCGGGGTGGCAGCTCGGGATGGACCCACTGGGGCAGCCAGGCCTCGTCCCAGGGCTCGTCGGGCATCGGCTGGGTGAGGAACTGGTCCGCGGGGCTCGCCGGGGCCACGGCCTCCTGCGGCGCCCCGGTGCTGTCCTCGTCCGGTCGCTCCGCAGCCACAGCCCGCTCCTCCCCGGCACCCTCCCGCCGACCACCTGTCGTGGTCGAGCCGGCCAGCGCGCCCGACCAGCCATGCTGCCGGACGCATCGACCCGCCCCGGGCAGGCGCGGCGTGGTCAGCCGGTCACACCCCGCTGGGGCTCTCCGGAGCCACATCCGTCCCACCGGCGACGGGCGGACGCACCGCCGCGGTGAGGTCGGCGTGCTGCTGCACCCACGCGTGCATGGCGATGCCGGCCGCCACCCCGGCGTTCAGCGACCGCGTCGAGCCGAACTGGGCGATGGACACCGTCATCGCGGCTCCCTCCCGTGCGGCCGCCGACAGCCCCGGGCCCTCCTGGCCGAAGAGGAGCAGCGAGCGCCGCGGGAGCTCGACCGTCTCCAGCGGGACGGCGTCCGGGCCGTTGTCCACGGCGACGACCACGAGCCCCTCGGCCGCAGCGGACCCCAGCAACCCGGCGACGTCGGGGTGGTGGCGCAGGTGCTGGTAGCGGTCGGTGACCATCGCCCCGCGCCGGTTCCACCGGCGCCGGCCGACGACGTGCACCTCGGCGGCGAGGAAGGCGTTGGCGGTGCGCACGACGGTGCCGATGTTGAGGTCGTGCGCGAAGTTCTCGATCGCCACGTGGAAGGGGTGCCGGCGGCTGTCCAGGTCCGCGACGATCGCCTCGAGGGTCCAGTAGCGGTACCGGTCGACGACGTTGCGGCGGTCCCCCTCGGCGAGCAGGTGCCGGTCGTACCGCGGGTCCTCCGGCCACGGGCCGTTCCAGGGGCCGACCCCGACGGAGCTGCCCCACTCGGTGGGGCCGGGTCCCGCGTCGTCCGTCGTCATCGCCCCGGCATGCTGTCACGCCGGGCGGTGCGGTTGGGTCGGAGAGGTGGAGGACCAGACGATCGGCCCGCTGCTGCACCTGACGACGGACGCCGAGTGGCGGGCGGCGCTGGGCACCGGCGCGGTGACCCCTCCGTCGTTGGCCGAGGTGGGGTTCGTGCACCTGTCGACGCCGGCACAGGTGCACCTGCCCGCCCAGCGGCTCTTCCCCGGTCGACGCGACGTCGTCGTGCTGGTGGTCGATCCGGCACGGCTGCCCGCCCCGGTGCGGTTCGAACCCGGGGTCCCGGGCGACCCGGCGAGCATGCGGTTCCCGCACCTGTACGGCCCGCTGCCGACCGCCGCGGTGGTCGCCGTCGTCCCCTGGCAGCTCGGGACGCCGCTGCAACTCCCCGGGCTGCCGACCTGACGGAACGGGCTAGCTGGGGGCGATGAGCGAGAGCGCGAGGTAGGCGACGACCGCGGACGGGAGCAGCGAGTCCATCCGGTCCATCAGACCGCCGTGGCCGGGCAGCAGGTTGCCCATGTCCTTGATCCCCAGGTCGCGCTTGATCAGCGACTCCGCCAGGTCGCCCAGGGTCGCCGTCAGTGCGATCGCGACGCCGTACAGCGCGCCGCCCCACCAGGGGGCGTGGAAGGTCAGCGTGGCCAGCAGCGTCCCGATCAGCACGCACGCGGTGATCGACCCGGCCAGCCCCTCCCAGGACTTCTTCGGGCTGATCGACGGTGCCATCGGGTGCTTGCCGAACAGGACCCCGGCCGCGAACCCGCCGACGTCGCTGCAGACCACCGTGGCGATGAAGGCGAGCACCCGGGCGGCGCCGTCGTCCGGGACGAGCAGCAGCACCGCGAACCCGGCGAGCAGCGGGACGTACAAGGCGACGAGGACCGCGGCCGAGGCATCGCGCAGGTAGCCGACGGGGCCCTGGCCGAGCCGCCACAGCAGGACGGCGAAGACGGTGAGCAGGAAGGCGACGACCAGTCCGGACGGCCCGCGGGCCCAGGCGAGCGCCAGCATCGCGAGCGCGCCGACCAGCACCGGTGTCCGGGGCGGGCGGTGACCGCCCCGGACCAGGGCGCCGGTGAGCTCCACGATGCTGATCAGCACGGCGGCGGTGAGGACCAGCAGGAACGCCGGACGCCAGATGAGCAGCGCGGCCAGGATGACCGCGCCCAGCCCGAGCCCGACCCCGATCGCCGAGGCCATGTCGCGGCCGGCGCGGCCGGTGGCCCGGGGTGCGCCGGTGGGGGTGTCGATCGGGTCCACCCCGGTCGCCTCCGCGCCCAGGGCGTCCGGGACGGCGGTCAGCGGCGGGTCGGCGGGGTCGTCAGCGGCCGGGACGCGCTCGGCACCGGACGCGTTCCCGGCGGCTCCCCACTGCAGACCGACGGTCTCCGGCCCCTGCCCCGGCGGCCGGTGCTGCGACCCCTGCCCCGGGACCGGCGGACGGGGCGGCGGCGGTGGCACCGGCGGCTGCCCGATGCGGAGCACCGGACCGGCGTCGTCGGCGTCTGCGTCGAAGACCCCGGCCCGGCCGCGGGGACGCTCGCGCCCCGAGCCGGTGGGCTCGGGGCGGTGCGGGCGGCGGGGCATGCCGAGGGGTCCGGGTCGGATCAGACGTCGAGGAGCTCGGTCTCCTTGTTCTTCATCGCCTCGTCGATGGCGCCGACGTGGGTGGCGGTGAGGTCGTCGAGCTCCTTCTCCGCACGCCGCACGTCGTCCTCGCCGGCCTCGCCGTCCTTGGAGATGCGGTCCAGCTCCTCCTTGGAGCGCCGCCGGATGTTCCGGATGGCGACCTTGGCGTCCTCGCCCTTGGACCGGGCGACCTTGACCAGGTCACGGCGCCGGTCCTCGGTGAGCTGCGGGAAGACGACGCGGATCAGTGACCCGTCGTTGGTCGGGTTCACGCCGAGGTCGGAGTCCCGGATCGCCCGCTCGATCGCCTGCAGCTGCCCGGCGTCATAGGGCTTGATGACCGCCATCCGGGCCTCGGGGATGGTGATGGAGGCCATCTGCGGGATGGGGGTGTAGGCGCCGTAGTAGTCGACGACGATCTTGTTGAACATCGACGGGGCGGCACGGCCGGTGCGGACGGAACCGAGGTCCTCGCGGGCGACCGACAGGGCCTTGTCCATCCGCTCCTCGGCGTCGAGCAGGGTGTCGTCGATCACGGTCATCTCCTCCTGCGGCAGTGCCGCCGTGCTGGCCGGTGGGTGTGCGGTGGTACGGGTGCGGACGGGGCCGGCGACCTCGTCCGTACCCACAGCCGGTCGGGTCAGACCGACTGGCTGATCAACGTGCCGATCTTCTCACCTGCGACGGCCCGGGCGATGTTGCCGTCCTGCAGCAGGTTGAACACGACGATGGGCATCTTGTTGTCCATGCACAGGCTGATCGCCGTCGCGTCGGCGACCTTCAGCTGCTTGGCCAGCACCGTCGCGTAGTCCAGGTCGGTGTACAGCGTGGCGTCGGGGTTGGTCCGCGGGTCGTCGTCGTAGACGCCGTCGACGCCGTTCTTGGCCATCAGCAGGACCTGGCAGCCGATCTCCAGCGCCCGCTGCGCGGCGACGGTGTCGGTGGAGAAGTACGGCATGCCGGCGCCGGCCCCGAAGATCACCAGCCGGCCCTTCTCCAGGTGCCGCACGGCCTTGCGGGGGATGTAGGGCTCGGCGACCTGGCCCATCGTGATCGCGGTCTGCACGCGGGTCTCCAGACCCACCTGCTCGCAGAAGGCCTGCAGGGCCAGCGCGTTCATGACGGTGCCGAGCATGCCCATGTAGTCGGCGTGCCGGCGGTCCATGCCCGCGTCGGCCAACTCGGCGCCACGGAAGAAGTTGCCACCCCCGACGACGACGGCGACCTGGGTGCCGCCGTGCACCACCTCGGCGAGCTGCTCGGCGATGCGGTGCACGATGCCGCCGTCGACCCCCACGCTGCCGCCACCGAAGGCCTCACCGGAGAGCTTGAGCAGCACCCGGCGGTAGCCGCTGCCATCGGTCGGGGCGGAGGCGGCCGGTGCGAACAGCAGGCCCTCCGGGTTGCTGCCAGCGGTCGTGTCGCTCACGTGGAGGGTCCCTCGGTTCGATGTCGTCGTGGGTGGATCCTGCCCCATCCGCCCCGCGGCTTCCTCCGCACCGGCGTCCGGACAGGCCACCGGCCCCCTCCCGGTGCGGGAAGGGGCCGGAGTGACGTGCTGGTCCTGCGTCAGGCCTGGCCGACCTCGAAGCGGACGAACCGCTCGACGGTCAGGCCGGCGTCACCGATGACCTGCTGCACGGTGCGCTTGGGCTCGGTGATCGAGGGCTGCTCCAGCAGGACGAAGTCCTTGTAGTAGGCGTTGACCCGACCGTCGACGATCCGGCTGATCGCCTGCTCGGGCTTGCCCTCCTCCTTCGCGGTCTGCTCGGCGACCCGGCGCTCGGTCTCCACCGCCTCGGCGGGGACCTCCTCGCGGGTCAGGTAGCGCGGACGGGCCGCGGCGACGTGCATCGCCAGCGAGCGGGCCGCGTCGGCGTCACCACCGGTGTACTGCACGGCGACGCCGATGGCCGGGGGCAGGTCGGTGGCCCGCTTGTGCAGGTAGACCGCCGTGGTGCCCTCGAAGACGGCGAAGCGGGACAGCACCAGCTTCTCGCCGATCCGGGCCGACTCGCTCTCGACCAGGGCGGCGACCGTCTGGCCGTCGACCTGGGCGGCCAGCAGCGCGTCCACGTCGGCCGGCTTCTCGGCCAGCACGACGTCGAGCAGGCGCTCGGCCAGCTTCACGAAGTCGGCGTTCTTGGCGACGAAGTCGGTCTCGCAGTCGAGCTCGAGCAGCGCGCCGTCCCGGCTGACGACGACGCCGTTGGTCGTCGAGCGCTCGAGGCGCTTGCCGACGTCCTTGGCGCCCTTGACGCGGAGGAACTCGATGGCCTTGTCGTAGTCGCCATCGGCCTCGGTGAGGGCCTTCTTGGAGTCCATCATGCCGGCGCCGGTGGCGTCACGGAGACGCTTCACGTCGGCTGCGGTGAAGGCAGGCATGTCACTTCCTCTGGTGTGGGGTGCTGGTGTGCGGACGTGCGGCGGCGCCGCTCCCCGCCCGGCGGGCGATGGGGAGCGGCGCCGGTGAGGTTCAGCCGTTCTGGGCGCCCTGGGTGCCGGTGGAGGTGTCGCCGGTGGCGGGCACGCCTGCGACCGGGGCGATCTCCTCGGCCGTGACGGTGGCCGGCTCGGCCGGGGTCTCGGGCAGCTCGGTCGCCGTGGCCGGCGCAGCGGCGTCGACGGCCGGGGCCGCGTCGACGGGCGGGACCGCGTCGACGGCCGGGGCCGCGTCGCCACCGGTGAGCAGCTCGCGCTCCCAGTCGGCCAGCGGCTCGCCACCGCCGACGGCCGGGGTCTCGGCGCCGTCCTCGGTGCGACCGGCGTTGGCCTGGGCGGCCGAGCGGGCCATGAGGCCCTCCGCGACCGCGTCAGCGATGACGCGGGTCAGCAGCGCGGTGCTGCGGATGGCGTCGTCGTTGCCCGGGATCTTGTAGTCGACCTCGTCGGGGTCGCAGTTGGTGTCGAGGATCGCGACGACCGGGATGTTCAGCTTGCGAGCCTCGCCGACGGCGATGTGCTCCTTCTTGGTGTCCACGATCCAGACGGCGCTGGGCACCTTCTTCATGTCGCGGATGCCGCCGAGGGAGCGCTCGAGCTTGGCCTTCTCGCGGGAGAGGACCAGCTGCTCCTTCTTCGAGAGGCTGACCAGCGCGCCGGTCTGCTCGAGGTCCTCGAGCTCCTTGAGGCGCTCGAGCCGCTTGTAGACGGTCTGGAAGTTGGTGAGCATGCCGCCCAACCAGCGCTGGTTCACGTAGGGCATGCCGACCCGGGTCGCCTGCTCGGCGATGACCTCCTGCGCCTGGCGCTTGGTCCCGATGAACATGATCGAACCGCCGTGGGCGACGGTCTGCTTCACGAACTCGTAGGCCTGGTCGATGTAACCCAGCGTCTGCTGGATGTCGATGATGTAGATGCCGTTGCGCTCGGTGAAGATGAAGCGCTTCATCTTCGGGTTCCAGCGACGGGTCTGGTGACCGAAGTGGACCCCGCTGTCGAGCAGGTTCTTCATGCTGACGACTGCCACGTGGCGCCGCCCTTCTGTGCTCGTGCGCGGGCGACCGGAGGCCTGGGCCGCGCTGCTCGGTTGTCGCGACGGCCCCGGTGGGGCCGCCGCCCTGGTGTCCGGCCACGCCACCGAACCCGTCGTGAGAGGGGACCGAGGTGGCGACCGCCCCGCTGCAGCAGCGGGAGGAGGACACGCGAAGTCGATCCGTCGAGGACGGACCGCACCGGTGAGCATACCCGTTCCCGGCGCCTGCTCCGCCCGGGTCGTCCCCAGGCCGGTGCCCGGTCCACCACCGGCTCCCGGTGGCGCCGCGACGCCGCCGCCGAGGGCAGGGTCGTCGACGTGCTGCGCGCCCGCCTGCTGGTCTTCCTGATCGTCGTCGTCTCCCTCGTCGGCGGCTCGCCGGCCGCCTCGGCAGCTCCGGGGCTGTGGGGGTCGCCGCTGCCGGGCGACCTCGTCGTTCCCCGCGCGTTCGACCCGCCGCCGACGCCGTACGCGGCCGGCCACCGTGGTGCCGACCTGGCCGGTGCCGCCGGGACCCCGGTGCTCGCCGCCGGTGCGGGGGTCGTGGCGTTCGCCGGGATGGTCGCCGGGCGTCCGGTGGTGAGCGTCGCGCACGCCGGCGGGCTCCGGACGACCTACGAGCCGGTGCAGCCCGCGGTGGCGGCCGGCCAGGCGGTCGCCCGCGGGACGCCGCTGGGGGTGCTGGTCGACGGCCATCCCGGGTGCACCGCCCAGGCGTGCCTGCACTGGGGGCTGCGTCGCGGCGACGTCTACCTGGACCCGTTGTCGCTGCTGCGGCCGCCCAGGGTCCGGCTGCTGCCGTGGCACTGACCGGACGGCGCGGCCGCCCACTACCGTCCGGGCGTGCGCTGGCGACGGAAGCAGACCCCGCAACCCGAGACACCCACGTCCCCGGAGGCGGCCGGTGCAGAGGCGGCCGGCGCGGAGGTCGCCGGGCCGCCGGACGACGCCCAGGTGCTGGACGACCTGCGGCGGGTCGTCGACCGGTTCGGCTGGGCGGTGCTGCACGGCGGCGGGAGCGGGCCGGGCGACCCGCGCTGGTCCCACACCGTGGGGCTTGCCGGCCTGGGGCACCCCGAGGTCATCGTCGTCGGGCTGCCGTTCGAGGCCGCCGAGACCTACCTCAACCTCGTGGGCGAGGCCGTCCGCGCGGGCGCCCGGTTCAGCCCCGGCGTGGTGACGACCGCCCTGACCGACGCCGACTCACCCGTGGTGTTCCTGCAGGTGGCCGACACCGACCGGTTGGCCGTGGCCGAGCAGTTCTCCGGCTCCGTGGACGCCCTGCAGCTGGTGTGGCCCGACTCGACCGGGAAGCTGCCGTGGGAGGAGGGCCACCGCAACCCGCCGCACGCCCAGCCGCTGCTGGGCCCCCGGCCGCAGGACTGAGCCGCTGCGCACCCTGTTCGCAGCAGCCTGCCGAGGCCACTGGTCCTCCGATGGGTCACCTCGACTGTCGTGGCCTCGCGGTCCAGGCGGTGCGCCGGTGATCGGCAGTCAGGCCCGAGCCGCGTCGCAGAGCGCGAGCACCATGTGCAGCCGACGATCAGCGACCTCCTGCAACGGGGGAAGGAGCAGTGTGGTGAGGCCCTCCTCCACCGCTGCTCCGTCCGGACGGGACCGGTCCCCGACCATGAGCGCGTCGCTCGCGTCCGCGCCCAGCGCCTCGAGGGTCCGCCGGAACATCAGCGGGTCGGGCTTCTGCACGCCCTGTTCACAGGACAACGTGAAGACGTCGACCAGGCCGGAGAGACCAGCTGCGTCGAACGCGGGACGCAGGTCGAAGTGAACGTCGCTGACCACCGCGATCTCGAGCCCGCGATCGCGGATCGCGCCCAGCGTCTCGGCGACATCGAGCGCGAAGGCGTTGTGTCGTGGGTCGGACTCGACCGAGTACAGCGCCTCCGCCAACTCACCGTCCAAGCCAGCGTCTGCGAACACGCTCATGTACGTCTTCCGGTGGAGTGCTGCGTCACTGTCCACACCGGGACCGTCCAGTCGGTCCTCATCGCCATTCGCTGCTCCGATCGCCGCGACGATCCTGTCGACGACGGCCGGCGCGGGATCGCATCTGACTTCCCGCAGTGCCTGTTCAACCCACTGGGTCTCGGTCAGCGTCGTGACGAGCGTTCCACGCCAGTCGAAGAGCACCGCGCGCGTCACAGAGCCACCGTACTGAGGCAGCCAGGCCGGGGCGGCTGCTCAACTGTGGTGTCCACCGACGCTCGTGCTCACGTGCGATGTCCATGGCTCGGCCAGGGTGTCCTGACACACCGGTCAGGCGATGTCGGCGAGCTTGCTGCGCAGGTGCAGCACGGCCTTGGTGTGCAGCTGGCAGATCCGGCTCTCGGTCACCCCGAGCACCCGGCCGATGTCGGCCAGTGTCAGGCCCTCGAAGTAGTAGAGGCTGACGACGACCTTCTCCCGCTCGGGGAGCTGCTCGACGGCGCGGGCCAGCAGCTGCCGGGCCTCACCGTGCTCGGCCATCGCCTGCGGGTCCAGCGCTGCGGTGTCCTTGAGGGTGTCGACCAGCCGCGGCGCGGAGCCGTCGTCGTCGACCAGCAGCTCGTCGAGGGCGACGACGTTGACCAGGGACAGCTGGCCGAGGAACTTGCGGATCTCCTCGACGTCCATGTCCATCTCGTCGGCGATCTCCTCGTCGGTCGGGCTGCGCTGGAGCTTGGCCTCCAGGGCGGCGACCGTGCGCTCGAACTGCCGCGCCTTCATCCGCACCGACCGCGGGATCCAGTCGGTCGAGCGGAGCTCGTCGATGATGGCGCCGCGGATGCGCGCCATCGCGTAGCTCTCGAACTTGATCTCCCGGGACGGCTCGAACCGGGTGATGGCGTCGATCAGCCCGAACGTCCCGTACGACACCAGGTCGGCCTGCTCGACGTGGGCGGGCAGGCCGCTGCCGACCCGGCCGGCGACGTACTTCACCAGCGGCGCGTAGTGCAGGATCAGCCGGTCGCGCAGGCCGGTGTCCCGCCCGTCGACGTATCGGGCCCACAGGTCCGCGATGAACGCGTCCGGGTCCTCGCTGGTCAGCCGGTCGACCGTCGCCTCAGACACGTGCACTCCCCCGCTCGACCACCAACAGCTTCTGCTCCAACGCCGTGCCCCTCATGCTCGCGGGTGTGCCTGGGCATGCACCGCACGCAACCGCTCGACGGTCACGTGGGTGTAGACCTGCGTCGTCGCGAGGCTAGCGTGACCCAGCAGCTCCTGGACGGTGCGGAGGTCAGCGCCGCCCTCCAGGACGTGCGTCGCCGCCGAGTGTCGCAGGCCGTGCGGGCCGACGTCGGGCACCCCCGGGGCAGCGGCCACTGCCGCGTGCACCACCCGGCGGGCCTCGCGGGCATCGAGCCGACCGCCACGCACGCCCAGCAGCAGGGCCGGCCCGCTGGTCGGGGTGGCCAGCACGGGGCGACCTGCGCTCAGCCACACCTCCAGGGCTGCCGCGGCCGGGGCGCCGTAGGGCACGCTGCGCTCCTTGCGGCCCTTGCCGAGCACCCGCAGCAGCCGCCGTCCCCGGTCCACGTCGTCGACGTCCAGACCGACCAGCTCCCCCACCCGGACGCCGCTGGCGTACAGCAGCTCGACGACCAGCACGTTGCGCAGCCGCAGGGCTGCCTCGGCCGGCTGCTCCGCCTCGGCCGGCGGCTGCGTCGCCTGGTCGAGGACCGCGCGCGCCTGGTCGGCACCGAGGACGCCGGGCAGGGTGCGGTGGGCGCGCGGGCTGGACAGCCGCAGGCCGACGTCCTCGGCCACCTGACCGCTGCGGCGCAGGTGCGCGGTGAAGGAGCGGGCCGAGGCGGCGTGGCGGGCGGTGGTCGACCTGCTGTCCCCGCGGGCGCGGCCCTGGGCGAGCCAGCTGCGCAGCGTCGCCAGGTCCAGGTCGGCGACCGTGCTCCCGCTCCGCCGGACGAGGTGGTCCAGCAGCGAGACGACGTCCCCGACGTACCCCCGGATGGTGTGCTCGGAGAGGTCCCGCTGCAGGCGCAGGTGCTCCTCCCAGCCGTCCAGCGACTCGGTGAGCGCGGGCGGCAGTGCCGCGCGCAGCTCAGCGGTCCCGGTGGCCATGGGCGCAGCCTCCGTCGGGAGCGGCTGCGGGTCAACGTGCCGCGCCGGGGACCGGTTGCGCGCAACAGCTCAGACGCGGTGCGGAGTCGTCGGACCCCTGCGCTCCACTGGTCACCTCCCCGCCGGTCGGCGGGCTCCTCGAGGAGTGCAGATGAGCGTCGAGTCGATCAACCCCGCCGGACTGCCGGTCCCCACGGCGTACGCGCAGCTGTCCGTGGCCAGCGGCTCCCGGACCGTCTACCTGTCCGGGCAGGTCGCGCGGGACGCAGCGGGTGAGCCCGTCGGGAACGGGGACCTCGCGGCCCAGGTGGAGCAGGCCTACCTCAACGTGGCCACCGCCGTCGGCTCGGTCGGTGGCAGCTTCGCGGACATCGCGAAGCTCACCGTCTACGTGGTCGACCACACCCCCGACAAGATGGCCGACCTGATGACCGGCGTCGGCCGGGTCGCCGAGCGCCTCGGGATCGACCCGATCAAGCCCATCACCCTGATCGGGGTCAGCGCGCTCGGCGAGCCGGACCTGCTCGTGGAGGTGGAGGCGGTGGCCGTCCTCCCCTGACCCGCTCACCGTGACGGCCGGCCGTCGGACGGGTCTCGGGCGATCCGCCAGCCGGTGCCGGTCCACTCCACCAGCCCGTGCACCTCGAGCACCGGCAGCACCCGCAGGACGTCGGCCACGTCGCAGCCGGCCACCGCGGCCAGCCGCTCCGGCGGCACACCGGTGCGCACCGGGCAGGCGTCCAGCACCCGGCGGGCGAGGTCGGACAACGAGTCGCGCGGAGACCCCGGCCGGGGCGGGGGCTCGGCGAGGTCCGTACCCAGGGACCCGACCACCTCGACCACCTCCGCCGCCGACGTCACCAGCCGCGCTCCTTGCTCGGTGTCGCGCAGCAGCTGGTGGCAGCCGACGCTCATCGCCGAGGTGACAGGACCGGGCACGGCCATCACCGCCTTGCCCAGGCCGTGGGCCCGGTTCGCGGTGGCCTGGGCGCCGGACCTCACGGCGGCCTCGACGACCACCGTGCCCCGGGAGAGCGCGGCGATCAGCCGGTTCCGCACCAGGAACCGGTGCGAGAGCGCCGCGCAGCCCGGCGGCCACTCACTGACCAGCGCCCCGTCGTCGAGGACCCGGGCGAACAGTGCCGAGTGCGCACCGGGGTAGGCCCGGTCGACGCCACAGGCCAGGACGGCGACGGTCGGTGCGCCGGCTGCGAGCGCGCCGCGGTGGGCAGCCGCGTCGATGCCGAAGGCCCCGCCGGAGACGGTCGTCCACCCGCGCTCCCCCAACCCGTGGGCGAGCTCCGCGGCGACGTGCTCCCCGTAGGCGGTGGAGGCCCGTGAGCCCACCAGCGCCACCGACCGGTCGACCAGCTCGTCCAGCGGCCGGTCGCCGCGCACCCACAACGCCACCGGGGGCACCAGGACCTTCGTCCGGTCCGGGAGGTCCCGCGGCTCGGTCGGCAGGCCGTGGGCGGCGAGCGTCAGGCAGTGCAGGGCGAACGCAGGCCACTCGTCGTCCTCCGGCACGACCAGCCGGGCGCCGCACCGGTCGGCACGCAGCAGGTCGTCCTGGCTGGCGTCCTCACCGGCCCGCCGGCCGGCGAGCGACTGGACCGCTGGGGGCGCGCTGCCCGACTGCAGCGCCTGCACCGCTGCCACCGGGCCCTCCCGCTCGACGAACCGCCAGAACGCCACCGAGCCCGGCTCCACCGCGCGGGACAGCCAGGCCCGCGCCAGCCGGACCTCCGGCTCCGCCGTCCCGGTCACGCCGCCACCCGCTGCAGGCGCATGCCGAGCGCCTCGGCGACCTGGTCGGGCCCGGGTGTGGCCAGACCCGCGAGGTCGGCGAGCGTCCAGGCGACCCGCAGCACCCGGTCGAACCCACGCACCGACAACGACCCCCGCTCCAGCGCCCGCTCGACGAGCGTCAGCGACCTCCGCGGCACCGACCAGCGGTCGCGGAGCAGGCGCCCGGGCACCTGGCTGTTGAGCGACAACCCGGTCCCGGCCATCCGCTCGGCCGCCGTGGCCCGCGCGGCACGCACCCGCGCCGCCACCGCCGACGTCGGCTCCGGTGGCTCCACCCCGTCCAGCCAGGCGGCCCGGGTGACCGGGGGAAGGGTCACCCGCAGGTCGATCCGGTCGAGCAGCGGCCCGGACAGCCGGGACTGGTAGCGGCGTCGCTCCAGCGCACTGCAGGTGCAGGCGGTGTCACCGGCTGCGCTCGCGCACGGGCAGGGGTTGGCCGCCAGGACCAGCTGTGCCCGGCAGGGGAACGTCGCCGACCCGCTGGCCCGGTGGATGGTCACCGACCCGCGCTCCAGCGGCTGGCGGAGCGTGTCCAGCACCGTCCGGGGGAACTCCGGTGCCTCGTCGAGGAACAGGACGCCCCGGTGCGCCCGGCACAGGGCGCCGGGCCGGATCTGCCCCGACCCGCCACCGACCAGCGCGGCCATCGTGGCCGAGTGGTGCGGGGACTCGAAGGTCGGCCGGGTGACCAGCGGCGCGCCCAGCGGCAGCGTGCCGGCGATCGAGGCGATCGCGGTCACCTCCAGGGCGGCCTGCTCGTCGAGCGGCGGCAGCAGCCCGGGCAGCCGCTCGGCCAGCATGGTCTTGCCCGCGCCGGGTGGACCGCTGAGGAAGAGGTGGTGCCCACCGGCCGCGGCCACCTCGACCGCCCGCCGTCCGGCGGCCTGCCCGACCACGTCGGCCAGGTCGGGACCGGGCGGCAGCGGAGCCGGCGCCGCCCGCACGTGCGCCGGGATCCGCGCCCGGCCGGCCAGGTGGGCGACGACCTGGCCGAGGGTGGCGGCGGCGAGCACCTCGATGCCCTCGACCAGGCCGGCCTCGTCGGCGTTGTCCTGCGGGACGACCACGCACCGGTGCCCGGCCCGGGCCGCGGCGAGCACCGCCGGGAGCACGCCCCGCACCGCACGCAGCGACCCGTCCAGGCCGAGCTCGCCGAGCAGCACCAGGTCACGGACGGACGCCGCGGGCAGCACCTCGGCCCCGGCGAGCACGGCGACGGCGAGCGCGAGGTCGAACCCGCTGCCCTGCTTGGGCATGGCCGCGGGCGAGAGCCCGATGGTCACCCGGCGCAGCGGGAAGTCGTGGCCGGTGTTGACCACGGCAGCACGCACCCGGTCCACCGACTGCCGCACCACCGCGTCGGGCAGCCCGACCAGCACCACCGTGGGCAGACCGGAGGCGAGGTCGACCTCCACCTCGACCATCGCACCCTGGACCCCGGCGAGCCCCACCGACCACGTCCGCGCGAGCGCCATCAGAACGCGTTCCGCAGGTGCGTGACGTGCGCGGGGCCGGATGTCGGGACGTGCACCCCGACGACGTCGAAGCGGAGGTCGGGCGCATGGTGGTCGTGAGCGGCGAGCCACGCCTGGGCCAGCCGCCGCAACCTCCGCCGCTTCGTCGCGGTGACCGCTTCGGCCGGCTGCCCGAACCCGGTGCCGGTGCGGGTCTTGACCTCGCAGAAGACCAGCGCGTCGCCGTCGCGGGCGACGACGTCGAGCTCACCCTCCCGGCAGCGCCAGTTGCGGCCGAGGACCTGCAGCCCGGCGTCGGTCAGCGCCCGGACGGCGACGCGCTCGCCGTAGGCGCCGAGCGCGGCGCGGTGGTCCGGCGGGGTGTTCTGCGGAGTCGGCACCCGTCGACCGTGCTGGGCGAGCAGGCCCCGGCACCAGAGCGCCGGCCCGGTTGTGGACGGAGCCCCGGCCTGTGGACGGCGTGGAGCGCGTCGCGCTCAGGACCGGTGAGGCTGCCGGGGTGGGCAGCCGACGACGATCAGGGCAGGCGGGGTTGCTCGGGCAGCTCGAGGTCGGGCTTGTCCAGCTCCTCGACGTTGACGTCCTTGAACGTCACCACCCGCACGTTCTTCACGAAGCGGGCCGGGCGGTACATGTCCCACACCCAGGCGTCGGAGAGCTTCAGCTCGAAGAACACCTCGCCCCCGGCGTCGCGGACCTGCAGGTCGACGCTGTTGGCCAGGTAGAAGCGCCGCTCGGTCTCCACCACGTAGGAGAACTGGCGGACGATGTCCTTGTACTCGCGATAGAGCTGCAGCTCCATCTCGGTCTCGTACTTCTCGAGGTCCTCGGTGCTCATCGCGCGTGCTCCATCGGTGCCGGGGACATCAGTGCTGGGTCGTCAGTGGTGGGACGTCAGTGCTGAGCCGTCAGTGCGGGGACGTCAGCCCTGCGGAGGTCGGGTTCCTGCCCATCATCGTGCATGCCGCCCCCGCCGGACAGGGCGACTCCACGCGCGGCGTGTGCCGCGCGGGCGCGGGCGACGTTGACGAACCGCATCCGGTGCTCCGGGCAGGGCCCGTGCTGGTCCAGGGCAGCGCTGTGCGCGTCGGTGATGTACCCCTTGTGCTCGGCGAACCCGTAGTGCGGGAACCGCTCGTGCAGCTCCAGCATCATCCGGTCCCGGCTGACCTTGGCCAGCACCGACGCAGCCGCCACGCACGCGGCGACCCGGTCGCCCTTCCACACCGCGAGCGACGGCTGGGACAGGCCGCTGACCGGGAAGCCGTCGGTCAGCACGTAGTCCGGCTCCACGTCCATGCCCCGCACGGCCCGCCGGAGCGCCTCGATGTTCGTCACGTGCATGCCCCGGGCGTCCAGGTCGCCGACCGGGATCGCCACGACCGACCAGGCCACGGCGCGGTCCAGCACCTCGGCGTAGACCTCGTCCCGGGTGGCCGGGGTGAGCAGCTTGGAGTCCGCGAGCCCGGGCACCCGGCCGCGGCGACCGGCGGGCAGCACGCAGGCAGCAGCGACCAGCGGACCGGCACAGGCGCCGCGACCGGCCTCGTCGGCGCCGGCGATCGCCGCGAAGCCCCGGCGGCGCAGTGAGCGTTCCATCGCCCAGAGGTCGTCGGGGGTCTCGTCGTCGGTCCGGCGCGAGCGGGGTGCAGCAGGAGCAGATCGAGCAGCCATCGCCTGCCGACCCTACGTCGGGCCGCCGACGGCCGGACCACCGCTCCACGGACGACCACGAGCCGATCCCCGGGGGAACGGGGACCGGCTCATGGCGGCCTGCGGGACGGCGTGCACCGCCCCGGCCGGCCCACCGGGACGGTCGTCCCGGCAGTGGGGGTCGGCCCGGGCGCCGGATGGCCAGGCGCCCGGGCCGACGAGGGTCCCGTCGGCTCAGCGGCCGGCGGTGGTCAGGGGGTGGGTGCTGCAGGTGCAGGTGCCACCGTTGCGGGCGGACAGGACGAGAGCTACTGCGTGGGCGCGGTCGCGGGCACCCAGCTTGCGCAGGATCGCCTTGACGTGGGACTTCACGGTGTCCTCGGAGATGAACAGCGCCTTGCCGATCGCCCGGTTGGACAGGCCCTGGACCAGCTCGTCGAGCACGTCGGACTCCCGGCGGGTCAGCGGCACCTCCGGGGTCAGCTCCCGCGACACCGGCACCTCCCCGGCCTCACCCCGGCGGATCTGCGGGTCCACCACGGTCCGCCCGGCCCGGGCGGCCAGCACCGCCCAGCCCAGCAGCGTCGGAGAGGTGTTCATCAGCAGGTAGCCGCGCACCCCCGCGGCCAGCGCCTCGTTGACCACGGCCGGGTCCTCGGCGGTGCCGACCGCGACGATGGCGATCTGGGGATAGCGGCGGCGCAGGTCCCGGCAGGCGTTCAACGTCGCCGCCCGGCCGGTGCCCAGCTCCACGATCACCGCGTCGGGGCGGGCGGTCTCGGCCAGGGTCAGCGCCCGCCGCGGCTCACCGGGGGTGCCCACCGCCTGCAGACCGGCGGTCTCGTTGACCATGCCGATCAGGCCACGGCGCAGGACCGGGGCGTCGGCGAGGATGAGGACGCGGGTCACGCCGCGGGTGGTGCCGGCCAGCGGGGTGGACACAGGTGACTCTCCGTTCGAGATCCGATGACGTGCTGTCATGGTCATCGGACGGGTGAACGGACTCCTTGAACTCCTCCGGCGAATTCGCTGCGACGGTGCGCGGCGCGGTCAGCCCGCGTCGGTCTCCCGACCCGGTCGGGTCTGCGCCGGCCGGCGGACCCGCCGCCACCCGGTGCGGGGAGGACGGCGCGACGGACCGGTCAGCCGGGCACCCCGGCGACGGCGTCGGCGGCGCACCGCGCTGATCGGCAACGCCCCTGCCAACCCCAGCGCGTAGGGGGCGGCGACGGCCGCGTCCCCGTGCACCCACGCCTCGGGTCGCACCGCCTGCGCCTCGGCCTGCTGCTGGATGTCTGGGCTGTCCAGCACGGTGAACCGGTCCAGCGGCCAGACGATGAGCGCGCCCTTGCCGATGACGTCGTCCACGGCGATGGTGCCGCTGTACTGGTCGCTGACGTGGCTGCGCGAGTCCGCCGACGCCGAGCGGTGGTCGCCCATCACCCAGAGCCGGCCGGCTGGCACGGTGACCGGGCCGAACTCGCGCCCGTTGGCCCCGCCCCCGAGCGGGGAGTCCTGGTAGATGTAGGGCTCGGTGAGCGGCTTCCCGTCGACGGTCACCCGGCCCTGCGCGTCGCAGCACTGCACGGTCTGCCCGGCGGTGGCGATGACCCGCTTGACGTAGTCGTCCTCGCTCGGCGGCGCCACCCCGATCGCCCGGCCCAGGCTCAGCAGCGCGCCGGAGACCCAGTTGCTGGGTTCGGCCACGGTGATCTCCGGGGACCAGGTGTCCGGTCCGCGGAACACCACGATGTCACCGGGCTCGGGCTCGCCGAACCAGTACGGGACCTTGTTCACCAGCACCCGGTCACCGGTGCAGCCGGTACATCCGTGGAGCGTCTGCTCCATCGAGCCGGAGGGGATGAAGAAGGCCTGGATCAGGAACGTCTTGACCAGCAGGGCCAGCACGAAGGCGATCACCAGGAGGACCGGCAGCTCACGCAGGAGCGAGCCCTTCTTGGCGGCCGTCGTGCCCCGGCGCCCGCGACGGCCGGCCGAGAGCGGCTCAGCGGCAGCAGCGCCCTCGCCGGCGGATGGGGTCACCGGCGCGCCGGACTCGTTCGTGGCGGACGGCCCGGGAGTGTCGGCGTCGGCAGGCTCACTGGGCCCGTGCGTGGTCATCGCCGATCAGCCTACGGTCCGCCGACGACCTGGCCCGCCGACCCGCCCGGCGCCTCCGACCGGACCGGCCCGTCCGGTGGAGTGCTCGGTGTCAGCGGGTGACGACGTCCCGCTTCTCCTTGATCTTGGCGGCCTTGCCGCGCAGCTCACGCAGGTAGTACAGCTTGGCCCGACGGACGTCGCCGCGGGTCAGCACCTCGATCTTCTCGACCACCGGGGTGTGCACCGGGAAGGTGCGCTCCACGCCGACGCCGAAGCTGACCTTGCGCACCGTGAAGGTCTCGCGGATGCCGCCACCCTGACGCCGGATGATGACGCCCTGGAAGACCTGGATGCGTGAGCGGTTGCCCTCGATGACCCGCACGTGCACCTTCACGGTGTCGCCGGGGCGGAACGTGGGGATGTCATCGCGCAGCGACGCAGCGTCGAGGGCGTCCAGGGTGTTCATCGCAGCAGTCCTCAGTCCTAGCGGGGAAACTCGTCTGTGGCACGGACAGCGGTCACCCGGGGTGTCCGTGCGGGGCGCTGCGCTCCGCTGCCCCAGGAGGGCAGCAGGCACCGTCGATGGGAACCGACGATCTGCAGCAGCTCTCTATTCTGCCACGACTTCAGTCGACGATGCGCGGCGGCCCGGCCCAGGGCCCCTCGAGCACGTCGGGGAGGACGGCCGCCAGCTCGCGGGGCGCGAACACCACGGCACCCGAGGCCACCTCCGCCAGCGTCCACCAGCGGTGCGGTTCGTCGTCGGCCAGCTCCTCGGCGGTGCGCCCGCTCGGGTCCACCTCGTGGTCGACGTCGCGCAGCACGAAGTAGGTCTCGCGGGAGTCGATGGTCTCGGCACCCCACGCGGTCAGGTGCCGGCGGAACCAGACCGGCCCCTCCAGGTCGGTCGACGCCACGCGCAGCCCGATCTCCTCGGCGAGTTCGCGGACGGCGGCCGACCGGAGGTCCTCGCCGGCCTCCACGCCGCCGCCGGGCGTGTACCACCACTGCACGCCCGTGCCCGGAGCCGGCGCGTGCCCCCGGGAGCCGAGCAGCAGCACGCGCTGCTGCCGGTCGAGGACCAGCACCCGGCTGCTCGGCCGCACCCGTGCCGGGCTCATGGCTGCGGATCGGCGTCCAGGGCGGCCCGGTCGCCGGCGTCCAACGCCCCGTCGGGCAGCGCGGCCAGCAGGTCGGGGCGACGGTCGGCGGTGCGGCGCAGCGACTGGACGCGACGCCACCGGGCGATCGCGGCGTGGTCGCCGGACAGCAGCACCGGGGGCACGTCGAGGTCCCGCCAGGCCGCCGGCCTGGTGTAGGAGGGGCCCTCGAGCAGCCCGTCGGCGTGCGAGTCGAACTCCACGGAGTCGGCGTTGCCGACCACGCCGGGGATCAGCCGGGTGACCGCCTCGACCATCACCAGCACGGCGGACTCACCGCCGGCCAGGACGTAGTCGCCGATGGAGACCTCGGACACCGGACCGGCACCGGCGGCCCAGTCCGCGACCCGCTGGTCGATCCCCTCGTACCGGCCGCAGGCGAAGACCAGCCCCGGCTCGGTCGCCCACTGCGCGGCCACCGCCTGGGTGAACGGCCGGCCGGCCGGGGTGGGGACCACCAGCCGGGTGCCGGGCGGCCGGACCGCCTCCAGCGCCCTCCCCCAGGGCTCGGGCCGCATGACCATGCCCGGACCGCCGCCGTAGGGGGCGTCGTCGACGGTGCGGTGGACGTCGTCGGTCCACTGCCGCAGGTCGTGCACGCCGACGGTGACCAGGCCACGCTGGGCGGCCTTGCCCAGCAGCGACTGCCCCAGCGGAGCGAGGTACTCGGGGAAGATCGTCAGGACGTCGATCCGGAACGTCACAGGTCGAGCAGCCCCTCGGGCGGGTCGACGACCAGCCGTCCGGCCGCCAGGTCGACCGTCGGCACGATGGCCGTGACGAACGGCACCAGCAGCTCGGCGCGGTCGGGGCGGCGGACGACGAGCAGCTCGGTGCCCTCGTGCCGCACCCCGGTGACCTCCCCGATCGGGGTGCCGTCGGGCAGCTCGGCGGCCAGCCCGACCAGCTGGTGGTCGTAGAAGGAGTCCGGGTCGTCCAGCTCGGGGAGCTTCTCGACCGGGACCAGCAGCATGGTGTTGCGCAGCTCGTCGGCCGCCTCGCGACCGGCGACCACCACGCCGTCCGGCCCGGCCAGGGTCAGCAGCAAGGTGCCGCTGTGCCAGCGGGCGGCTTCGACGGTGAGCGGGCCGCGGGCGGCCGGCTCGGTGAGCAGCGTGGCGCCGGGGGCGAACCGCAGGTCGGGGTCGTCGGTGCGGACCTCGACGGTCACCTGACCACGGACACCGTGGGGCCGGCCGATGCGGCCGACCACCACGGTGTCGGTGGACTGCGGGGTGGCGCCGGAGGCGCCGGGAGTGCTCAGCGCCCGTCGGTGTCGACGACGTCGACCCGCAGGCCGCGGCCGCCGACACCGGTCATGACCTGGCGCAGCGCCTTGGCGGTGCGCCCGCCGCGGCCGATGACCTTGCCGAGGTCGTCGGGGTGGACCCGGACCTCGAGGGTCTTGCCGCGCCGGCCGTTGACCAGGTCGACCACGACGTCGTCGGGGTTGTCGACGATGCCCTTGACCAGGTGCTCGAGCGCCTCTTCGAGCACGACTTACTCGGCAGGCGTCTCGGCGGGGGCGCCGGAGGCGGCAGTCCCGGAACCGGCGGCGCCGGCAGCCTCGGCGACGGCCTCAGCCGGAGCGGGGGCGGCGTCGGCCTTGGGAGCGGCCTTCTTCTTCGGCGTGGTCGCGTCGGCGGTCGGCTCGTTCATGGCCGCGCGGGCGGCCTCCTCGTAGATGGCCTTCTTGTCCGCCTTGGGGGCGGCGACCTTCATCGGCGCCGGGGCCGGCTCGCCCTTGAACTTCTGCCAGTCACCGGTCACCCGGAGGATGGCGGCGACGGCCTCGGTCGGCTGCGCGCCGACGCCGAGCCAGTAGGCGGCGCGCTCGGCGTCGACCTCGATGAAGGAGGGGTCCTCCTTCGGGTGGTACTTGCCGATGGTCTCGATGGACCGGCCGTCCCGCTTGGTGCGGGCGTCGGCGACGACGATGCGGTAGTACGGCGCGCGCATCTTGCCCAGGCGCATGAGCTTGATCTTGGTGGCCACGAGTGTGGTGTGCTCCTCGAACGTGTGTGGTTGCCCGCCGGACGGACGCGTGGGGGTACGCCGGGGCGGAGCGCTGGACACGGGCGGGAACGGTGAGAGGGCCGCCCCGCCGTGTTCGACAGACCATGATGCCAGATCCCAGGAGCAGAGCCGTGGGCAGCTCCGGACTGCTGCACCACCTGGAGCTCTGGGTGCCGGTCCTGGTTCGTGCGGCGAGGTCCTGGGGCTGGCTGCTCACCCGCCTGGCTGCGCTGCCCCACCAGGACTGGGAGCACGGCCGGTCGTGGCGGTGGGGGCCGACGTACCTCGTCCTCGAGCAGTCCCCGGCCCTGGTCGGCGACCGGCACGACCGGCGCTCCCCCGGGATGGACCACCTCGCCTCCTGGGCCGGGACGCGGCTACGAGGTCGAGCTGGTCGCGGGGTCACCCGACTCCTGAGGCGGCACCAGGAAGCCGCCCCAGCCGTCGCAGCTCCCGCCCTGGCGCTGCACGATGCCCACGATCTCCCGGGTGAAGGCCGCAGCGGTCTGGTGGTCGACCGCGGTCATGGCACTGAACTCCAGCCACACGGTGAGGAACCGGCGGTACAGACCGTCGACCCGGTAGCCGGCCGCGGTGAGCTCCTGACCGGCTGCCGTGGCCGACCGCCGCGACCGGAACCCGGCGGTGTGGTCGATCGGGCGCGAGGCGTGCACCTGGTCGCCGTACGCCAGGTTCTGCTCGACCACCTCGGCGGTCAGCTCCAGCTGCTCGGGGAGCGACCGCTCACCCACGGACGGCGGCGAACACGTCAGCGGCGGCCTCGGCGACCGGCACCTCCGTGCGCTCGCCCGTGACGCGGTCGCGCACCTCGATGACGCCCTCGGCCAGACCACGGCCGACGGTGACGATCGTCGGCATGCCGAGCAGCTCGGCGTCCTTGAACTTCACCCCGGGGCTCACCTTCGGCCGGTCGTCGTAGAGGACGGTGAGCCCGGCGGCGACCAGCTCACCGGCCAGGGACTCGGCGAAGGAGAAGACGGCGGCGTCCTTGCCGGTGGCGACGAGGTGGACGTCGGCCGGGGCGACCTCGCGCGGCCAGACCAGCCCGAGCTCGTCGTGCATGGACTCGGCGATCGCGGCGACCGCACGGGAGACCCCGATGCCGTAGGACCCCATGGTGACGGTGACGAGCTTGCCGTTCTCGTCGAGCACCTTGAGGCCCAGCGCCTCGGCGTACTTGCGGCCCAGCTGGAAGATGTGGCCCATCTCCACGCCGCGGGCCAGCTCCAGCGGGCCGGAGCCGTCGGGGGCGGGGTCCCCGGGCAGCACCTCGGCGGCCTCGATGACGCCGTCCCAGCTGAAGTCCCGCCCGGCGGTCAGGTCGAACACGTGCCGGCCCGCCTCGTTGGCGCCGGTGATCCACCGGCTGCCGGGGACGACCCGCGGGTCGACGAGGTAGCGGATCCCGGACTTCCCCTCGGTGCCCAGCACCTGCGGGCCGATGTAGCCCTTGACCAGGTCGGGGTGCGCGGCGAAGTCGGTGAACGGCTCCACCTCCGCCGGGCTCACCTGCGCCTCCAGGCGCTTGGTGTCGACCTCCCGGTCACCGGGCAGCCCGATCACCAGCGGCTCCCGGGTGCCGTCGGGGTGCGCCAGCGTGACGACGACGTTCTTGAGCGTGTGGGCGGCCGTGTAGCCGGCGTCCGGGAACAGGTCGTTGGCCACCGCGACCAGCGTGTCGATGGTCGGGGTGTCGGGGGTGTCCTCGACGTGCGCCTCGGGCAGCCCGTCGAGCGGGATCGACTCGGGGACGACGGTCCGCACCGCCTCGACGTTGGCCGCGTACCCGCCGGGCGAGCGCACGAAGGTGTCCTCGCCGATCGACGTCGGGTGCAGGAACTCCTCGCTCTTCGAGCCGCCCATCGCACCGGACATCGCCGAGACGATCACGTAGTCCAGGCCGAGCCGGTCGAAGACCTTGATGTAGGCGGCCCGGTGGGCGGCGTAGGAGGCGTCCAGCCCGGCGTCGTCCACGTCGAAGGAGTAGCTGTCCTTCATGGTGAACTCGCGACCGCGGAACAGCCCGGCCCGGGGCCGCGCCTCGTCCCGGTACTTGGTCTGGATCTGGTAGAGCGAGACCGGGAGGTCCTTGTAGGAGCCGTAGAGGTCCTTCACCAGGAGCGTGAACATCTCCTCGTGGGTGGGGCCGAGCAGGAAGTCGTTGCCGCGGCGGTCCTTGAGGCGGAAGAGGTTGTCGCCGTACTCGGTCCAGCGGCCGGTCGCCTCGTAGGGCTCGCGGGGCAGCAGTGCCGGGAAGTGCACCTCCTGCGCGCCCATCGCGTCCATCTCCTCGCGGACGATGCGCTCGACGTTGCGGAACACCCGCCAGCCCAGCGGCAGCCAGGTGAAGCCCCCCGGCGCAGCACGCCGGATGTAGCCGCCCCGGGCGAGCAGGCGGTGGCTGGGGACCTCGGCGTCGGCCGGGTCGTCGCGCAGGGTGCGCAGGAAGAGGGAGGACATCCGAAGGAGCACGGGACCAGTCTCCCAGGCGACGCGCGGCCGCCGTCCACGGGTTTGGCGCTCAGGCGGGTTCCGGCACCCCGCCGGGGTCGCCGCCGGGGTCGCCGGGCGTCGGTTCGATCGGCGGCGGGGGCAGCGGCTCGGGCGCGTCGGGGAGCAGCTCACCCGGGTCGTCGGGCACTGGCTCCGTGGGGTCGATCAAGGGGTCCGGCTCCGGGATCGGCGACACCATGCCGGTAGTCAACCAGCGTCAGGCGACGACGACCCCCCGGAGCACCATCCGTCGAGGCCGGGCCAACGTGTCCAGGTCCGCGCGCGGGTCGCTCTCGTAGACCACCAGGTCGGCGGGCGCGCCCTCGACGATGCCCGGCAGCCCGAGCCACTCCCGCGCCGCCCAGGACCCTGCCGCCAACGCGGCCTCGGCCGGCAGCCCCGCCGCGTGCAGCGCCCGCACCTCCTCGGCGATCACCCCGTGGGCGATGCCGCCGCCCGCGTCGGTGCCGGCGAACACCGGGACCCCCGCCTCGTACGCGGCCCGCACGACCGCACCGGAGCCGGCGTACAGCCGCCGCATCGTGGACGCGTAGCCGGGGAACCTCGCCTCCCCCGCCGCCGCGAAGCCGGGGAAGTTCTCCACGTTCACCAGCGTGGGGACGACGGCGGTGCCCCGCGCCGCCATCTCCGCGATGAGGTTCTCGGTCAGCCCGGTGCCGTGCTCGATGCAGTCGATCCCGGCGGCCAGCAGCCCGGGGAGCGCGTCGGTGCCGAACGTGTGCGCGGTGACCCGGGCGCCCTCGGCGTGCACGGCCTCGATCGCCGCGGTGAGCACCTCGGCCGGCCACTCCGGGGCCAGGTCGCCGATGCCGCGGTCGATCCAGTCCCCCACCAGCTTGACCCAGCCGTCACCCCGCCGGGCCTGGACGACGGCCTCGGCGACCAGATCGGCCGGGTCGAGCTCGATCGCCAGCCCGGGGATGTACCGCCGGGGCGCGGCCAGGTGCCGCCCGGCCCGGATGACCCGCGGCAGGTCGAGGTGCTCGTCCAGCTCCCGGGTGTCGACGGGCGAGCCGCAGTCGCGCAGCGCCAGCACCCCAGCGGCCCGCTCGGTCAGTGCCTGCTCGCGCGCCGCGGCGAGGTCCTCGACCGCGGTGCCACCGGTCGCGATGCCGACGTGGCAGTGCGCGTCGACCAGGCCGGGCAGCAGCCAGCCCCCGCGGCTGACGGTCTCCGCGCCGGGCACGGCCTCGAAGGTGATCCGCCCGCCGGTCACCCACAGGTCGCGGTGCTCGCCCTCGGGCAGCAGCACACCCGACAGGTGCAGTGCGGGTGCCGTCACCGGCCGGGCCGGTCGTCCTTGAACTGGCTGAAGTCCAGCTTGCTGAGGTCCGGGAGCGCCTGACCCGGGGGCAGCCCGGGCACCCCGCCGGGCATGCCGCCGGGCAGCTGGCCGGGGAACCCGGCGCCGCCCATGCCGCCCGGGGCGCCGATCGGCCGCCGGGCCGGGCCGGGCTTCTTGCCGCCCTTGCCCTTCTTGCCCTTGCCGCGGGTGGCCTGCGCCTGCTGTTGCCGGCCCCGCGCCTTCTTCGACATCGGTCCCATGCCGGGCATGCCCATGCTGCCGGCCATCTGGCCCATCATCTTCTGCGCCTGGGCGAAGCGCTCCAGCAGCTGGTTGACGTCGGTGACGCTCACCCCGGAGCCGTTCGCGATCCGGACCCGCCGCGAGGCGTTGATGATCTTCGGGGTGACCCGCTCCGCCGGGGTCATCGACCGGATGATCGCCGCAGTGCGGTCCAGGTCGCGGTCGTCGACCTGCTTGAGCTGCTCCTTCATCTGCCCGGCGCCGGGCAGCATGCCGAGCAGGTTGGCGATCGGCCCCATCTTGCGGATGGCGAGCATCTGCTCGAGGAAGTCCTCGAGGGTGAAGCCCTCGCGGCTGGCCAGCTTGCCGGCCATCTTCTCGGCCTGGTCGGCGTCGAAGGCCTGCTCGGCCTGCTCGATCAGGGTGAGCACGTCGCCCATGCCGAGGATGCGGGAGGCCATCCGCTCGGGGTGGAAGACGTCGAAGTCGGCGAGCTTCTCACCGGTCGAGGCGAACATGATCGGCTGACCGGTGACGTGTCGCACCGACAGCGCGGCACCACCGCGGGCGTCGCCGTCGAGCTTGGTGAGCACGACGCCGCTGAAGCCGACGCCCTCCTGGAAGGCGGTCGCCGTGGTGACGGCGTCCTGGCCGATCATCGCGTCGACGACGAAGAGCGTCTCGTCCGGGGAGACGGCGTCGCGGATGCCGGCGGCCTGGGCCATCAGCTCCGCGTCGATGCCCAGCCGGCCGGCGGTGTCGACGACGACGACGTCGTGCATGGTGCGGCGGGCGAAGTCGATGGACTCGCGGGCGACCGCGATCGGGTCGCCGACCCCGTTGCCCGGCTCGGGGGCGAAGACGTCCACCCCGGCCTGGCCGGCGACGACGCTCAGCTGCTGAACCGCGTTCGGTCGCTGCAGGTCGCAGGCCACCAGCAGCGGGGTGTGCCCCTGCGCCTTCAGCCAGCGGCCGAGCTTCCCGGCGAGCGTGGTCTTCCCGGCGCCCTGCAGACCGGCCAGCATGATCACCGTCGGCGACTGCTTGGCGTAGCGGATCCGGCGGGTCTCCCCGCCCAGGATGTCGACCAGCTCGTCGTTGACGATCTTGATGATCTGCTGCGCGGGGTTCAGCGCCTGGGAGACGTCGGCGCCGACCGCCCGCTCCTTGACCTTCGCGATGAAGGCGCGGACGACCGGCAGGGCCACGTCGGCCTCGAGCAGCGCGATGCGGATCTCCCGCGCCGTCGCGTCGATGTCCTCGGCGGACAGCCGGCCCTTGCCGCGCAGGCCGGTGAAGACCTTGTCCAGGCGGTCGGAGAGGGTCTCGAACACAGCACGTCCTCACAGCAGTCGGGCGTGCAGCCGCACCGGCCGATGGCCGGTGGCCCGGCTCGGGCACCCGGGGCCACCCCGGGGCCGTCACGCCACCTGTGTCCAGGGTAGTGGCGTCGGCCGCTCAGGCGGCGCGGTGCCAGGTCTCCGGTCGGGAGACGAGGACGTCGCCGATGACCAGCGCGGTGCCGCACCCGGTGCAGGCCCACTCGGGGCAGGCGCCGCCGTCCTCGGTGTGGCCGTCGATGCAGCCCGGCTGCTCGAAGTCGGCGTCCTCGCCACAGGTGGGGCAGGGCAGGGTCTGCAGGTCGCTCATGGGGCGCTCCTCTCGTCTCGGCGCCGGTTCGTCGGGACGCTGTCCCGTCCGGCTCCTGGAACGTCTCACGGCGGTACGACAGAACTCGCGAAGCCGGATCGGCGTGTCGCGCTTGCGCGAGGACACCGTCAGCGCTCGCCGAGGGCGGCCGGGTCCGGGGCCTCCCCACGGACGGCCGCGACGAGCGCCCGCTCGGCCCGGTCGCGCTGGCCGGGGTCGATCGGGGTGCCCGAGGGATCGCAGACGTAGAAGGCGTCCACGGCGTCGGCGCCCAGCGTCTCGACCGTCGCCGAGCTGACGTCCAGCCCGGCATCGGCGAGGGCGGCGGTGAGCCGGTGCAGCAGGCCCGCGCGGTCGGTCGCCCGCACCTCGACCAGCCCGGTGATGCCCGTGGCCTCCGCGTCGAACCAGGAGATCCGCGGCGGGCGGCCGGGGGTGCGGTCCTGGCTGTAGTCGCGCTCGCGCTGGCGGAGCCGTTCGCCCAGCGGGAGCGTCCCCTCCAGCGCCGCGCGCACGCCGTCGGCCAGGATCTCCGGCACCGGCGGGCGCCCGAACCGCGGTCGGACGGCGAAGACCAGCGTGCCGTGACCGTCCTGCACGCTCACCCGGGCGGCCCGCACGTCGAGCTGGTTGAGCGCCAGCACACCGGCACAGAGGCTGAACAGCCCGGGCCGGTCCGGGGCGCCGATGGTGACCTGCTGCCCGTCGAGCACGTCCTCGACCCCGACGGTGACCGGCTCGGTCTGCCCGTCGATCGCCGGCGCCCTGGTGGTCACCTGCGGCTCGGTCGGCTCGAGCACCGGCTCGGGCAGCGGGGTGCTGCCCAGCCGGGCGGCGACCCGGGCCACCAGCGCGGCCACCAGGTGGGCCTTCCAGGGCGACCAGGCCGAGCTGCTGGTCGCCGCGCCGTCGGCCTGCGCGAGGCCGTGCAGCAGCTGCAGCAGGGCGGTGTCCCCGCCGATCGCCTCCACCACCCGGTCCACGGTCAACGGGTCGTCGAGGTCCCGGCGGGTGGCCACGTCGGGCAGCAGCAGGTGGTGGCGGACCATCGCGACCAGCGTCTCGACGTCGGGCTCGCTGAAGCCCATCCGGGCGGCCATCTCGGCCACCACGACGACGCCCACGTCGGTGTGGTCGCCCGGCCAGCCCTTGCCGATGTCGTGCAGCAGCGCCCCGACCAGCAGCAGGTCCGGGCGGTCGACGTCCCGGGTGAGCTCGGCCGCGGCCGCGGCCGCCTCGACGAGGTGCCGGTCGACGGTGAACCGGTGCCATGGGTGCCGCTGCGGCAGCGACCGCACCCGGTCCCACTCCGGCAGCATCCGGGACAGCAGCCCCTCCTGGTCCAGCTGCTCGAGCACCGGGACGGCGCTGCGCCCGCTGGCCAGCAGCCGGAGGAAGGACCAGCGCACCTCCGGCGGCCACGGCTCGGGCAGCGGCGGGGCGTGCACGGCCAGCACCTTGAGCGTGTACGGGGAGAGCAGCAGGTCGGCCCGGGCCGCGGCGGCGGCACCGCGCAGCACCAGACCGGGATCGGCGGCGGGGCGGGCGTCCCGGGCCAGCACCACCTCGTCGCCCTGGCGCACCAGCCCCTCGGCCAGCGGCTCCCGGCGCACCCGGCGGTAGCGGGACCGCGGGCGGCGCACCAGCGTGGCGTCGACCCGGCGCCACGTCTCGTCGGCGACGAAGGCCAGCCGGCGGCCGGCCAGGCTGACCCGGCGCAGCAGCACGTCGTCGTCGGCCAGCCCGAGCTGGTCGGCGACCGGTCGCTGCTCCTGGCGCACCAGTGCGTCGGTGGCCCGGCCGCTGCTGCGCTGGAGGGCGTCCCGCACGTCGAGGAGGAAGGTGTAGGCCTCACCGGCGTCGGCCGGCGGCTCGTCGGCCAGCTGGGCGGCGGCGACCGCGCGGAGCACCTGGCCCTCGCGGAGCCCGCCGTAGGACTCCTTGAGGTCGGGTTCGAGGAGGAAGCCGAGCTCACCGAGCTGCCGGCTCCGGCTGCGGCGGAGGTCGCGCAGCTGGGGCAGCAGGCGCCCGGCGTGCTGCCGCCACGAGCCGAGGGTCGCCGTCCGCAGGGCCGCGGTGACCTCCGGGTCCCCGGCGACGTGCCGGGTGTCGAGCAGGCCGAGCCCGGCCTTGACGTCGTCCCCGGCCACGGACACGGCCTCGGCGACGGTCCGCACGGAGTGGTCCAGCCGCAGGCCGGCGTCCCAGATCGGGTACCAGAGCGCGTCGGCCAGCGCGGCGATCTCCGGCCGCCCGTCGTGCACCAGCACCAGGTCGAGGTCGCCGTGCGGCGGCAGCTCCCGGCGCCCCAGGCTGCCGACCGCCACCAGCGCCACCCCGGCGCCGGCCGGCCCGGACGGCGGGCCACTGCGCCGGCGGCCGGGGCGGGGGGTCCCGGCGAGGGCGTCGGCCAGCAGGCCGGCCAGCCAGTCGTCGACCGCCCGGACTCGTTCGGCGCGGGGCAGGGTGGTCAGGGCGGAGTGGTCCAGCACGGGCACCTCTCGGTCGTGGCGCAGCGGTCGTCCGTCCGGGAGAACGGCGTCGGCCGGGACAGCGGGTCTCCCCACCGCCCCGGCCGACGCTCCATGCCGTTCCCGGCCCCGTCCCGAGGCTCACCCGAGCGTGCGGGGGACGGGGAGGACGGGGTCCTTGCTCAGAGCGCGTCGGCCCCGCGCTCACCGGTGCGGACCCGGACGATCTCGTCGATCGTGGTGACCCACACCTTGCCGTCGCCGATCTGGCCGGTGGACGCCGACTCGACGACGGCGTCCACCACGCGGGCGGCGTCCAGCTCGCTGACGACCACCTCGATGCGGACCTTGGGGACGAAGTCCACCTGGTACTCCGCACCGCGGTAGACCTCGGTGTGCCCACGCTGACGGCCGAAGCCCTGGACCTCGCTGACCGTGAGGCCGGCGATGCCGATCAGCTCGAGGGCGTTCTTGACGTCGTCGAGCTTGAACGGCTTGACGATCGCGGTGACGAGCTTCATGCCCGGGTCGCTCCTTCGGTGTTGCGGGCCTCGGCGTGTGCCTGGCCGACCAGTGTGGCTCCGCCACTGCCGCCCAGCGAGGCGAAGTCGTAGGCCGTCTCAGCGTGCACGACGCTGTCGATGCCGGCGACCTCGTCCTCCTCGCTGATCCGGAAGCCCATCGTCTTCTGGATGACGAGGCCGATGACGTAGGTGAGCACGAAGGAGTAGGCCAGGACGGCGAGCGCGCCGACCGCCTGCTTGCCCAGCTGTCCCAGACCGCCCCCGTAGAACAGGCCCTCGACGCCGGCGGTGGCGCTCGCCGAGGCGAGCAGCCCCACCGACAGGGTGCCCCAGAGACCGCCGACCAGGTGGACGCCGACGACGTCGAGCGAGTCGTCGTAACCGAGCTTGTACTTCAGCCCGACGGCCAGGGCGCAGACCACACCGGCGACGGCGCCGACGACGATCGCGCCGACCGGGGTGACCGCCGAGCAGGACGGCGTGATGGCGACCAGACCGGCCACGACACCGGACGCGGCACCCAGCGAGGTGGCGTGGCCGTCGCGGATCTTCTCCGTCAGCAGCCAGCCCAGCGCCGCGGCACCAGTGGCGACCATGGTGGTCACGAAGACCTCGGCGGCCTGGCCGTTGGCCGACAGCGCGGACCCGGCGTTGAAGCCGAACCAGCCGAACCACAGCAGCCCGGCACCGAGCATGACCAACGTCAGGTTGTGCGGCCGCATCGGGTCACGGCCGAAGCCGCGCCGCTTGCCGAGCACCAGGGCGAGGGCCAGGCCGGCCGCACCGGCGTTGATGTGCACCGCGGTGCCACCGGCGAAGTCGACCGCCAGCAGGTTGTTGGCGATCCAGCCACCGGTCTCGGACTCCGCGCCGTCGAAGGCGAAGACCCAGTGCGCGACCGGGAAGTACACGACCGTGGCCCAGACGCCGGAGAACACCATCCACGGGCCGAAGCGGGCGCGGTCGGCGATGGCACCGGAGATCAGCGCCACGGTGATGATCGCGAAGACGGCCTGGAAGGCGACGAAGGCCATCGAGGGGATGGTGAAGACCAGGCTGGTCGCAGCGAAGCCGTTGTCGATGCCCTCGGTGCCCATCAGGCCCTTGAGGCCGAAGAACTCGAAGGGGTCGCCGAGCAGGCCGCCGCCGACGTCGTCCCCGAAGGCCATCGAGTAGCCGTAGAGCACCCAGAGCACGCTGATGAGAGCCAGCGCTCCGAAGCTCATCATCATCATGTTCAAGACGCTCTTCGCGCGGACCATGCCGCCGTAGAAGAGTGCGAGACCCGGGGTCATCAGCAGCACCAGTGCGGCGCTGGCCAGGACCCAGGCGGTGTCGCCGGTGTCCACGGCAACCTCCTGAGGTGTCGGGTGTGGCGGGGCCACGGTGTGAGCGGACCACCTGCGCCGGGGCAGCGGGTGGAGGGCGACGTCCCCGAGATCTCGGGGACGTGGTGCAGACGGTGCCGACCTCGTGTTTCCGACGGCGGCGCGGACGTGTTTCCCCGCGGTGAACTCCGCATCGCGTGTCGCCGTCATGTGTTCCGGTCGTGTTGCGCGACCCGTCGCCGTGCCCGTCCGGGTGCTCTCGGTCACGGCTCGGTACGGTGCCGACCCTTGTTGCGACCTCTGTGCAGTTGCAAAGAGCGTGCAATAAGGTCTGCCGGTGACCTCGGCCCCGACGACCTCCCCCGTCCCGTCCACCGGAGGGTTCAGCTCTCGGGAGCGGCGCAGCATCGGCGGGATGACCGGCTTCGTGGCGCTGTTGCACGTGCTCGGCTGGGGGGTTCTCGTCTTCGCCGTCGCCCCGCGGGACTACCAGCTGGGCAGCACCGGTGTCCTCGGCGTCGGGGTCGGGCTGACCGCTTACATGCTCGGTGTGCGGCACGCCTTCGACGCCGACCACATCGCCTCGATCGACAACACGACCCGCAAGCTCGTCGGTGAGGGCAAGCCGTCGGTGAGCGCCGGGTTCTGGTTCTCCCTCGGCCACTCGTCGGTCGTCTTCGTCGCCAGCCTGCTGCTCGTCGCGGGCGTGCGGTCGGTCGCCGGGGTCGTGCAGGACGGCGACTCCGAGGTCGGCCAGACCCTGGGCCTGATCGGCACCCTGGTCGCCGGCAGCTTCCTCCTGGTCATCGGCCTGATGAACCTGACCGCCGCCGTGGGCATCGCCCAGGTCTTCCGCCGGATGCGGTCCGGGGAGTACGACGAGGCCGAGCTGGAGCACCACCTGCACAACCGCGGCTTCCTGGCCCGGCTGCTGAACCGGGTGACCCGGCGGGTCAGCAAGGCCTGGCACCTCTACCCCGTCGGTCTGCTGATGGGCCTGGGGTTCGACACCGCCACGCAGGTCGCCCTGCTCGTGCTGGCCGCCGGCTCCGCCGCCTTCGTCCTGCCCTGGTACGCCATCCTCGTGCTGCCGGTGCTCTTCGCGGCCGGCATGAGCCTGTTCGACACCGCGGACGGCGTGCTGATGTCCCGCGCGTACGGCTGGGCGTTCCTCAAGCCGGTCCGGAAGGTCTTCTACAACCTGACGGTGACGCTGCTGTCGGTGACCGTGGCGCTGGTCATCGGGCTGATGGTGCTGATCGGGCTGCTGGTCGACCGGCTCGGCGTCGACGGCGGGCCGCTGGCCTGGATCGCCTCGCTGGACCTGGAGTTCGTCGGCTTCGCCATCGTGGGGGTCTTCGCGCTCACCTGGGCCCTCGCCGTCGCCGTGTGGCGGTTCGGCCGGATCGAGCAGCGCTGGACGCCGAACCCCGCCGACAGCTGAGGCCCGCTCACCCCCCGACGATCGCCTCCGCGAAGGCCTCGGGCTCGAACGGCGCCAGGTCGTCGGGCCCCTCTCCCAGCCCGATCAGCTTCACCGGGATGCCCAGCTCGCGCTGGACCGAGACCACGATGCCGCCCTTGGCGGTGCCGTCGAGCTTGGTGAGGACGACGCCGGTCACGTCGACCGCCTCGGTGAACACCCGCGCCTGCACGACGCCGTTCTGGCCGGTGGTGGCGTCCAGCACGAGCAGCACCTCGTCCACCGGCCCGTGCTTCTCCACGACCCGCTTGACCTTGCCGAGCTCGTCCATCAGCCCGGACTTGGTGTGCAGCCGGCCCGCGGTGTCGACCAGGACGGCGTCGACCTCGCCCTCGATGCCGGTGCGGACCGCCTCGAACGCCACCGAGGCCGGGTCACCACCCTCACGGCCGCGCACGGTGAGCACGCCCACCCGCTCGCCCCACGTCTCCAGCTGGTCGGCGGCCGCCGCGCGGAAGGTGTCGGCGGCCCCGAGGACGACGCTCTTGCCGTCGCCGACCAGGACCCGGGCGATCTTGCCGACCGTCGTCGTCTTGCCCGCGCCGTTGACCCCGACCACGAGGACGACGGCAGGCCGGCCGTCGTGCCGGTCGGTGCGCAGCGTCCGGTCGAGGTCCGGGCCCAGGACCGCGGTCAGCTCGCGCACCACCAGGTCGCGCAGCTGGAGGCCCGACGCGGTGGCGAGCACCATGCTCTGGGTCCGCAGCCGCTGCACGATCTGGGTCGTCGCACCCACCCCGATGTCGGCGGCGAGCAGCGTCTCCTCGACCTCCTCCCAGTCGTCCTCGGTCAGCCGCTCCCGGGCGAGCACGGTGAGCAGGCCGCGGCCGAGGGAGGACTGCGAGCGGGCCAGCCGCGAGCGGAGGCGGACCAGCCGGCCGGCCGAGGGCAGCGGGATGTCGAAGACCAGCCCCGGCTCCGGCTCGGCCGGCGGCAGCTCGACGGGCGCCGCCGGCTCGGCCTCCGCCGGCACGGCCGGCGCCGGTGGGCCGGTGTAGAGGTCGGCCGCGGTCGCCCCCGACGTCGGGTCCGGAGCGATCGGCGGGCGGGTCAGCGTCGTGCCGGCGGCCGCGTCGTCGTCCAGCCGCAGGGTCCGCCGCCCCCGGCCGACGAGCAGGCTGATCCCGGTGACCAGGGCGACGACCAGGATCGCGAGGGCGATGAGCACGAACTCCATGCCCGCCAGTCTCCCAGCCTCCCCGCATCGCGGGCTGGGCGGCAGACCGGGACCATGGGGCAGGCTGTCCCCCATGCCCGAGAACGCCGGCACTCGCCCGCTCCTGCTGCTCGGCCCCCTGGTCCGGCACGTCGACCCGGTGTCCGCCACCATCTGGGTGGAGACCGACCGTCCCTGCGAGGTGACGGTGCTCGGCCGGCGGGCCCGCACCTTCTGCGTGAACGGGCACCACTACGCGCTGGTGGTCGTCGAGGGCCTGGAGCCGGGTTCCACCACGCCCTACGAGGTGCACCTGGACGGGGCGCAGGTCTGGCCGCAGGCGCACTCCGCCTTCCCGCCGAGCCGGATCCGCACCGCCGGCCGGCCGGGTGTGTTCCGGCTGGCGTTCGGCTCCTGCCGGTACGCCACGCCGACCAGTGCGGACGTCCGCGATGCCATCCCGCCGGACGCGCTGGACAGCTACGCCCGGAAGATCGCCGGCACCCCCGAGGACCAGTGGCCCGACGCGCTGGTGCTGCTCGGTGACCAGGTCTACGCCGACGAGCTCACCCCAGCGACGACGGCGTGGGTGTCCCAGCGCCGGGACCTGTCCCAGCCGCCGGGCGCCCAGGCCGCGGACTACGAGGAGTACACCCGCCTCTACACGGAGTCCTGGAGCGATCCGCAGGTCCGCTGGCTGATGTCCAACGTCCCGTCGTCCATGGTGTTCGACGACCACGAGATGATCGACGACTGGAACACCTCGGCCGCCTGGCGCGCCGAGGTGACCGGGACCGACTGGTGGCAGAAGCGGATCACCGGCGGGCTGACGAGCTACTGGGTCTACCAGCACCTGGGCAACCTCTCGCCCAACGAGCTGGCCGAGAACGACCTGTGGCAGGCGATCGAGGGCAGCGAGTCCCGGGACGCCGGCCCGCTGCTCGACGCGATGGCCCACCAGGCCGACACCGAGCCGCGGTCGGTGCGCTGGAGCTTCGTCCGGCACTGGGGCTCGGCGCGACTGATCATGCTCGACAGCCGGGCCGGGCGGGTGCTCGAGGAGGACGACCGCAAGATCCTCGACGACGCGGAGTTCGACTGGGTCGAGGCCGCCATGCGCAACGCCGTCACCGACGGCGTCGAGCACCTGCTGATCGGCACCTCCCTGCCCTGGCTGCTCCCCCACTCCGTGCACGACCTGGAACGCTGGAACGAGACGCTGTCGGTGCGGCACGCCGGCAAGCCGCTGGGCCGGCTCGCCGAGCAGCTCCGGCAGGCCGCGGACCTCGAGCACTGGGCGGCGTTCGGGGGGTCCTTCGAGCGGCTGGGCCGGGCGCTGGTGTCGCTGGGCCGGGGCGAGCTGGGCCGCGCTCCGGCCACCGCCCTCGTCCTCTCCGGCGACGTCCACCACGCCTACGCCGCGGAGCTGGTGAACCCCGGCGGCCTGGACACCCGGGTGCACCAGCTGACCGTCTCGCCGCTGCACAACTCCGCGCCGCACGCCATCGAGATCGGGTTCAAGGTCGGCTGGAGCCGCTGGGCGCGGGCGATCACCGGCGGCCTGCGCGCCCTGGCCCGGGTGGAGCGCAGTCCGCTGCGGTGGCGCAAGCAGGCCGGCCCGTACTTCGGCAACGAGCTGGGCGAGCTGCTGCTGGAGGGCCGGGACGCCCGGTTCCTGCTGTGGGCGACCAGCCGGGAGGACGACGGGACACCGCGCTTCACCCAGGTGCTGGACACCCGGCTGTCGTAGGCGATCTCCGGGTGAGCGCCGTCCGACTGGTCACCTTCAACACCCACCACGGCGTCGGGGACGACGGCCGGCACGACCTGGCCCGGGTGGCCCGGCTGCTCGACGACGCCGATCCCGACGTCATCTGCCTGCAGGAGGTCGACCGGCACTTCGGTGAGCGGAGCGAGTTCGTCGACCAGGCACTGCTGCTGGCCGAGGCGCTGGACCGGGAGCTCGCCTGGGCACCGTCGATCGACAAGGCCCCCCAGGGCGGCCGGACGGAGCGACGGCAGTACGGCAACGCCCTGCTGTCGCGGCTGCCGGTGCGCAGCTCCGAGGTCCACGCCCTGCCCGGTGGCGGTGAGCCGCGGAGCGCGCTGCACGCCCGGCTGCAGCTCGAGGGGAGCGAGCTCGAGGTGGTCACCACCCACCTGTCCAGCCGGTCGCCCGCCGACCGGGCGGCGCAGGCCGCCACCCTCGCCCGGCTGCACCCCGGGGGCTCGCCGACGGTGGTGGTCGGTGACCTCAACGCCGACGCCGGTGCCCCCGAGCTCGACGCGCTGCGCCAGCGGTTCGCCGACGCGTGGGAGCTGGCCACCGACCGCAGCGACCAGGCCGGCCGGTTCTCGCTGCGCGGGGGCCGCGGCCTGACCCATCCGGCGCGGCGACCGCGGGTGCGGATCGACCAGGTGTGGGTCTCCCCGGACGTGTCCGTCGTCGACGCCCGGGTGCTCGACGGCGCGGCCACCTCCGACCATCACCCGCTGCTGGTCGACCTGGTGATGAAGGACCCCCTCTCCCCCGCCCCTCGCACGCTCGGGGCGGGCCCCTAGAGGGGGCCGTACCGCTAGGCCGTCTGGAGCTCCCGGAGACGCTGGCTGATGACGCCGGTGATGCCGTCGCCGCGCATGCTCACGCCGTAGAGGGCGTCGGCGATCTCCATCGTCCGCTTCTGGTGGGTGATGACGATCAGCTGCGAGCTGCTGCGGAGCTGCTCGACGAGGGTGAGCAGCCGGCCCAGGTTGACGTCGTCGAGCGCGGCCTCGACCTCGTCGAGCACGTAGAACGGCGAGGGGCGGGCGCGGAAGATCGCCACCAGCAGCGCGACCGCGGTCAGCGACCGCTCACCGCCGGACAGCAGCGACAGCCGCTTCACCTTCTTACCGGGCGGGCGCGCCTCGACCTCCACCCCGGTCGTCAGCAGGTCGTCGGGGTCGGTGAGGTAGATGCGTCCCTCGCCGCCGGGGAAGAGGATCGAGAAGACCTCGGCGAACTCGCGCTGGGTGTCGGCGAAGGCCTCGGCGAACACCTCGTGGATGCGGGCGTCGACCTCGCGGACGACGGTGAGCAGGTCCCGGCGGGTGTTCTTGAGGTCCTCCAGCTGGGTGGCGAGGAAGGTGTGCCGCTCCTCCAGCGCGGCGAACTCCTCCAGCGCCAGCGGGTTGACCTTGCCCAGCGCGGCGAGGTCGCGCTCGGCGCGGGCGGCCCGGCGTTCGGTCACCGCGCGGTCGTAGCGGACCGGCTCTGGTTCGGGCTCGCCCGCCTCGGCCGCTGCCGCGACCTGTGCCTGGGTCGGCGGCACCAGCGCCGCCGGGCCGTACTCGCCGACCAGGGTGGGCAGGTCGACGCCGTACTCCTCGGCCGCGCGCGCCTCCAGTGCCTCGATCCGCAGCCGCTGCTCGGCGCGGGCGACCTCGTCGCGGTGCACCTCGTCGGTGAGCCGGTCCAGCTCTCCGGTGTGCTCCCGGACCCGGGCGCGGACCACCAGCAGCTCGGCCTCCCGGCCGGTGCGGGCCACGGCCAGGGCGTCGCGCTCGGTGACGGCACGGGCCAGCGACGCGCTCAGCGCGGTCTGGGCCTCCTCCGCGCCGCGGCGCACGGCTGCGGCGACGCGGGCCCCGCGCTCCCGGGCGACCCGGGCCGCCGCGGCCCGCTCGCGCGCGGCGCGCTCCTGCCGGGCCTGGCGACGCAACGACTCCGCCCGCCCGGTGAGCGACCGGGCGCGCTCCTCGGCGGTGCGCACCCCGAGCCGGGCCTCGGTCTCCGCCTGCCGGGCACCGGCGGCCTCGGCCCGGAGCCGGTCGCGCTCGTCGGTCGAGGGCTCCTCCTCCAACGGCGCGGCCTCGGCGGCGGCCAGCCGCTCCTCGATCTCGACCAGCCCGGCGACCGCGGCGTCGCGGGCCTGCTCCGCGCGCACCCGGGCGGCATCCAGCCGCTGCGCCTCGGCGACCGCCGAGCGCGCGGCGGCTCCCAGCTCGGCCAGCTCGGCGGCGGCGGCCGAGCGCGCCCGGTCACCGGCCTGCCGGGCGGTGAGCGCGGTGTCGACGTCGGCGGAGCGCTGCGCGGCGACGTCCCGGGCGTCGGCCAGCTCGTCGGCCAGCCGGGCGGCGGTGGCGGTGGCGCGGTCCAGCTCCGCCGCGGCCTCGTCGACCCGGGCCCGCACCTCGAGCCCCGACGGGGCGTTCAGCTGGCCGCCCACCGCCCAGTCGGCGCCGAGCAGGTCACCGGAGCCGGTGACCGCCCGGACCCGCGGGTGGGTGCGCACCAGCGCCACGGCGGCGGCCAGGTCGCCGACGACGGCGACCCGCTCCAGCGCGCGGGCCAGCGCCGGGCCGAGCTCGGCGGGTGCGGTGACCAGGTCGAGGGCCCAGCGAGCGCCCTCGGGCAGCTCCGGCCAGCCGTCCCGGGCGACCGGGGGCAGGCCGCCGGTGACCAGCAGGCCCACCCGCCCGCCGTCGGTCCCGGCCAGGTGGGTGAGCACGTCGGCGGCCTCGGCGACCCCGGCGACGACCACCGCGTCGGCCAGCCCGCCCAGGGCGGCCGCGATCGGGACCTCGGCGCCCGGCGCGACGGTGAGCCGGTCGGGGACCGGCCCGAGCACCCCGGACAGGCCGGCGGCGAGCACGGCGGCCGCGCCGTCGGCGGGGGCGAGCCCCAGGGCCAGCGCGTCGCGGCGGGCCTGCCAGCCGGCGCGGTCCCGTTCGGCGGCGCGTTCGGCGGCGGTCAGCTCGGCGACGGTGCGGGCGGCCCCGGCGGAGGCCGCGATCGCGGCGGCGTGCGCTGCGGCGAGGTCCTCGTCACCGCCGGCGTCCTCGGTCAGCTCTGCGCGCCGGGCCTCCAGCCGTTCCGCAGCCGCGTCGGCCCGGTCGGCGGCCTCGGTGGCCGCGGCGGCGAGCCGGTCGATCTCCGCCTCCCCCGCCGCGGCACGCGACCGGCCCGCGGCCACCTTCCCGGAGAGCCGGGCCAGGTGCTCGCGGCGGTCGGCCAGCGCACGGGCGGCGGCGACCAGGGCACGCTCCGCCTCGGACAGGGCCGTCTCCACCTCGGCCCGCAGCGCCACGGCGGTCGTCAGCCGGGCGCGCTCGGCCTCCAGTGACTCGGCGAGCTCGCGCTCGGTCGCCTCGACCCGCTCGGCCTCGGCGTCCAGCGCGTCCGGGTCGCGGCCGGTGGGACCGGCCGGCGGCGCGGCGGACAGGTGCCGGTGCCGCTCGGCGGCCAGCTGGCCGACGCTGCGGAAGCGCTCGGCCAGGGTGGACAGCCGGTACCAGCTGTCCTGGGCGGTGGCCAGCGCGGGCGCATCGGCGGCCAGCTGCCGTTCCAGGGCCGACTCGGTGCGGGAGGCCTCACCCAGCGCGGCCTCGACCACCGCCCGGCGGGCGCGCGCGGCGGTCTCGTCGGCGACGTCGGCATCGAGGGCGTCGCGCAGCCCGACCAGGTCGTCGGCGAGCAGCCGCAGCCGGGCGTCCCGCAGGTCGGCCTGGACCCCGGCCGCCCGGCGGGCCACCTCGGCCTGCTTGCCCAGCGGCTTGAGCTGGCGGCGCAGCTCGGCGGTCAGGTCGCCCAGCCGGTCGAGGTTGGCCTGCATCGCGTCGAGCTTGCGGAGCGCCTTCTCCTTGCGCTTGCGGTGCTTGAGGACGCCGGCGGCCTCCTCGACGAAGGCGCGCCTGTCCTCCGGGCGACCGGACAGGACGGCGTCGAGCTGCCCCTGCCCGACGATGACGTGCATCTCCCGGCCGATGCCCGAGTCGCTCAGCAGTTCCTGGACGTCGAGCAGCCGGACCTTGTCACCGTTGATCTCGTACTCGCTCTCACCGGAGCGGTACATCCGGCGGGTGATCGACACCTCGGTGTAGTCGATGGGCAGCGCGCCGTCGGCGTTGTCGATCGTCAGCGTCACCTCGGCGCGGCCCAGCGCCGGCCGACCGGCCGTGCCGGCGAAGATGACGTCCTCCATCTTCCCGCCGCGCAGGCTCTTGGCGCCCTGCTCGCCGAGCACCCAGGCGATCGCGTCGACGACGTTGGACTTGCCCGAGCCGTTCGGGCCGACGACGGCGGTGATGCCGGGTTCCAGGCGGAGCGTCGTCGGCGACGCGAAGGACTTGAAGCCCTTGAGCGTCAGGCTGGACAGGTGCACGGCGGAGAGGCTCCCGGAGGGGTACGACAGTCCTGCTCGGCGCAGGGTCGCCCCATGATGACCGACGGCATGCCGATCGCCCCTCGCGTCGGTGGACGCGAGGGGCGCCTGGGGCGGGTGAGCAGGAGGACGCCTCCCTCTCACCCCTCGCCGGCTCGGGATGAGCCTCCGGACGGGGCCGTCAGGCGAGAGCGGGCGCGGCCGACTCGTGGGCCATGGTGAGCAGCTCGCGGGCGATCGTGGCGTCCCGCTCCTCACGGAGGGCGGCGATCTCCTCCTCGAGGCGGCGCACCTTCGCGCGCAGGGCGGCGTTCTCCTCGGCTACTCGAAGCTCGTGCGGAGCGACGATCGAACCGAACAGGGCCTTGGCCATGGCTCAGCGGCCTTTCACGTGCAGGAGTGGGTCCCTCGCACCGCCGGGGCGGTCTGCGCGGGTTGGTGTCCTCAGGGTGACAGCCGCTTCGACCTGGGTCAACGGCGCAGCTACCTCTGCCGGGTGTCGGGCGGATGTCGTCTTGGTCACCCCACGGTGAAGCCGGCCACCCCTGCACCACGTCGTCGCGGTGCTGCACACCGGCGACCGCGCCCGGCGCCCGCGGTCCGGAGAGCTCGGCCAGGACCGCACGGACGTCGTCCGCCGGGCCCTCGAGCACCACCTCGGCCCGTCCACGAAGGACCCCGCTGCCCCCCACGCCTCGCAGGCTCGGCGCGGGCCCCTGCACCGGGGCCGGGCCGACGCCCTGCACCTGACCCTCGACCAGCGCGAGGACGCGCAGCACCGTCACGATCGTCGGACCCGTGGCCGCGGTTGGCACTGCGGGCAGCTGTAGCTGGACCGGTTCATGAACGACTCGCGGCGGATCGGGGTCCCGCACCGGGGGCACGGCCGGTCCAGCTGGCCGTAGACCGCCAGGTGCCGGGAGAAGTACCCGCTCTGCCCGTTGACGTCGACGTAGAGCGAGTCGAAGGAGGTGCCGCCCTGCTCGAGGCTCTCCCCCAGCACGTCGCGGACGCCCTCCAGGAGGTCGGCGACCTGGGCGCGGGTGAGCTTGTCGGTGGGCCGGGCGCCGTGCAGCCGGGCGCGCCACAGCGACTCGTCGGCGTAGATGTTGCCGACCCCGCCGATCAGGGTCTGGTCCAGCAGCGCACGCTTGACCTCGGTGTGCCGACGGCGGAGCGCGGCGCTGAAGGCGTCGACGTCGAAGGCGTCGTCCAGCGGGTCGATGGCGATGTGTGCCAGCCGCGGCGGCACGTCGGCGGGGTCCGTCCCCGCGCCGTCCTCCACCGCCAGCCCGCCGAACGTGCGCTGGTCGACGAAGCGCAGCTCGCGGCCGCCGTCGGTGAACCGGAGACGGGCGCGCAGGTGGACCTCGTCGGCCTCCTCGGGCTTCTCCACGAGCAGCTGCCCGCTCATCCCGAGATGGGCGACCAGGGCACGGCCGGTGGGGGTGCCGTCGGCCTCGGCGACGGGCAGCCACAGGTACTTCCCGCGCCGGTGGGCGGCGGTCAGGGTGCGACCGGTCAGCGCGGCCACGAAGTGCTCGGTCCCCTCGAGGTGCCGGCGGACCGCCCGCGGGTGGTGCACCTCGACCGCGGCGACGGTCCGGCCGGTGACCCAGCGGTCGAGGCCGCGCCGGACGACCTCGACCTCGGGCAGCTCGGGCACGTCAGCCGCCCGCGGGTCCGCCGTCGGTCGCCGTCGTGAGCGAGTGCCACGCGGCTTCGGCGGCCTCCTGCTCGGCGGCCTTCTTGGTGCGTCCGGTGCCCTTGCCGCGGATCTGGCCGGCCAGCAGCACGGCGGCGGTGAACGTCTTGGCGTGGTCGGGACCGGTGTCCTCGACGTCGTAGACCGGGGCGCCCAGGCCCTGGCCGGCAGCGAGCTCCTGCAGGCTGGTCTTCCAGTCCAGTGCGGCGCCGCGGGTGGCCGACTCGGCCAGCAGCGGGTCGAACAGCCGGTGGACGATCGCCGAGGCGGTGGTCAGCCCCAGCCCCAGGTGGACGGCGCCGATGAGCGCCTCCAGTGCATCGGCGAGGATCGAGTCCTTCTCCCGGCCGCCGGTGGTCGTCTCGCCGCGGCCCAGCAGCAGGTGCGGGCCGATGCCGCCCTCGCCGAGCGAGCGGGAGACGCGGGCCAGCGAGTTCATGTTGACCACCGAGGCGCGCAGCTTGGCCAGCTGCCCCTCGGGCAGCTCGGGGTGGCTCCGGTAGAGCTCGTCGGTCACCACGAGCCCGAGCACCGAGTCGCCGAGGAACTCCAGGCGCTCGTTGGTCGGCAGGCCACCGTGCTCGTACGCGTAGGACCGGTGGGTCAGCGCCAGCTCCAGCAGTGCCGGGGACAGCTCGACGCCCAGGGCGTCGGCGAGCCAGCGGCCGGCGGCGTCGGTGTGCTCGGTCACGACGGGCGGACGACCGGCGGCGTCCACGGCCGCAGGCCCCCTGCCGGGGGGCCTGCCGCCGAGGACGCCGGAGCGGAGGTCGGCTGCGCCATGGTGCGGGTGCGCAGGGTCAGACCGCGAGGACCTGACGGCCGTCGTGCTGACCGCAGGTGGGGCACGCGATGTGCGGGGGCTTGAGCTCGCCGCAGGCCTTGTTCGGGCAGGGGGCCAGGGTCGGGGCCGTGGCCTTCCACTGCGACCGGCGCGAGCGGGTGTTGCTGCGCGAGGTGCGCCGCTTCGGGACAGCCATGATCAGTTCTCCTCGGTGTCGGTGCTCCCGGAGCCCGGCTGGGCCCCGTCGGCGTCGTTCGCAGTGCTGTCGTTCAGGTCGGCGAAGCGCGCGGCCAGCCCGGCGAACCGGGGGTCGATCACCTCGTGCGAGTGGTCAGCGGGCAGGTCGTCCAGCCGCTCACCGCAGTCGACGCACAGGCCGGCGCAGTCCGGCGTGCAGGTCGGCGACAGCGGCAGGGTGAGGACGACGGTGTCCCGGACGAGCGGGGCCAGGTCGAGCGTGTCGCCCTCGATCCGGCGCACCTCGTCCTCGCCGCTGGTGGCCTCGGTGGTGCTGCCCTCGTAGGCGTACAGCTCCTGGACGTCGAGCTCCAGGGTGTCCTCGACGGGGTCCAGGCACCGCGCGCACTGCCCGGTCACCGGGACGTCGACGGTGCCGCTGACCAGCACGCCCTCCATCACGGACTCGAGCCGCAGGTGCAGGTCGACCGGTGCGCCCTCGGGGACCCCGATCATCTCGACACCCCAGCCCGGCCGGGCGGGGAGCGTCCTGTCCCACTCGCGCATGGTGCCGGCGCGCCGGCCCAGCTCGCGGAGGTCGACGGTCCACGCCTTGGCAGCTGCCTTCTCCGCGGCCTTCTCGGCGACCGAGCGGGTCGCGGGGTCGGCGGCGGGGCGCTGCGCGTCGGTGGACGCGGCGCCGGGGAACGGTGCAGGGGAAGCAGACATGTCAGTACTCGTCGTCGTCGATGGTGGGTTCGCCGGGAGCGCACGGGAGGCAGCGGCCGGACGGAGGTCGAGCTTACCCGATCCTCCGCCGGCCTCGTCCCGGTGTCAGGGCGTGCGCAGGTCCGGTGGGCCCAGCGCGGTCGGTCAGGGCGTGCGCAGGTTGACGCGCGCCTTCTCCACCGAACGCATCATGTGCGACAGCGTGTTCCCGAAGTCGGCGAGCCGGGTGTCGACGTAGTCGTCGACCTCCGCGCGCATCCGGGCGACCTCGGCCGCGGTCCGCGCCCCGAGCGCGTCGGCCCGGTCGACCGCCGTCCGGTACACCTCGGTCTCGGTGAGCAACCGCTCGTGCTCGACCTCACCGGCGGCGACCAGTTCGTCCTGCTGGCGCTGCCCGTCGGCGAGGAGCTGCTCGCGCAGCCGGCGGGCCTCGGCGAGCAGCCGCTCGGCCTCCGCCTCGGCCTCGGCCAGCAGCTCGTCGGCCTCCGCCTGGGCCTGGGTGAGGATCTCGTCGCGCTGCCGGCGGGCGGTGCCGACCAGCTCCTCGCGCTGGCGGCGGGCGTTGGCCACGACCTGCTCGCTGTCGCTGCGGGTGCGCCCGGTCAGCCGCTCGGCCTCCGCCTGGGCCTGCTGGAGGATCTCGGTGCGCTGCTCGACGATGGCGCCGGCCTGCTGCACCTCCTCGGGGAGGGACTCACGCAGGTCGTCGAGCAGGTCGAGCAGGTGGTCGCGCGGCACCATGCAGGACGAGGACATCGGCACGCTGCGGGCGTTCTCGATGACCGTGGTCAGTTCGTCCACGGTCTCGTACAGCCGGTAGACGACCTCCGTCATGGCTGCTGCCTCTCCCTCGCCTGCGCCACCAGCCGGTCGTTGACCGCCTTGGGGACCAGTGACGAGACATCGCCGCCGAACTTCGCGATCTGCTTGACCAGGCTCGAGGAGAGGTGGCCGACCTGCGGCGCGGTCGGCACGAACAGGGTCTCGACCCCGGCCAGCTCGCGGTTCATCTGCGCCATCTGCAGCTCGTACTCGAAGTCGCCGACGGCCCGGAGGCCCTTGACGATCACCGGGATGTCCCGGTCGCGGCAGTAGTTCACCAGCAGGCCCTCGAAGCTGTCCACGGTGACGTTGGACAGGTCGACGACCGCCTCACGCAGCAGGGCCATCCGCTCCGAGACGTCGAACAGGCCCGCCTTGCCGGGGTTGACCAGCACTGCGACGACCAGTTCGTCGTACAGGGCGGCGGCGCGCGCGATCACGTCGACATGGCCGTTGGTGACCGGGTCGAACGAACCGGGACAGACCGCACGCCTCACGACAAGCGACCGTACCGGAGCACCGCCTCCCCGTACCGACGATCACGGACTCCGATCAGCGGTGTCGGCCACTCCCACGGCTGCTCGCGACTGGACCGCTCGACGACGACCACGGCGTCCGGGCTCAGCCAGCCGTTCCCGGCGAGGGCGCGCAGCACGCCCAGCACCTCCTCCTCGGGAGCCGCGTACGGCGGGTCGGCGACCACCAGGTCGAAGCCGGCCGGGGCCGCCCCCGCGACCACGGTCGGCACGCTGCCCGGCAGCACCACGGCACCACGCAGGCCCACCGCGGCGATGTTCTCGCGCAGCACCGGCAGCACCCCGCCGCCGGACTCCACGAAGACCACCTCGGCCGCGCCGCGGGACAGCGCCTCCAGACCGAGCGCGCCGGAGCCGGCGTAGAGGTCCAGCACCCGGATGCCGTCGAGGTCCAGCAGCGAGCCCAGCGAGTTGAACAGGCCCTCGCGCGCCCGGTCGCCGGTGGGCCGCACCCCGGCGCGCGGGACCTTCAGCCGCCGCCCACCAGCAGATCCAGCGATGATGCGGGTCACGCCCCCGGCCCCCTGCAGGGTCCCACCGCGAGTGGGAGGACCCCGTCCTCCTCACCCCTCGCACGCTCGGGGCGAGCCTCGGGACGGGGCCTGGGGGGCAGGGGGTCCTTCCTCACGCCTTCTCCAGGTAGTCGGCTCGCTCGTCCATCGCCAGCGCGGCGACCGCGGCGGCCAGCTCGGGGTGGTCGGCGAGTCCGCCGCCCTGCTCGACCAGGGCGGTCGCCTCGGCCCGCGCCTCGGCGATGAGCGTCTCGTCGTCCAGCAGCGAGAGCAGCTTGACGTTCGAGCGGCGGCCGGACTGCGCCGCGCCGAGCACGTCACCCTCCCGGCGGGTCTCCAGGTCCAGCCGGGCCAGCTCGAAGCCGTCGGTGGTGCCGGCGACGGCGGCCAGCCGCTGCCCGGTCGCCGACGAGCTGGACGCCTCGCTGACCAGCAGGCACAGCCCCGCGTGCCTGCCCCGGGCCACCCGGCCGCGCAGCTGGTGCAGCTGGCTGACGCCGAACCGGTCGGCGTCCATCACCACCATCACCGTGGCGTTGGGCACGTCGACGCCGACCTCGACGACGGTGGTGGCGACCAGCACGTCGACCTCGGCGGCGGCGAAGGCCCGCATCCGGGCCTCCTTCTCCTCCGCGGGCATCCGGCCGTGCAGCACCTCCACCCGCAGCGCCGACAGCGGCCCGGAGCGCAGACCCTCCGCGACGTCGAGCACGGCCAGCGGCGGACGGCGGTCGCTGCCGCCCTTCTCCTCCTCCTCCGGCGGGGCGCCGTCGGCGTCGTCCGGCCCGTCGTCGTCCGCGGCCTTGCCGTTCCCGCCGTCCTCCAGGTCACCGATCCGGGGGCAGACGACGTAGGCCTGCCGCCCGGCCGCGACCTCCTCCCGCACCCGGGCCCAGGCGCGGTCCAGCCAGGCAGGCTTGTCCCGCACCGGGACCACCGAGCTGGACACACCACCCCGGCCGGCGGGCAGCTGGCGCAGCGTGGAGGTCTCCAGGTCGCCGTAGACGGTCATGGCCACGGTGCGCGGGATCGGCGTCGCCGTCATCACCAGCACGTGCGGCGGTCGGGTGCCCTTGGCGCGCAACGCGTCGCGCTGCTCGACGCCGAAGCGGTGCTGCTCGTCGACGACGACCAGACCGAGGTCGGCGAACTCCACGCCCTCCTGCAGCAACGCGTGCGTGCCGACGACGATGCCGGCACTGCCGTCGGCGACCGCGGCCCGGGCCTCCCGGCGGACGGCGGCCTTCTGCGACCCGGTCAGCAGCACCACCCGGGTGCCCGCCGGGTCGCCGTCCAGCTCGCCGGCCCGGGCCAACGGACCCAGGATCGCGGTCAGGCTGCGGGCGTGCTGGGCGGCGAGCACCTCGGTGGGCGCGAGCAGCGCCGCCTGGCCGCCGGCGTCGACCACCTGGGCCATCGCGCGCAGCGCGACGACGGTCTTGCCCGAGCCCACCTCGCCCTGCAGCAGCCGGTTCATCGGCTGCACCCGGGCCAGCTCCCCGGCCAGCTCCTCACCGACCTCGCGCTGGCCCTCGGTGAGGGAGAACGGCAGCGCGGCGTCGACGGCGTCCAGCAGCCCGCCGCGGCGCCGCGGGCGCTCGATGCCGGGCTCCAGGGCAGCGGCGCGCCGGCGGGCGGCGAGCGTGCACTGCAGCACCAGTGCCTCGTCCCACTTCAGGCGCTCGTCGGCGAACTCCACCTGGGCGGTCGACTCGGGACGGTGCTTGTAGACCAGCGCCGTGGCCAGCGACGGCAGGCCGTGCCGGTCGCGGACCGGCTGGGGGATCGGGTCGTCGAGCAGGGCCTCCAGCGAGCTCCGGTCGTCCAGCAGCAGCTTGACCGACTTCTGGATCACCCAGCTGGAGACGTCCTTGCTGGCCGGGTAGATCGGCACCAGGGCGCGGGCCCAGTCGTCGTCGTCGCCGGTCATGATGTGGCAGTCGGGGTGGCTGAACTGCTTGTCGCCCCGCCAGAGCCCCACGGTGCCGGCGAACAGACCCCACTCCCCGACGTCCAGGTGCGCATGCCGGTTGTTGAAGAAGACCAGCCGCATGCTGCCCGCGCCGTCGCCCACGGTGACCTCGGTCAGCGTCCCCCGGCGCTGCTGCATCCTGCGGGTGCTCACGCTCTTGACCTGGGCCAGCACGGTCACCCGGTCGCCGACCTCGAGGTCGTCCAGCCGGGCCATCTCCCCGCGGCGGGCGTACCGGCGCGGGTAGTGCCGCAGCAGGTCGCGCACGGTGCGCAGCTGCAACTGGTCGGCCATCACCTTCGCGGTCTTGGGGCCGAGCACCCGGACCAGGTCGGTGTCCATGGCCACCATCACTCCACCCCCACCAGCAGGGGCAGCGCCCCGGCACCCCCGGCGTACCGGACCACCTCGACCGTCGGGTGCACCGCCGCCAGGTGGGCGGACACGCTGTCGCCCAGGGCGGCGTCCGCCCCCACGACCAGCGTCGCCATCTCCCCGCCGGCCGAGAGCAGCCGGTCGAGCAGGTCCCGGGCCACCGTGGCGGGGTCCGCGCCGATGACGACGACGTCACCCTCCGCGCTGCCCAGCACGTCGCCGGGGCGGCAGCGCCCGGCCGAGGTGAGGGCCTCCTGGTCGGCGACCGTGACCTCGGCCCAGCGGGTGGCCGCGGCCGCCTCGGCCAGCGCGATGACGTCGTCGCCGAACCGGCGGGCCGGGTCGGCGACGGCCAGCGCGGCCAGCCCCTGGACCGGTGACCGGGTCGGGACGACGACCACGTCCCGGCCCTGGGCGCGGGCGCGGTCGGCGGCCCGGCCGGCGGGGGCGATCGCCCCCGCGGCGTTGGGCAGCACGACGACCTGCTCGGCGCCCGTGCCCAGGACGGCACGCAGCACGTCGTCCTCGTCGACGCCGTCGACCGGCGCGGTGAGGACGGCGACGCCCTCCCCCGCGAACAGCTCGGCCAGCCCGGCCGCGCAGGCCAGCGCGACGACCGCCCGGACGCCCGGGGCCGCAGCCGGCGGGAGCAGCGGTGCCAGCGCGGTGACCGAGATGCGGTGCGGCCGGCCGGCCTCGATGCCGGCCTCGATCGCGGCGCCGACGTCGGCGACGTGCACGTGCACGTTCCACTCGCGTCCGGCGGGGGTGTCGACGCCGACCACGACAAGGCAGTCCCCGAGCGCGGCGAGCCGGGTCTGCAGCCGGGCGACGGCGGCCGGGTCGGAGTCGGCGAGCAGGAACTGCACCTCGCTGCCCGGACCGGGAGCGGGCGGGCCGGGCACCGGGACCAGGGGGCGGGCCGGGCGGCCGCCGAGCGGAGGGCGGACCGGCGCCACCCCGGTCACCGTGCCGACCAGCGCGTCCAGCACCAGGCACCAGCCCGCTCCCCCGGCGTCGACGACCCCGGCGTCGCGCAGCGCGGCGAGCTGGCCGGTGGTGGCCTGCAGCGCGGTGAGCGCGCCGTCGGCGGCCGCCCGGACGACGTCGGCGAGCCCGGTCCGCCCCTCGGCGACCGCGGTGGCCGCGGCCTCGGCGCCCGACCGGGCCACGGTGAGGAAGGTGCCCTCCTCGGGGTCGGCGACGGCGCCGTACGCGGTCCGGGAGGCGCTGGTGAGCGCCGTGGCGAGGACCTCGCCGTCGACCTCGGGCTCGTCGGCCAGCCCGTCGGCGAGGCCGCGCAGGAGCTGGGCGAGGATCGCGCCGGAGTTGCCCCGGGCACCCAGCACGGCGCCCCGGGCGAGCACCAGCCACGGGGACTCGGGTCGGCGGCCGCCGTCGTCCCGCGCGGCCTGCAGGGCGGCGTCGAGGGCAGCGTGCCCGGCCTCGGCGGTGAGCAGCAGGTTGGTGCCGGTGTCACCGTCGGGCACCGGGAAGACGTTGAGCTCGTCGAGCCGGCTGCGGGCCGCGCCGAGGCTGTCGACGACGGCACGACTCCACCGGCCGACCGCGGCGTCGTCCAGCGCCCTCAGCACGCCCGGCAGGGTACCGGGGGCCGCTGACAGGACCGGTCCACGCGTGCCCTCCCCGGCCGCCGGGCCGGGGTGGGCCGACAGCGGTCCCGGACACCGGTTACAGTGGTACCCAGCGTGTGCGTGGCTGGTGTCTGCCCTCGGGCCTCCGGCGGCACCGCGACCTGACTTCAGTTGGACCAATTCTCTGGGAGTGATCGACCGTGGCTGCCGTGTGCGACGTGTGTGGCAAGGGCCCCGGTTTCGGCATGTCGGTGTCCCACTCGCACCGCCGTACGCCGCGCCGTTGGAACCCGAACATCCAGGCCGTGAAGGCCGTCGTCGGTGCCGGCACCCGCCGCCGCATCAACGCCTGCACCTCCTGCATCCGCGCGGGCAAGGTCGTCCGCGGCTGACGAAGGACCCCGTCCTCCTCACCCCTCGCAAGCTCGGGGCGAGCCTCTGGACGGGGCCGAGGAGCGCGACATGGACCCCGGAGGCCGCTGGCCTCCGGGGTCTTCTGCGTGCTCAGCCGCCGATGCCCCGGGCACGGGCGGCGGTGACCAGCAGCTCGACCACCGCGTCGTGCGGCAGGGCGGTGCTGTCGACCACCAGGTGGTAGTGCCGGGACTCGGCCGGGTCGCAGCGGTAGAAGTGCCGCACGTAGGCGACCCGGGCCCGGTCGGCGGCCTCCTGGTCCCGGCGCACCTCGTCCTCCGGCCGGCCCGAGTGCGCGACCGCGGCGGCCAGCCGCCGTCCCGGCGGCCCGTCCAGCCGCACGTGCAGCACGTCGGGGCGGTCCCGCAGCACCATCGCCGCAGCCCGGCCGAGGACCACCCCGCCCGGGCCCGCGACGATCTCGCCGAGCACCCGCTCGGTCTGCACCCGGTAGGCCCGCTCGTCGGGGAGCGCGGACGTCGGGAGCACACCGCCGACCGGGTCGGGCATCGTGCCCAGCGAGCTCACCAGCCGCCACAGGCCGCGGGTGACGGTCTCGTCGTTGGCCTCCGCCTCGGCGACGGGCACTCCCAGCCGCCCGGCCACCTGGGCCGGGATGACCCGGTCGTGGAACGGCAGCCGCAGGCGCTCGGCGACGGCCGGGGCGATCTCGGCGCCGCCGGCACCGAACGACGCCGACACGGTCACGACGCCCATGCGTCGTCCTCCTCGGGCTGCCCGACTTCCAGGTCCTTGCCCAGGAAGACCGCGTCCGGTGCGTCGGCGTACACCCCGTACCCGGGGACGGGCACATAACCCGCGCGGTCGTAGAGCGCCAGCGCCTCGGGCTGCCGGTCACCGGAGTTGAGCAGCAGCTGCCGGTGGCCGGCCTCGCGCGCGGAGCGCTCCAGCGTGACGAGCACGAGGGCGGCGATGCCGCGCCGGCGGAAGGCCGGCTCCACGTACATCCGCTTGACCTCCGCGACGCCGTTGCCGAAGGACCGCCAGCCGCCGCACCCGGCGGGCACCCCGTCGACCTCGGCGACCAGGAAGAGCCCCACCGGTGCGGAGAACTCGGCCGGGTCGACCACGGCCTCGTCGAAGCCGCCGTAGCGGACGACGTACTCCTGCTGCACCCGCGCGACCAGGTGCTGGGCGACCGGGTCGCTGTACCCCACGGCGCGGAGCCGGACCAGGCCCGGCTCAGCCGAAGTGGACATGACCCGTCTCCTCCCCCAGCTCGGCCGCCACCTGCGCGGCGGGCACCCCGTCCACCCGGACCCCGGGTCCGTCCTCCGTCGCCTCGTGCACGACCCCGATACTCGTCCACCCCTCGGGGAGTGCGACACCGGAGGGGAAGGTGGCCACCAGGGCGTGGTCCTCCCCGCCGGTGAGGACCCAGCTGAGCGGGTCGCCACCGAGCGCCGCGGCGACCTGCGGCAGCGGCCCGATCACGTAGGTCTCCCGCAGCACGGCTCGGTCCAGGTCCAGCACGACGCCGCTGTCCGCGGCCAGGTGGCCGGCGTCGGCGAGGAGCCCGTCGCTGGTGTCGCACATGGCGGTGGCCCCGGCGTCGGCGGCGGCCGGACCGGCGGCGTACGGCGGCAGCGGGCGGCGGTGGGCGCCCACCGCGGCGGCCGGCGCGGTGAAGCCCCGGCGGAGCACCGCCAGTCCGCAGGCCGACCAGCCGAGCCGGCCGGCCACCGCCACCACGTCCCCCGGCCGGGCACCGGAGCGCAGGACCGGCGCCCGGCCACCGAGGTCGCCCAGCGCCGTCACCGACAGCACGACGGCCGAGGAGTCCGGTGCGCTCGCCGAGGTGTCGCCGCCGACGACCGCGGCGCCGAACGGGGCGCACTCGGCCGCCATGCCGGCCGCGACGCCCTCCAGCCAGGCCGCCGAGGTGTCCGCGGGGCAGGCCAGCCCGACCAGCAGCGCGGTGGGCACCGCGCCCATGGCGGCGACGTCGGCCAGGTTGGCCGCGGCGGCCTTGTGCCCGACGTCCTCGGCGGAGGACCAGTCGCGACGGAAGTGCCGGCCCTCCACCAGGACGTCGGTGCAGGCCACCACCCTGCCGTCGGGTGCGCGCAGCACGGCCGCGTCGTCGCCTGGGCCGACCTCGGCCAGCGCCGCGGTGCCCGACCGGGCGACCACCCGGGCGATGAGCGGGAACTCCCCGACGGCCCCGACGGTGTCCGCCGGGTCGGGCGGGGGCGAGAGCGGGCGGGGCCGCGTCACGCGGCGTCCCGCGCGGCTCGGTAACGTTGCTGGCCGGTCCGCTGCTCAGCAGGCCTGCGCCCGAGGAAGGTCAACCCGTGGTCCACGCCTACATCCTGATCCAGACCGAAGTCGGCAAGGCAGCCGCGGTCGCCGCGAGCATCAGCGAGATCGCCGGCGTGACGAAGGCCGAGGACGTCACCGGCCCCTACGACGTGATCGTGCGGGCCGAGGCGAACACCGTCGACGAGCTCGGCCGGCTCGTCGTGGCCCGGGTGCAGTCGGTCGACGGCATCACCCGCACGCTGACCTGCCCCGTCGTCAACCTCTGAGCTCCTGAGCACGCCGACCCCCTCCGACCGGCTGCTGCGCCGGGCGGCGCTGGTGACCCTCGCCGTCCTGGTGGCGGTGGTGGCCGTGCTGCTGGTGCTGGTCAACGTGCAGCGCGACGACGAGCCCGCCGACGCCGGCACCGCGGTGGCCGACGTCTCCGGCACGACGTCGGCGCCGCGGGGCGACCTGCCCCCGGTGCAGGTCGACACCCCCGACGCCACCTCCGCCGCGGAGCTGGCCTGCCCGGTGCTGATGGGCCAGCTGCCGCTGGAGCTGGCCGGGGAGACCTCCCGCCTGGTCGACTCCGACACCCCCTACGCCTACGCCTGGGGCGACCCGGCGATCGTGCTGGTGTGCGGCGTCGCCCCGCCGGCCGGCTACGTCGTGGGGACCTCGACGATCGTCATCTCCGGCGTCGAGTGGTTCGTCGACGACACCGACCCCGACGTCGTCGTCTGGACGACGGTCGACCGGAACGTGCCCGTCCAGGTGTCGGTGCCGACGAGCACCGACAGCGCCACGGTGACCGCGCTGTGCCCGATCATCGCCACGGCGCTGCCCTACGTCACCCCCGCACCCGGCGGCTGAGGGAGGCCCTCGTTCAGCCGGCGGGGAGCCGGTCGAGCTGGGCGACGGTCACCGCGACGAGCTCCGCCCAGGCGTCCGCCGGGGTCGCCGCGACCGCGGCGACCGAGACGGTGAAGGCGCCGACGGCGCACCAGGCGAAGGCGGCCGGTCCGGCGAAGCCGTGGTCGGGCGCGGGCTCGTCCCGCGCCATGGTCACGCAGCCGGACGGCAGGTCGTCCGGGGCGCTGTCGGTCAGCCCGCCGTAGTACTCCGCGTCGTTGCGCGCGAGGTCCTCCGCGTAGGACCCCGCGCCTGCTCCGTCCTGGAACTGGTCGAGGAACACGCTGGTCAGCGCGGCGTCGGCGCGCCAGAAGCGCTCCCAGCCACGCAGGTAGCCGTAGTCGCTGAGCACCTGCCGCTGCTGCTGCGCGTCGCCGCCGTACCGGGCCACGTCGTCGATCGTCTTGGCCCCCGCCGGCGGGACGAGCTCGTCGTCGGGCACCAGCGGCAGGCCGGAGGGCACCGCGTCGACGAGCAGGGCCTCCAGCCCGGCCGCGTCGGAGGGAACGGCCTCGGACGCCGACGCTGACGACTCCCCCGGGCCGGCCGCGGGGGCCTCCTGGGACGTGCAGCCGGTGCACCACGGGGTGAGCAGCAGCATCGGGGCCGCCACGGTCCGCAGCAGCCGGGAGGTCACCCGCCGTCCAGCCCGGCACTGGAGACCAGCCGGTCGACCAGCTCGGGGTAGCTGACGCCGGTGGCCGCCCACATCCGCGGGAACATCGAGATGGGCGTGAACCCGGGCATCGTGTTGACCTCGTTCACCACCCACCGGTCGGCTCCGGTCGCGGGGTCGGTAGAGAGGAAGAAGTCGACCCGGGCCAGCCCGCGGCAGTCCATCGCGAGGTAGGCCCGGCGGGAGATCTCCTGCACCGCGGCGGTCTGGGAGGCGGTGAGGTCGGCGGGGACGTCGAACTCGACGGCGTCCTCGAGGTACTTCGCGTCGAAGTCGTACCACTCGGTGCCCGGCCGCAGCCGGATCTCCGCCGGGAGGCTGGCCTCGGGCTGCCCGCCGCCGGGCCGGGCCAGGACGCCGCACTCGATCTCCCGGCCGGGGACAGCGGCCTCCACGACCACCTTGCGGTCGACCGCGGCCGCGGTCGCCACCGCCGCGGGGAACTGCGCCCAGTCGGTGACCCGGGTGATCCCGATGCTGGACCCGGCGCGGGACGGCTTGACGAAGACCGGCAGGCCCAGCCGCTCCCGCGCCGCCTCGTCGAGCACGTCCGGGTCGGGGCAGATCGCGCCGCGGGCGTCGCGCAGCACCACGTGGTCGCCCTGCGGGATCCCGGCGGCGGACAGCAGCTTCTTGGTGAACTCCTTGTCCATCGAGGCCGCGCTGGCGAACACCCCCGAGCCGACGTAGGGCAGCCCGGACATCTCCAGCAGACCCTGGATCGTGCCGTCCTCCCCGTAGGCGCCGTGCAGCACCGGGAAGACGACGTCGACCTCGGTGAGCCGACCGATGGCCTGACCGGGCTCCAGCACCGCCAGCCCCCGCCCGGCCGGGTCGCCGACCAGCGAGACGGCGGTGCCGCCGGTGACCTCGGGCAGCGTGCCGCCCTCGATGGCCAGCGCCGCGCCGTCGTGCAGCACCCACCGGCCGTCCCGGGCGATGCCCACCGGCACCACCTCGTAGCGCTCCGGGTCCAGCGCGGCGAGCACGCTCCCGGCCGACACGCAGGAGATCGCGTGCTCCGCGCTCCGCCCGCCGAAGACGACTGCCACCCTGGTCCTGCGCGCCTCGCCGGTCATCGCCGCCGACCCTAGCCGAGCGCCGCGAGGGCCGAGGTGAGGTCCGCGACGAGGTCGGCGGTGTCCTCGATCCCGCAGGAGAAGCGGACGAACCCCGCCGGGACGGCGTCTCCGCCCCACTGGGCGCGCCGGTCGATCGTGGTGTGCACGCCACCGAAGCTGGTCGCGGCGAGCAGCAGCCGGCTGCTGGCGACCAGCCGCTGCACGGCTGCGGAGTCGGCGAGCTCGGCGGAGACGACGCCGTTCGGGCGGAGCATCTGGGTGGTCGCCAGCGCGTACGACGGGTCGCCGGGCCGCCACGGCCACCGGACCCCGCTGACCGCGGGGTGCCCGGCGAGCAGCTCGGTGAGGGCGGCGGCGTTGGCGGCCTGCCGGGCCAGCCGCAGGTCCAGGGTGCTCATCGACCGGTGGGCCAGCCAGGCCTCGAACGGGCCCGGGGTGTTGCCGGTGGTCTTCCGCCAGGCCGCGATCCGGGTGTTCAGCTCCCGGCCGGTGTCGGTGCGAGCGCTGCTCACGTGCCCGAGCAGGACGTCGCTGTGCCCGGTCAGCGCCTTGGTGTCCGACCCGAGGGTGAGGTCCGCCCCGAGCGCCAGCGGGCGCTGGCCGATCGGCGAGGCGGTGGTGTTGTCGACCGCCAGCACCGCTCCGGCGGCCGTGGTGGCCCGGGCGACCGCGGCGATGTCGCAGACGTCCAGCTGCGGGTTGCTCGGGGTCTCCAGCAGCACCAGCCGGACGCCGTCGAGGTCCCCGCGGGCGGCGACGGCCTCGATCTCCAGGGTCGGCACCAGGTCGACCTGCAGGCCGAAGCGCTCGAGCTCGTCGCGGGCCAGCACCCGGGTCGCGTAGTAGCCGTCCGAGGGCAGCACCACCCGGTCACCGGGGCGCACCAGGGCCAGCACGGCGGAGCTGATGGCCGCCATGCCGGTGGCGAAGGACAGGCAGTCGCCGCCGTCCAGCTCGCCGACGGCCCGCTCGAAGACCCGCAGCGTCGGGTTGTCCGGCCGGGCGTACCCGTCGGCGCCCTGCCAGCCCGGCGGCTGGTCGCCGAGGTGGTACGGCGCGGCGAACACCGGGGAGGGGCGCAGCGGGGTGCCCGGCACCGCCGGGTCGTCGCCGGCGTGGACCAGCCGGGTCCCGTCCCCGAGCTCGGCGGGCAGGTCGGGGGTGCTCACGAACGGTCCTCCAGGGGGTCTGAGCGACCCGGGAGGTCTACTCGGGCTTCGCTTCTCTGGACATCATCTCGCGCACCATCTGGGCGGCCGACTCCCCCTCGTGGCAGACCCGCACCACGGCCTCGGTGATCGGCACGTCGACCCCGTGCGCGCGGGCCAGGTCCAGCACCGAGCGGCAGGTCTTGACCCCCTCGGCGGTCTGCTTGGTGATCTCCAGGACCTCGGCCACCGACATGCCCTGGCCCAGGTGCTCCCCGAAGGTCCGGTTCCGCGACAGCGGTGAGGAGCACGTCGCGACCAGGTCACCGAGGCCGGCCAGGCCGGCGAAGGTGGTCACGTCGGCGCCCAGCGCCATGCCCAGCCGGGCGGTCTCGGCGAGGCCGCGGGTGATCAGCGAGGCCCGCGTGTTGTCCCCGAAGCCCAGCCCGGTGGCGACCCCGCAGGCCAGCGCGATCACGTTCTTGACCGCGCCGCCGAGCTCGCAGCCGACCAGGTCGGGATTGGTGTAGGGCCGGAAGTACGGGGTGCCGCAGGCGGCCTGCAGCAGCTCCGCACGCTCGGTGTCCGAGCAGGCGATGACCGTCGCCGAGGGCTGCTCCTCGGCGATCTCCCGGGCCAGGTTCGGCCCGGACAGCGCGGCGACCCGGTCCGCGCCGGCGCCGGTCACCTCGCAGATGACCTCGCTCATCCGCTTGGTGGTGCCGAGCTCGACGCCCTTCATCAAGGACAGCAGCGAGGCCTCGGGCGGCAGCAGCGGCGCCCAGCCGGCCAGGTTGTCCCGCAACGTCTGGCTCGGCACGGCGAGCACGACGACGTCCGCGCCGTCCAGCGCCTCGGCGGCGTCGACGGTGGCCCGCACAGCGGTGGGCAGCCGCACGCCGGGCAGGTAGTCGGCGTTCTGCCGGGTCCGCGCGATCGTCTCGACCAGCTCGGGACGGCGGGCGTGCAGGGACACCGAGCAGCCGGCGTCGGCCAGCACCTTGGCGAAGGTCGTGCCCCAGGAGCCCGCGCCGAGCACCGCGGCCCGGGTCATGCCACCTCCCCGGGGAGCGCCGGGCGCTCCGGCCGGGGGGCGAACTCGACGGGTGGGCGCTCCTGGCGGAGCTCGCCGAGCTGGTCCCGGACCCGGGTCATCAGCAGGTCGGTCACCTCGCGGAGCAGCTCCGGGGTGAGCGGCTGCCCGGCGCGCACCCGGGACCGCTGGGCGGAGAGGTCGACCGGTTCGCCGACCAGGTAGTCCGCCGGCGTCCGCAGCCGCAGGTGCAGCCGCTTGGTGTGGTAGTCGTGCACGAGCTGCGGCCCCCACTGGGCGACGGGCAGGACGACGGCATCGGTGGTCAGCGCCAGCCGCGCCACGCCGGACCGGGCCTGCATCGGCCACCAGCCGGGGTCGCGGGTCACCGAGCCCTCGGGGTAGATGACGACGAGCTCACCGGCGTCGAGCTGGGCCTTGGCGGCGTGCACCGAGGACATCGCGGCGTTGGTGCCCCGGGAGACCGGGATCTGCCCGGCGGCGCGCAGGATCGTGCCGGCCGGACCGGTGAACACCGACTCCTTGGCCAGGAAGTGCGGCACCCGGCCGCCGTCCCACACCAGCCGGGCGCAGGCGATCGGGTCGAGCACCGAGACGTGGTTGGCGACCAGCAGCACCCCGCCGGTGGGCGGGATGCGGTCCGCGTGCCGGTACCGCAGCCGGAACAGGAGCGAGGCCAGCGGGTACACGACCAGGACGCAGAACCGGAACGCCCAGCTGATCGGGCGGCGGGTGACCCGGCGCGGTGGGCGCGGGACGAGCAGCTCCTGCGGCACCTGGCACCTCCTCCGTGATCAGGGTCCGCCGGTCCTGGGCAGGACGCCGGCGTGGGTGACCTCGCTCATGATGTTGCCCTCCGCGCGGCCGGCGCCCGCACCTGCCCCCGCGCGAGGGCGGTGTCGCTCAGTCCAGCGACCCGCTGCGGTGCGTCCAGCGACCGGCGACCAGCGTGCCCAGGACCTCCGTCGTCCGCAGCCCACCGGCACCGTCGCGGGCCAGCACCGCGGCCGGCGGCTCGGCCACCACGACCAGGTCGGCGACGTCGCCGACCCGCACCGCGCGGCGGCCGCCGCTGGCGGCGGCGAGCGCGACGTCGAGGCCCAGGTGCTGCTCGGGGTGCCAGGCGGCACGGCCGTCCAGCGACCGGTGGACGGCGCTGGCGATCCCGTCCCAGGGGTCCAGCGGCGCCACCGGCGCGTCGGAGCCCAGCACCAGCTCCGCCCCGGCGTCCACCAGCGCGCGGTACGGGAAGGCCCACCCGGTCGCACCGGCCCAGTGCTGGTCGGCGGCGTCCCGGTCGTCGACGGCGTGCCGCGGCTGGACGCTGGCCGCCACCCCGAGCCGGGCGAAGCGCGGCAGGTCGTCGGGGTGCACCTGCTGGGCGTGCTCGATCCGGCCGGTGCAGCCGGCGGCAGCGAACCCGTCGAGCGCGACGCCTGTCGCCCGGTCACCGATCGCGTGCACCGCCAGGTCCAGCCCGGCCGAGGCCGCCCGGCGCAGCAGCCGCTCCAGCTCGGGCAACGGCGTGCGCAGCACCCCGTGGGGGCGCGGGCCGGCGGCCCCGGGGTAGGCGTGCGTGCAGAAGGCGGTGCGGGTGCCCAGCGATCCGTCGACGAAGACCTTGACCGGGCCCAGCCGCAGCCGGTCGGCGGCGACCGGGTCGGTCACGCCCGGGAGCGGGTCACCGCTGCGCAGCCCGGCGGCGATCGTCTGCTCCAACCGGTCGACCCACACCCCGGCAGCCACCCGCAGCGGCGGCCCGCCGGGCTGCCGCGCGGCCCGGCGTCGCCAGCTGGTCAGCGGGTCGCCGTACTCGAGGTCCACGACGGCGGTCACCCCACGGGAGGCGGCGGCCGCGGCTGCCTCGAGCACCCAGCCGTCCAGCACGGCAGGGCCGACCGCACCGGCCCGGGCCATCAGCTCCATGGCCTCCTGCTCCACCACGACACCGTCCGGGCTGGTCAGCGCGAAGCGGTGCACCGCCACCGAGCTGCACCACGCGGTGTGCAGGTCGCCGCTGGCCAGCACGACCGCCCGGCCCGGCAGCACGTCGTCGAGCAGCGCCGCGCACGGCACGTCCGGCCACAGCGCGTCCCGGAACCCGTGCCCGACCACCACCGAGTCCGGCTCCACGGCGGCACCGCGGACGGCGGCAGCGAGCAGCGCGGCCGCCTCGGCGGCCGACCGGGTCGCGGAGACGTCGATCCGGCGGCGGGTGGCGGCCCACTGCTCCAGGTGGACGTGCGCGTCGACCAGCCCGGGCAGCAGGACGGCGCCGTCGAGGTCCACGACCTCGGTGCCGGCCGGCAGCCCGGGCAGTCCCGGGGCGCCGGCGGCGAGGTCGTCGGCGATCGCGGTCACCCGACCGCCGCCGAGCAGCACGTCCCGCACCGCCGCGCCCAGTCGGGCCCGGCGCAGCAGCACCGCGCTCACCGGGCGACCTGCGCCGCCCGCCGCGCCCGGAAGACGTCGAGGGGCCAGCTGGAGATGCCGCCGGCGCGCACCCGGCTCACCGTCCCGTCCGCCGCCCACTCGTACTCCACGGTCTCCCCCGGGCTGCCGAAGCCGGGAACCGTCTCCAGCCGGAGAGTGTCCGGGCCCTCCACGGTCAGCTCGGCGCGCTCCTCGGTCGGCTCGGGCGCGCTCGGGTGCAGCAGCACCAGCCGGCCGCCGAGCAGCGCGACGTCGGTGGTGCCCCACAGGTTGGCGAACCGGCCGGTGTAGCGCGCCAGCTCCTCGGCCGGCGGCTGGTCGACGCCCTCCGGCGCCGCCAGCGCGAGGTCCAGCAGCGCGTACAGCCCACGGGCCAGGGCGTCGGCGGGGCCGTCGACGGCGTTGGTCAGCACGCTGACCACCACCTGTCCCACCGGGTCGATCCAGGTGCGGGTGATGTGCCCGGGGTAGCCGCCGCTGTGCCCGACGAGCTCCCGCTCGCCGAGGGTGCGCAGGTCCATCCCCAGCCCGTAGTACCGGGGGTCGCCGCCGTGGGCCCGGATCTCGGACTCGCGGCGGCGCATCAGCCGCTTGCTGCCCTCGGTGAGCAGCGCGGGGTCCCCGGCGAAGTGCGCGGCGCCGAAGGTGGTCAGGTCCCGCGCGGTGGACCAGAAGCCGGTGGCCGAGGCCATCGCCCGGGTGTCGACGTGCGGGATGGTCGCGCGCTCGTCCTCGCCGTCCAGCAGGCCGGTGTGCCCGGCGGCGTACTCCTCCGCCCGGGCCGGGTCCCACTCCGGGCCGGTGTCGACCAGGCCGAGCCGGTCGAGCACGGCGGCCTGCACGTGCGCGGCGTACCCGGTCCCGGTGACCGCCTCGATCGCCAGCCCCAGCAGCGAGTAGCCGATGTTGGAGTACTTGAAGTGCTCGTTGCGGTCGAGCACCGCGCCGTCGTCCGTGGCCGTGCGCAGCAGCAGCGCCTCGTCCGGGAAGGGCTGCAGCAGCTGCCAGTGGTCGTTGTCCCGGCCGTCGCGGACGACGCCGCCCTGGTGGCCGAGCAGCTCGCGCACGGTGACCTCGGCCAGGCCGGTGCCGGTCAGCGCGGGCACGAGCGAGGCGATCGGGTCGTCGAGCCGGAGCCGGCCGTCCTCGACCAGCTGCAGGACGGCGGTGGCGGTGAACGTCTTGGAGTGCGAGGCGATCCGGAACAGGTGCGCAGGGGTCAGCGGCGCGCCGGTGTCCAGGTCGGCGACGCCCAGCGCGGTGTCCAACACCAGCCGGTCCCCCACCCGGACGGCGGCCTGCACCCCGGGGACCCGCAACCGGCGGCGCTGGTGTTCCAGCCAGGACTCCAGGTAGGGCGCGGCGGCCGCGGCCACCTCGGCGGTGCGGGCGGGGTCGGGCTGCATGCGCGGGTGCTCCTCGCGGGACGGGTCGGCGGTGTGCTGAGCTTGTCAGGTGCAACGGTGGTCGGTCGTCGTCCCGGCCAAGAGGCTGGTCGCGGCGAAGACCCGGCTGACCCCGCTGACCGCGGCGCTCGGGGACGCACTGCCCGCCGGGCACCGGGACCTGGTCCTGGCGCTGCTGGCCGACACCGTCGCCGCGGCGCTGGCCAGCCCGGCGGTCGCGGGGGTCCTGGTGGTGACCGACGAGCCGCAGGCCGCCGCCCTGGTCACCGGGCTCGGTGCACGCACCGTCCGGGACGAGCCGGACGCCGGCCTGAACGCGGCGCTCGCCCACGGCGCCCGGCAGGCCCGCGCCACCGCCGGCGGTCCGGTCGCGGCGCTCTCCTCCGACCTGCCGGCCCTCCGCCCAGCCGAGCTCACCGAGGCCCTGCAGGCCGCGGGCGCGGTGCCCCGGGCCTTCGTCGCCGACGAGCTGGGCAGCGGGACGACGCTGCTGGCCGCCCGCGACGGCGAGCTGGACCCGCTCTTCGGCCGGGGGTCGGCCGCCGCGCACGCCGCGGGCGGGGCGCTCCCGCTGGCCGGTGACTGGCCTGGCCTGCGCCAGGACGTGGACACGCCCGCCGACCTGCAGGCGGCCTGCTGGATCGGGGCCGGCCCGCGGACCACCGCTTTCCTCCGGTCCGCTGCCGTGTCCATCTCCTGGACACCTCCGTGAGGCAGGATCGTCCTGTGCCCGACGCCCCCTCGCCGCTGCCCGCCGACCGGTTCCTCAACCGGGAGCTGTCCTGGCTGGACTTCAACAGCCGTGTGCTGGAACTGGCCGAGGACGAGGACCTGCCGCTGCTCGAGCGGGTCAAGTTCCTGTCCATCTTCGCCAGCAACCTCGACGAGTTCTTCATGGTCCGCATCGCCGGGCTCAAGCGCCGGCAGAGCACCGGGCTCAGCGTCCGCTCCCCCGACGGGCTGACCATCCGCGAGCAGCTGGCCCGGGTGACCGAGCGGACCCAGGACCTCGTCCACCGGCACGCCAGCGTCTTCGACAAGGACGTCGCGCCGCGGCTGGTGGAGCAGGGCATCCGGATCGTGCACTGGTCCGACCTCGGCGAGGCCGACGCGATGCGGCTGCGCGAGTACTTCCGGGACCAGGTCTTCCCGGTGCTCACCCCGCTGGCCGTCGACCCCGCGCACCCCTTCCCCTACATCAGCGGGCTGTCGCTGAACCTCGCCGTCTCGGTGCGCGACCCGGAGACCGGCGCCCCGCGGTTCGCCCGGGTGAAGGTGCCCAACAACGTGCCCCGGTTCATCCCGGTGGCGGCGGCCGGCGCGGCGGCCACCGACCGCGAGGCGGTGTTCCTGCCGCTCGAGGACCTCATCGCCGCGCACCTGACCGCGCTGTTCCCCGGCCTCGACGTGATCGACCACCACCTGTTCCGGGTCACCCGCAACGCCGACCTCGAGGTGGAGGAGGACCGCGACGAGGACCTCCTGCAGGCACTGGAGCGCGAGCTGGCCCAGCGCCGCTTCGGCCCCGCGGTGCGGCTGGAGGTCACCGAGTCCATCGACCCGCAGATCCTCGACGTGCTGGTGCACGAGCTGGAGATCAGCCCGGCCGACGTCGTCTCGGTGCCCGGGCTGCTGGACCTCGCGTCGCTGATGGCGCTCTACGACCTCGACCGGCCCGAGCTCAAGGACGAGCCGTTCGTCCCGGCGACCCACCCGCGGCTGAGCGAGGGCGAGACCCCCAAGAGCGTCTTCGCCACGCTGCGCGAGGGCGACGTGCTCCTGCACCACCCCTACGACTCCTTCGCCACCAGCGTGCAGCGGTTCATCGAGCAGGCCGCGGCCGACCCGAACGTGCTGGCGATCAAGCAGACGCTGTACCGCACCTCGGGTGACTCACCGATCGTCGCGGCGCTCATCGAGGCGGCCCAGGCCGGCAAGCAGGTCGTCGTCCTGGTCGAGATCAAGGCCCGTTTCGACGAGGAGGCCAACATCAGCTGGGCCCGCTCCCTGGAGCGCGCCGGGTGCCACGTCGTCTACGGCCTGGTCGGCCTGAAGACGCACTGCAAGACCGCACTGGTGGTGCGGATGGAGAACGGCGTGATCCGCCGGTACTGCCACATCGGCACCGGCAACTACAACCCCAAGACGGCCCGCATCTACGAGGACGTCGGCATCCTGACCGCCGACCCGCGGGTGGGTGCCGACCTCACCGATCTGTTCAACACCCTCACCGGCTACTCCCGGCAGACCACCTACCGCTCGCTGCTGGTCGCTCCGCACAGCATCCGCACCGGGCTGCTGGAGAAGATCCGTCGCGAGGCGCGGCACGTCGCCGAGGGCAAGCCCGCGGGCATCCGGATCAAGGTCAACTCCCTGGTCGACGAGCAGCTCATCGACGCGCTCTACCAGGCGTCGCAGGACGGCGTCCCGGTGGAGCTGGTCATCCGCGGCATCTGCACGCTCCGGCCGGGGGTGCCTGGGCTGAGCGAGAACATCAAGGTCCGCTCCATCGTCGGGCGGTTCCTGGAGCACTCGCGGGTGCTGCACTTCGCCAACGCCGGGACGCCGGAGTGGTGGCTGGGCAGCGCCGACCTCATGCACCGCAACCTGGACCGCCGGGTCGAGGTGCTGCTGCGGGTCAACGACCCCGCAGCGCAGCGGCAGCTGCAGCGGGTCTTCGACCTGGACATGGCGCCGGACGTGCGCAGCTGGCAGCTGGCCGGCGACGCGAGCTGGACCCGCACCGGCGACCGGAACTCGCAAGCGGAGCTGCTCGCCCTGCGGGGTGAGAGCACTGGCTGACCAGGGCGTCCTGATCCCGGCCGCCGGCGGTGCGGTCTGGCGCACCGGGGCCGCCGGGGTCCTGGAGACCGCGCTGGTGCACCGGCCCAAGTACGACGACTGGTCCCTGCCGAAGGGCAAGCTCGACCCCGGTGAGCACGCGCTGGTCGCCGCGGTCCGCGAGGTCCGCGAGGAGACCGGGCTGCAGGTGGCGGTCGGCCGGCGCAGCGTGCAGACCCGGTACACCGTGCGCAACGGCCCCAAGCGGGTCGACTACTGGGTGATGGAGGCCGTGGGCGGCTCCTTCGCCCCCAACGACGAGGTCGACGAGCTGCGCTGGCTGCCGATGCCGGCGGCCGCGGCGCTGGTGAGCCACGAGCACGACCGCGCGGTGCTGCAGGACCTCGCCCGCACCGACGTCCCCCGCGCGCCCGCGCTGCTCCTGCTGCGGCACGCCTCGGCCGGGAACCGCTCGGACTGGGACGGCCCGGACGAGACCCGCCCGCTGGACCGTCGTGGGCGGGCGCAGGCGGCCACGCTGGCCGCCGTGCTGCCCGCCTTCGCCCCGGTCCGGCTGCTGACCGCCCCGCCGGTGCGCTGCCGGGAGACGATGGCCTCGGTGGCCGCGGCCACCGGCCTCCCCGTCGGTGAGGTGCCCGAGCTCGGCGAGGAGGTCTTCGCCGCCGACCCGCAGGCCGGGCTGGCGGTGGTGCAGCGGCTGCTCGCCGACCCGACCGGGCTGACCGTGGTCTGCAGCCAGGGCGGGGCGATCCCGTCGGTGCTGGTGGCGCTCGGCGTGCGCTGGCACGACGCGGCCGGTGCGCTGTGGCCGCCGTCGGCCAAGGGCAGCGTGTGGGCGCTGGGCGGCCGGCCCGGTGCGCTGTCCGCCGACTACTACCGGGACTTCGCCGCCGACCCCGCCGCCGACCGGCACGCCGCCGAGCGTGCGGTCCGCAGCTGATGACGGTGGACCGGGAGCAGGTCTTCGCCGCGGCCGAGCGCGAGCGGCGGGCCGTGGCGGAGCTGCTGGCCGGCCTGGACGCGGAGCAGCTGGCGACGCCGAGCCTGTGCGCCGGCTGGGACGTGCGGACGGTGGCCGCACACCTGGTGACCGCCCTCACCGGTGCCGATCGCCGGTTCGTGACCGCGGCGCTGCGTGCCCGCGGCAACCTGCACCGGGCCAACGACGCCCTCGCCCGCGAGGAGGCACGCCGTCCCGTCACCGACCTGGTGGGCCGGCTGCAGCGCTCCGCCGGCCACCGGGTCAGCCCGCCGGTGGTGGGACCCCGGGGCCCGCTCACCGACGTCCTGGTGCACGGCGGGGACATGCGGGTGCCGCTCGGGTTGCCGCACGACCCGGCTGCCGACGGCGTCCGGGCGGCCCTGGACTTCGTGACCGGGAGCCGCGCCGTCGGCTTCGTGCCCCGCGCACGGCTGGCGGGGCTGCGGCTGGTCGCCGAGGACCTCGACGTGGCCCACGGCGAGGGTGCCGACGTCCGCGGCCGCGGCATCGAGGTGCTGATGGCGGTCTGCGGACGGCGCGCGCTGCTGGGCACCCTGCGCGGCCCCGGGGTGCCGGTGCTGGCTCGGCGGCTCAGCGCCGGCTAGGCCGGGTGGGCCGGCTGGGCCGGCAACGACCGGGGCAGCCAGGCCGGGCGCTGCGCCTCGAACGCGGTGATGTCCTCGAGGTGCCGCTCGGTGAGGCCGACGTCGTCCAGGCCCTCCAGCAGCCGCCAGCGGGTGTACGGGTCGATCTGGAACGGGACGGTGACGTCGCCGTGGGTGACCTGCTCGGCCTGCAGGTCGACGGTCACCGGCAGTGCCGGATCGGCCTCGACCGCCGCCCACAGCGCCTCGACGTCGGCCTCGGGCAGGACGACGGTGAGCAGCCCGGCCTTGGTCGAGTTGTTCCGGAAGATGTCGGCGAACCGCGGGCTGATGACCACCCGGAACCCGCCGTCCAGCAGCGCCCAGTTGGCGTGCTCGCGCGAGGACCCGGTGCCGAAGTCCGGGCCGGCGACCAGGATCGAGGCACCGGCGTACTGCGGCTGGTTGAGCACGAAGTCCGGCTCGTTCGTCCGCCAGGCCACGAACAGCCCGTCCTCGAAGCCGGTCCGGGTGATCCGCTTGAGGTACTCGGCCGGGATGATCTGGTCGGTGTCGACGTTGCTGCGGCGCAGCGGGGCGGCGGTGCCGGTGTGCGTGGTGAAGGCGTCCATCTCGGTCAGACTCCAGCCATCTCGAGGTCAGCAGGGGCGGTGAGCCTGCCGGTCAGCGCGGTCGCCGCGGCGACCGCCGGGGAGACCAGGTGGGTGCGCCCACCCTTGCCCTGGCGGCCCTGGAAGTTGCGGTTGCTGGTGGACGCCGACCGCTCCCCCGGCGTGAGCTGGTCGGGGTTCATGCCCAGGCACATCGAGCACCCGGCGCCGCGCCACTCGGCCCCGGCGTCGATGAACACCCGGTCCAGGCCCTCGGCCTCGGCCTGCTGCTTCACCGCGACCGACCCCGGGACGACGAGCATCCGGGTGCCGGCGTCCACGTGCTTGCCGGCCAGCAGCGCGGCGGCGACCCGCAGGTCCTCGATCCGCCCGTTGGTGCACGACCCGAGGAAGACGGTGTCGACCTCGATCTCGCGCAGCGGGGTGCCGGCGGTCAGGCCCATGTAGGCCAGCGCGGACTCGGCGGCCTGCCGCTCGTTCTCGTCGGCGATCTGCGCCGGGTCGGGCACGCTGGCCCCGATCGGCAGCCCCTGCCCGGGGTTGGTGCCCCAGGTGACGTAGGGCGTCAGCGACGCGGCGTCGATGTGCACCTCGCGGTCGAAGACGGCGTCGGGATCGGTGCGCAGCGTCGACCAGTGCGCGACGGCGGCGTCCCAGTCGGCGCCCTGCGGGGCGTGCGGACGGCCCTGCAGGAAGTCGAAGGTGGTCTGGTCGGGGGCGATCAGCCCAGCGCGGGCGCCGGCCTCGATCGACATGTTGCAGATCGTCATGCGGGCCTCCATCGACAGCGCCTCGATCGCGCTGCCGCGGTACTCGATGACGTGGCCCTGCCCGCCGCCGGTGCCGATCTGGGCGATGACGGCCAGGATGACGTCCTTGGCCGAGACACCCGCAGGCAGCTCGCCGTCGACGGTGACCGCCATCTGCCTGGCGGGGTACTGCGGCAGCGTCTGGGTGGCCAGCACGTGCTCGACCTCGCTGGTGCCGATGCCGAAGGCCAGCGCCCCGAAGGCGCCGTGGGTGGAGGTGTGGCTGTCGCCGCAGACGATCGTCATGCCGGGCTGGGTCAGACCCAGCTGCGGGCCGATCACGTGCACGATGCCCTGGTCGCGGTCGCCCATGGGGGCCAGCCGGATGCCGAACTCCGCGGTGTTGCGGCGCAGCGCGTCCACCTGCGCCCGGCTGACCGGGTCGGCGATGGGGCTCAGGATGTCCAGCGTCGGGACGTTGTGGTCCTCGGTCGCCATCGTCAGGTCGGGACGGCGGACGGTGCGCCCGGCCGCGCGCAGCCCGTCGAAGGCCTGCGGGCTGGTCACCTCGTGCACGAGGTGGAGGTCGATGTAGAGGAGGTCGGGCTCCCCCGCCGTCCGCCGGACGACGTGGGACTCGTACACCTTCTGCGCCAGGGTCTGGCCCATGGGAGCTCCTCCTCGTTGCCATCTCACAGAATGAGATGAGAGTATTGCTGCGTGGGACAGCCTAACCCCGTCGCGGTCCTGGACAAAGCCGTGGCCATCCTCCGCGCCGTGGCCGACGAACCGGCCAGCCTCGCCGAGCTGGTCGCCCGCACCGAGCTGCCCCGCGCCACCGCGCACCGGCTGGCGACGGCGCTGGAGGCCCACCGCCTGCTGCGGCGCACCATGGCCGGCGCATGGGCACCCGGCCCGGCCCTCGCCGAGCTCGGTCGCGGCGGTGCCGACCTGTCCGAGCTGGCCGGCCGGCACCTCAGCGCGCTGCGCGACGCGACCGGCGAGAGCGCGCAGTTCTACGTGCGCGACGGCGGCAGCCGGATCTGCATCGCCGCCGCGGAACGCTCCTCCGGGCTGCGCGACACCGTGCCCGTCGGCGCCCGGCTGCCGCTGACCGCGGGCTCGGCCGCGCACGCCCTGCTCGCCTTCGCTCCCGCCGAGGAGGTCACCCCGCTGCTGCCGGCGGCGAGCTTCACCGCCCGCACGCTGCTGGACGTCCGACGCCGCGGCTGGGCGCACAGCGTCGCCGAGCGGGAGGCCGGCGTCGCGTCGCTCTCCGCGCCGGTGCGGGACGGGGCAGGTGGCGTCCTGGGCGCGGTGTCGATCTCCGGCCCGGTGGAGCGGCTGGGGCGCCGGCCGAGCCCGGAGGTGGTCACCGCGGTGCTCGAGGCCGCCGTCGCGATCTCCCGCGCCGCCCGCTGACGGCCGTGGCCCCGCACCCGGGCGGGTGCGGGGCCACGATCTCGTCGGGTCCTCCTAGTGGTGCAGGTCCGAGCCGTCGCTCGTGCCCTCGCCCTTCTCCTTCTCCAGGGCCACGGGGTCGACGACGATCGGCCGCAGCACCAGCCACAGCGCGAACACCACGGCGACGATGATCATGACGATCCCGGACCACAAGTTCGCGTTCCAGTCGCCGGTCTTGGCCCGGTCGTCGGCGTTGGTGAAGAACAGGCCCATGATCGTGAGCACGATGCCGTACAGGCCGATCAGCCCGGCGATCACGGTGCGGACGTCGTAGGCGCCGGCGGTGTGCTTCTGCTTCGTGCCCTGCTCCGGCCCGTCCGCGCCGGCCTGTCCGTGTGCGGTGCTCATGTCCTGCTCCTCTCGGGAACGCTGGCGACGGTCAGCGGAAGATCACGTTCAGGATGATGACCAGCACCAGTGAGATGCCGGCCAGCTTGGTGGGCGACTGGTACCAGGGCAGCAGGTGCGCCTCCGGGTCGGTGCGCTGCTCCTTCGGGGTCTCGGAGTAGACCAACCCGACGAGTTCGGAGACCGGCTTGGGCGCGGTCACCATGGTGACCGCCACGCTCACCAGGATGTCGACGACGAACGCGGCACCGGCGGCGACGAAGCTGGCGCCCTGGCCGCTGATCGGCAGCACACCCAGGGACGCCGTGCCGAAGGAGTCCTCGCTCAGGAACGCGACGAGGACGGCGGCCAGCGTGCCGGAGATCAGGCCGGTCCAGCCGGCGGTCGCCGTCATCCGCTTCCAGAACATGCCCAGGATGAACGTGGCGAACAGCGGGGCGTTGAAGAAGCCGAACAGCGTCTGCAGGTAGTCCATCAGGTTGCTGTAGCCCGAGGCGATGATGGCGGTGAAGATCGCGATGACCGTCGCGCCGACCGTGGCCAGCCGGCCCACCATCAGGTAGTACGCGTCCGGCCGGTCCTTCTTCACGTACTGCTGCCACAGGTCGTAGCTGAAGACGGTGTTGAAGGCGGAGATGTTCGCCGCCATCCCGGCCATGAAGGCGGCCAGCAGGCCGGCGATCGCCACGCCGAGCAGTCCGTTGGGCAGCACCGCCTCCATCAGCAGCAGGATCGAGTTGTTGTAGTCGACCGTGCCGCCGGCGGCCTTCGCCTCGCTGATCGAGGGGATCAGCACCGCGGCGATCATGCCCGGGACGATGACGATGAACGGGATGAACATCTTCGGGAACGACCCGATGATCGGGGTGCTCCGTGCCGCGGACATCGACTTGGTCGCCATCGCCCGCTGGACCTCGACGAAGTTCGTCGTCCAGTAGCCGAAGGAGAGCACGAAGCCCAGGCCGAAGACGATGCCGATGACCGACAGCACCGGGTTCTCGATGGCCGACAGGCCGGTTCCCGGCCAGGACCGCAGCTGCTCGTCACCACCGACCGACGCCTCGACCCGGTCGACCAGGCCGCCGATGCCACCGACGCGGTGCAGGCCGATCAGCGTCAGCGGCAGCAGCGCGGCGACGATGACGAAGAACTGCAGGACCTCGTTGTAGATCGCCGCGGACAGGCCGCCCAGGGTGATGTAGCTGAGCACGATCGCCGCGGCGATGACCAGCCCCAGCCACAGCGGCCAGCCCAGCAGCGCGTTGACGACCGTGGCCAGCAGGTAGAGGTTGATGCCGGCGATGAGCAGCTGGGCCACCGCGAAGCTGAGCGCGTTGACCAGGTGGGCCCCGGTGCCGAACCGGCGGCGCATGAACTCCGGGACGCTGCGCACCTTGGAGCCGTAGTAGAAGGGCATCATCACGACGCCCAGGAACAGCATCGCGGGGACGGCGCCGATCCAGAAGTAGTGGAACGTGGCCATGCCGAACTGGGCGCCGTTGGCCGACATGCCGATGATCTCGACGGCCCCGAGGTTGGCCGAGATGAACGCCAGGCCGGTCACCCAGGCGGGCAGCGACCGGCCGGACAGGAAGAAGTCGAGGCTGTCGGACACCCGGCGCCGGGCGGCGAAGCCGATGAGCAGGACGACGGCGAAGTAGGCGACGACGAGCGCGTAGTCGACGGCGTTGGCGTCGAGCCGCAGGGTGTCGTCCGCTGCGAGGACCACCGGTGGTACCTCCGGGTGCTCAGGGATCGGGCGCCCAGCATGGGGGCAGCTGGGTCCGCTTGTCAGCCGACAGACGGGGCACGGTGGTGCGGCGTGTTGATCAGCGACGAAACGCTAACACCGGCGCAGCGGCCGACCATCCGGTTGGTCACTGCAACGGGTGACAGACCGCGACGGGGAACACGAGAGCCCCCACCCGGATCGGGTCGGGGGCTCTCGCCTGGTGTAGCCCCGAAGGGATTCGAACCCTCGCTACCGCCGTGAGAGGGCGGCGTCCTGGGCCGCTAGACGACGGGGCCATGATCGCGCCGTCGATTCTGGCACGTGCCACCGGGCGGCGCGCGGAGAGGTCCGGAGGCGACGGGAGCCCCCGACCCGGGTGGGTCGGGGGCTCCCTCTCGTGTAGCCCCGAAGGGATTCGAACCCTCGCTACCGCCGTGAGAGGGCGGCGTCCTGGGCCGCTAGACGACGGGGCCCCAGGCTGTGCTGGTGCTGCTCGGTGGTGCTGTGCTGCGGTCGTGCTGAGGAGGTGGATCTTCCTCGCTGGGGTACCAGGACTCGAACCTAGACTAACGGAACCAGAAACCGTCGGGCTGCCAATTACCCCATACCCCAAGGCCGTGCAGCACCTTTCGGCGCCGGGAGAGAACTGTACCTGATGCCCGGGACGGGCCCGGCGGGCACCCCCTCCCCCGCCCGTCATCCCCAGACCGGTGGCGGGCCCGGCACCCAGCCGGACGGGCCCCCGGGACGCCCGCCGACCGGCCCGGTCCCCGGGCGCAGGTCCACCGCCGGGCTGAGCAGCTCCGGTCGGAGCTGCGGCCGGGAGCGGGCCAGCCACCCGACGAACGCGACCATGCCGAGGATGCCCAGCAGGCTGGTGGCCCAGCCGATGACGCCGCCGGGCTCGGCGGCGGCCGCGCGGTCACCCAGCGCACCGGCCAGCAGGAAGATCACCACGTTGTTGACCGCGTGCAGCGCGATGGAGGCCTCCAGCCCGCCGGTCAGCCAGACCGCCGCGGACAGCGCGAGACCGATCGCGAAGCGGTAGAGGAAGGTCTGGAAGTCCGGCGGGGCGTGGGCGGCGGAGAACAGGGCCGCCGACACCACCCCGGCGACCGCCGCCCCCACCACCGGGCGGCCGATCCAGCCGGCGATCGTCTGGCTCAGGTACCCGCGGAAGACGTACTCCTCCGCAGCGGCCTGCAGCGGCGTCGTGGTGAGGACGACCAGCAGCATCCAGCCGAACGACGGTCCGGGGCCGGTGACGTCCACGCCGGTGGCCGCCACGGCGATCACCAGGCCGAGGGCCACCGCCACGCCGAGGGTGGCCAGCGCCCGCCAGGTCACCGGGCCGAAGAGCCGCCAGCGCAGCCGCCCCAGCACGGAGGAGGACCAGCCGATGCCCACCCCGTGCGGGACCAGCCAGCACACCCAGACGATCGGGATGGCGACGATCAGCGAGAGGTTGGTGACCAGCAGGACGGCGACGTCGGTGAGGTCGAGCAGGGCCAGGTCGGGCACCACACCGGTGACCAGGAAGACGATGAACACCACGAAGGCCGCGACGGCGTAGAGCACCGAGAACAGCAGCAGGCCCAGCAGCGGTCGCCACCACGCCCAGTCCCGGGCGCGCATGAGCAGCGCGTAGGGCTGCGGGGTGTCGAACGGCGGGGCACCGGGCGGGGTGACCGCCCGGACGGGCCCAGGTGTGGGGACGGGCGGCGGCGGGCCGCCCCAGGGCGGCGCACCCCACGGCGGCGCCCCCCACGGCGGCGCCCCCCAGGGCGGCCCACCCCACGGCGGGCCACCCCACGGCGGGCCACCCCACGGCGGGCCACCCCACGACGGGCCGGGGACGCCGACCGGGACCTGAGGCGGCGCGCCGTAGCGGCCGGTCGGCGGCGGACCGCTGTACGGCTGCTCCGGCGGCGGTGCGCCCCAGCCCGCTGCGGTCATCCGGTCGCTGCCCCGCGGGCAGCCGCGAGCCGGGCCAGCGTGCGCTCCCGGCCCAGCAGCTCCATCGACTCGTACAGCGGGGGCGACACCGTGCGACCGCTGATCGCGACCCGGACCGGGCCGAACGCCTGACGCGGCTTGCGGCCCAGTCCCTCGACGAGCGCGTCCTTGAGTGCGGTCTCGATGGCCGGCGTCGTCCACCCCGGCAGCGCCTGCAGCGCCGCGGTGGCCGCGTCGAGCACCTCGCCGGCACCGGCCCCGAGCTGCTTCTCGGCGGCGGCCGGCTCGATCGCGAGGTCCTCGGTGAAGAGGAAGCCGAGCAGCCCGACCGCGTCGGACAGCACGATCATCCGCTCCTGCGCCAGCGGCGCGATCTGCGCGAGCACGGCGGCCTGCTCCGCGGTGGGCGGGTCGCCGACCAGCCCGGCACCGGCCAGGTGGGGCGTGACCCGGGCGATGAACTCCTCGACCGGCAGCGCCCGCAGGTGGGTGGCGTTGATCGCCTCGGCCTTCTTCAGGTCGAAGCGGGCCGGGTTGGCGCTGACCCGGGTGACGTCGAAGGCCTCGACCAGCTCGGCGGGTGAGAACACGTCCCGGTCCTCGGCGATCGACCACCCCAGCAGGGCCAGGTAGTTGGTCAGCCCCTCGGGCAGGAAGCCGCGCTCGGGGTACACGTCGAAGTTGGCCTGCGGGTCGCGCTTGGACAGCTTCTTGGTGCCCTCGCCCATGACGTAGGGCAGGTGCCCGAACCGCGGCGTCCCGGCGGCGACGCCGATGTCGGTGAGCGCCGCGTACAGCGCGAGCTGGCGGGGGGTGGAGGGCAGCAGGTCCTCGCCGCGCAGCACGTCGGTGATGCCCATCAAGGCGTCGTCGACCGGGTTGACGAACGGGTACAGCGGGGCGCCGTTGCCGCGGACCAGCACGAAGTCCGGCACCGACCCCGCGGCGAAGCTCACCTCACCGCGGACCAGGTCGGTCCAGCCGAGCGCCTCGTCGGGCATCCGCAGCCGCAGCACCGGCTGGCGGCCCTCGTCCCGGAACGCGGCCTTCTGCGCGTCGGTGAGGTACCGGTCGGCGTTGTCGTAGCCGAGCTTGGGGTCCTGACCGGCGGCCAGCCGCCGGGCGTCGACCTCGTCGTTGGTGGAGAAGGACTCGTAGGCGTGGCCGGCCGCCAGCAGCCGCTGGGCGACGTCGGAGTAGACCTCGTGCCGCTCCGACTGCCGGTACGGCCCGTGCGGGCCGCCGACCTCGGGGCCCTCGTCCCAGTCGATGCCCAGCCAGTGCAGGCTGTCCAGCAGGTGCCGGTAGGACTCCTCGGAGTCGCGCGAGGCGTCGGTGTCCTCGATCCGGAAGACCAGCTGCCCGCCGGTGTGCCGGGCGTGCGCCCAGTTGAACAGCGCGGTGCGCATCAGCCCGACGTGCACCATGCCGGTCGGCGAGGGGCAGAAGCGGGTCCGGACGACGCCCGGCGCGACCTGCGGAGCCGTCATCGGTTGCTGCCCGCGGTGGAGGCCCGGTCGGCGCCGGCGACGGAGTTGGTGAGCGTGCCCAGACCCTCGATCGTGCACTCGACCCGCTGCCCGGGGGTGATCGGCCCGACGCCGGAGGGCGTACCGGTGAGCACCACGTCGCCCGGCAGCAGCGTCATCACCTGGGAGATGTAGGAGATCAGCGTGGGCAGCCCGAACAGCAGCTGGCTGGTGCGGCCGGACTGGCGCAGCTCGCCGTCCACCTGGCAGGTGATCTCCAGGTCGGCCGGGTCCTTGCCCAGCCCGGCGAGGTCGGTCTCGATCCAGGGCCCGAGCGGGCAGAAGGAGTCGAAGCCCTTGGCCCGGGTCCACTGGCCGTCGCTCTTCTGCATGTCCCGCTCGGAGACGTCGTTGCCGATCGTGTAGCCGAACACGCTGGCCATCGCCTGCTCGGGCGTGACCGACCGCGCGCCGCGGGCGCCGATGACGACGGCGAGCTCCACCTCGTGGTGCACGTTGGTGCTGCCGGCCGGGATGCGGATGGCGTCGCCCGGACCGATCACCGAGGTGGAGGGCTTGAGGAAGATCAGCGGCTCCGCCGGCGCGTCGCCGGTGGCCATCTCCTTGACGTGGTCGGCGTAGTTCTTCCCGACGCCGACGACCTTGCTGGGCAGGATCGGGGAGAGCAGCCGGACGTCGGCGGCGGCGTACCGCTGACCGGTGAAGGAGATCTGGCCGAAGGGGTGGCCCTCGATCTGGGCGACCTGGCCGTCCCCATCGAGGACCCCGAACGACATGCCGGCTGGGTGGGCGAAGCGGACGATGCGCACGTCGCCACGGTAGTCGCGACGGCGTCAGCGTTCGGCATGGCCGCCCGGATCACCGAACTCGTCCTCGACTGCCGCGACCCGGCCGGGCTCGCCGCCTGGTGGGCGGAGGTGCTCGGCTACGAGGTGGTCGGCACCGAGGACGACGGCGCGATCGAGATCGGCCCGCCCGGACAGGGGCCGAAGGGCGTGGTGCCCACGCTCCTCTTCGCCCCGGTGCCCGAGCCCGCGCCCGGCAAGCTGCGGCTGCACCTGGACCTCAACGCCACCGACCGCGACCAGGACGCCGAGCTCCAGCGGCTGCTGTCCCTCGGCGCCACCCCGGTCGACGTCGGCCAGGGACCGATCAGCGACACCATGACCTGGCACGTCCTCGCCGACCCCGAGGGCAACGAGTTCTGCCTGCTCCGGAGCCGGGTCGACCCGGCGCGGGGACTGCCCCGGCCGCCCACCTAACATCCGGGCGGTGAGGCCCTTCCTGCTGCTGTCCACCCGTGCGGAGGACGAGGCCGCGGACGGCGAGCACGCCGCCTTCCTCCGCTGCACCGGGCTGGCTCCCGAGCAGCTGCGGCAGGTCCGGATGGAGGCCGCACCGCTGCCCGAGCTGCGGCTCGACGACTTCTCCGGGGTCTTCCTCGGCGGCGGACCGTTCAACTCCAGCGACCCGGCGTCGAGCAAGTCACCGGTCCAGCGCCGGGTCGAGCGGGAGCTGGACGGGTTGCTGGACGAGGTCGTCGAGCGCGACCTGCCCTTCTTCGGTGCCTGCTACGGCGTCGGGACCCTGGGCGTGCACCAGGGCGCCGTCGTGGACCGGACGTTCGCCGAGCCGGTGTCCGCGGTGCCCGTCACGCTGACCCCCGCCGGGGCGGAGGACCCGCTGCTGGCCGGCGTCCCCGAGCAGTTCGACGCGTTCGTCGGCCACAAGGAGGCCTGCCGCACGCTGCCGCCGTCCGCGGTCCTGCTGGCCTCGTCACCGGCCTGCCCGGTGCAGATGTTCCGGGTGGGGCGCAACGTCTACGCGACGCAGTTCCACCCCGAGCTCGACGTGGCCGGCATCGTGACGCGGGTGCGCGTCTACCAGCACGCCGGCTACTTCCCGGCCGCCGAGCTGGACGAGCTGGTCGCCACGCTCACCGCCGCGGTGGTGACCGAGCCGGGCCGGATGCTGGCCACCTTCGTCAGCCGGTACGGCTGACGTCCGCCGGCCGGTGCCGCACCGCGTAGGTCATCGCGTCGACCAGCGCGTGCCAGGAGGCCTCGACGATGTTGTCGTGGACACCGACCGTGGTCCACTCCCCCGCCCCGTCGGTGCTGTCGATGAGCACCCGGGTGGTGGCGCTGGTGCCGCCGGTCCAGCCGAGGATGCGCACCTTGTAGTCCGCGAGCGAGACGTCGGCCAGCTGCGGGTAGCGGCCGACGAGGGCCTGGCGCAGGGCGTTGTCCAGTGCGTTGACCGGGCCGTTGCCCTCGCCGGTGCTGATGATCCGCTCCCCGTCCACGTGCACCTTGACGGTGGCCTCGCTGATCACCACGCCGTTGCCCCAGTGCTCCACCGAGCTGCGGTAGCTCTCCAGCTCGAACAGCGGCTCGGGGGCGTCGGGCAGCTGGGCGCGCAGCAGCAGCTCGAAGGAGGCGTCGGCGGCCTCGAAGGACCACCCGTCGGCCTCGAGCACCTTCACCTGGTCCACGACCCGCCCGATGGCGTCGGCCTGCCCGGCGAGGTCGACGCCGAGCTCGCGGCCCTTGAGCTCGATCGAGGCCCGGCCGGCCATCTCGGTGACCAGGATGCGCATGTCGTTGCCGACCACCTCCGGCGCGAGGTGGTTGTACAGCTCCGGGCTGACCTTGATCGCGCTGGCGTGCAGCCCCGCCTTGTGCGCGAAGGCCGAGGCGCCGACGAAGGGCTGGTGGTCGTCGGGGGCGATGTTGGCCAGCTCGGCGATGGCGTGGCTGACCCGCTTGAGCTCGGGCAGGCACCCGGTCGGCACCACCGGCAGCCCCATCTTGGTGACCAGGTTGCCGACCAGGGCGAAGGTGTCGGCGTTCCCGGCGCGCTCGCCGTAGCCGTTGGCGGTGCCCTGGACGTGGGTGACCCCGGCCTCGACGGCGGCCAGCGTGTTCGCCACCGCGCAGCCGGTGTCGTCCTGGCAGTGGATGCCCAGCCGCCCGCTGGTGCGCGCGCGGACGTCGGCGACGACCCGGCCCACGCCCATCGGCAGCATGCCGCCGTTGGTGTCGCACAGGACGCCGACCTCCGCGCCGGCGGCGAACGCCGTCTCCAGCACCTGCACGCCGTGGTCGGGGTCGGCTGCGTAGCCGTCGAAGAAGTGCTCGCAGTCGACGAAGACCCGCCGTCCGTGCGCGACCAGGAAGGCGACCGTGTCGGCGACCATCGCCAGGTTCTCCTCCACCGTCGTGCGCAGCGCCTCGCGGACGTGCCGGACGTCGGACTTGGCGACCACGCACACCACCGGCGTCTCCGCGTCGAGCAGCGCCGCGACCTGCGGGTCCTCCTCGACGCGGACCCCGGCCTTGCGGGTGGCGCCGAAGGCGACGAGCTGGGCGTGCCGCAGCTGCAGCTCGGTCCGGGCCCGCGCGAAGAACTCGGTGTCCTTGGGCAGCGCACCCGGCCACCCGCCCTCGATGAAGCCGACGCCGATCTCGTCGAGCAGCCGCGCGACGGCGAGCTTGTCGGCGACCGAGTAGCTCACCCCCTCACGCTGCGCACCGTCACGCAGGGTGGTGTCGAAGACGTGGAAGTCCAAGTCGGTGGCCACGGGTCCTCCCGAGGGGTGTCGCGAACTGGCCCAGACATGAAGAAACCTCCCGGGTCACGGGAGGTTGCGCGCAGTCGAGGAGGGAACTGCGCGCTAGCTGATGATGATCGTGCGGGTGGCGTCCATCGCGCCCAGTACAGCACGGAACCCGCGCCGGTGGAACGACTCGTCCAGTGGGTGGGACGACGCAATCCAGGTGACGCCGGGCGGCGGTCCGGGGCACGATCCGGGCCGACCTCGAGGAGGACCGGTGACCAGCACCTGGCAGGTCGTCCACCGCACGGACGACGGAGAGCGCGTGGGGTACGTGACGCCCGCGACCGGAGACGGCCGGCTCGTCGTCCCCATGACGCTGGCCGGCACCCCCGCCGCGGGGCCGCTGCCGGTCGACGCGGCCACCGCGCTGCTCACCGGCACCGGGCTGGCCGTGCTGGCCCGCCGCTGGTGGTGCCGGCTGCCGGACCCGCTGCCCGCCGGCGTCACCGACGCCGGCCGGCCGGACGAGGACTGGGCCTGGCGGCCGACCGTGCCGGTCGAGGTCTTCCCGACCGAGGTGCGGGTGCGCCCGGAGCACCCCGCACCGGAGGAGCGGTCCGCCCTCGCGGTGCTGCCCTTCCCCGCCGCCGACCTGCTGCGTCCCACCGCCCCCACGTGAACGCCGACACGGCCCCGCTGCAGGGCGGCCCCGTCCAGAGGCTCACCCCGAGCCTGCGAGGGGTGAGGAGGACGGGGTCGTTCGTCTAGCCCGACAGTGCTGCCAGCCGGTCGCCGATCTCCGCGGTGCGGATGGTCGCCTTCGGGTCGCGGGTGGAGAGGTCGAACGCGACGGCGGCGTTGACCTTCTTGGCCAGCTCCGGGCGGCCGAGGTGGTCCAGCAGCAGCCCGACCGACAGCACGGTGGCCGTCGGGTCGGCGGTCCCCTGCCCGGCGATGTCGGGGGCCGAGCCGTGCACCGGCTCGAACATGCTCGGGTTGGTGCCCGAGACGTCGAGGTTGCCGCTGGCGGCCATGCCGATCCCACCGGTCACGGCGGCGGCCACGTCGGTGACGATGTCGCCGAACAGGTTGTCGGTGACGATCACGTCGTAGCGGGACGGGTCGGTGATGAAGAACATCGCGGCCGCGTCGACGTGCTGGTAGGCGACGGTGACCTCGGGGAACTCCGCGGAGACCTCGTCCACGGTGCGGGACCACAACGACCCGGCATGGGTGAGCACGTTGGTCTTGTGGATCAGGGTGAGGTGCTTGCGCGGGCGGGCGACGGCCCGCTCGAAGGCGTAGCGCACCACCCGCTCCACGCCGAAGGCGGTGTTGAGGCTGACCTCGGTCGCGATCTCGTGCGGCGTGTCCCGACGCAGCACCCCGCCGTTGCCGACGTAGGGGCCCTCGGTCCCCTCGCGCACGCAGAGCATGTCGATCTCGCCGGGCCGGGCGAGCGGGCTGCGCACGCCGTCGTAGAGCTTGGCCGGGCGCAGGTTGACGTGGTGGTCGAGCTCGAAGCGGAGCTTGAGCAGCAGGCCGCGCTCGAGGATGCCGCTGGGCACCCCGGGGTCGCCGACGGCGCCGAGCAGGATCGCGTCGTGCTGGCGCAGCTCGTCGAGCACCGAGTCCGGCAGCAGCTCGCCGGTGCGGTGCCAGCGGGCCGCCCCCAGGTCGTACGGGGTGGCCTCGACGTCCGGGGCCACGGCCCGCAGGACCTTGAGGCCCTCCGCCACCACCTCGGGACCGATGCCGTCTCCAGGGACCACTGCCAGCCGCATGAGGGCAGAGGTTAGTGGGCGACCCCTCCCCCTCCCGCACCCGTACACGCCGGACGCCCCCCGCGAGGTGCTCGCGGAGGGCGTCCGGGTCGTGCGGGAGTGCCGGTCAGCCGGCCGGCGGAGCCCCCACCAGGGACACCGAGGCGTCCCCGGCCGACGGCGCGATCGGCACGGACTGACTGCGCCCGGTGGCCGTGTCGTTGTGCGGCAGGACGACCAGGGCACCCTTCTCCCCGCCGACGGCGACGTCGGCGGCGTAGGACGCGGGGTCCTGGGTGACGGTGATCGTCGTCCCGTCGGTGGCCGGCAGCAGCAACGCCGGGTTGCCGTCGGGGTCGCTGAACGACAGCCCCGGGGCCAGCGGGTCGAAGCTCATCGGCGTGCTGAGCTCCGCCCCGGTGGCGCCGGTGGTGGTGCCGAGGTCGTCGACCGTGTCGTAGGCGCTGACCGCCTGCACACCGAAGGAGATCCGCCCCTGCACCAGCGGCATCGCCGACAGCGGCACCCCCATCACCTGGACGTCGCTGTCGAAGGCGTTGGTGTCCACGAGCCCGTCGACCAGGTTCAGCGCGCCGACGTAGGGAGCACCGGCGGGCAGCAGCTGGTAGTCCCGGTCGGTGACGACGACGAGCGCGACGTCGCTGTCGGCGACCCGCGTGGTCGTCACCTGGTAGTCCCAGACGCCGTCACCGGTCGCGTCGAGGTAGACGCCGTAGTTCACCGCCGTCTCCGGCGAGGTGTACCGCCCGTGCGCCGAGACCGAGAAGTACAGGCCCGGGTCGTCGGCGAACGCCTGCACGTCCGAGGCGACGCCGACCGTGGCCAGGTCGACGGAGCGCTCGAGCTCGGACTTGTAGCAGTCCGGGCCGACCGTGGTCGTGCACCGGGGCATCTCCGGGCTGGTGCCCAGCTGCTCGAGGACGTCCACCAGCGAGGTGTAGCTGGTGGGCTCGTACGCCTCGCCGTTGGCCACCCCCTGGCCGCTCAGGGTGAGGGGAGAGCCGTCCGCCGCCGCCGACGCGGTGAGCGTCGAGGAGGGCTTGGCGTTGCTGTGCACCGGGACGCGCAGCGCGCTCCCGTTCCCGTCGAGCGGGGTGAGCACGACGCGGCCGCTGGCCTCACCGAGGAACTGGCGGCCGTCGTCGGTGACCACCGTGGGGTCGGCCACCTTGCGGAGCTCGTCCTGCACGGCGGTCATCGACAGGGTCACCGTGCGGGTCTGCCCCGGCGGCACGGTCACCCGCTGCGCGGAGAGCGAGTACCGGACGCCGGGCTGCTCGGCTGCAGCCTGGTAGGCCACCCGGTACACCGCGGCGCTGGTGCCCTTGTTGGCCACCGTGATGGTCCGGGTCGCCTGCACCTGCTCGGCGCCGACCTCGACCACCCCGAAGGAGGCCGAGACGACCCCGGAACCGGCCTCGGCGTAGGCCAGGACGGTGTTCTGCACCGCGGCCGCGGCGTCGATCCGACCGGAGCCGACGCGGTTGGGTCCGTAGACCTCACCGGTCCGCCCCTCACCGGTGTACACGTCGTGCACCGCGGTGTTCATCAGGTCGGCCTTGACCTCCTCGGTCGTCCACTCCGGGTGCGCCGCCCGGATGAGGGCGGTGACCCCGGCGGTGGTCGGCGTGGCCATCGACGTGCCGCTCTCGCTCACGCCGGCCGAGCCGGTGCCGACACCTGCGGAGTAGAGCGTGACGCCGGGGGCGGTGACGTCCGGCTTCACGCCGTCGGCCTGCCGCACCCCGCGGGAGGAGAAGGACGCGAGCAGGTCCACCTGCTCGGGGTCGTCGGCGATGGCGGCGTCCTTCAGGCTCGGCCCGAAGGTCACCGTGACGGTCTGCCCCGCACCGACCGCCGACTCCAGCGCCTGGCCGTCGGTGGCGGTGGTCAGGATCCCCGGGATCTCCGCGACGCCGGTGATGCCGGTCTCCAGCAGGTCGTCGTCGGAGACGATCAGGAAACCGATCGCACCGGCGGTCACCGCGTTGGTGCCCTTGGCGACCGAGCCGCAGGCGAAGCCGGCGGCCTGGATCAGCAGCACCTTGCCGGTGGCGTACCCGGCCGGCAGCGCCGCGCAGGCGCCCTCGTTGCCGGCCGGCGCGGCGATCAGGTCGCCGGTGACGTCGGGCTCGACCGCGCCGGACTCGTCGAGGTCGGGGTAGGCGACCGAGCGGAGCCCGGGCCGGGTGCCCTCCAGCACGCCGGCCGGACTGACGACCTGCCAGCCGTCGAAGACGCCGTATCCGTCGTTGCTCGCCGCGACGCCGATCCCCCGGGGCGCGTTGCCCGGGGAGCCGCCGATGTCGTAGCTGTCCCCGGCGTTGCCCGAGGCCACGACGGCCAGCATGCCGAGCTCCATGGCCTGGTCGATGGCCAGCGCGTCTGCGTCGTCGGCCAGCCCGTAGTCCGAGCCGAGCGACAGGTTGACCACGTCGAGGTGGTCGGAGGGGTCGCCGTCCTGGTTCGGGTCCAGCGCCCAGTCGACCGCCTGGATGGTCACGTCGGTCGAGCCCTCGCAGCCGAAGACCTTCAGGGCGTACAGCTCGGCCTCGGGGGCCATGCCCGGGCCGATCCGCAGGGCCTTCGGGTCCAGGCCGGGTCCATACCCGCCGCGGTAGGTGCTGCCGTCGGCGTTGACGCCGTAGCCCGCCGCGGTGCCGGCGACGTGCGTGCCGTGGCCGTTGCAGTCCAGCGGGTTGGCATCGGGCTTCGCGACGGGGTCGTAGGCGGGGCTGGTCGGGTCGGCGTCGTAGGCGTCGCCGACGAAGTCGTGGCCCCCGACGACCTTCGCGTTCGGGAAGACCCCCGCCGGCGCCGGCTGGCCCTCGGCCGCCTGCACCGCCCGGAACTCCTCGACGCTGCCGCTGCCGCCGAAGTCGCTGTGGGTGTAGTCGATGCCGGTGTCGATGACGCCGATGGACACGCTCCTGCCGGTGTTGCCCAGGGCCTCCCACGCCTGCACGGCCTGCACGACGCCGGCCGCGCCGGCGTTGCTGACCGTCTTCGGGGTGATCGGGTGCACGGCGGTGACGCCGGGCAGCGCGCTCAGCGTCTCGTAGTCGGCCGCATCGGCGCGCACCGCGACGCCGGACAGCACGCTGGCGGTCGAGTAGAGCACCGCCGCGTCCGGAACGGCGGCCGGCAGCTCGCCGACGACCTGGGCCGCCGCCGCCTCGGAGTCCCCGCGCGCGGTGGAGGCGGCCGCGGCTGCGGCGGCCTCCCCGGACCGCCCGAGCACGTCGGAGTAGACCTGCGAGGCCGCGGGTGCGGCGAGTTCCATGAAGAACGACGTCGGGCCGCTCTCCGGCAGCCCGGCGGGGCGCACCCCGTCGCGTCGCGCGGCGAGCTGCGCCTGGACCTCGGCGAGCTGCTGCGCGCTGAGGTCGACCTGCCCTGCCCGGCCTCCCCCGTGGTCGGCCACGTCGGCCGGTGCGGCCAGCGCGGTGCCTGCACCGCTGGTGGCCAGGGCCGCCGCCACGGCGACGACCCCCGTCCGGACGGCGACGCGTCGGCGTCCCGCCCGGGTCGTGCTCGATGTGCTGGGTCGCACGTTCTCCCCTGTCGGCCGGTTCTGCGAGACCCGCCGGCGGCCACCTGCTGTGTTCGGGCCGTGACCAACGGCGAGTCTCTAGAACGCTGGTCGTTGCCCTGTCCAACGGCCATAGGCCGTTCGGAGCAGCGCAGGTCGTCGGGCGACGCACTCGACCGCGCTGTGCCCGCCCTGTGCCGGTGGGGGGACCACTCACGGTGCCGACGCGCGCCCGTCGCGGCGAACGGAGCAGTCGCCCTCGGCAGACGCCGCGTTGCTGCAGGCCTCAAGCACCGGCAGGCCGCCCGCGGACACGACGAGGCCGCGCCGTCCGGTGGACGACGCGGCCTCGGGTGCGGTGCCGGGCAAGGCCCGGCGGCGGGGTCAGCTGGGGTTCAGGTCGGCCGATCGGGCCCGGCGGGCGCCGATCCGCCCCGCGATGTCCCCGAGCAGCTCGGTGCTCACCGGGCTGTCCACGGCGATCGCCATGAGCGCCTCCCCACCCTGTGTCGTCCGGCTGACCTGCGCACCGGCGATGTTGATCCCGGCCTCGCCGAGGGTCGCGCCGACGGCCCCGACCACCCCGGGCCGGTCGGCGTACACGAAGAACAGCAGGTTCCCGTCGGCGGTCAGGTCGACGTCGAAGCCGGCGACCTCGGTCAGCTTGGGCACCTGGTTCTTGCCGTACAGGGTGCCCGAGACGGTGACCGCGGTGCCGTCGGCCATCGCGCCGCGGACGGTGATCAGGTTGCGGTAGTCCGGGCTCTCCGGGTCGCTGGTCAGCGCCACCTCGAGGCCGCGCTGGGCGGCCAGCAGCGGGGCGTTGACGTAGGTGACCGACTCCTCCACCACGTCGGCGAAGACGCCGCGCAGCACGGCCAGCTGGACGACCGACACGTCGAACTCGGCGATCTTGCCGAGCACCTCGACGTGCACCGACTGGGCCAGGCCGCCGGCCAGCGCGGTGAACACCCGGCCGAGCTTCTCGGCCAGCGGCAGGCCCGGCCGCACGTCCTCGGCGACGACGCCGCCGGCCTGCACGTTGACCGCGTCGGGGACGAACTCGCCCTGCAGGGCCAACCGGACGCTGCGGGCCACCGCGGTGCCGGCCTTGTCCTGCGCCTCCGTCGTCGAGGCGCCCAGGTGCGGGGTGACGACCACGTTGGGGAGGCCGAACAGCGGGCTGTCGGTGCACGGCTCCTTGGCGTAGACGTCGATGCCGGCGGCACCCACCTGGCCGGACTGCAGCGCGTCGGCCAGCGCCGCCTCGTCGACCAGCCCGCCGCGGGCGGCGTTGACGATGATCACGCCCCGCTTGGTCGCCGCCAGCTGCTCGGCGCCGATGAGCCCGAGGGTCTCCGGCGTCTTGGGCAGGTGGATGGTGATGAAGTCCGACTCGCGGAGCAGCTCGTCCAGGGACACCAGCCGCACGCCCAGCTGGGCGGCGCGGCCGGGCTGGATGTAGGGGTCGTAGGCGATCAGGGTGACGCCGAAGGCCGCCAGCCGCTGGGCGACCAGCACACCGATCCGCCCCAGGCCCACGACGCCGACGGTCTTCTCGGTCACCTCCACCCCGGTGAACCTCGACCGGGCCCACGTCCCCTCGCGCAGCGAGGCGTCCGCGGCCGGGATGTGCCGGGCGGCGGACAGCAGCAGCGCGACGGCGTGCTCGGCGGCGCTGACGATGTTGGAGGTCGGCGCGTTGACGACCAGCACGCCGCGCTCGGTGGCGGCGGGCACGTCGACGTTGTCCAGCCCGATGCCGGCCCGGGCGACCACCCTGAGCTGCGGCGCGGCGGCGAGCGCCTCGGCGTCGATCTGGGTGGCCGAGCGGATCAGCACGGCCGAGGCCTCGGCGAGCGCCGGCAGGAGGGCGGCTCGGTCGGCGCCGTCGACGTGACGGATCTCGACGTCACTGCCCAGCACCTCCAGGACGCTGGGCGCGAGCTCTTCGGCGATCAGGACGACGGGCGTGGTCCCCGGCACAGTGGCGGTCACGGGTCCACAGCGTAGGGACGTCGGACCCGCCGTCCGGCGTCGGTGCCCGCCGGTCCCACTGGGTGGACGCGCCCGCGACCGGGCAGTTGTTGCCCGCGCCCCCGGGGCACCACCATCCTGGGCCGGAGCGCCGGTGCCACCGGCCCGTGCGGAGGAGACCATGAGCAACGACCGGGACGACGACCAGGGCCGCCAGGAGACGACGCCGCTCGGCCAGCCGCTGGACCCCACCGCGCCCCGGGACGACTCCTCGACCGGGACCGGGTCGAGCGCGTACGGGACCCAGCAGGGGACGGGACAGCCGTACGCGCCGACCGAGCAGTACGGCCAGCCGCCGCAGTACGGCCGGACCGAGCAGTACGGGCAGACCGGGCAGTACGGGCAGTTCGGCCAGCCGACCCAGTACGGCCAGCCGACCCAGTACGGGCAGCCGCCGCAGTACGGGGGCTACGGCCAGCCGCAGCAGTACGACCAGTACCAGCCCGCGCCCTACGGGCAGTACGGCACACCGCAGCCGGCCAGCTACGGCTACGCGCAGCCGCCGCCCGTCGCCCGACCGGGCGGGGTCATCACCGCGGCCGTGCTCGGTCTGGTGCTCGGCGCCTTCGGTGTGCTGGTCAGCCTGCTCTTCGTGATCGTCGGCGCGGTCGCGGCGGGTGGTGCCAGCGGCCTGGACGACGAGATCCCCGGGTTCGGGGCGGTCGGCGGGGCCGTCGCCGGCGTCCTGCTGGCCTTCGGGCTGCTGGCCGTGGCCTGGACGGTGCTGATGATCTGGGGCTCGGTGTGGGCGCTGACCGGCCGCAGCCGGGTGATGCTGATCGTCGCCGGGTCGATCGCGACGGCGGTGACCGGGGTGATGCTGATCGGGAGCCTCAGCGACGGGGACGGCGGCGGCATCGTGTTCGCGCTGCTGCTGTTCGCGGCGTCGGTGGCCACCGTCGTGCTGCCGTCGCTCTCCTCGGCCGCGCAGTTCTACGCCGCGCACCGGCAGCGCCGGGCACTGCTGCCCCGCTGAACGACGACAGCCCCCGCAGCGGGCTGCGGGGGCCGTCGGGTCGTCCTGCTACCGGGCGGCGGTACCGGTGTAGTCGTCGCTGGCGCTGACCCAGCTCATCAGGCCACGCAGCTGGCGACCGGTCTCCTCGATCGGGTGCGCCTCGGCGGCGGCGCGCTTGGCCGTGAAGTCCGGCGCACCGGCGTCCTGGTCGGCGATGAAGCCGGCGGCCCAGGAGCCGTCCTGGATCGCGGTCAGGACGTCCTTCATGGTGTCCTTGACCCGGGCGTCGATGACCTTCGGGCCGGAGGTGTAGTCGCCGTACTCGGCGGTGTCCGACACCGACCAGCGCTGCTTGGCGATGCCGCCCTCGTACATGAGGTCGACGATCAGCTTGAGCTCGTGCAGGCACTCGAAGTAGGCGATCTCGGGCTGGTAGCCGGCCTCGGTCAGCGTCTCGAACCCGGCGGTGACCAGGGCGGACATGCCGCCGCAGAGCACGGCCTGCTCGCCGAACAGGTCGGTCTCGGTCTCCTCGGCGAAGGTCGTCTTGATGACGCCGGCCCGGCTGCCGCCGATCGCTTTGGCGTAGGAGAGCGCGAGCGCCTGGGCGCTCCCGCTGGCGTCCTGCTCGACGGCGATCAGGCAGGGCACGCCCTTGCCGTCGCTGAACTCGCGGCGCACCAGGTGGCCGGGGCCCTTGGGGGCGACCATCGCCACGTCCACGCCGGCCGGGGGCTTGATGTAGCCGAAGCGGATGTTGAAGCCGTGGCCGAAGAACAGCGCGTCGCCGTCCTGCAGGTTGGGCTCGACGGACTCGGTGTACAGCTTCCGCTGCACGTGGTCCGGCGCCAGGATCATGATCAGGTCGGCCTCGGCGGACGCCTCGGCGGGCGTGACCACGCGCAGCCCCTCGGCCTCGGCCTTGGCGCGGCTCTTCGAGCCCTCGGGCAGGCCGACGCGGACGTCGACGCCGGAGTCGCGCAGCGACAGCGCGTGGGCGTGGCCCTGGCTGCCGTAGCCCAGGACGGCGACGGTGCGCCCCTGGATGATCGAGAGGTCGGCGTCGTCGTCGTAGAAGATCTCGGCGGCCATGCGGTGGTGATCCCTTCGATGGAGCGAGCTTTATCGCGATAAAGCGCGGCGGGTTGGGTGGAGCGGTTCTTGTAGGCGCTAAGCGGAGCGCTGGTCGACCGGGCGCAAGGTACCGGCGCCGCTCATCGACCGCGGTCCGCGGCCCAGGGCGACGGTGCCGGACTGCGCCATCTCCTTGATGCCCAGCGGGGTGAGGACGGCGACCAGCGCCTGCAGCTTGTCCGGCGTCCCGGTCGCCTCGAGGGTCACGGTGTCGACGTTGACGTCGACCACCCGGGCCCGGAAGAGCTCGGCGGTCTGCAGCACCTGGTTCCGGTCGGCCAGCGGTGCGCGGACCTTGACCAGCAGCAGCTCGCGCTGGACGGCGGCCCCGCCGTCCAGCTCGACGATCTTGATGACCTCGATCAGCTTGTTCAGCTGCTTGGTGATCTGCTCCAGCGGCTGGGACTCCGCCTCGGCGACGATCGTCATCCGGGAGAGGTCGGGGTTCTCCGTCGGGCCGACGGCGAGGGACTCGATGTTGAAGCCGCGCCGGCTGAACAGCGCGGAGACCCGCGCCAGCACACCGGACTTGTTCTCGACCAGGACCGAGAGCGTGTGGCGAGTCATGAGTGGACCTTCTTCCGTTGTGCTGTCCGGCCCCCTTTCAGGGGCCTGCCGCGAGCTTGCGAGTGGTGGGGGGAAGGGGGGTCCTACACCTGTCCCTCTCCGAAGACGGGCCGGACGTCGCGCGCGGCCAGGATCTCGTCGTTGCTCGCGCCGGCGGCGACCATCGGCCACACCTGGGCGTCGGACCCGACGATGAAGTCGATGACGACCGGGGCGTCGTTGATCGCCATCGCCTTCTCGATCACCGCGTCGACGTCGTCCTTGGACTCGCAGCGCAGCCCGACGCAGCCCAACGCCTCGGCGAGGGTGACGAAGTCGGGGATGCGCACCGGCTTGCCCGCCCCCTCGCGGGGACCGTGGGTGTTCAGGTGGGTGTTGGAGTAGCGGCCCTCGTAGAACAGCGTCTGCCACTGCCGGACCATGCCGAGGTTGCCGTTGTTGATGACCGCGACCTTGACCGGGATGCCCTCGATCGCGCAGGTGGCCAGCTCCTGGTTGGTCATCTGGAAGCAGCCGTCACCGTCGATGGCCCACACCGTGGTCTCCGGCCGGCCGTACTTGGCGCCCATCGCGGCCGGGACGGCGTAGCCCATCGTGCCCAGCCCCCCGCTGTTGAGCCAGGTGCCCGGCTTCTCGTAGCGGATGAACTGCGCGGCCCACATCTGGTGCTGGCCCACCCCGGAGGCGTAGATCGCGTCCGGGCCGGCGATCGCGCCCAGCCGCTCGATCACGTACTGCGGGGACAGCGCGCCGTCCTCCGGCCAGTCGTAGCCGAGCGGGTAGCGGGCCCGCCAGTCCTCCAGCTGCTCCCACCAGGCGGTCAGCTGGGGCGTGCGGCCGGCCTGGTGCTCGGCGCGCAGCGCGCTGACCAGCTCGGCGATCGTCGCCTTGGCATCGCCCACGATCGGGACGTCGGCCCGGCGGTTCTTGCCGATCTCGGCCGGGTCGATGTCGGCGTGGACGACGGCGGCGTTCGGCGCGAAGCTCGACAGCTCACCGGTGACCCGGTCGTCGAAGCGGGCACCCAGGGCGACGAGCAGGTCGGCCTTCTGCAGCGCGGTGACCGCGGTGACGTTGCCGTGCATCCCGGGCATGCCCAGGTTCTGCGGGTGGCTGTCGGGGAACGCGCCGCGGGCCATCAGCGTGGTGACGACCGGCGCGCCGGTCAGCTCGGCGAGCTCGGCGAGCTCCGCGCTGGCGCCGGCCTTGAGCACGCCGCCGCCGACGTAGAGCACCGGCTGCCGGGCGGAGGCGATGAGCGCCGCGGCCTCGCGGACCTGCTTGCCGTGCGGACGGGTGGTCGGCTTGTAGCCGGGCAGGTCGATCCGCGGCGGCCAGCTGAAGTCGGTGCGCGCCTGCAGCACGTCCTTGGGGACGTCGACCAGGACCGGGCCCGGGCGGCCGGTGCCGGCCAGGTGGAACGCCTCGGCGATCCGCTGCGGGATCTCGTCGGCCGAGGTGACCAGGAAGCTGTGCTTGGTGACCGGCATCGTGATGCCGCGGATGTCGGCCTCCTGGAAGGCGTCGGTCCCGATGGCCCCGGAGGAGACCTGGCCGGTGATGGCCACGATCGGCACCGAGTCCATGTACGCGTCGGCCAGCGGGGTGACCAGGTTGGTCGCACCTGGGCCGGACGTGGCCATGCAGACCCCGACCCGGCCGGTGGCCTGGGCGTACCCGGTCGCGGCGTGGCCGGCGCCCTGCTCGTGGCGGACCAGCACGTGCCGGATGCGGGAGTCGAACAGCGGGTCGTAGAGCGGGAGGATCGCCCCGCCCGGGATGCCGAAGGCCACCTCGACCCCGACCGCCTCCAGCGAGCGGACCAGGCTCTGCGCACCGGTGATGCCGGTGGCCGGCTCGGCGGCGGCCTCGGCCATGGTGCGGGCGACGGTCTCGACGCCGAGGGTCGCCGCTGCGGCGGCCTCGCTGGGGGCGGTGGGGGTGGCCGGCGCCGGGCCGGCGCCCGGGGCCGGACCGGCCGGGACGGCCGACTGGCCGGGGGCCGCCGGGGTACGGCCGGCGTGCGCGGTGGTGCTCATCTCGACGATCTCCCTGGGCGCGGGGTGGGGTGCTGCGGCGGACGACTGTCGCTGGTCCGGAGAGCGTCGGCCGGACGGTGCCCGGCCAACAAAAAACCCCTCGTGCCGATGGCACGGAGGGGTGGCGCGTCGGTCGGGGGGACCGGCGCGCTAGCGGATCGCTACGAGCAGACGAGTGCGGGGCACGGACACACTCTGCGCCCCCGGTCCGTGCGCCGTCAACCGGGCCGTCCCAACAGCTGGGACGGCCTCACTCACCAGCTGGGACGGCTGACGGAAGCGCGCCCGCCACGGCCGGCGCCGCGGCGTCCAGCAGCCCGGCGTCGAACGCGTCGATGACCGCCGGCAGGTCCGCCGGTGCGGTGGGCCGGCCGAGCAGGAAGCCCTGCAGGTAGCGGCAGCCCAGCTCGCGCAGGGTGGCGAGCTGTCCCGGGGTCTCGACGCCCTCGGCGACCACGTCGATCGACAGCCGCCGGCCCAGCTCGATCACGCTGAGCACCAGGGCGGCGCTGCGCTCGTCGTCCTCGATGCCGGCCAGGAACTGCCGGTCCATCTTGAGCACGTCGACCGGCAGCCGGGTCAGGTAGGCGAAGGTCGAGTACCCCCGGCCGAAGTCGTCCAGCGAGATGACACAGCCCATGTCGTGCAGCGTCTGCAGGTCACCCCCGCCGCGGTCGGGCTCGCCGATGAACAGCGACTCGGTCACCTCGAGCATCAACCGGCGCGGCGGCACCCCGGCCCGGCCCAGCGCGGCGGAGACGTCGGGGACCAGGCTGCCCGACTGCAGGTGCCGGGCGCTGATGTTCACGCCCATCTGCAGGTCGCGGCCCTGCCGCAGCAGCACGGCGAGCTCCGCGGTGGCCCGCTCCAGGACCCAGCGCTGCAGCGGCACGATCAGGCCGTCGTCCTCGGCCAGCGGGATGAACTCATCCGGCGGCACCTCGCCCAGGGTCGGGTGGTCCCAGCGGACCAGCGCCTCGAGCCCGAGCACCCGACGCTCGGCCACCCCGACCACCGGTTGGTAGACCAGCCGGAGCTGACCGCGGGACAGCGCGTCGGGCAGGTCGGAGGCGAGCCGGGTGCGCCGCACGGTGGCGGCGTCCGCCGTCTCCCCGTGCCGGCGGACACAGCCCTTGCCGGCCGCCTTCGCCGCGCGCAGCGCCAGGTCGGCGTTCCGGAAGGTGACCGCGACGTCGTCGGCCGGGTGCAGCTCGGTGACACCGATGCTGCACGAGACGTCGAAGACCAGGTCCGGGTCGGTGCCCAGGGTCGGCACCGACCGGTGCACGCCGGTCAGCTCGACGAGGATCCGCTCGGCGAGGGCGGTGGACTCCGCGAGCCCGGCGCGCACCACGACGGCGAACTCGTCGCCGCCGAGGCGGCCCACCAGGTCCCGGTCGCGCACGGTGGCCCGCAACCGGTCGGCGACCTCGCCGAGGAGCAGGTCCCCGGCGTCGTGCCCGGCGATGTCGTTGACGGCCTTGAAGCCGTCCAGGTCCAGCAGCAGCAGGCAGGCGCTCTCGCCCTCGGTGCTCCGGGCCCGGGCGCTGTCCAGCGCCGCCATCAGCCGGGCCCGGTTTGGCAGCCCGGTGAGGTAGTCGGTGTAGGCCATCCGCTCGAGCTCGAGCTCGTTCTGCCGCCGGTCGTCGACGTCGCGCAGGTGCAGCACCAGCCCGGCGCCACTGCCGACCTCCGCCGTGCCCTGCGGCAGGGAGGGCAGCGGCCCGGACGGGACCACCCGCACCGTCTCGTACGCCGGCCACCGGCCGTCCCGCGAGCGCAGCCGGAAGACCCGGCCGCGCCCCTGGTCGGGGTCGGTGCCGGCGGCGAGCGCGGCCGTCAGCTCGGCGCGGTCCTCGTCGTGCACGAACTCGGTGAGCGGTCGGCCCTCGAGGTCGCGGGCGGTCCAGCCGTGCGGGTGCGAGCCGGCCCCGGAGTCCCAGGTGATGCGGCCCTGCGAGTCGAGCACGATGGTGATGTCGGCGGCGCCGTGCACGAGGGTGCGGAAGTAGGCCTCGGTGCGCATCACCTGGCGGGTCAGCCGGGCGCCGTCGGCGGCCCAGGCCAGCGTCCGGACGAACGTCAGCACCAGCAGCAGGCAGGCCGCCGCCGCCTCGACCGGCAGGATGCCCCGGCCGAGCACCCGCCCGACCAGCAGCAGCAGGACGACGCCGAAGGCCCCGCAGTAGCTGATCGCGACGCCCAGCAGCGGCACGCTCGGGGTGTCGTCCTCCGCGGGCCGGTGCTGATCCGGGTCGGCGGCGAGGGCCAGCATCCCGGTGGCGAGCATGCCCAGCCAGGCGATCTCGGTGAGCAGGTCGAACCCGGTGGCGGGACGCACCGCAGCGACCGCTCCGGTCACGTTGAGCACCGCCAGGCAGACGAAGGAGGCCAGCAGCCAGCCGGCTGCGCGGCGGCGGGGCTCGCCGACGCCGGCGAAGGTCACCAGGCCCACCACGCACAGGAGCACCGCCGCGCCGGGGTAGACCAGCGTCACCGGGTCGGACGGGAGACCACCGTCGTCGCCGAGGACGTGGCGGACCAGGACCTCCAGCAGTGCGGCGAGCGCGACGAGGGCGACCGTGGCGTCCAGCACCACGCGCGAGGAGATGTGTCCCGCCGCCGCCCGCACCAGCCGGACACAGCCCAGCAGCGCGATCGGGACGGCCAGCAGCATCGGGGCGTCCTGCAGGCCGGCAGCGATCGGGTTGACCCCCACGCCGCGCACCGCGGCGATGGCCTGACCGGCGGCCAGCAGCCCGACGACGAGCGCGGTGGTGTGCCCGGGACCGGACGCCGGGCGCCCCAGCTGGCGGGCGTGCCGGTGCACGAGCAGGGCGACGCACGACGAGGCGACGGCGAGCACCGCCGGGCCGGCCGAGCCGGACGCCTCCGGCCACCGCACGGCCACGAGCACCAGGCCGAGTGCCAGCACACCGAGCAGGCCGAGGGCGGCGGCGCGCTCACGCGCCGGGGCGGTCCCCGGGACGGACGCGGTCGGCACCCCGAACAACGGCGAGGACCCGAGCAGGGTGCTGCTCCTGCCGGAGGCGGTCACCGGGCCACCCGCCCGACGATCCCGGGCCACAGCAGGCCGTCGTGGGCCTCCAGCAGCCCCTCCAGGGCCGACAGGCTCATCGGCCGGGCGAGCAGGAAGCCCTGGGCGTAGCCGCACCCGAGCGCCTGCAGGACGCCGAGCTGGCTGGCGGTCTCGACGCCCTCCGCGACGACGTCGACGGACAGCGCGGCCCCCAGCGACAGGACCGCCTCGCAGATGGCCCGGGTGTAGGGGTCCCGGTCGACCCGGGACAGCAGCGCCCGGTCCAGCTTGATGATGTCGACCGGCAGCTGCCCCAGGCCGCGCAACGAGGAGTTGCCGCTGCCGAAGTCGTCGAGGGCCAGGCGCACGCCCATCAGCCGCAGCGCCGTGACGTCGTCGGTGGCGTCCCGGCCGGCGAGCGCGGACTCGGCGACCTCGACGACCAGCCGCTCGGGCGACAGGCCGCTCTCCCGCAGCGCGGAGGCGACGTCGCCGACCAGCGTGCCGGCGGCCAGGTGCTCGGCGGAGACGTTGACTCCCAGCTTCAGCTCGAGCCCGTGGCCGGGCAGCGAGGCCGCCGCGGTGGTCGCGGTGTGCAGCGCCCAGCGTTGCAGGTCGACGAGCAGGCCGGCCCGCTCGGCGAGCGGCAGGAACTCCTCCGGCGGGACGTCGCCGTGGAGCGGGTGCCGCCAGCGCAGCAGGGCCTCCACGCCGGTGACCCGGTGGTCGGCGAGCGCGACGACCGGCTGCCAGACCAGTCCGAGCTCTCCCCGCTCGCGGGCGCCGACGAGGTCCAGCCGCAGCTGCTCCCGGCGGTCGCGGGCGGCGGTCAGCTCGGCCCGGTACCGGCGGACCGAGCCGGCACCGGCGGCGCGCGCGTCGCGGACCGCGAGCTCCGCGCGGTCCCCGACGGCCTCCGCGGTGAGCCCGGCGGTCAGCGGGGCCAGCCCCACGACGGCGGTGAGGTCGACGATGCCGGCATCGGTCGTCACGGGGGCGTCGATGACCGACAGGCAGCGGGAGGCCACCCGGTCCGGCTCGTCGCCGGTGCCGTGCGCCAGCACGCTGAACAGCTCGGCGCCGATCCGCGCCACCTGGTCCTCGGCGCGCACGGTCGCGCGCAGCCGGCGGGCGATCTCGGCCAGCGCGACGTCGACGACGTCCCGGCCGGCGTGCTCGCCGGCGGCGGCCAGCCCGTGCACCTCCACGAGCAGCAGGGCGACGTCCTCCGCGGTCGGGTCGGCCAGCCCGGCGAGCAGGTCGTCGAGCGCCCCCCGCTGCGCGGCCCGGTTGGGCAGGCCGGTGAGCGGGTCGGTGTAGGCCAGCGAGCTCAGCTCGAGCTCGCGGTCGAGCCGGGCGGTGACGTCGCGGCACTGCAGGACCAGGCCCTGCACGTCGTCGTCGGCCCGCAGGTCGCTGACCCCGGCCTCGAACACCCGCCAGTCCCCGGAGGCGTCCTGCAGCCGGAAGCTGCGCAACCCGGTCGGGGTGCCCCCGGCGAGCCAGCCGCGCACCGCCTGGGCGTCGTCGGGGTGGACGACGTCGGCGAGGGGACGGCCGGGCAGCGCCGGTGCACCCGCCGGGGGCAGCAGCGCCGGCGCGGCCCAGCTCACCCGCAGGTCGCCGTCGAGGATGAGCACCGCGTCGCTGCTGGAGCGCACCAGCGACCGGAAGTACGCCTCGCTGCGGCGCAGCCGGCTGCCCACCCGCGACTCGTCACGCGCGGCGACGGCCCGGTGGACGGCGGTGAGCGCCAGGCAGCACAGCAGCGCTCCCCCGGCGGCCGGGGTCGGCCGGCCACCGGCGAGCGGGACGCTGAGGAAGACCAGGACGGCCACCACCATGACCAGGTGCGGCAGCAGCTGCCCGGCCAGGCTGAGCCGGGCGGTGGTGCGGGTGGGGGGGGCGACGGCGTCGACCCCCGGGTCGCGCAGCGCGGCGAGGCAGAGCAGCACGAGGCCGGCCAGCTGGGCGGCGACGACCCAGCCCGGCAGCGCGGGCAGGCGCAGGTCGTCCCCCGCGACGGCGAGCTCGCGGGCGCCGGCCCACGCGGTGGCGGCCAGCAGCAGCAGGGCACCGCTGACCCGCCGGGCGCCGGCGGAGACGGCGATGAGGACCAGGACGGCGGACAGCACGCCGGCGGTCAGCAGGCAGATCAGCTCGAGGACGAGGCGGGCGTGCGCGGTCAGGGGCTGGCCGGCCAGCGCGGGACCCACGACGAGGACCTGGGCCAGCACGACCGAGGCGCTGAAGAACAGCGCCGTCTCGGTCAGCAGGCGGGCGCCGCCGGCGCGGAGCTGACGGCGGGTGAAGAGGGTGAGCAGGGCGACCAGCGCGAGCAGGACCGCGGGCAGCGAGACGAGCTGACCGACGGTGTCCGACGGGCTGCGCGTCGACTGCCGGTCGACCAGGGCGACGACGCCGGCGCTGGCCAGCCCGACGACCACGGCGACGGCGAGCAACCGCCAGCCGCGGAGCACCCCCCGGCGCGGGGCCCCGGGGTCCAGCCGGGTGCCGCGGGTCCACAGCAGTGCTGCGGTGACCAGCGCGGTGGTCAGCAGGAGCACGTCCGCGACCGTCGGCGCGACACCGCCCGCGGCCCCGGTGAGCACCGGGACGGCGAGCAGCCACTCCGCGGAAGCCCGCCGGCGCCTGTTCTGCACCTCAGGGAGGTCGGCACCCCGGGACCGCGACGACAGCCCGCGGGCCGACCGCCTCACCCGTCCGGGCCATGCCCGGACGGGCGGGGGTGGTCAGCTGGTGATGGCTCCCTGCGCCGCCGAGCCCACGAGCTTGGCGTACTTGCCGAGCACGCCGGTGGTGTACCGCGGGGCCGGCGGTGCCCAGCCCTCGCGGCGGCGGGCCAGCTCGTCGTCGTCCACCAGCAGGTCCATGGTGCGGGCCGCCAGGTCCAGCCGGATCCGGTCGCCGTCCCGGACGAAGGCGATCGGGCCGCCGTCGGTGGCCTCGGGCGCGACGTGCCCGACGCACAGCCCGGTGGTGCCACCGGAGAACCGGCCGTCGGTGAGCAGCAGGACGTCCTTGCCCAGGCCCGCGCCCTTGATCGCGCCGGTGACGGCGAGCATCTCCCGCATGCCCGGGCCGCCCTTGGGGCCCTCGTAGCGGATGACCACCACGTCGTTGGGCTTCAAGGTGCCCTCGGTGACGGCGTCCATCGCGCCCTGCTCGCCGTCGAAGACCCGGGCGGTGCCCTCGAACACGTCGGCGTCGAAGCCCGCGGACTTCACCACGGCGCCCTCAGGAGCCAGCGAGCCGCGCAGGATGGTCAGGCCGCCGGTCGCGTGGATCGGGTCGTTCATCGCGTGCACGATCGTGCCGTCGAGGTCGGGCGGGGAGATCTCGGCCAGGTTCTCGGCCATCGTCCTGCCCGTCACGGTGAGGACGTCGCCGTGCAGCAGCCCGGCGTCCAGCAGCGCGCGCAGCACCACCGGCACGCCGCCGACGCGGTCGACGTCGGTCATCACGAAACGACCGAAGGGCTTGACGTCGGCCAGGTGCGGCGTCCGGTCCCCGATCCGGTTGAAGTCGTCGAGGTCGAGCTCGACCTGCGCCTCGTGCGCGATCGCCAGCAGGTGCAGGACGGCGTTGGTCGAGCCGCCCAGCGCCATGACGACGGTGATGGCGTTCTCGAACGCCTCCTTGGTCATGATCTGCCGCGCGGTGATGCCCTTGCGGAGCAGCTCCACCACGGCCTCACCGGAGGCGAGGGCGATGGCGTCGCGGCGGGCATCGGGGGCCGGCGGGGCGGCGCTGCCGGGCAGCGCCATGCCGAGGGCCTCGGCGACGCTGGCCATCGTGTTGGCGGTGTACATGCCACCGCAGGAGCCCATGCCGGGGCAGGCGGCCTTCTCGATGGCGGTCAGCTCGTCGCGGGTGATCTTCCCGGCCGCGCACGCGCCGACGCCCTCGAAGACGTCGATCAGGGTGAGGTCCTTGTCGCCGAGCTTCCCGGGCAGGGTGGAGCCGGAGTAGACGAAGACGCTGGCCAGGTCCAGGCGTGCGGCGGCCATCAGCATGCCGGGCAGCGACTTGTCGCAGCCGGCCAGCAGCACCGAGCCGTCGAGTCGCTCGGCGAACATGACCGTCTCGACCGAGTCGGCGATGACCTCACGGGAGACCAGCGAGGCACGCATCCCCTCGTGGCCCATCGAGATGCCGTCGGAGACCGAGATGGTGCCGAACTCCAGCGGGTAGCCACCGGCGGCGAACACGCCCTCCTTGGCCCGCTTGGCCAGCCGGTCCAGCGAGAGGTTGCAGGGGGTGATCTCGTTCCAGGACGAGGCCACGCCGATCTGCGGCTTCACCCAGTCGTCGTCGCCCATGCCCACCGCGCGGAGCATCGCCCGGGCGGGCGCCTTGGCGTCCCCGTCGGTCACCTCGCGGCTGCGGGGCTTGACGTCGACGGTGCTCTCAGCGGTGGGGCGGTCTTCCACGGTCGTCACGTCCGGGGATGGTAGGCCGCCGGGGTGCGGGTGCGGCTGGCCCGGGGGCCGCCGTCCCAGCATCTGGGAGGATCTGGAGCCGTGGCTGTCGCTCGCTTGCGCATGGGCCGGACCGCGCTGCTGCCCATCACGTTCCTGGCCATCTGCCTGCTGCCCCTGGCCAACGCGACGCCGTGGCTGCTCCTGCTGCTGGTCGTGCCGGCTGCGCTGGCCGTCTGGGTCCACCGGGCCGGCGTCGACATCGGCGACGGCGGGATCACCGTGCGCTCGCTGGCCGGGGCACGCACCGTGCCCTGGGCGGAGCTGTCCGGCATCCGGGTGGGGCCGCGCAGCGACCTGTGGCTGGTGACCACCGCCGGCACCCAGGTGCGGCTGCCGGTGCTCCGCGCGCGTGACCTGCCCCGCCTCGCCCAGCTGTCCAACGGCCGCATTCCCCAGGTGTAGCGGAAGGACCCCGTCCCCCTCACCCCTCGCAAGCTCGGGGCGAGCCTCTGGACGGGGCCGTCAGGCGACGGGGTCCTTCTAGTAGTCGGTGACCACGTTCTGCAGAGGCTCGCCCGCCAGCACCCGCGCCAGCTGGTCGGTGACCGCGGTGGTGGCGCGGGCGTTGGTGTCCGGCACGGCTCCGGCGACGTGCGGGGTGAGCAGCAGCCCGGGGGCCGACCACAGCGGGTGCCCCTCGGGCAGCGGCTCGGGCTCGGTGACGTCGAGCGCCGCCCGCAACCGGCCGGCGGTCAGCTCGGCGAGCAGGGCGTCGGTGTCCACGACCACCCCGCGGGCGGCGTTCACCAGCAGCGCGTCGTCCTTCATCGCCGCGAGGAACGCGGCGTCGACCATGCCGGTCGTCTCCGGGGTGACCGGGACGATGAGCACGACCACGTCGGCGTGCGGCAGCAGGTCGGGGAGCTCCCCGAAGGCGTGCACCCCCTCGCGCGCCGTCCGGGCGACCCAGGTGACGTCGACGTCGAAGCCGGCCATCATCGCGCCGATCGTGCGGCCGATGTCCCCGGCGCCGACCATCAGCACCCGGGCGCCGACCAGCGAGTGGTCGGTGCGCATCTCCCAGTGCCCGGCGTCCTGCAGCCGGGTGAAGTGCGGGATGCCGCGCTGGGCGGCGAGCGTGGCGGCCACCGCCCACTCGGCGGTGGCCGGCGTGTGCGCCCCGCGGGCGTTGCACAGGACGACCCGCTCGGGGAGCCGGCCGACGAACCTCTCCGCCCCGGCGCTCATCAGCTGGACCAGCCGGAGGTGCGGCAGCGCGGCCCAGACCTCGGCGGGGAGCTCGCCGCCGCCGCGGGGCACCATCACCTGCGCCTGGGTGGCCTCGCCGGCGGGCACCCCGTCGGCCGGGTCGAACCGGTGCGCGCGGATGCGCGGGGAGACGGCCTCCACCGCCGCGGCGAGCGCACGCGAGGGGACGAGGACGTGCAGCGTCTCCTCGGCGCCGAGGTCGAGGACGGGCGCGGGAGGGGCGGTGTCGGGCACGGGTCCCGACCTTAGGTGCCCGGCGGTGGACCCTGCAGCGCGGACGGCGGTCGCCGTCGACCGGCCGCCGTACTGTTGCGGTCGTGGCACGGCGGACAGCGGGACCGGGTGCGCGGCGGTGGGCCGTGGTCACGCTGGGGTGCCTGCTGTTGACCGGCTGCGGCGGGGGCTACGAGCCGTCCGGCCCGTTCCGCGACGTGCCGCAGGGCCAGCCACCGCAGGTGGCCC